>NZ_BAAARJ010000001.1:0-572466 GCF_039532135.1 Streptomyces axinellae
TCATCGGCGTCGTCCTCGCCCAGCTGACCACCACCACAGGCGGCCACACCTTCACCTCCGAAAACGGCTTCCGCACCGGACTGCTCATCGGCTGCGGCGTCGCCCTGGTCGCCGCCGCCATCGCGACCGTCATCCCGTCTGCCCGCCACGGCGCACCCGACTCCGAGGAGCACGAGGCGCTGCCCGCGCCGGCGGGGGCGGGGGTCTGAGGGGAGGGCTTCGGCGTGCGAGTCTGACTTCGGGGCCGGGCACGGGAGGCGGGCTCTCCTTGCCCAGAGGGCTCTCGCCTCGCCCAGAGGGCTCCCGGGAGTTCCCGACGAAGAGACCCGGCCTCTCGATGAGAGGCCGGGTCGGGTCGAGCGCGGCCGGGCGGTAACCGGGGTCGTCTCGTACGGGGGAGGAGACGCGTTCCGGGTGCCGCACGGGGTTGCCGGCCGCGCTCTGACTGAGCCCCCCGCGCACACACCCGGGGCCCGGCCTCCGCCCGTCAGGTCGGGCCGGCGGCAGGTGTGTGCGCGGGGGCGGCAGGGCCCGCCGTCCTCCGGGGCGGTGCGGCGGTGGGCGTTCGTGCGGCCGGGTGGTTCGGTCGGTGGCCGGACGGACGCTGGTCGTCACCGTCGCGTGTGCCCGCGCGGGGGAGGGGCCCTGCCCGTCGGGCACCGGGTGGTCGGCCACGGTGCCGGTTGGGCGCCGGGGCGGTCAGTCGCCGGTGCCGGGGCTGAGGGTGCCGATCTTCGGTACGGACGCCTTGCCGGTGGCGGAGACCGGTCCGCCCTTCCACGCCACCCGGAGGGAGGCGCGCTGGTCGGGCGGGGTGATCAGCGCTGTCTTGGGGGTGACGGTGGGCACGCCCGTCATCTCGGGATTGGTGAAGGAGAGGGGCGCCCAGGCGCTCTTCCCGGCGCCCAGCTTGATGGAACGGGCGTGGCTGGTGCCATCGCGCTCCGGGTCCACGGAGACCTGCTCGTCATCGGCGTTGAGGAAGGCGAAGCCAGGGTAGCCGCGTACGGTGCAGGACTTGCCGGACTTGTTGGTGAGGACCAGCGCGAAGTTCTCCTGCCCGGCGCCGGGGTGGTTCGGGCCGATGGCCGCCTTCAGGTCCTGCGTCGTGCAGCTGCCGGCCTTGCTGGAGCCGAAGTTGGCGCTGGAGGTGCCGCTCTTGGCGGTCAGCGAGTTGGCCTCCTTCGACTCGCCGGCGTGCTGCGAGTCGCCGCCCTGCGTCTTGTGCGCGGACCCCACAGGGGCTGCGTCGCCGCCCGTCCGCTGGGGGCCGGAGGCGTTGCTGTCCTTGCCGCCGCAGCCGACCAGCAGGGCCCCCGCCGCCAGCACCGCCGTGGCGGCTCCGGCGACACGGGCTGCCTTGCGCCGTGAGTGAGCACTGGCGTGTGCCACTCCGGCCCGCTGCTCGGTGATCATGTCGTCGTGGTGCTGTGTCATGGTGACGCTGCTCCCTGCTGTTGCTTCCCCCGTCATCGGGTCGTACATACAGTTCGATGGCGGGTCCGGCGGGAAAGTTCACGGCGATCCGCAGAAACTTTTCGCCTCCTTCCGCCGCCGACGACACCGGGGTACGTCGGGGCGCCGGGGACCTCGGGGCACCGCAGGGAGCAGTACGGGGTGCGAGGGTCAGGCGGCGGGCTTCGGGACGTGACCCTCCTCGCTCAGCGTGCGCCACAAGAAGGTGTGGACCAGGGCTTCGACGAACGCGGCCTGCTTGTGATCGGCGGCGCCCGCGTGGCCGCCGCCGGTGTTCTCGAAGTAGCGGACGGGCAAGCCCAGTTCGCGCATGCGGGCAGCCATCTTCCGGGCATGCCCCGGGTGGACCCGGTCGTCGCGGGTGGAGGTCGTCAGCAGCAGCGGCGGGCAGGCGCGGCCGGCGTCGAGGTGGTGGTACGGCGACCAGCGCAGCAGGTGCGCCCGCTCCTCGGGGTCCTCGGGATCGCCGTACTCGGCCACCCAGGAGGCACCCGCCAAGAGCCGGTGGAAGCGCAGCATGTCCAGCAGCGGCACCTCGGCGACCACCGAGCCGAACAGTTCGGGGTGACGGGTGAGCATGACGCCCATCAGCAGCCCCCCGTTGCTGCCGCCGCTGATGCCGAGCCGCTGCGGCGTCGTGATGCCGCGCGCGGCCAAGTCCCGTGCGACGGCGGCGAAATCCTCGAAGGCGCGCTCCCGGTGGGGGCCGAGGGCCGCCCGGTGCCAGTCGGGCCCGTACTCGGCGCCGCCACGGATGTTCGCCACCACGTAGGCGCCGCCCCGCTCCAGCCATGTCCGGCCGGTCACCGCCGAGTGGGAGGGGGTGAGCGACACCTCGAAGCCGCCGTAGCCGTACAGCAGCGTCGGGACCGGCCCCTCCTGCCGCTCCGGCCCGACCACGAAATACGGCACACGGGTGCCGTCCGCCGACTCCGCGAAGTGCTGCCGTACGCACAGCCCCTCGGTGGAGAAGCGGGCCGGGGCCCGCTTCAGCGTCTCCACGCCGGGCGTACCGGCCACGGCGCGGCGCAGCGCGGAGGGCTGAAGGAAGCCGCTGACGTCGAAGAGGATCTCCTCCGCGCTCTCGCCCTCCTCGTCCGGGGAGGTGGCCAGCACCGAAGCGGTGGACAGCGGCGGTACCTCGCCCAGCGGACTGCGCGACCAGCCGCCTTCTTCTCCGTCGGCCGGTGGGGTGAGCAGGTGGAGCCGGGAGGAGACGTCGGTGAGGGTTTCCAGGACGAGGTGGCGCCGGGTGACGGCGTAGCCGTCCAGTACGGTGTGCGCGTCCGGGGCGAACAGCACCTCGTGCGCCCGCTCGCCCCGCAAGAAGGCGTCGAGGCCGAAGGCCAGCAGCGCCCCGGCGGGCCGCTCCAGCCAGGGCGAGCGCAAGGTGACCAGCAGCCACTCCCGGTGGACCTCGGCCAAGGCGTCCTCGGGCACCTCGATCCGTACGGGGCGGACGGGCCCCGGGGCGTCGTCGTCTTCAACGGCGTACGGCGAGGCGTCCGCTGTGGCCTCCCGCGCGGCGTCCGGTTCGGTCTCCCGCGCGGCGTCCGGTACGGGATCCGCAGGCGCGCCCGTGCTGAGCAGGAAGTGCTCGCTGTGCCAGAAGTCCAGCTGGCGGACGGCCAGATCGCGCGCGAATCCCGGGGTGGAGTCGTGCCAGGCGGTGACGGACACATCCTCGTGCGCGCCTTCGAAGACGAGGGGCGCCTCGGCGAGCGGGGTGCCGCGCCGCCAGCGGCGCACGGTGCGCGGGTAGCCGGCGGCGGTGAGCGACCCTGGGCCGGTGTCGGTGCCGACGAAGAGATGGTCCTCGTCGATCCAGCTCACCGCGCTCTTTGCCTCCGGCAATTGGAAGCCGTCCGGCACGAACGTGCGCTCCTCGATGTCGAACTCCCGCACCACGGTGGCGTCGGCGCCGTCCCGGGAGAGCTTCACCAGGGCCCGCCGCAGGCCCGGCCGCAGCACCGCCGCGCCCGCCCACACCCAGGGCACGTCCTCGGCCGCGGCCAGGGCGTCCACATCGAGCACCGTCTCCCAGCGCGGCTCCGCTGCGCGGTACTGGTCGAGGGTGGTGCGCCGCCACACCCCTCTGACGTGATCGGCGTCGCGCCAGAAGTTGTAGAGGTGCGGGCCTCGGCGCACGACGTACGGGATGCGCGCGGGGTCGCCCAGGACCTCGCGCGCCGCGCTCTCCAGCGCCTCGAACCCGGGATCGGCGGTCAGCTCGGCGAGGGTCTCCGCGTTCCGCTCGCCCACCCAGGCGAGCGCGGCCTCGCTCTCGACCTCTTCCAGCCACAGATACGGGTCCCGCGGGTCTGCGACCCCGGGGTGTGAGACCCGCGGTGGTGAGACCCGCGGTGGTGAGACCCGGGGATCTGCGACCTCGGGGTCCGGGACCTGCGGGGACGAGTGCTGCGGACCGGGGGCCTGCGGGTGCGGGGCGTCGTTCTCCATCACACCTCATTGTGACCCGCGGGCGTTGTCCGGTGCCCTGTCGGCCCCGCCCCGTGGGGTGAGGCGGGTCATCGCAGGCCGGGGGCGTTGTCCGTGGCCGGCTGCCGGTCCTGCCCTGTCCCGCCGATCGGGCATGGACTGCCCCTGTGCGCAAGGAAGGTGACGCGGCGTCAGGTCACGGGAGGCGGCGAGCACGGCGCGGGGTGTTGGCCGTCCGCCGTGGGGTGTGGGTCGGCCGCCATGGGGGTGTGGGCCGTTCACGCGGGGCGTCGGCCGCGTTGGACGTCCGGCGCGAGGCGGTGGCCGGCTGCGGCGAGACCCTCCGACACCGCCTCGACGAACGCGACGATCGCCTCGTTGTGGCGGGTCGGCACCCACACCACCGAGGTCTGCCACGCCAGCGCGGCCCCCTCCAGCGGGCGCCACACCAGGCCGTCGGGCAGCGGCGTCGCCGGGGGCTCGTTCAGGTGGACGCCGCGCCCCGCGAGGACCAGCCCGTGCACGAAGTGGGGGTTGCGCGCGTGCCGGATCGAGCCGGGCAGCAGGCCCTCGTCCCGGCAGATGAGCAGCATGTGGTCGTAGAGGCGGGGCGCCATCGCGCGCGGGAAGATCACCAGTGACGCCCCGTCCAGATCGCGCAGCCGGACCGCGCCGCCGTCCCGCGCCGCGGGGTGGTCGCCGCGCAGGACGACGCCCAGTTCCCGGCGCGCCACCGGGCCCGACTCCAGGCCCACCGTGTCCCCGGGTGGCGTACCACCCCGGCGTCCAGCTCGCCCTCGCGCAGCCGGACCAACTGCTCGTCGGTCGTCAGCTCGTGCAAGTCGATCAGTACATCGGGCACGCGGCGTGCGAAGCCGGCGGTCAGCGTCGGCAGCACGGGCGGCCCCGTGTCCGGCGGGACGCCGACCCGCAGTACGCCCGCCTCGCCGGGCCTGACCCGCCGCATGGCCTCCCGCGCGCTGTCCACTCCGGCCAGCACGGGCCTTACGTGCTCAAGGAGCAGCGCACCGGCCTCGGTGAGCTGGACCCTGGGCCGGGTGCGGTCGAAAAGGCGGACGCCCAGCTCGTTCTCCAGGTCCCGGATCCGCTGCGACAGCGGCGGCTGGGCCATGTGCAACCGCTGCGCCGCCCTGCCGAAGTGCAGCTCCTCCGCCAGTACGGCGAAGTAGCGCAGGTGACGAAGCTCCATGCGCGCACCATATCGCTGCGATATCGCGGACAGTCCCGATTGGTGTTAGCCGGATCACATGCGCGGCTGTTTGCATGGCTGCTGACGGGAAGCCCACCGGCGCTCACTCTCCCGTAACCCCTGTTCCCGCGCACGCTCGCGGCAGTTCGGCAGTTCCCTGCCGCCGCTCCCCCGTGCGCAGCCCATGCGGTACTGCGCCCCGCGTGCGGAGCGACCCCCGTGTACGGAGCGGCCCCCGCGTACGGAGCCGGCCCGCTGCCAGTGCCCGGAGTGCTCCGCCGCTGCGTGCGGAGTGCCCGGGCCCCGCGTACAGAAAGGCATGCCCCCATGACCGATACCCCCACCGTGCTCGTCGCCCGCCATCACGTCGCGGCGGCCGACAGCGAGGTCCATGTCGCCGAGGTGACCCTCAACCGGCCCGACAAGCTGAACGCCTGGACCTCCGGCATGCGCGACAAGCTGGTCGCGGCGCTCGATGAGGCGGGTGCCGACGAGCAGTGCCGTGCCGTCGTGCTCACCGGCGCGGGACGTGCGTTCTGCGCGGGCCAGGACCTGGCGGAGACGGCCGCCATCGACCCGGACGACCATGCCGCGGCCGAAGCGTGGATCGACGACTTCGGCCGCCTCTTCCGCACGGTCCGCGGCCTGGACAAGCCGGTCATCGCCGCCGTCAACGGGGTCGCGGCCGGGTCCGGCTTCCAGTTCGCGCTCCTCGCCGACCTCCGTATCGGCCACGAAGGCGTCCGGATGGGCCAACCGGAGGTGCTCTCCGGTATCCCCAGCATCACCGGCATCTGGGCCATGCGCGGCATCCTCGGCCGCGCGAAGACCGCCGAGTTCGCCCTCACGGGCCGCCTCGTGGACGCCGCCGAGGCACACCGGCTCGGGCTGCTCTCCCGCCTGGTGGAGCCGGAACAGGTCAGGAGCGAGGCGCTGGCCGAGGCGGCGCGCCTCGCGGAACTTCCGCCCGGCGCCGTCGCACTGACCAAGGGCCGCCTGCGCGAACTGGACGACGCGGGGCTCGACGAGGCGATCGAGGCGGCCAAGAAGGTGCACACCGCCGCCTACGCGACGGGGGAGCCGCAGCGCGAGATGGCCCGCTTCCTCGCCGGCCGCCGCCGCTGAACCGGCCCCGGCAGCCCGGTCTCCCCGCCTCCCGGCCTTCCGGTCTCCCGACCGGCTGTCGGTCCGTGCACGACGTACGCCGGAACGCCGCAGGCCCCTGTGCTCGTACACCTGTGCGCCCGCACGCCCCCGCCACCGCACCCGTTCCACCAGGAGGAACCTCATGACCACCAGCGTCACGCCCGCCGACGCGGTCTCCGACGAGGAGGACGCGTACCGCCGTCTCGTGGCGGAGCACCGGTGGGTCGTCCCCGAGCGGTACAACATGGCCGCCGATGTCGCCGACCGGCATCCCGGCGACAAGCTCGCCCTGATCTTCGAGGATCACACCGGACACCGTGAAGAGGTGCGCTGGCAGCGGATACAGGACCGCTCCCGGCAGGTGGCCGCACACCTGCACGCGCTGGGCGTGCGCAAGGGCGACCGGGTGGCCGTGCTGCTGCCCCAGCGCCCCGACACCCCCGCCACCTACCTGGGTGTCCTGCGCACCGGCGCCGTCCTCGTGACCATGTCGCTGCTGTGGGCCGACGAGCCCATCCGCTACCGGCTGGCCGACTCCGGCGCCACCGTGCTGGTCACCGAGAGCGCGGCGCTGGACCGGGCGGAGGGCTTCGGCGGCACCGTGGTCGATGTGGACGACCCGGCGATCGGCGCGCTGCCCCCCGAGTTCGACACCGCCCGCACGGCGCCCGACGATCCCGCCCTGATCTTCTACACGTCCGGGACGACCGGCCCGGCCAAGGGCATCGTGCACGCGCACCGCACCCTGCTCGGGCACAACGAGTTCCGCTACTGCCACGACCTGCGGCCCGGGGACGTGTTCTACGGCGCGGGGGACTGGGCCTGGTCCATGGCCAAGCTCATGGGCCCGCTGCGCGCGGGCGCCGTCCACCTCGTCCACCGCCCGGCAGGGGGCTTCGACCCGGCCGCGCTGCTCGCGGCGATGTCCCGTAACAAGGTCACAACGGCCCTGGTCAACCCCACGTTCCTCCGTAAGATGATGCAGGACGTCCCGGACGCGGGGACGCGGTATCCGCAGTCGCTGCGGGTGGTGTGCTGCTCGAACGAGCCGCTCACCCCCGACCTCATCGAATGGTTCCAGGGCCAGTTCGGCGTGACCCCGCTGGACTACTACGGATCCACCGAGTCCTACCCCTTGCTCGGCAACTTCCCCGGCGTACCGGTCAAGCCCGGCTCCATGGGCCGCCCGCTGCCCGGCTGGGACGTCGCCCTGCTGGACGAGGACGACCGCGAGGTGCCCGCGGGAGCGCCGGGGGAGATCTGCCTGCGGGCCGGCTCCAACCCACAGTTCCCGCTCGGCTACTGGAACCGCCCCGAGGCGTCGGCCGAGAACTTCGGTGCCACCTGGTACCGCACCAAGGACCAGGCCGTCATGGACGAGGACGGGTACTTCTGGTTCCTCGGCCGCACCGATGACGTCATCAAGACGTCCGGATACCGAGTCGGACCCTACGAAGTGGAGGCCGCACTGCGCGGACACCCCGCCGTCGCCGACGCCGGAGTGGTGGGCGTCCCCGATCCGGTGCGCGGCCAGGCCGTCAAGGCGTGGATCGAGCTGGCCCCCGGCCACGAGCCGGGCGACGAGCTGGCCCGGGAGCTGTCGGCCTTCGCCCGCGCGGCGCATTCCCGCTTCGCCTACCCGCGGCTGATCGAGTTCACCGACGAACTCCCGCGCTCGGCCACCGGGAAGATCCAGCGAGCCGCCCTGCGCGCCCGCGACCTGGAAGCGGCCACTTCCGGCGCGTCCGGTACCGGCACGGGCACGGGCACACCGAGCACGAGCACGAGCACGAAGGACGGGCCCAGGTGACGACAGACAGCACACTCCCCGTGCCCGCCTCGCCCAGCGGCGAAGGCTCCGGACCGCTCCGCGAAGGAGCCGGAGCGTCCGGCGGCGGCACGCGTCCCGGTGACGCCCACGCACCCCGCGTACGGCGCAAGGTCGCCCTCGCGACGGCCGTCGGCAACTTCGTCGAGTGGTTCGACTCCGGCGCCTACGCCATCATGTCCGCCACCATCGCGAGCCTGTTCTTCCCGCAGTACGACAAGACCGCTGCCCTCCTGGCCACCTGGGCCGTCTTCGCCGGCGGCTTCATCGCCCGCCCGATCGGCGCCGCCTTCTTCGGCCGCTACGGTGACCGGATCGGACGCAACCGCATGCTCGCGCTGAGCGTGCTGTGCATGAGCGGCTCGACGCTGCTGATCGGCCTGCTGCCCAGTTACGCGACGCTCGGCATCGTCGCGCCCGTCCTGCTCTTCTGCCTGCGCGCCGTACAGGGCTTCTCCACCGGCGGCGAGTACACCGGAGCCTCCGCCTTCATCATGGAGTACGCACCCGAGGGGCGTCGGGCCCGTTACGCGAGCGTCGTGCCGCTGACCGTCGGACTGGCCTCGGTGGCGGGCGCGCTGACCGGGCTGGTGATCACCTCGACGCTCGATGAGAGCGCGCTCAACAGCTGGGGCTGGCGGGTGCCCTTCCTGCTGGCCGGGCCGCTCGGCCTCATCGGTCTCTACCTGCGCAGCCGGATCGAGGACACTCCGGTCTTCCGCGCGATGGAGCAGCGGGAGGCCGTGCAGGAGGCGCCGCTGCGGGAGGCGTGGCGGGTCTGCCGCAAGCAGGTGCTGACGCTCTTCGGCTACAGCATCACCAACGCGGTCGGCTACTACCTCATGAGCAGCTACATGATCGCCTACATGTCGGAGGAGGTCGGCTACACCAAGTCGCAGGCCATGCTGGTCGGCTTCGTGTCCATGCTCGCCTACAGCGCGGCCTGCCCCCTCATGGCAGCCGCCAGCGACCGCTACGGGCGCAGGCCGATGCTGCTGGCCGCCTGCGGCGGCTTCGCCGTCGCCACCCTGCCCGTCTTCTGGCTGATCGGCACCGGGATCGCCGGGGCGCTCGTGGGCACGGCGGTGCTGGCCGTGCTGGTCGCGGTGATCGGCACCTCCAACGTCCCGGCCATGGCCGAGATGTTCCCCGGACAGCTGCGGGCCAGCGGCTCGGCGCTCGGCTACACCGCCGCCTATGTCCTGTTCGGCGGGACGGCGCCGTTCGTCGCCACCGGGCTGGTCACCGCGGTGGGAAGCCCGCTGGCCCCCGGCTTCTATCTGATGGGACTGGCCGTGGTCTCGGCGCTGGTGGTCCTCTTCTCCTTCCGGGAGACCCTGCGGCTGCCGCTCACGCGTACTTCGGTACTGGGCGAGTGACGGCCGCCGCCATCAGGCCGTTGCGCCACAGCTGATCGACCCGGGACCGCTCGCGTGCGTCGGGCTGCGCGTTGGTGCAGGAGGTGCCGGGGCCGTGGCCCGACATCAGCTCGCTGCACGGCCCGGTGTAGTGGTCGGGCAGGCCCAGGACATGGCCGGTCTCGTGGGCGGTGACGCGGGCGGAGTCGTACTGCTGGTTCTGCCGGTAGTCGAGGAAGATGTGGCCCCTGCCGTGGCCGTCGGTGCTGGCGTACGAGCCACGTGAGTCGTTGCCCTCGCGGTAGCTGAAGTCCGCGTTGGCGCCCTCCTGGATCCTGACGTTGCCGACCGAGCTGTTCCAGATCTGCGCGGAGCGGGCTATCTGCGTACGGAAGCTGGGCGCGCTCGCCGCCGAGTAGACGACGGTGACCGCCTGCGCGCCCGGGTGGGCCGCCCGCTTCCGTGCGACCGATGCCCGTACGGCGTCGAAGAACGCCCTGTTGGCCTTGGCCTCCTGCGAGGAGCCGGTGTAGCCGGTATATCCGACGCGTTCGGCGTGGTCCGGCCCGGCCGCGGGGGCGGCGGTGGCCGTGACGGTGGCGGCGGGGAGGACCGCCACGGCGGCGGCGCTCAGTGCGGCGGCCAGGATGCGGGGGTGTCTCATGGGGGGCTCCTTCATCCGTAACGGGAGGGCCGTTCGGTGGGGGAGTGTCGCGGAGCCGGCGCCGCCACGGATGATGCCAACGGCTGATAGGGCAGCGGACATCCCCCCGATGCCCACCCGCCCCACCGCTGGTCAGCTCCAGGCTCGCCCCTCCTCGCCGTGGGGATCGTCCACCTGGTGCCACTCCGCGTCGATGCGCATCGTGGCCCGGCGGTCGGTGTCGTACGGGTCCCAGCCGGGGTCGCCCGTCCTGGCGAAGCGGACCCAGGTCTCGTGGGTGTGGGCGGCGAGGCCCCCGGGAGGCGCCACGGGGCCGAGCAGTCCGCCGGGGCCGCGCAGCGAGGGGAGGTGCGCCAGGTCGAAGACGAAGGGGAGCTCCACCGCGTGGGCGGCGCCGAGTTCCCCGTCCAGGGCCGAGGAGCGCCAGGCGAACTCGTAGCCGAACGTCGCGGACCCGGGGTGGGCGGCGTGCGCGTCGGCCAGTGCCCTGGTGCCCGCTCCGAACAGTGCGTCGCCCAGGATCGCGGACCGCAACTCGCCCCAGGAAGCGCCGGGGCGGGCCGTCCGGTAGGTCTCGATGAGCCGCGCGGGGTCGGGGTGTGAGCGGGCCGCCGTCGCCTCGACGTCCGCCGCCGTCGAGGTGGAGTACCGGCCGACGGGCGCCAGATAGAGGTTGCCCTCCTCGGCGTTGGTGCCGATGAGCAGATCGACGTCGGCACCGGAACCCTCGGCGACGGACGCGGCGGGCTGGGTGTCGAGGACGAGACCGAAGGGGCTGAGCCCGGCCAACGGGTCCCGGTGCGTGGTGGTCCCGAGGTCGAGGCCCGTGAGCGCGCCCGCCGCCTCGACCAGGCGCTCGTCGGAGATCTCCGCGAAGGCGTCGGCACGGGGCCGGACGCCCAGCGCCTGGGCCGCCGCCTCGGTGACCCGGGCGGCCTGCTCGGTGGTGAACGCGCCCAGACCGCTGCCGCTCTGGATGATCGCGCGGTGGAAGCAGCCCGACGCTTCGGGGGTGGCCAGTACGCCGCCGACGAGGGTCGCCCCGGCGGACTGGCCGAAGAGGGTGACGTTCTGAGCGTCACCCCCCAAGGTGGTGACGTTTTCGCGCACCCACCGCAGCGCGGCGACGATGTCGAGCAGACCCCGGTTCGGGGGCGCTCCGGGGAGGTCGAGGAACCCGGCGATGCCCAGCCGGTAGTTGAGGGTGACCAGGACGACGCCGTCGCGGGCGAAGCCGGCGCCGTCGTACAGCGCGGACCGCGTGGACCCGGCGACGAACCCGCCGCCGTGCACGAACACCATGACGGGCAGGCCCCGCCCCCCGCCCCCGCCCACATCCCCGGCCCCGGCCTCGGGCGCCCAGACGTCGAGGGTGAGGTAGTCCTCTCCCGGGCTCCAGCCGGTGCCGAAGTAGGGGGACATGTCCACGCGCCCCAGCGAACGCCCCGACTGCGGTGCGTTGGGCCCCGGGGCGGTGGCGTCCCGTACGCCGTCCCAGGGAGCGTGCGCACGCGGTGGCGCGAAGCGGGCGGCGCCGAGCGGAGGGGCGGCGTAGGGGATGCCGAAGAAGGCGAGGGTCCCGCCCCGGCGCAGGCCCCGGACGGCACCTTGCGCGGTTTCGATGACGACGGTGCCGGGGGTGCCGGCGCTGGAGTGGTGGTGCGAGGTCATGTCTCTCTCCGGTCCGTGGTGGTCGGGGACTCAGTCCCGCTCGGCGTACGCGCTGAAAGGGGCCCAGCCCTTGACGGCGAACGCGCCGCCCTCGCGCACCACTTCCGCCGCGCCGTGCCCGCCCAGATGCGCGGGGACCACGAGCGCGTTGTGGTCGGCGGCCCAGCCCAGCACCTTGCGGCGCGTGGCGCGAGCGCCCGCCGGGTCCTCGCAGAAGCAGCTGTTGGCATCCGGTTCGAGGATCTGCGCCGGGCTGTGCAGCAGGTCGCCGATGAACACCGCGCGGTCCGTCCCGGAGGTCAGGGTCAGCACGGAAGAGCCGGGGGTGTGCCCGGGGGCGGCGTCCAGGCGCAGCGCGGCGTCGATCTGGTGGCTGCCCTCCCACAGCAGCGTCTGCCCGGCCCCGTGCACCGGGGCCACGCTGTCCTCGAAGACATTCTGGTGACCGCCGGCCTCGGGCTTGTGGCCGTTCTCCGGATTCCAGAAATCGAAGTCGTCCTTCGGCATCAGATAGGTGGCGTGGGGAAAGGTGGGGACCCAGTCCTCCCCGTCCAGGAAGGTGTTCCAGCCGACGTGATCGACATGGAGGTGCGTATTGATGACGATGTCCACGTCCTCGGGCCGGACGCCGGCCCGCGCGAGGTTCGCCAGAAAACCGGTATCGAGACGGTGCCAGACCGGCGCGTGCGGGCGCTCCTTGTGGTTGCCCACACCGGTGTCCACGAGAATGGTCTTGCCCTCGCTGCGCAGCAGCCACGTCTGGATGGCGGAATTCACGATATTGGTGTCGGGGTCCAGGAATTCCGGCTTCAGCCAGTCGGCGTTGTCGTCCCACACCTCCTTCGTGGATTCCGGGAAGAAGGTGTGCGGAGTCATGTCCACCGGCCCGTAGTATTCCCGGACCCGGGTGACGCTGACATCGCCGAGTTCTATGCGCTCCACGAGATTCCCTTTCGAAAGAACCGGAAATTTTCCCCGAAAAGAACCGTAGGAGGGGCCTGGACGGCGCGGTATCCGTCACATGACCGCACCTGCGCGCGGGCGCAGGAGGGCGGGGAGCGCGCCGCTTGTAACCTGGGCGGGGCACGGCGCGAGGCGGCCGCCCGCACAAAGCCGTGAGCCGCGATGGACGAACCCGGGAGATTCCGTGGACGAGGAGCGGATCATCGTCGGCCGGGACGCGGAGCTGGCACGTCTGTTCCACGCGGTGGCTGTGCCGTCGGGGGCCGTGTGTTCGTCGGCCGGGCCGTCGGCGGCCGAGCCGGTGGTGGTGCTCGCCGGGGAGGTGGGCACGGGGAAGACCGTGCTGCTGGACTCCACGGTGCGCCGGGCAGCGGCACATGGCACCCGGGTTCTGCGCGCCGAGGGAAGCGAGTCGGAGTCGGGCCTCGCGTTCTCCGCACTGCACCAACTGCTGCGCCCCGCGCGGGCCGACGTGGAGGAGCTTCCGGCGCGACAGCGCGCCGCACTGCACGCCGCCTTCGGTACCGGCGAGGGCACGGTGGCGCCCGCTACTACTCGGGCGAGGACGGCCAACACGCCCGTATCCAGGACCTCTTGGGCCGCCTTCCCGAGGACAGCTCGCACGCCTGGTCGCGCACCTGGGTGCGAGCCGTCTCGGACCCCTTCGCCCGCAGGTCCGAAGTCGCCGCCCTCCTCCCGCAGTTGACCGCCCGGGCCGAGGGACGGCCCGAGCGGCTCACGGCGCTCGGGATCATGGCGTGGCTCCTGGACGAGACCCCGCTGGCCGTCCGCGCCTTCGACGAGGCATTCGACCAGTGGCAGCCGCAGGACCCGCTGCCCGAGGGCCTGGGCGGCGCGGCGGCCTGGGCGTATGTGGAGCGGGGGCGGTGGGCGCGGGCCCGCGAGCTGTGCGCCCGCACCACCGCGGTCGCCTCCTCGGTGGGCCTCGACCACGCCGTGGCGTGCGCGGCGGCGGTGGATGCCACCGTGCTGGCCCTCCAGGGCGACGCGGCTGCGGCGCGCGCCCGCACCGGGGAGGCGCTGGCCCTGATCGACCCGTTGGAGAGCCGTTCCGTGGCCGTCTTCGCCCGTCGCGCGCTCGCCACCGCCGCCGTCGCGGAGGGCGCGTACGAGTCGGCCTACGGCCAACTCCGCCTGGTCTTCACCGCGGAGGGCGCCCCCGTGCACTACCACGCCTCCTACCCGGCGATCGCGGAGCTGGCCGCCGCCGCCGTGCGCTGCGGCCGGCCCGCGGCGGTCCAGGAGGCCGCCGTACTCGTCGAGCGGTGCGCACACGCGCTCGCCGGCAACGCCTCGCCGCGACTGCACGCGCTGCTGGAGCGGGCCCGTGGCCTGCTGGCGGAACCGGCGGAACCGGCGGAAGCGGAGCCGCACTTCCGCGCCGCCTTGGCGGACCCGGCCCTGGAGCACTGGCCCTTCGAGCGGGCCCAGACGCTGCTCGACCTCGCCGAGTGGCTGCGGCGCCGCCGCCGTATCGCGGAGGCGCGGGCGCCGCTCGCCGAGGCGCTGGAGGTCTTCCGGCGGCTGGGCGCACGTCCCTGGGCCGAGCGTGCGCGAGCCGAGGCGCGGGCCGCGGGTCTCGACGTCGCCGGCCCGTCGGCCCCCGACGCGCTCGCCGAACTCTCCCCGCAGCAGCGGCAGATCGTGCGGCTCGCGGCCCGGGGGCTGACCAACCGTGAGATCGGCGAGAGGCTCTTCCTCTCGCCGCGCACGGTCGGCTCCCATCTCTACCGCAGCTTCCCCAAGCTGGGCATCACCGCCCGCGCGCAGCTGCGCGACCTGGTGGACGGCCCCCTCGCGGCCGTCTGCTGACCCGGCGTCAGCCGCCACACTGATAGGGAACGGCCCTCCCGCCCGTCGGACACCGCCCTCCCGCCCGCCCCGCAACTTCCCTACAATGAACAGTTATTCCCCCGAAGAGTGGTTCGTGGTGCACTAATCTTTCCTGGCGCACCGGTCACCGGGCGTCGGCAACCGGAAACAGCCGGTCGCCGCCTGCCCGTTCCCGGGCGGGAGAGCACTCCATGGGGGGAGCCCGTGTGTGAAGAGCTGGGGTTCGAGAAACTGCTCGCTGAGGACGGCTTCTTCGCGAGCCTGCTCGGACGGTCGCCCTCCGGCGCCGGCCGGGATCTGCTGTACGGCCCCGACCTTCCGGTGGTCCTGCTCACCGGCGGTCCCGGCATGGGCAAGGGGCGGCTGCTGCGCGCGGTGCGCGACCGGTTCGCCACCAAGGTGCCGGTGATCTACCTGGACTGCGGTTCGGCCGCGTACGCGGACCGGGCGCAGCCGGAGCCGCGCGCCCGGTCGGCCGCGACGGAGGCCCTGGTCGAGGCGGCCCGCAAGCTGAACACCTGGCAGGGGACGGGCGGCTCGTTCGCCTTCCCCCGCCTCTTCTCGGGGCTCGCGGTGATCGCGACCGGCGTCGCGGAGGGCGGCCCCGAGGCGGTCGCGACGGAGGTCGAACGGTACGAGGAGATCGCCCAGAAGCGGCGCCCGCTGGGCCTGGGGCCGCGCGACTTCTGGAGCGGCGTCGTCCGCGGCACCATCCGCAACCTGCTGACCACCTTGTCGGGAGAACAGCTCGACCCCTACTCGGCGGCCGTGAGCAACGCGCTGCTGGACGCCCTTTTCGGTGGCCTGGCGCCCCGGGGCAGGGTGGAACTGGAGCGGATCTACGGCGCGTACCCCGGCGCGGCCGGTCAGCCCAAGCACGGGCTGAGCAACCTCGCCGCCGACTTCCACGACGGCGGCGACGGGCGTGAGCTGGCGGAGGGCTTCCTCTTCCGGGCGCTGCGCGAGGACCTGGAGGCGGCCTATGCCTCCGCTTCCGGCTGGCTGCGCCGCGTCGGCCGCCCCGGGCTGCTGTTCGACCACGCCGAGACGCCGCTGGGGGAGGGCCTGTTGAGGGCCGCGCTCACCGACCGCAGGAGCGGGCAGCGCGACCGCGTGGTGATCGTGGGCACCACCCGCCGGGCGGACGGCGGCGCCTTCTTGTACGGCGGTCTGCCGTCCCGGGAGGTGGAGCCCCCGATCGAGTTCCGGCCCGCCGACGGTGCCCCGCCCGCTTGGTCCCGCCCCGCCGGCGAAGGTGCCGACCGGGCTCCGCTGGCCGACGGGGCACTGCTGCTGCGGATGCCCTTCCTCACCGGGGACCAGCTGCGCGGCGAGACCGAGCGGCGGCAGACGCGCGCCGAGCCGGAGGGCGGCGCCAACCGCCGCCGCGTGGACGCCGCCGTGGCGCGGCTGAGCGGTGGACGGCCGCACACGGTGATCCGGCTGGCCGCCGCCGCTGCCGCCTTCCGGATGCCCGACGACGCCAACGATCGTGAGGTACTGGCTGCCCCGCTGCGTCTGCCCGGCGACGGCGCCTCCGAACAGCCGGTGGCCGAGGTGCTGCTCCGGGAACTGATCCTGGAGCAGTTGCCGGTGGCGCTGCCGAGCGAGCACCGCGAACAGTGGCTCGACCTGCTCACCCATCTGTCGGTGGCGCACGACGAGGAGTGTGCGGACGTCCTGCTGCGGTACCACCAGTCCGGCCACGTACACCGACTGACGGCACATCAGGTATCCACGCTGCTCACCGAAACCGGATGGCCCAGCTGCGAGCGGCACTTCATCGGGGACTTCGGACTGCGCCAGATGCTGGTGCACCGGCTCTACGGGCTGCGCCCCGGGGCCGCCGCCTGGTACGCCGACCACCACCTGCTGCGGGACCACTACACGACACGCGCCACACCCGACCAGGAGCCGTCGGAGGGCGAGGCGTTCAGCTCGGTGACGGCGCACCGGATGAACCACCACCTCGTCTCCGGCGGCGCGGACGATGTGGCCCGCCACCTGGCGGCCACGCTGCCGGGACGCCCCCAGGAGTGGTGCGCGGAGCTGCTGGAGATCGCCCAGGCGCCCTACCCCGGCGGCGCGGACGCCCGCCGGGAGCGCGCCCAGGGCCTGGTGGCGGCGGAAGGCCCGGCGCTGCGCCGCACCGTCGATCAGCTGCTGCACGCGGTGTGGCTGTGCGAGGAGCGGACCAGGCCGACCGGCCAGGAGACCGCCCGCACCCTCGCCAAGCTGCTGGAACTCCTCTCGATCATGGAGTTCGACGGTGCGGGGCAACTCGGCAGAACGGCAACTCACTGGAGCGGCCTGGCGGCCAACGAACAGCCGCTGCTGCGCTGTGCCTGCACAGAGCGGCTGGGGCGGAGGAGGTAACGGGCATGCCCAAGTGGAAGAAGATCCTCTACGCACTGCTGACCGTGGCGGCGGTGGCCGTGGCGACGTTCGCCATCCGTTCCTTCGTCCTGAAGCCGGACACCTGCGCCGAGGGGGTCGAGCGGATCGACGGGGAGTGCGTCGGCATCAACGGCCAGGGCTACGACTTCGGCACGCCGGAGATCCATGACGTGGCCAAGGCCATCGCCCGCGAGAACAAGAAGCTCGAAAACAAGCCGGACGAGCCGTACGTCACCGTGGCGATGATGCTGCCCCTCCAGTCGGACAAGGCGGCCCTGCGCCGGCAGATGCGCAGCGACCTCCAGGGCGCGTACCTGGGGCAGCGGCAGGCCAACGGCGGCGAGGGGGAGCCGCCGAAGATCCGGCTGGTGCTGGCCAACCCCGGGCGCGCCTACCACCAGCAGGGCAAGGTCGTGGACGCCCTGGTGCGGATGGCCGATTCCTCCAAGGACCGGCTGCGCGCCGTCACGGGCTTCAACCTCAGCCTCGAAGACACGGAGACGGCGGTACAGCGGCTGACGCAGCACAAGATACCCGTGCTCGGCTCCCGCATCAGCGGTGACCTGATCGCGAACAAGGACCGGGCCGACGGGTCGGCCAAGGCGCGGTTCCCCGGCCTCGCCCGCATCATCCCCACCAACCACGAGGCGGCCCAGGCGCTGGCCAACTTCACCGGCGAGCGGGGCCGGGAGGACCGCAAGACGGTGCTGGTCTACGACAAGCGCCGCGACGTCTACAGCCAGTCCCTGGCGAAGGCGTTCAGCGGGATCAAGGAGACCGGTCCGCCGGGTCCCGCCGCGATGCCTTTCGAATCCCCGGGCATCGACGAGCCGGGCTCGACCGGCAACCAGTTCACCCAGACCGCCAACAACATCTGCGACTCCGGCGCCGACACCGTGTACTTCGCGGGCCGCACGACCCATCTGCGGCTCTTCGCCCTCAAACTCGCCCAGGTGGACTGCCAGAACCGGCACTACACCCTCATCAGCGGCTCCGACGCCGCCTCGCTGCGGCAGGACATGAGCGCCAAGGACTGGGAGCGGCTGCGCGGCGAGGACGGCCAGGCGAAGGTGACGGTGCAGTATGCCGCCCCCGCGCACCCCGACGCCTGGAGCAGAGCGCTGGCCGACTGGCGCGAGGACTGGGACGCCCATCACGACCGCAAGTCCGCCAAGAAGGACCTCCCCCAGTACCTCACCGAGCCCCGCACCGCACTGGAGACCCTGAAGAAGCGCATCAGGACCACGCGGGACGAGGGCGTAAAGCTCGGCTCGGTACCGGACCTGGAGGACTCGCGGACGATGCTCGTCTATGACGGCCTCGTCACCGTCGGCAAGGCGCTGCACCTCGCGCAGCAGGGCGGCGCGAAGGAGGTACCCGGCCGCGAGGACGTCGGCGGGCAGTGGTCGCGGCTCCAGTCCCGGCACCGGGTGCCCGGCGCGAGCGGCCTGATCTGCCTGACCAGCAACGGGAATCCGTACGACAAGCCGGTCGCGGTGGTCAACCTGGACCCGGGCAGGGAGGGTCGGGGCAAGCTGAAGTTCGTCGGGCTGGGCTGGTCCACCGGCGGGCCGCAGCCGAAGAACTGCGTGATCCCCAGCGGCAGTTCGCAAGACGGTCAGTGAGCAGGCCGTAGGGCCGCTGGGGGCGTGGGCGCCGTACGGCGGGCTGTGCACGGCGCCCCCGCCCAGGGCGCGCCGTGCGCCGCTCACCGCCGCCGGTCGGTCGCCGCCGCCGTCGGTCACCGCTGGCGGCGGACCAGTTCGTGGAAGAGGCCGGTGGTGTCGGCCAGCAGGGCCGCGGGGGCGCCCTCCTGCACGACGCGGCCCTGGGACATCACGATCACCCGGTCCGCGTCCAGCACGGTGGAGAGCCGGTGCGCGATCACCACGCGGGTGGCGCGCAGCTCCCGCGTGCTCCGCGCCACCACGCGCTGCGTCTCGTTGTCCAGGGCGCTGGTCGCCTCGTCGAAGAAGAGCAGCCGGGGGCGCCGCACCAGCGCCTGGGCGATCATCAGTCGCTGCCGCTGGCCCCCGGAGACCGTGCCGCCGCCGTCGGAGAGCATGGTGTGCAGGCCCATGGGCATCGCCTTGATGTCATCGGCCACCCCCGCCATGCGCGCCGCCTCCCACACCTCCTCCAGCGGGTAGGTCTCCGCACCGCAGACGCACTCCAGGATCGAGCCGGCGTGCGGCTGCGCGTTCTGCAGCACGACACCGCACTGGCGGCGCACCGCCGCCTGGTCGAGCGCCGTGAGGTCCTGCCCGTCGTAGCGGACCTCTCCCGAGGTGGGCCGGTCGAAGCCGATGAGCAGCCGCAGCAGCGTGGACTTGCCGCAGCCGCTCGCGCCCACGATCGCCACGAACTCCCCGGGCTCCACACGGAAGGAGACGCCGTCCAGGACCAGCGGCCCCTCCTCGGAATAGCGGAAGGCCAGCTCCCGCGCCTCGATCGCGCCGGAGAGCGTGCCCGGCTGTACGCTGCCGCCGCGCACCTCGGGCAGTTCCTGGAGGACGGGCTTGATCTGCTCGTACATCGGCAGCACCGCCGCGCACGAGATGAGCGCGTTGGTCAGCTGCGTCACCGACGTCAGCAGCATCGTCATGGCCGTCGTGAAGGTGAGGAACCCGCTCGGTGACAGGGCGCCGCGTGCCGGGCCGGCCAGCAGCACGAACAGCAGCAGTGTCGCCAGCGGCAGGTACACCGCGTTGAGGACGGTGCTCAGGTTGCGGATCCGGCCCGCCCGCCGCTGGAGCTCCCGGCTGCGGGCGAACTCCTTGGCCCAGGCCGCGTACGCGAACGACTCGGCCGCCGCGACGCGCAGCTTCGGCAGGCCGCGCAGGGTCTGGAACGCCTGGTTGTTGAGCTTGTTGTTCAGCTCCACCAGACGGCGCTGCCAGCGCAGCTGCCACAGCCCCGTGGCCGCGAAGAGCGCCGCGACCACGGCCAGCACGGCGAGCGCGGTCAGCGCCAGGGGGACGCTGTAGGCCAGCAGCAGCACGAGGTTGACCGCGGCGACCGTCCCGGACTGGACGACGATCGAGCTGATGCCCGAGAGCACCCGGCGGATGGCGCTGACCCCCATCGCGGCACTGGCCAGCTCCCCGGTCGAGCGCTCGGCGAAGAACCGCGTGGGCAGCCGCAGCAGCCGGTCCCACACCGCCGGCTGGAGCGTGGCCTCGATCCGCCCCTCCAGCCGCAGCAGCGCCGTGTTCTGCAGCAGCATGAACGCCGCCGCCACCACGGCGGTGCCCACCAGCGCCGCGGCGGCCTGCGTGATGAGGCCCTTCTCCGCGTCGGGCACATAGCTGCCGAGCACCTGGCCGGTGGCCACCGGCACCAGCGCGCCCAGGCCGACCGCGACGAGGCCGCTCAGCATCAGGGTGAGCAGGTCGCCCCGGGCCCCGTACAGCACGAAGCGCAGCAACCGGCGTGCGGGCAGCGGCTGTTCGGGCAGCGGCCGGTAGAACATCACGGCGCGCGGCGCGAGAGTGGCGGCGTTCGCCTCGCCGATCCGCCAGCGGCTGCCGCTGCCGGGCTGTACCGCCTCGTACCGGCCGCGCCGCCACAGCAGCGCCACGGGGGCGCCGCTCGCGGCCCGGTGGCCCACCAGCGGGCCGGTGTTCTCCTTCCACCAGTCTCCCGACAGTTTCACCGGGCGGGTGCGCAGCCCCGAGGTCAACGCCAGCCGCTCCACCGGGTCCATGCGGTCGCGGGAGGAGAGCCCCTCGGGCGGCAGGCGCAGCGTGACCCCGGCTGCCTCGGCGACCGCGCGGCACACGGCGAGCGTGCTGTCATCGGAGCCCTGGCCCGCCTCGGCGCCGTCGCGCGCCGGCTTGTCGATGGCGGCCAGCAGCGCCTCATCGGCCTCGGCGCGTACGCTCTCGCCCGCCGCCAGGCCCGCCGCCGTACGGTCCTCATGGGCCCGCTCCAGCTGCTCGATCCAGCGGTCGAGGGTGTACAGCAGCCGGGCGAGCTGGTCCACCATGCGCTGCCACACGGCCCCGTCGATCAGCAGGTCGGCCGTGGCCTGCCCGCTGTGGGCGGTGCCGTAGCGGACGCTGCCGGGGGCGACGGGCATCCACAGGATGTCCTCGTCGCTCGGCGCCGGGTGCCCGGCGGGCTGCGGATAGCCGGGCTCCCCGTCCAGCGGCGCCTCGAACAGCACCCGCAGCCCGCGCCCCACGCCGCGTGCGAAGGCGTCGTCCAGCGGGCCGGGCGCCTCGTAGGCGGCGTACTCGTCGCGGCCGTAGGACAGTTGAGCGGTCTGCGGATGCTGACCGGTCTGGGCGTGCTGACCGGTCTGGGTGTGCTGGGGGAACAGCTCCCGCAGTGGTATCCGGCGCAGCACCCCGTCCCGCACCGGGCGGCCCACCAGCGTGTGCCGGGGGCCGGCCACCGGGCCGAGCAGCAGGGTGCCCGCCTCCAGCCGGCCGAGGAAGTGCCAGTGGCCCTGCCCTCCGGCGTCCACCGCGAACACATCCATCGCGCCTTGCGCCACCAGCCACAGCACCTGCGGCCCCTCCAGCGCCAGGCCGCTGCCGGAGCCCTGTGTCACCGCCTCGCCCAGTACGCCGAACCCGGCGACCACCACGTCCGTCGTCTCCGGGGCCGGCGGGCCCGCCTGCTGCGCGTACATACCTGGATCCCTCGGTGTTCCTTGATCCTCAGTGTTCCCGGACGAGCCGCGCGTACGGGCCCCCGGCGGCGAGCAGCGACTCATGGCGCCCCCGCTCCACGACGCCGCCCCGGTCCAGCACCACGATCTCGTCGCTGTCCCGTACGGTGCTCAGCCGGTGCGCGATCACCACGCAAGCACAGCCGCGCCGCCGCAGGTTGTCGATGATGACGGCCTCGGTCTCCGCGTCCAGGGCGCTGGTCACCTCGTCCAGGACGAGGATGCTGGGCCGCCGCACCAGCGCGCGGGCGATCTCCATGCGCTGCCGCTGGCCGCCGGAGAAGTTGCGGCCGTCCTGCTCGACGCGGCTGTGCAGGCCCCCGGGGCGGCGGGCCACATCCTCGTACAGCGCCGCGTCCCGCAGTGCCTCCTCCACCGCGTCGTCGGTCAACGACGGGTCCCACAGCGCCACGTTGTCCCGGACGGTGCCCTCGAAGAGGAAGACGTCCTGGTCCACGAAGGAGACCGAAGCGGCCAGGGCGCCGCGCGGCAGGTCCTCCAGCCGGTGGCCGTCGATGCGGATGATCCCCTCCCACGGGGTGTAGAGTCCCGCGATCAGCCGGGAGACCGTGGACTTGCCGCTGCCCGACCCGCCGACCAGCGCGATCTGCCGGCCCGGTCCGACCGCCAGCGACAGGCCGGTGAGCAGCGGCTTGTCCAGCGGGTTGTAGCCGAAGGTGATGTTCTCCAGCGTCACGTACCCGGCCAGCCGCCGGGTGCTGGCGGGCGGCTCGCGCCGGGTGTAGAGCGGGTCGGCGGGGAAGGTCTCCACGTCCTTGAGCCGGGCCACGTCGGCGGCGAAGTCCTGGATGCGGCCCGCCACCGAGTTCAGCCGGGTCAGCGGCGCGGTGAAGCTGGTGACCAGCGCCTGGAACGCGACCAGCAGCCCCGCCGTGATGGCGCCGTCCACCGCGCGCGTCCCGCCGATCTGCAGGATCAGCGCGCTGTTGAGGGTGGCGAGTGTCGGGGCGACCACGGCCAGCGCCGCGCTGGGGACGCCGAGCCGCTGTTGCACATCGAGGGTGGTGGCGTGCTGGCCCGCCCAGCGGCGGAAGTAGCCGTTCTCGCCGCCGGTCGCCTTCATCGTCTCGATGAGCTGGAGGCCGCTGTAGGAGGTGTTGGTGAGTTTCGCCCGGTCGGCGCGCAGCTTCTGGGTACCGGTGGCCCGCAGCCGGATCACCACCCGCATCGCCGCCACGTTCAGCAGCGCGATCCCCACACCCACGAGCGTCAGTTGCGGGTCGTAGGTCCACAGCAGCAGTGCGTAGCCGACGACGACCACCGCGTCCACGCCGGCCGCCGCCAGGTCCCGGGCCAGCGTCTCGGCCACGGTGTCGTTGGACTGGAGCCGCTGCACGAGGTCGGCCGGGCTGCGCTGCGCGAAGAAGGTGACCGGCAGCCGCAGCAGATGCCGCAGGAAGCGGGCGCTGCTGAGCGTCGAGGAGATGAGCCGGGCGCGCAGCAGGTTGCCCTGCTGGAGCGCGGTCAGCGCGCCGGTGAGGAGGACGGTGGCGCCCATCGCGGCGAACAGCACGCCCAGCAGCGACTCCTGGCCGCCGAAGACGAAGGTGTCGATGTAGGTACGGCTCAGCGCGGGCACCGAGGCGCCGACGACGACCAGCAGGAAGCTGGCCACCAGTGCGGCGAGCATCGCCCCCGAGGTGCCGCGCAGCCGGGCGGGCAGGGCCCGGGTGACGCTCGCCCTGCGCCCGCCCCGCCGGAAGTCCGGGGACGGCTCGAAGGTCAGCACCACACCTGTGAAGGAGGTGTCGAACTCCTCCATGGGGACGAACCTGCGCCCCCGCGCGGGGTCGTTGATGTACACCCCCCGGCGGCCGAGGCGGCGGCCCATGCCGTCGAAGACGACGTAGTGGTTGAACTCCCAGAACAAGATGGCCGGGGCCGAGACCTCGGCCAGCGCCGAGGGCTCCATCTGCATGCCTTTGGCGGTCAGTCCGTAGCCGCGTGCGGCCTTGAGCAGACTGCTGGCCCGGGAGCCGTCCCGGGAGACCCCGCAGGCGATGCGCAGTTCCTCCAGCGGCACATGGCGCCCGTGGTGGCCCAGCACCATGGCGAGCGCGGCGGCGCCGCACTCGACGGCCTCCATCTGGAGCACGGTGGGGGTGCGCACGGGGCGCGCGGCCCTCTTGGGGGCGCTGCCGGCACGGCCACGGGGTGCGCTGTCCCCACCGCGACGGCCCCGGCCTTTGCGGCCACCGCGCGCGCCGTGCTCGCCGCGACCACCGTGGCCGCCCTGCGCACTGTGCTCGCGGCGCCGGGACTGTTGGGCCCGCTGGGGCTGTTGGCTCTGTCGATTCTTCCGGGCCGGCTGGGAAACGGTCACGGCAGGAGCCAGTCGACGGGCCGCCGCGTGTCCAGGTGCGCCGCGCCGCGTACCGGCGTCGCCGAGTCGGGCGCGGACGGCGGACCCCCCTCGCGCGACCAGGCATACCCGGACTTCGTCGCCGAGGAGCGCTTGAGCCGCACCAGGACGGCCAGGGGCCGGCCCCGGCGGGTGAACTGCTGTGCCAAGTCCTTGTCTCCCAGGAAGCCGCTGAGCTGCTGCCGGGTCTGCGGAGTGCGCCCGACGGACCGCACCGTGCCGCGCAGCGTGCCGTACCGATCCGCCGGTACGGCACCGACGGTCAGATCGACGGCCGCG
The DNA here is from genome assembly GCF_039532135.1 of Streptomyces axinellae. Taxonomy (NCBI): domain Bacteria; kingdom Bacillati; phylum Actinomycetota; class Actinomycetes; order Kitasatosporales; family Streptomycetaceae; genus Streptomyces; species Streptomyces axinellae. The sequence goes on from NZ_BAAARJ010000001.1 coordinate 24,347, forward strand.
CCCACCGGCACCCTCGCGCCCTTGTCGGCGGGGATGTAGAGCACCGCCACCAGCGGATCGTCGGCGCCCCTGACGCGCTCGACGGTCGCCACGTCGGCCCCCGTGGTGACGACGGCGCCCACCTCGGCCGCCAGCGCGGTGACCCGGCCGCGTGCCACGGCCCGCACCGGCCGCACACCCCGGTCGGTGCGCACGCTCACCAACGGCGCGCCCTCTTCGACCGATTGCCCCGCCTTGGCGTGCACGGCGGTCACCTGCCCGGCGACGGGACTCTGCAGGAGGTAGCTGCCCTGGCTGTGGGTGAGGACGCCGGATGCGGTCAGTTTGGAGGAGACGGTTCCGGTGACGGCCCAGACGCAGCCCGCCGCCATCACCACAAGTGTGACGACGAGGACGAGAAGGCCCTGGGGGCGTGCGAAACGGACGGGAACGTCGAGTTCCTCGGGCGATTGCAACTTGCCAAGCGCCTTTTGCCGGAACTCCACGTCGTTTGTCCTTACCTTTCCTTCACTTCGCGTTCTGTGGTCGGTCACTGTGGTGGCGGCAACAACGGCGCATGACCGTAACACATAAGCCCCGGAACGAAGTTCCGGGGCTTATGCCATCTCCCCGCGCTAAGGGAATTGTGAACCGGTCCTGAATGGCGCGGGAAAGGTGTCAGTAACCGACACCCGCAGTCTTGTCCGAATGGTCAGGACTGGGCGTTGATGCCGACGCCGACACCCGGGAGACCGTTGGTGCCCACGCCGTTCACGACGTGGCCGACCAGGCCCTCGACGCCGCCCACGGTGGCGCCGGCCTCGTTCACGGCCTCGTTGACGATGCCGCCGGAGACGGCGTCCAGCTCGGCGTCGGCAAGCTCAGTGGTCTCGATCTGGTGACGCATGAATGCGTTTCCCTTCATTGCTTTCGGGTTTATGAGGGGGACTCGCCCCAGACGGCACGAAAATGCCTGTCGGGGCGCTCATCAGTCGGGTTGACGCACACCTGGAAAACCAGGCGAACGGGAACCGGTAGCGGTGGTTCCGCCCGACTGTCCGAAGAGCAGAACACGTCGGCGCAGTTGCCCGCCACTTGAAGGTCCACTCGTCTCAGGATCTCCACATGGTGCACCGCCTGTTGATGAACCGGCACACCTCGCGCCGCTTTGTGCCGCCCGGCGAAGATGCCGTACCGGCCGGTGGCAGGAGGAAGTTGGGACACCGCGCCGAATTCCGGTGCGGCCTCGGCCCGCCGCCGAGCCGCGCCGCACCGGCCACGGCTCCGGCACCGGCACCGGCTACGGCTCCGGCACCGGCTACCGGTTCCAGTACTGGCTGCCGGCACGCGTGCGCGCACCCCTGTGCACACGAGGTGCGCACAGGGGTGCGGGCGGACGGGCGGGGAGGAGGACCTACGAGGACGGGACCTTGCTGGCCCTCGTGACCTGGCAGGAGAACGCCATCCGCTGGTTGGTGCTGTGCGTCACTTCCAAGGTGGCCGTGCGGTCGCCGCCGGGCGCCACTGTCACCGTCTCGAAGTCGGAGCCGATGGGGTCGGTCGCGATGGAGGAGCTGGGTGAGCTGCCGATCTTGAACTGGACCGAGAAGCTGTAGGTGAACGAGGTGTCGGTGGACGAGTTCTGGATGTCCACGTCGAACTTGATCTGTGAAGTCGCCCGGCTGTAGCGGCAGTTCTTCCCGATGACCTCACCCAGCGCGTTGGAGTCGTACGTGGGCACGGCCGGGCTCGACGGCGCGGACGGCAGGTCGCTGCTCCCGCCGCTGGAGGCTCCGGGATCGAGGCTGGGGACGTCGCTGGGGGACATGGACGGCCCGAGCGAGGGGACGCCGGAGGGTGCCGACGGCATGTCGTCGAGGTCCCCGAGCCCGCCGAACGCCTTGTCCTTCGGGTCGTCGGCGCACCCGGTGAGTGTCGCGGAGGCGGCCAGGATGAGAGCGGCTGCGCCCATGGCGCGGCGGCGTATGTGCATATGATCCCCCGTTGTGCTGAGTTGCGTTCCGGGCATCCGAACGCCCGTGCATGCCAAAAAGCACTGGGCAGGCTACCGGATGGGCGCGGACCACCGGAGGGGCCAGACCATCAGGTGGCCCCAGCCCGCCCTGGTAGTACGTTGGGCCCGTATTTTTCTCATGCTTCACTCACGGGGGACACATGAACCAGCCCTGGCCGCCGCAGCAGCCCATGCAGCCGCCCCAGCCACCGCAGCAGCCCATGCAGCAGTTCCAGCCCATGCAGCCGCCGGGCTTCCACCCCTACCAGCCGGGATTCCCGCCGCCGCCGCGCCGGGGCGGCGGAGTGAAGGCGTTCCTGTTCGGGTGGCTCATCTCGGGCTTCGGAGCGACGCTCTTCGCCGGCCTGCTCGTCGCCAGCTATGACGACCTGTCGAAGATCGGGCTGCGCGTCATGTACGTCGTCTTCGCACTCGCACTCGCCCTGGCGGTCGGCTCGGTGGCGGGCAAAACGGGCGGGCCCAACCCGGCCACCTACGTCGCCCCCGCACTCCTGGCCATGGCCGCCACCTTCCTCGGCACGGCCAACGGCTATGTGTTCGTGCTGCTCGACGCGGGGGGCACGGACATCCTGGAGGCCATGCTGGAGCACGAGCCCGGAGCGCCCGCCGAGTTCTGGTGGAAGGGGCTGAAGGGCGGCATCGCGCTCCTGGGCCTCGCGGTCGCGGGAGGCGGCGTCTTCGCGGTGGGCAACCTCGTCGGCAAGCGGCAGCGACAGGGATAAGAACCTCGCCCCTCCCCGAACGCCCCGGCGACGGGACCCCCCACGGGGGCGGGACCCGTCGCCGCTTCGGATTCGGACTCTCCGGGCCCCGCTACGGCCGGGGGCCCGAGTGGCTCAGCACGTTGATCACCCGGCCGTCGGGGTCGCGGACGAAGAAGCGGCGTACTCCCCACTCCTCGTCCCGCAACGGGTGCACGATCTCCGCGCCGCTGTTCACCATCGCCGCGTGTGCCGCGTCCACGTCGTCCACCTCGACGCTCATGTCGGGCACGACCGGTGCGGTCTTGTCGTGGTTCATGAAGGTGACTTGCGCCGTGGGGTGGGTGGGGGAGGCGAGCGTCATGACCCAGCCGTGGTTCATGACCTCCTCGAAGCCGAGGCGGCCGTAGAAGTCCCGGTTCTCCTCCATGGCATCGGTCTGGAAATCGGGCATGGCCCGGCGGATGGACATAGGCGCTCCTGCTGACGGGGCGGACACGGTCGCGGATGAAGCGGACGCGGATGAAGCGGACGCGGATGAAGCGGATGTGGACGCAACGGACGAGGGCGGACTCCCGCCGACTGTCTCCCGAACCGGCTGCCGCCGAGCGGGACTTCGGCAGGTCCGGCCCGGGCCGCGGGCCCCGGGCCGGAGCATACGGGGCCCGTTCCGCCGGGCCGGTCGCGGGTGCCCCGCCGGTCGCGGGTGCCCCCACCGATCAGGCGCCGACGTACTCCGCGAGGTGCTCGGCGGTCAGAGTGGAGCGGGCCGCGACGAGGTCGGCGGGGGTGCCCTCGAAGACGATCCGGCCGCCGTCGTGACCGGCGCCCGGCCCGAGGTCGATGATCCAGTCCGCGTGCGCCATGACCGCCTGGTGGTGCTCGACGACGATGACCGACGTACCGGAGTCCACGATCCGGTCGAGCAGGCGGAGCAGTTGCTCGACGTCGGCCAGGTGAAGGCCGGTGGTCGGCTCGTCGAGGACGTAGACGGGCGGGGGCGCGTCCTTTTCCGCCCCGCTCGTTGCGGACTCGGCGCCCTTCCCGCGCCGGCCCGTGGCCGCGGCGCCCTGGCCGCCTACCGGCAGGGGGCCCCAGGGGAGGGCGGCCAGCTTGAGCCGTTGCCGTTCGCCGCCGGAAAGGGTGGTGAGCGGCTGGCCGAGTTTGAGGTAGCCGAGCCCGACTTCGGCGAGCCGGTGGAGGACCCGGTGTGCGGCCGGTGTGCGCGCCTCCCCGGCTCCGAAGAACTCTTCCGCCTCGGCCACCGACATCGCGAGCACCTCGCTGATGTCACGCCCGGCGAGGCGGTGTTCCAGCACCGACGCCTCGAACCGCTTCCCCTCGCACTCCTCGCAGGTGGTGGCGACATTGGCCATCATGGCCAGATCGGTGTGGACGACACCGGACCCGGCGCAGTTGGGGCAGGCGCCCTCGGAGTTGGCGCTGAACAGGGCCGGTTTCACGCCGTTGGCCTTCGCGAACGCCTTGCGGATCGGGTCGAGCATTCCGGTATACGTCGCCGGATTGCTCCGCCGCGAGCCGCGAATGGGGGACTGGTCCACCGACACCACGCCGTCCGCGGGGGAGACGGAGCCGTGGATCAGCGAGCTCTTGCCGGAACCCGCGACGCCGGTGACCACGCACAGCACCCCGAGCGGGATGTCGGCATCGACGCCGCGCAGGTTGTGCGTCCTCGCCCCGCGCACCGGAAACCGGCCGGTGGGCTCGCGCACCGTCTCCTTGAGCGCGGCCCGGTCGTCGAAGTGGCGGCCGGTGAGGGTGCCCCCGGACCGCAGTCCCTCGACGGTGCCCTCGAAGCAGACCGTCCCGCCCGCCGTGCCCGCGCCGGGCCCCAGATCGACGACATGGTCGGCGATCGCGATCGTCTCCGGTTTGTGCTCCACCACGAGCACCGTGTTGCCCTTGTCCCGCAGCCGCAGCAGCAGCTTGTTCATCCGCTGGATGTCGTGGGGGTGCAGGCCGATGGTGGGCTCGTCGAAGACGTAGGTGGTGTCGGTGAGCGCGGAGCCCAGGTGCCGGATCATCTTCACCCGCTGTGCCTCGCCGCCCGACAGCGTGCCCGAGGAGCGTTCGAGCGAGAGATAGCCGAGGCCGATCTCCACGAACGAGTCGAGGGTCTGGCCCAGCGCGGTGAGCAGCGGCGTCACCGAGGGCTCGTCGAGGGCGCGGACCCATGCGGCCAGATCGCTGATCTGCATGGCGCAGGCGTCGGCGATGCTGATCCCGGCGATCTTCGAGGACCTGGCCGCCTCGCTGAGCCGGGTGCCGCCGCACTCCGGGCAGGTGGTGAAGGTGACCGCCCGGTCCACGAACTCCCGGATGTGCGGCTGCATCGCCTCCCGGTCCTTGGACAGGAACGACTTGTGGATCTTGGGGATCAGCCCCTCGTAGGTGAGGTTCACCCCCTCGACCTTCACCTTGGTCGGCTCCCGGTGGAGGAAGTCCGCGAGTTCCTGCTCGGTGTAGTCGCGGATCGGCTTGTCCGGGTCCACGAAGCCCGACTCGGCGTAGACGCGCACGGTGAAGAAGCTGTCCGACTTCCAGCCCGGGATGGTGAACGCGCCCTCGGAGAGCGACTTGGAGTCGTCGTAGAGCTGGGTCAGGTCGATGTCGGAAACCCTGCCCCGGCCTTCACAGCGCGTGCACATGCCGCCGGTACGGCTGAAGGTCTGCTTCACCGTCTTCCGGGCCCCGCGCTCGACGGTGATCGCGCCACTGGCCCGCACCGAGGGGACGTTGAAGGCGAACGCGGCGGGCGAGCCGATGTGCGGCTGCCCGAGCCGGCTGAAGAGGATGCGCAGCATCGCGTTGGTGTCGGTCGCGGTGCCGACGGTGGAGCGGGGGTCGCCTCCCATCTGGCGTTGGTCGATGATGATCGCGGTGGTCAGGCCGTCGAGGACGTCCACCTCGGGCCGCGCCTGCGTCGGCAGGAATCCCTGCACGAAGGCGCTGTACGTCTCGTTGATCATCCGCTGGGACTCCGCGGCGATCGTGTCGAACACCAGCGAGCTCTTGCCCGAGCCGGAGACGCCGGTGAACACCGTCAGCCGTCGCTTCGGCAGCTCGACGCTGACGTCCTTGAGGTTGTTCACCCGCGCGCCGTGCACCCGGATCAGATCGTGACTGTCGGCGACGTGCGGTGCGGGCGATCCCGCGTCCGGTCTCGTGGCCTGGCTCATCGTTTCTCCATGTCTGTTTCCCCACGCGGGCGCAGCTGCCCGCGTGCCTCCCCTGCACCGTCCTCGCGCGCGGTCTGCACGGCGCGCGGCCGGACGGCATGCGGCCTCACGTCCTACGGCCTCACGCTGTACCGACTCACGCCGTACGGGACTGGGCGAAGCGGAGCATGTTGCCGGCCGGGTCGCGGAAGGCGCAGTCGCGGACGCCGTACGGCTGGTCGGTCGGCTCTTGCAGCACCTCCCCGCCCGCGTCCCGGATGCGGGCGAAGGTGGCGTCGCAGTCCTCGGTGGAGAAATTCACGCCGCGCAGCAAACCTTTGGCCAGCAATTCTGCCATCGCCTGCCGGTCGGCGGGCGAGGCGCCGGGGTCGGCGAGCGGCGGTTCGAGGACGACCCCCACGTCCGGCTGCGCGGGCGAGCCGACGGTCAGCCAGCGCATTCCCTGGAACGAGACGTCGTTCCGCACCTCCAGGCCGAGCACGTCGCGGTAGAAGGCGAGTGCCTTGTCGTGGTCGTCGACCGCGATGAAGCAGTGTGACAGCTTGATGTCCATGCCTTCGACGCTACGAGGCGGCGGCGGATTCCGCTTCTTCGATCCTGACCGGTCGGCGCGGTCGGCCGCGGTCGGCTGATAAGGCGGACAGGAGAGACACGGCAGACGCAGCAGGCATGGCAGACCTGGCCCAGGCGGCGGGGGCCGCCTCCCACCGGCCTCGCCCGCGTCGCGCCCGCGCCGCCCTCCTCCCGTCCTATTCGTCCGTCCGGCCGCGCGCGCTGAGGCGGAGGAGGTTGTGCAGCCGGTAGTGCCTGGGCCCCGCGGATTCCAGGAGCGAGGTGTCCACCAGGCTCTCCAGGAGGTCTTCGCACTTCGCCGGGGGCAGGCCCAGCAGGGCCGCCGCCGCGTCGAGGGAGATCTCGGGGGTCTCCACCCGGCCCAGCATGCGGAAGGCGCGGGCCTGCTCGGGGCTCAGCTGCCCGTAGCCGAGTTCGAAGGTGGCCCGGACCGCCTGGTCCCCGGCCTGGAGTTCGTCCAGGCGGCGGCGCTCGTCGCGGAGCCTGGCGGCGAGAGTGGAGACCGTCCAGGTACGGCGGGCCGCCAGGCGGGCCGCCGCGATGCGGATGGCCAGCGGCAGGAATCCGCACGCCGCCACGACGTCCATCGCCGCTTCGCGCTCGGCCAGCACCCGGTCGGCGCCCACGATGCGGGTGAAGAGGACCATGGCCTCCTCGGGGCTCATGACGTCGAGGTCCACGAGGCGGGCGCCGTCGAGATCGACCATGCGGGCACGGCCGGTGATCAGGACGGCGCAACCCGCCGTGCCGGGCAGCAGCGGCCGGATCTGTGCCGCGTCGCGGGCGTTGTCGAGCACGGTCAGGACGCGGCGGCCGGCCAGCAGTGAGCGGAAGAGCGCCGCACGCTCCGCCACCCCGTCCGGCACCGCGTGCTCGGGTGTGCCCAGCGCGCGCAGGAAGGCGCCGAGCACACGTTCGGGATCGGCGGGGAGGGGACCGCCGCCCTGGAGATCCGCGTAGAGCTGGCCGTCGGGGAAGAGTCCGGTGGCGGCGTGGGCGACGTGGACGGCCACCGCGGTCTTGCCGACGCCGCCGATCCCGGACAGCGCGTAGACGCCCATGGTGCCCTCGGCCTGGGCGAGCCGGCCGCTCAGCTCGGCGACGAAGGAGGCGCGGCCGGTGAAGTCGGCGACGGTGGCCGGGAGTTGCGCCGGGCGGGTGGAGGCGAAGACGGGGGCGGGCCCCTCGGCCTGGTAGGCGAGTTCGTCGTCGGCCGCCAGGATGCGCTGTTGGAGGTCGGAGAGTTCGGGGCGGGGATCGACGCCGAGTTCGTCGGCGAGCAGGCGGCGGGTGTCCGCGTAGACGGCGAGGGCCTCGGCCTGGCGTCCGCTGCGGTAGAGGGCGAGCATCAGCAGTTCGCGCAGGCGCTCGCGCAGCGGGTGTCCGGCGGTCAGCGCGCTCAGTTCGCTGATGGTCTCCGCGTGGTCGCCGACCTGGAGATCGAGGTCGAGGCGCAGCTCCAGCAGGCTCAGCCGCCATTCGGCCAGGCGCGTGCGCTGGGTTTCGGCGTAGGGCCCGGGAACGTTGGGCAGCGCTTCGCCGTTCCACTGGTCCAGCGCGGCGCCGTAGAGCGCGCGGGCTTCGAGCGGCTCCTGGCGCACCGCTGCCTTTTCGGCCCGCATGGCCAGGTCCTGAGCGATGTCGAGGTCCAGCCGGGCGTCGGGCCCGATGCGGAGGGCATAACCCCCGGACTCGCTGATCAGGAACTCGGCGCCCAGCGTCTTGCGGAGCCGGGAGGCGTAGGTGCGCAGTGCCGCCTTCGCCTGCGACGGGGGCTCCTCGCCCCAGATGGCGTCGATCAGCTCCTCGGCCGTCGCCGTGCGGCCCGCACGCAGCAACAGCGCCGCGAGCAGGGCCCGTTGCTGCGGTGATCCCATGTTGAGCGCCTGGCCGTCGCGCCAGGCCCGTACCGGGCCGAGCACGGTGAAGCCCACCCCGTCATCCCGCCACCCGGCCGCCTGCCCGTCCTCTGGCCATCCGGCCGCCTGCCCTGCTGTTCGGCGCCCGCCCGGCGGCCCCTCCGGTACCCGCACGCCGATCCGGAGGCCCTGGCCGTCCGCGCCGGACGGGGCCGCGGGGGGCGGCGGGGGCGCCGTCCCGCCGGTCGGCGGCTCTTCGGCCGGGGCCGGAGCCTCCGGCGGTGGCGCGTTGCCGTGGACGCGGTGCCAGGCGTCCACCCATGGCAGCCGCGCCCCGGCGGGGACCTCGCAGGCGGTGAGGAAGGCGGCGAACTGCTGCGCGTCCCGAGGGGCCGTCTGCCCGGTCAGGATCCGGTGGACCGTGCTGTGCGGCAGCCTGCCGAAGCCGCCCGCACGGCGCTCCATCTCCCGCATCGAGGGCCCGCCCGCCTGCTGGTGGAGCACCCGGAGCGCGACGGCCAGCCCCGGAGCGTCGGTGACGGCTTCCGGGGCCGGCGCGCGGCGGTCCTCCTCGGCGGTGCGCAGCTGTTCCTGGCGCGCCCGCAGCCGCAGCCGGAGGGCGACCTCGACCGAGGCGTCACAGCCCCGGGCGTACGCCTCGACGATCTCGGCCGTGGGTACCGAGGCCGCCGAGGCGGCCCGCTGCAACGTCGTGGCGTGCCGTCCGGTGCGGGCGGCGAGCCGCGCGTAGGTCAGACCGCGCGCGGCCCGCTGCCGGCGCAGCCACTGCGCGAGTTCGGCCAGCGCGGCATTCGATGTGCTGATCGGTTTCTCACTGCGCCCCACGGTCGCGGGTCCCTCAGCCCGGGAAGCCGACCCGCATGCCCTGTATCACCAGGCGGGCCGCCCCGCTGCCGCCGCGCAGGGTGAGCAGCACCCCGAGCGCCACGGATGCGGCGGCGCCCAGCACTTCGAAGATGGCCGACGGCGCCAGCCCGCCGGCCGCGAGCACGCTCGCCAGCACGGCGATCACGACGACGACCACGACATCCGGTGCGGACAGCCGGTGCCGGCCGACCGGCTCGGACTCGACACAGTAGGCCGAGGAGGGAAGGCGGGACATGGGAATGCCTCCTGAGACTCAGTCACCCGGCCGTCGGCCAGGGCGTGTTGCGGGCTCCATGCGTCTGTGCTCGGCGCCACGTTCACGCGTCGCCGCGTGAACGTGTCGTCACGCCGGCCGGTGCTTGCCGACACCGGTGGCGCAACTGCATCGTGCCACTCACCGGCCGCTGAAGCAGGGGCCGCAGGAGCCCGGCGTGGATTGATGCGTGAGTGTCCCGGTGGCCCCGTGCGGAACTTCGCCGTCCAGGTACCGCGACGGTGCCGGTGACCTGCGGCGCACGCACAACTGGCAGCGCGGCGCCGCGCGTTGGCGGCCGAAGATGCGGTGCCGTCCCAGCTGCGCTTGCCAATTGCTGACGGGGGCTCTGTAAGCATCATCCAGGTACGGGTCATTCCCGTACCGCTCCCTGAGAGTTGCGGGCTCCACCAACACGACCAGGGACCCGGCGGACACGCGTTGCCGCGCGTCAACCGCCCATGGGGCCGGCGTTCCCGCGTGTGAGCGCCGGCCTCCCGCCGTACCGCATGCCCCCGCGCGGCGGCGCCTCTGGCATCCTGGCGCCGTGCAGCGACCCACCGGCGTCACCCCCGTCACTCCCGACGCCCCCGACCCCATCGACCGGCCCCTTCTCACCCAGTGGTGGCTGGACCTGTGCTTCGTCCACTGGGCCGTGGACCCGGACGACGCCGCCCCGCTCCTGCCCCGGGGCACCGTCCCCGACACACATGCGGGAGTCACCTACGTCGGCCTGGTGGCCTTCCGGATGCACCGGGTCGGCTGGTTCCGGCTGCCGGGCCTGCCGTATCTGGGCTCCTTCCCGGAGACGAACATCCGCCTGTACTCGCTCGACGAGCAGGGCAGACGCGGTGTCGTCTTCCGGTCGATGGACGCCTCGCGGCTGCTGCCCGTCGCGATGGGGCGCGCCGCGTTCCGGCTTCCGTACCTGTGGTCCCGGATGCGCGTCCGCGCCGCCGGGGACACCGTGACGTACACCAGCTCGCGCCGCCTGCCGGGCCCGCGCGGTGCCTACAGCCGGATCGCCGTACGCCCCGGGGAGCGGGTGGCGGAGCCGACAGAGCTGGAGCACTTCCTCACCGCCCGCTGGGGCATGCACAACGCGTTCCCCGGTGGGGTGGCCTACCTGCCCAACCACCATCCGCGCTGGAGCCTGCACCGGGCCGAGCTGCTGGCCTGCGAGGAGAACCTGGTCCAGGCGGCCGGCCTGCCCGCACCGAGCGGCCCTCCGGCCAGCGTGCTCTGGTCACCCGGCGTTCCGGTCCGCCTGGGGCGGCCGGCCGCGCGGGGCGAGCGGTAGGACGGGTCACCCGTACCGGAGGCACGGGTGACCGGACGCTGCCCGGGGGCGTCACGCCTGGCAGGTGAGGGGACGGCCGCCGTTGTAGGCGATCATGTCCTTCAGAGCGGCTGCGGCGTCGATGGGCGCGCCCGGGGCCGCCCCGTCGATCTCGGCGTAGGCCCGGTACAGGTTGCCGACGATGCGCTCGCTGTCCGCCAGTCCGGCGTAGGGGCCGAGGTCGAGTTCGCGGGCCGCCTGAAGGGGGGAGAGCCCCGCGTCGTGCGCCGCGCGTGCGGCGGACTGGACGAACGCGCAGTAGCCCAGCACCTCCTCGATCAGCTCGGGGCCCGCGACAGGGCCGTGGCCGGGCACGATCGTCTCGGCGCCCAGCGGCGTGAGCAGTTCGGACAGGACCTGCACCATTCCGGCCACGGAGCCCTGGAGGAGGAACGGCGTGCCCCCGTTGAACAGCAGGTCGCCCGCGAACAGGACGCGCCGCTCGGGAATCCAGACGATGGAGTCGCAGGGGGTGTGCGCGGCCATCCCGACGTACCGGACCTCGCAGCGCAGGTCGTCGGACCACAGGGTGACGGCGTCGGTGTAGGTGAGGAAGGGGGGCTCCAACTGGATGTCGCCCCACTCGGCCTCGGTCCAGAAGGGGGCGGAGCGTGGCATTCCCCAGTCCTGGATCCCGGCGCGCACACCCTCGTGGCCGATGATCGTCGCGCCTTCGAAGAGGTAGTTGCCGAAGGTGTGGTCGCCGTGGTGGTGCGTGTTGACCAGCGTGCGCACCGGCTGATCGGTGACGGTGCGGATGGCGTCGAGGTAGGCGCGGGTGCGGCGCTCGGTGGAACACGCGTCCACGCTGATGACGCCCCGCTTGCCGACCAGGAAGCCCGTGTTGTTGATCCACCAGGTCCCGTCGGGTTGTACGTAGGCGTAGATGTCCGCGCTGACCTCCCGCACCTGTGGCGTCCCGGGAACGGTGATGTCGTACGGTGCGCTGCTCATGAGGACCTTTCACGTGTGAGAACACCGCCCGCCGCCGCGGCCTGCCGCTGCTTCGGGGGAGCGAACGGAATCGCGTGCCTCTTTTACCAGGTGGCGGTCGCCGTCGGGCGGGGCGGGGCGGGCGACGGCGGCGTCCAGCAGTCCCGGTCGGCCACACGAGGGCGCCCCGGGGCGGTGTGGAAACCGTCACCCCCTGAGCCGGTGACGGTTTCCACACCGCGGCCCGCCCTGCCGAGCCCCTGCCCACCCCGACTCCCGACCTCCGACCCCCGACCCCCCGGCCTACGGCCTCGCGTCGCCGAGTGCCTTGTCCAGGATTTCCAGGCCGAGCGACAACTCCGCCTCGGTGGCGGTCAGCGGGGGCGCGATCCGCAGCACCGAGCCCATGCCGGGAAGCTGGACGATGTTCATGTGCAGGCCGAGTTCGAGGCAGCGCCGGGTGACCCGCGCGCCCAACTCGTCCGAACTCCGCTTCGTCGCACGGTCGGTGACGAGTTCGAGTCCGACCAGCAGGCCCCGGCCACGGATGTCGCCGACGACCTGGTGACGTTCGGCGAGGTCCGCCAGGCCGCCGCGCAGGAACGCGCCGAGGGAGGCAGCGCGTTCATCGAGCCGGTCGCGGGTGAGGACGTCGAGGACGGTGTTGCCGACCGCGGCCACCAGCGGGTCGGCGACATGCGTGGTGAAGAAGAGGAATCCGCGCTCGTGTGCCTCCCGTTCGATCTCCGCGCTGGTGAGCACGGCCGCGAGCGGCAGCCCGGCGCCGAGCGTCTTGGAGAGGGTGAGGATGTCGGGCACGACGCCGTCGCGCTCGAACGCGTACCAGGTACCCGTGCGGCACAGCCCCGTCTGGGCCTCGTCCAGGATCAGCAGCATGCCGCGCTCCCGGCACTTCTCGTGCAGTGCCGCGAAGTACCCGGGCGGCGGTTCGATGATTCCGCCGGAGCTGAGGATCGGTTCGACGAGGCACGCGGCCAGATTGCCGGTGGACTGGGCGTCGATCAGGTCGAAGGCGAGGTCCAGCTGGCGGCGCCAGTCCAGCGATCCGTCGGCGGCGGTGAGGTCGGGGCGGTAGGCGTTGGGCACGGGAATGGCGAAGTTGCCGGGGGCGGCCGGACCGTAGCCCTTGCGGCCCGCGCTGTAGGTGGCGGACGCGGCGGCCTGCGTCATGCCGTGCCAGGACCGGGCGAACGAGACGATCTCGTGGCCCCCGGTGACGAGCTTGGCCATCCGGATCGCGGCCTCGTTCGACTCGGCGCCGGTCGTCAGCAGCAGCGCCTTGTCCAGCGGCGCGGGCAGCGACCCGGCCAGCCGCCGGGCGAGATCGACGACCGGGCGGCTGAGCATGCCGCTGTAGAGATGGTCGAGGGTGGCGACCTGCCGCTGGACGGTCGCCACGATCTCCGGGTGCGAGTGCCCGAGGATCGCGCTCATCTGGCCGGAGGTGAAGTCGAGTATCTTCCGGTCGTCCGCGGTGAACACGAAACTTCCCGAGGCGCGGTCGATGATCTCGGGGGTGAACGCCCCGCCGTAGCGGACGAGGTGCCGCTCGGCATCGGCCCAGAAGCTGTCTGAAGAGGTCGCGGAGGTACGGGAGGTCTCCTGGGAGGTCCCGGTGGACGGCGCGGTGGTGTGCGAAGCAGCCATGGCCCCGACGCTAAGCCGCGTGCGAACAGCGCGTCCATCTCACAATTTCGGCTGTCCTGTTCGGCTGAGCCGTACAAGAGTGGGGCACATGATGAATCCCTGGAGGCTGCGGCTGCTGAGCCGGCTGGACACCCTGGGCACCGTCCGGGCGGTCGCCGAGGCCGACGGCATGAGCCCGTCGAGCGTGTCCCAGCAGCTCGCCGTGCTGGAGGCCGAGACACGCACCAAACTGCTGGAGCGTACGGGCCGCCGGGTGCGGCTGACCTCGGCCGGAGTGATCCTGGCGCGGCGGGCCCGCGCGATCCTCGACCACATGGACGGCGTCGAGGCGGAGCTGCGCGCGCTGGGCGAGGAGTCGACCGGACTGGTGCGGCTGGGCGCTTTCCAGAGCGCGATCCACACCCTCGCCGTCCCGGCGGTGACCCGCCTGGCCCGCGAGCACCCGCATCTCGATGTCGAGCTGCTGCAACTGGAGCCGCACGAGAGCGTGCCCGCGCTGCGGTCCGGCGAGGTGGATCTCATCATCACGACCACGGACTTCGACGAACTCCCGCTGGGCCCCGACCTCGACCTCGTCCCCCTTGCCACCGATCCGGTCCTCCTGGTGGCCCCGGCCGACCACCCCGTGGCCCGGGGCGGCGCCGTGGACCTGGCGGCCTGCGCGAACGAGCCGTGGGCGTTCGACATGCCCCAGTCGTACATGGCCAACCTCGCGCTGCGGCTGTGCCGCCAGGCGCGGTTCGAACCGCGTGTGGTGTGCCGGTTCGGCAACTACATGCTGGCGTTGCAGCACGTCGAGGCGGGGCTGTCGATCGCGCTGCTGCCCGGCCTCGCGGTCGATCGCCGCTACCGCGTCGCCACCCGGGAACTCGCGGCCCCGGTCACCCGCACGATCACGGCGGCCCTGCGCCGTGGCGCACCACCGCGAGCGGCCGTACGCGCGGTCCTGGACACGCTGCGGCACAGTCCGGATCTGCCGCAGCCGGAGCCCGGGTGAAGCCGCAGCCCGATCCCGGGGGAGAAACCGTCCGGCCTGCCACTCAGGCGGCACGGTCGGCCAGTTCGCGCAGGGTGAGATAGGCGTGCTGCACGAGAGCCGGGCATCCTCCGGCCCCGGCGGCATTCGCGAGGGCGACGACGGCGACGCGGGCCTCCGGGCTGAAGCCGGCGAAGGCGGTGAAGCCCGGGGTCGCACCCGCGTGGAAGACCAGCCGGTGGCCGGGTCGTTGGCGGATGTTCCAGACGAGGCCCAGCTGGTCGGCGCTGCGCGGATGGCGCAGCAGGGGCCGGGAGACCTGGGCCAGCGCCTGCCGGAGCGCGGGCGCGTGCCCGCCCGCCTGTTCGCGTACGCGATCGTCCGGGTGCCCGGTGGTGCGGGCGCCGGAGGCGCACCCGGCCCGCGCGGGGTCCAGGTGCGCGGCGAGATAGGCGAGCATGTCCCGCGCGCTGGAGCGCACGGCACCGGCCGCCGGCATGCCCGGGAGGGCGAACGGCTCCCGGGGGCGCCCGTACCAGTGCCCCGTGGCCTGGTCCTGCCCGGTGCAGTCGGTGCGCTTCATGCCCAGGGGCTCCAGGACGCGCTCGGCGAGCAGCGTGGCGAAGGACGGCGCGTGCACGGCGCGGGTCAGCGCGCCAGTTCCCCCGCCTGCTGCGCCGCGCGCTGGCGACCGCCTGCTCGGGGCGTCCGGGCGCGGTGCACCTGGCACTGCCCACCGACTTGCTCGCGCGGCCCACGGGCGCCGACCTGGCGGAGCCGCTGCCCGATACGCGCGCCTTGACCCCCGCCGTCGAACCGGCCGCCGTCCGGGAGCTGGCCCGCACCCTGCGGCAGGCCCGACGCGGCGTCATCCTGGCCGGTCAGGGTGCCGAGCTCGGCGGTGCGGCGGCGGAGCTGGCGGGCTTGGCCGAGCACCTGTCCTGGCCGGTCGCCACCACCATGAAGGGGAAGAGCGCCCTGCCCGAGGACCACCTGGCCGCGGTGGGTGTCTTCGGCTTCTCCGGCTCGCCGCGCGCCCACGAGGCCGTGCTCGACCCGCGGGTGGTGGTGGACACCCTGCTCGTCGTGGCAGCGGCCTGGGGGAGATGTCCACCGGGAACTGGACCCCCGAACTCGTCGCGGGCCGCACCCTGTGCCGGATCGACATCGACCCGCTACAGGCGGCGTCCGGATTCGACGCCGACGCCACCGTGATCGGCCACGCGCGCCCCGTACTGCGGGAGCTGCCGCGCAAGTTGGACGCCGCCCCCTCCGCCTTGTCCCACACCCCGGTACGGCGGCGCTCCGCCGCGCGCACTCCGGCCGAGGGCATGCCGCTGCCCGCTTCGGCGGTGGTGGCGGCCATGAGCGAGCCGCTGCCGGGCGGCACCAAGGTCTTCGCGGACAACGGCAACTGCCTCGGCTGGCTCGGTGAGCACTTCGTCAGCCGGGCGCCGGGCGACATCCAGGTCTCGCTGAACGTCGCCTCGATGGGCTGCAGCGCGGGCGCCGCCGTGGGCGGCGCACTCGCCGCCGGCGGACGGGAGCCGGTCGTCGCCCTGACCGGGGACGCGGCGTTCGCCATGGGCGGTATGGAGATCCACTCGGCGGCGGAGCTGGAGGTGCCCGTCATCTGGGTCGTGCTGAACAACAGCGGGAACGCGATGGTCCAGAACGTTCAGGAGGGCATCTCCGCCCGCTCCGTCCAGGCGATGTACCGCACGCCCTTGAACGCGGCGGCCGTCGGACACGGACCGGGTGCCGACGGGAGGGCCGTACACACCCTCCCGGAGTTCACAGCCGCCCTCACCGAGGCGCTGCGCCGCCCCCGCCCCTCCGTCCTCGACGTCCATGTCGATCCCGGCGAAGTGCCCTGGGGGCGTTCTCCGGCCGCATCCGGGCCCTCCAGGGAGCGGCTTCCGTGACGTGACCGGCCTGACCGGCCTGACCGGCCTGACCGGCCACGTGACCGGCCTTCCCGGCATGTGACCGGCCTCCCCAGCGGCGTGCACGGCCTTCCGTGAACGGTCTGCGGAGGGCGTCCGGCGGCGTCCCCGCGGGCCTGTGGAGGCGGCCTTCCCGGCGATCATTCCGGCCGCTATTCTGCGAGCGATTTCCGGAATATGCCAGCCGAGGAGTTGACTGTGGCATCCCCCCGCATCGCACTCGTCACCTGCCCGGATGTATTGCTGGACCCCGACTGGGATCGCGATCTTCCGCTGGCTGTCGCCGGGTTGGAGAGCGCCGGGGCCGATCCCGTCGTCGTCTGCTGGAACGACCCGCACGCGGACTGGGCCGCGTTCGACCTTGTCGTGATTCGTTCTGCCTGGGACTATTTCAAGTCGGTCGAGGAGTTCTTGGCATGGGCGGACAAGTGTGCCGAGGTCACTACGCTGGCGAACTCCACGGAGGTTGTGCGGTGGAACGTCGACAAACGGTATCTCGGAGACCTTTCACGGGCCGGAGTTCCCGTGGTCGAGACTCGTTATCTGGCGCCGGGGGATGCTGTCGGGCTGCCCGACGAGGGGGAATTCGTCATCAAGCCCACGTTGGGCGCCGGAGCCCTGTTCACGGCCCGCTATCCGTCGAAGGAGCGCGAGACCGCGGTGCGGCAGGTGGCCCGGATGCACGCGGAGGGCATGACCGCGATGGTGCAGCCGTATATGCGGAGCATCGATGTGCGGGGGGAGCGGGCGCTGCATTTCGCCGGCGGGCGCTTTCTGCACGCCACCCGGAAGAGCGCGGTCCTCGTGCAGGGCGCCCCTTACGACGCGTACAAGTTCCCGCACCCCCAGCTTCGCACCTGGGAAGCGACAGCTGCCGAACTGGACGTTGCCGAGCAGGCGTTGGCGGCCGTGCCGGGGGGATCCGGTCTTCTCTACGGGCGCGTGGACGTGGTGGACGGCGACGACGGCCGGCCGCGCGTTCTTGAGCTGGAGCTTGTCGAGCCGCACTTGTTCTTCTACCTGCACCCGGCGTCGCTGCCCGTCTTCGTGGCGGCGACAGTCGAGGCGGCGGTGGCCTGATCCGGCGGCTGACAAGGAACGGCAACAGCTGGCGGCAAGAACTGACCACAACTGACCACAACTGACCGCAAAGGTGGTTGCGGCCGACCGGGCCGGGACAACGGGCCGCCGCGGACACCTCGGGGGCCGTTGTCCGGCTCCGTGCGGACCTACAAGTTCCGGACAGCGGCGGGTCACTGCCACCTTCCGCGCCGAGCGGACATGCGGTGAGATCACCGTAAAGATCAAGGGCCGGGGAGACTCTCGCGCAGCCGGGCCATCGGGGGAGTGGGGGTAATCGGTCTGACCAAGGTCGCATGACGACGATGCTGCTCGCGGAAGCAACGACCGTGAGGCTCCGCCGACCTGCCACAAGCGGGAGACCGGGCATCATCGTTCGGAACTCTGTCGTGTCGGTGTCACATCAAGACATCCCTGCGGAGGAATCCCTGGTGCTGGAACCATTTGGTATAGGTCCTGGAACAGAGGAGCTTTACTATCTGATTCTCAAACGGCCCGAGTTGGATATCCGGCAACTGGCGAAGCGGCTCGGCCGGCATGAGTCGAGAGTGCACAAGGAGATCGAGGAACTCATCGGACTTTCCTTGATCCGCCCTTCCCCCAGCGATGCGGACGGATTCCGTCCGGTTGACCCGGACATCGGCCTGGAGACGCTCATCGCACGTGAAAGGGCCGTGCTGGCCGCGCGGGAGCAAAGATTGCAGGAGTGCAAGGCGGCGGCCCGGGCCCTGGCCGCCGAGTACTCGGAGCGGGCGGGACCCGTTTCGCTGCACACCGAACAGGTCAGGGGAGCGGACCGGATCGAGCACCGGCTGGCGCACCTGCTGCGCGAGGCGAAGGAACAGGTAATGGTCTTCACCCCGGGAGAACTGTCGGGCTCGCAGACCGGGATCGCCGGCAGAGCCATGACGGAAGGAATCTCCGAGCGGGGCCTCCACATCCGCTCGATCCAGCTGGACAGTATCCGCAACGACAAGGAACGCCGGCCGCGACTGCAGCGGTTACTCGACAACGGAGTCGAGATCAGAACCGTACCCGCGCTTTCTCCGTGGGGAATCATCGTCGATCTGGAGAAGGCCGTCCTCTCCCAGGAGTGGAAGGGCAGGGTCGAGGATGTCGCGATCGTGCTGTCCGGAGCCTCCCTCGTGGCGCCGATCGCGGCCGTCTTCGAGCAGATCTGGCTCTCGGCGGCGCCCTTCAGCCTCCAGGACCAGCGGCGGCGAAGTGAACTGACGGGCACCGAACGGGCACTTCTCCAGCTGCTTCAAGAGGGCTGCACCGATGCGCAGGTCGCGCGCAGGCTGAGCGTGTCCACCCGCACCGTGGGCAGGGTCGTCGCGGAGCTGATGACGAAACTGGGAGCCAGCAGCCGGTTCCAGGCCGGTGTGCTCGCGCGCCGCCGGGGCTGGCTCGGCCCCTGAGCCGCACGGAAAGGGGGCCTGGCCACCGGCCGGCGCCCCCTCCGCAGCGCCGGGCCGGGGGACGGCGAAGCAACCCCCGGCCCGAAGACGCCCGACGAAGGCGGCCACGAAGCCACCCGGCCACCCGGCCACTTGGCCGCTCAGCGCCAGGCGGCGTAATAGCGGCGCAGCGCCGCCCACTTCTGGTCGGTCATGGTGACGAGGAACTCCGCGGGCGGAGTGATGTCCTCATCGAGCGCGTTGGCCGTGGCGAGGTACTTGTCGGCCAGGGACTGCTCGATGATGGCCGGCCATTCGCCCGTCATCGCCCACTTCCGTTCATAGCCGGTGGCGATCATGTGCGACACGGCACTGGCCACCACCTCCTCGCGCGTCCCGGGTGCGAGCGGCGCGCGCACGGGCGTGAAGTCGGCCAGCTCCCGCACCTGGCCGTTGCCCTTCTCGATCAGGTCGGCCATCTCCCGGGCGAGCAGCGGCGATTGGTGCAGCCCGTCGCGGTAGGTGCCGCTGGCCAGCCACAGGCCCGCCACGCCGGTGGCCCCGAACAGGGGGTAGCCGTCGGCGGGGATCGGCCGGTTGCCGACCTGCGTGGCGACCAGCGCCGCCTCCTCCAGCCCCGTGTGGAGCTGGTCGATCGAGCAGTCGACCAGGAACTTCAGGTCTCTGAGGTCGGCGTGGTCGCGCGGCACATCGGAAATGATGTTGGTCGCGCCCAGGTAGAGCAGCCCGTCCCCGCGCGGCACGCAGTGCAGGCCGCAGGCCAGCGCCCGGTTCGGGGTCCTGAGCACCGAGCGCGGCAGCGACCGGTCCCCGGTGCGCACGAGTGCGGAGACGCCGTAACCGCTCACCATCGGGGGGATTTTGCGCTGCACGTCCTCCAGACCGGACAGCAGGTCCACCGAATGGGCGCCCGCGGCGATGACGACATGCTTGGCGGTCAGCCTGCTGCCGTCGGCGAGCGTCACCCCGGTCACGGTCTCACCGTCGGTCAGGAGCGAGGTGACATGCTCCTCGACGACTGTGCCCCGGGCCTTGATCAGCGCCGCGTCCAGCTTCTCGAAGAGCCCTTGGGTGTTGACGGCGTGCTCCCGCGGCATGAACAGCGCACGCAGCGGCCGGAACAGCTCGTTGGGCCGCATCCAGTCGATGTCCTCGACATCGATCAGCTCGTACGGCTCCTCGTGCTGGACCAGCGCCGACTCGATCACCGCGAAGTTGGTCGAGTCGATCGCGGCCGTGCCCACGGAGTTCAAGAAGACGACCGTGCCGTCCGCGGTGATGAGTTCGGAGTTGTCCCCCGAGTAGGTGGACAGCTCGCCGAGCCAGTCGGTCCACAGCTCCCGGGCCTGATGGTCCAGGGCGAGTTTGGAGCGGCCGTGCTCGGTGGACATGAGCGGCTCGGTCACCTCCGCGAAGCAGCCCAGCATCGCACCGGCCGCCGTCGAGGCGGCGTGCTGCCGGGCCGGCCCGCCGATCCGGGCCACGTCGATCCCGCGACGGGCCAGCTCGAAGGCGATGGAAGAGCCCAGCGCCCCGTTCCCGACGACGATGACATCGTGACTGCTCAGCATGTGTGCCGCTCCTCAGCTTGTCTGCCGTGTGCAGGATCGTGAATTCTTCGCCCACCTCGTGCCCGAAAGGCCGCAGGGTGCGGCGAATTCGAGGAGAATGAAGAAAGCGGGTGGCGAGAAAAAATGCCGAACGCCGCAGCGACGGCGAACGTGCCCACTGGCCCGGTCACCGACTGGTACGGCAGCGGATCAAAGTCTGAGCTTTCGTCCACGATGTTGTCAACGGCCTATGCGGAACCCACGGATGCCGCACGGAAGGGCCGTAATGGGTGGGGATTCGAGCGGACTTCGGAGAATGGCGGCGAAAGAGGCCGGGTGCGGTGGGCCGCAGGGTACCCGGTGGCGCCGCACACCCCGTGACCAGACCCCGCAGGCACCAAGAACCCGCAGGTCAACATGGCCACACGGGAGCGAAACCGGCTGTCGCCGAACTGTCCTGAAGACGCCAGGCAGGATCAGGACAGCCCGGAACTCTTGCCCTCCATGTCCCCCGCAACGAATGATCGCCCTCGGCCCGAAACCCGCTCCGCAACTCGCGGATATCCCCTCGGTCATTTCCGGTGGAACAGGGTGCTTCGATCCGACGAGTAGTCGTTGTGCGAATACGGAGTGATGTACGTGACGTTCAATGGCCAGCACTATCAACTTGTCACTCTCGACAATTTTCCCCATGACATTCGTGACGAGTTCGCGACGCTGCCGCTCGACCAGTACTGCGACGGAAAATTCCGGTACCGCCGCTTCTCGCAGTACCTCATCCGGCATACGACGGCCTGGCAGCTCGAACTGCTCCCGCACCGGCCCTTCTGCCAGGCCACCCAGTTCAACGGGGTGACGGGCGGGCTGCTGAGGGAGTACGAACCGCTGCGGATCGACCCCGCGTTGCTGGTGCGCGCCGGAGCCGAGGCGGTCCCGCTCGACGAGACCCTCGAATGGCAGGTCGATGTCCACCAGTGGCGGGTGATCGTCAACGACGAGACACGTGGCGTCTCGGTGCCCGAGGGCCCCCACCAGGACGGGCACACCTACAGCATGATCGCCGTGGTGGACCGGCAGAACATCGGCGGCGGCGAGACACAGCTCATGACGCTCGACAGCGACGAGCCCTTCCTGAGCCTGACCCTCGGCCCTGGCGAGGCCATCGTCCTGGACGACCGGGCCATGCGGCACTACGCCACCGACATCACCACTCCCGCCGCCCAGGAGGGCCACCGCGACCTGTTCCTGCTCGCCTACAACACCTGGCCCGACCGCCGGTACGGCGAGGCATACGAGACCGACGTCCTGAACGGCACCTGGCGGGGAGGACGATGACCGCCCTCCCACAGGACTCCCCGAACGGCCTGATAGCCCCCGAGCTGCCGGGGCACAACCCCGACGACCCGGTGGAGAACGCGGTCATCAGCCGGCTGGCGGCGAACTGGACGCGGCGGGCCTCGGTGAAGAAGACCGAGCCCGACCTGGACGACCTCTTCGAGCCGCACCGCCCCGACTATCCCGAACACCTGCTGCCCTTCCGCGACCACCCCACCTACCTCGCACTGGACGAACCCGTGCGGCGGAAGCTGTTCGCCTGGGCCTGGGTGGCGTTCAACAAGAACGTCATGGACAACGAACAGCGGGTGGTCAACCCCGGCTTCGCGCTGTTCGCCTCGGGCGCGTTCGAGGGCGGCCTGAACGAGACGTCGGCGCAAGCCGTCACCCAGGCCATGGTCGATGAGCAGTACCACACCCTGATGCACCTCAACGCGAGCGCCGTCACCCGCCGGCGCCGCGGCTGGCACCTGCCCGAGAGCGCGCTGCCGCTGGCGAAGAAGGCACGCCGGCACGAGGAGCGGCTGGCCGCGGCAGACCACCTATGGCAACGGCAGCTGACCACCCTGGCGTTCACCACCGTCTCGGAGATGTCCATCAACGCCTACCTCGACCTGATGGCACAGGATGAGAACGTACAGCCGGTCAACCGCGTCACCGCCGAGCTGCACAACCGCGACGAGTACTGCCATTCGTCCATCTCCAAGGAGATCGCCAAGGCCGTGCACGCCAGGCTCGACCCGGAGCGCGCGGCGTACTTCGTCGAGGCGCTCGGCGACGGCCTCGCCGCGTTCGGCGCCAACGACTTCACCACCTGGCGCCGCATCATCCGCCTGCTGGGCGTCGAAGGCGGCGAGGCCATGATGCGGGACGTCGAGGCCGAGCCCGGCCGCACGCTCCTGGTCCAGGACTACAGCGGGCTGCACCGCCTGTGCACCGAGATGGGCGTGCTGGAGCAGGTGACCTTCGACTGGCAGTCCGTGACCGTCCGATGACCGCCCACGGCACGGCCACGGGCCCCGGCCCGAGCCGCCGCGCCGCAGCGAGGGGGATGACCCACATGGAGTGGCTGGATCCAGACGATCCGGGCTATGACGCCGCCCGCCGGATCTGGAACGGAATGCACGACCGGCGCCCCGCCCGCATCGGGCGCTGCCACGCGAGCGCCGATGTCGTCGAGGCACTGCGTTTCGCACGCTCCGCCGGACTGGAGGTCTCGGTGCGCGGCGGCGGCCACAACGTCGCGGGCACGGCGCTCGCCGACGGCGCGGTGATGATCGACCTGTCACCGATGCGGCAGGTGACCGTGGACCCCAAGCGCCAGGTCGCCTACGCGGCAGGCGGCTGCCTGCTGGCCGACCTGGATACCGCCACCACCGCGCACGGGCTGGTCTGCCCCACCGGCATCATCTCGCAGACCGGCCTGGGCGGACTCGCCCTCGGCGGCGGATACGGCTGGCTGAGCCGGCGCTGGGGCCTGACCTGCGATCACATCCTGGCCGCCGAGGTGGTGCTCGCGGACGGCTCCGTCGTCACCGCTTCACCGGACAGCCACCCGGACCTGCTGTGGGCGCTGCGCGGCGGCGGCGGCAACTTCGGCGTGGTCACCCGCTTCACCCTGCGGCTGCGCCAGGCGACCCCGCTGACCAGCCACACCGCCGTCTACGGGCTGGACCAGGCGCCCGAAGCGCTGGAGGCGTACCGCACGTTCACCGGGAAGCTCTCCGCCGACCTGCACATCGGCGGCGGCTTCAAGATCGCCGGCGCGTATCCGGGCCGGGACGGATGGCTGCCGGAGGGCCTGCGGGGCAGGCCCGTGCTGTCCCTGACCGCCGTCTGGTTCGGGCGGCCCGAGGAGGCGGCCGGCGCCATCGAGCCGTTCCTCGACGCGGCGCGCCCCGCCGCCTCGATCCGGCGCACGCCCACCCATGTGGAGCTACAGGCGGCGGGCGACCACGAACGGCCCGTCGGCAACCGCTACTACACCAAGTCCAGCTACCTGGACGACCTCACCGCACCCGTGTTCGAACAGCTCGTGGCGACCGCCGACGGCATCCCCTCGCCGCTGTCCTCCGTGCAGCTGGAATACCTGCGCGGGGCCGTCGCCGACGTCGCCGAGGAGGACTCCGCCTTCCCCGGCAGGAACGCCCCCTACATCTACACCGTGTCCTCCCAGTGGACCGACCCCGCCACCGACCACACCCACATCGGGTGGACCCGGGACGCCGTCGCACGACTGGCCCCGTACAGCTACGGCGGCGCCTATGTGAACTACCTCCAGGACGAGCCGCGCGCCAAGGTCGCCGAGGTGTACGGCGCCACCAGGCTGGCCCGGCTCGCCGCCGTCAAGGCCGCATACGACCCCGACAACGTCTTCCACCTCAACCAGAACATCCCCCCGGCCGAGGCCGACGACCGAAGGCAGGCAGATGCGCATCGCGGTGGTTGACGGCTTCTCCGCGGGCCGCCTCCTGGTGCAGGAACTCGCCCGGCTCGGAGCCGAATGCGTCCATGTGAAGACCAAGCCCGACTTTCGCGAGTCGTACACGCGCGGCTTCGCAGCGGACGCCTACCTGAAGGACCTGGGGCACGTCGCGGACATCGGCAAAGCCGCGGCAGCGCTCGGCGAACTCGGCGTGGACCGGGTGATCGCCGGAGCGGAGTCCGGAGTCGTCTTCGCCGACACCCTCGCCCACCACATGGGCCTGCCCCACAACCGGATCGAAACGGTGCGCGCGCGCCGCGACAAGGCGGAGATGGCGCGGTGCGTACGGGAGGCGGGCCTGGACACACCCTGGGGGGCGCGGGTCACCTCCGCCGGGGCGGCCGTCGCCGGATTCGTCGGCAACGGGCACCGCACCGTCGTGGTCAAGCCGCTGACCAGCGCGGCGACCGACGGTGTGCACGTGTGCCGGACGGCGGAAGAGGTCCGGCGGTACGCGGAGGAGATCCTGGCCCGCAACGACTGCTTCGGTGACCCGAACGACGCGATCCTGGTACAGGAACACCTGGACGGCCACGAGTACATCGTCAACACCGTGACCGTCGAGGGCCTGCACAAGGTGGTGGACATCTGGCGCTGCATCAAGATCAGCGGCCCCGGCGGCGAGCCGGTGTACGACTACCACGAACCGGTCCACCGCGGCGACCCGCAGGGCGAGGACGTCATCCGCTACACCAAGCGGGCCATCACGGCACTCGGGATCGTCAACGGCGCGGCGCACACGGAGGTCATGCTCACCGCACGCGGGCCCGTCCTGATCGAGACGGGCGCCCGCCTCATGGGCTCCACCCTCCCGTGGCTGCACGCCGAATACTCGGGAACCTCGCACGTCCACCTGCTGGCCCTGGCACTCACCGACCCGGAGGTCTTCGCCCGCTTCCCGGACGAGGAGCTGCGCTGGTCCCGGGAGATCCGGCAGGTCTACCTCAACAACAAGCGTGCCGGAAACTGCCGTTCCGAGCGCTGGCGCGAGTCCCTGACCTCCCTGGAGACCTGCGTCGCGGTCAACGCCGCCATCGCGCCCGGCGAGCCGGTGCCCCAGACCGTGGACCTGGCCACCGTCCCCGGATACGCGTACCTCGCCGCCGAGGACATCGAGCCGGTCGTGCGCGACTACGAGGCCATCCGCGCATGGGAGGAGACGGACCTCTACCTGTCCTAGGCACCCCAGCCTGCCCCGGCAACCCCCGCCCCGCCACGGCAACCCCGGTCTGCCGTGGGCACCCCCGACCTGTCCGGGGCACCCGACCAGCCCCGGGAACGGACGAACAACCCGCCCGGCGCCCGCACGTGGCCACCGTCCGCCGCGCCGCCGGCCACCGGGCCCGCCCCGGACCGCCGGCACCGGGCGGGCGACACCGCACCGCCGCCACTCCGGCCGCTCGGCCCATCCGGCCGACTCACCCGAAGGAGCCACCCCGCATGGCACGACTCCTCATCGCCAACTGCTTCACCGACGAACTCGCCGGCGACTCCGTACGGCTGCCGCAGGCCCACCTCCAGACCGCCGCCGCCTCCTCCCACCTGCTGCTGTGGTTCGCGAGGGACGGCGACACCGTCGTCCTGCCCGTCGAGCCCGAGCCCGAACTCCTCGCGTATGTCACCAAGATGACCCGCACGGACGCCGCCACTCTGCGGCTGCTCGTGCCGCCTCCCGGGCAGTCCGGCACCGCACTGCTGACGGGGGAGCGCCTGGGCGACGCCGAGTTCCGCGAAGAGCTGCGCAAGACCCTCGACGGTGAACCGGTCGAGACGATCCTCTCGCTCACCCCCGACGCGGCCGTGGCCTCCCTGGCCCGGTTCCTCGGCGCCGAAGACGCCGTACCCGGCTACGGGTTCGTCAGCCAGGGCGGCGGCACCCTGGTCAACAGCAAGGCCGCCTTCCGCGCCGTCGCCGCGGGGGCCGGGGTCCCGCTGCCGGAAGGCGCGGTGTGCACCAACCGGCAGGACGCCGAGGACGCGATCATGGAGCTGCTCGACGCGGGCCATCCGGTGATGCTGAAACGGGACTACGCCTGCGGCGGGCTCGGCAACGAGATCCTCACCCCCGTATCCGGCGTCGAACCGGTCGGCGCCGGACGGATCCTGGAGGTCCGCGACCGCGCCGCCGTGCGGGAATACCTCGAAGACCGGTGGCTGTGGCTCACCAACCAGGAGCACTACCCCGCCGTCATCGAACGCTACTTCCCCGACAGCCGGGCCATCTTCGTCGAGTACCTCATCGACGACCACGGCGCCGTCTTCTCCCAGCAGGGCGAAATGCTCTCGGCGCCCGTGGCCAACGCCCAGGTCATCCCGTCCCCGCAGCTCGAAGCGGGACCGCTCGCCGTCCTGGCGACCGCCGGCGGCCGGCTGTGCGAGTCGCTGCGCTCGCTGGGATACCGGGGCTTCTTCTGCGCGGACGCCATCGTGACCCCGGACGGGGACGTCCGCTTCACGGAGTACAACGGCCGCATCACCGGCTCCACGCACATCTACACCGTCATCGGCGGGCACGTCGTCGGACCCGACTACGCCAAGGACCGGATCCTCGTGGAGTACTGCGGCTGGCCGGTGCCCTCGTTCTCCGCCGCGGTGGAACGCCTCGACGAGTCCGGCCTCGCCTACGACGCGCAGACCCGTACCGGCGTGGTCATCGCCAAGGCGTACAGCCATGCCGACGGCACCATCCGCTACTGCGTCGTGGCCGAGGACCTCGCCGCCGCCGGTCGCATCCACGACCGGGTCGAGTCGCTCTTCGTCTGAGCCGGGCGCGCCGCGCGTCCGGGCCGGGTGCTTTCCGTGTCCGGGCCGGGCGTGCCCCGCCGCCGGGTCCGCGACGCCGTGGGAGGGGCGGCGACCAGCCGAGAGAAGGAGAAGTCATGCCAGGCACACGCCCCGACCGCGCGGGGCCCCGGCTCGTCGCCGTGGGCAGCGCGACCCCGCCGACGTCCTACAGTCAGCAGGAACTCCTGGAGATCTTCAAGGTCGAGGACCCGCGCATCAAGTCCCTCTTCCTGAACGGCGGCATCCAGCGGCGCTACCTGACGCTTCCCCCCGAACTGGCCGACGGCACCCGCCTGTCGGAGACCCAGGGCGACCTCCTGCGCAAGCACGCGACCAGCGGAGTGTCGATCGGCGCGGAAGCCGTCCACAAGTGCCTGAAGGAGGCGGGGGCCGAGCTGAGCGACATCGGCCACCTGTGCTGCGTGTCGTCCACCGGATTCCTCACCCCGGGATTCAGCGCGCTGCTCATCAAGGAGCTGGGCATTCCCGTCACCTGCTCCCGCCTCGACGTGGTCGGCATGGGGTGCAACGCCGGACTCAACGCCCTCACCTCGGTGTCCGGCTGGGCGGCGGCCAACCCGGGGAAGCTGGCCGTCATGGTGTGCGTCGAAGTGTGCTCGGCGGCCTACGTCTTCGACGGGACGATGCGCACCTCGGTCGTCAACAGCCTCTTCGGCGACGGCGCCGCGGCCATCGCCCTGACAAGCGACGGCGAGGACGGATCCGGAACCGGAGCCGACGCCGGGGCCGCAACCGGAGCCGCCGTCGGCACCGGCACCGGAATCGCGGCCGGCCCGCGCCTCACCGGCTTCGCCAGCCAGATCATCCCCGAGGCCGTGGACGCGATGCGCTACGACTGGGACCAAGAGCACGGCAGATTCAGCTTCTTCCTGGACCAGGACATCCCCTACGTGGTCGGCGCCCACGCGGAACGGACGGTCGGGCGGCTGCTCGCGGCGGCCGGACTGCGCCGCTCCGACATCCGCCACTGGGTGATCCACTCCGGTGGCAAGAAGGTCATCGACGCGGTGCGGATCAACCTGGGCCTGACCCGGCACGACACCCGGCACACCACGGATGTGCTGCGCGACTGCGGCAACCTCTCCAGCGGCGCCTTCCTCTTCTCCTACCAGCGACTGCTGGAGGAGTCCGTCGTGGCCCCGGGCGACAACGGGGTGCTGATGACCATGGGCCCGGGTTCGACGATCGAGACGGCGTTGCTCCGATGGTGATGCCGCGAGGAAAGGAGGACGAGATGGATCTGCGCCACAGGGACATGTCCGAGCATCCCCAGGCTCCCCGTCCGCGGTACGCGCCCAGCACGCTGGACGTCTCCGTCGAACGGCCGCTCGCCGCGGTCACCGCCGAGATCGAGGCGGTGTGCGACCGGGCGGAGGACGCACCCGGCACGCCCGTCGTGCTGCTGTTCACCGCCGCACCCCGCCCCGGCCCCGGCGCGGACGGGCATCCCGGGTGGCCGGGGCCCGGCACCGGCATCCGGCACGTCACCCGGTGGGAGAGGGCACTGCGCCGCCTCGAACGCGTGCCCGCCGCCGTCGTCGTGCACGCCGCCGGCGGCTGCGCCGGACCCGCCCTCGACCTGCTCCTGGTCGCCGACCACCGCATCGCGGCCCCGGACCTGGTGCTGACCCTGCCCGCGCAGGGCGGCCGGATGTGGCCCGGCACCCTGCTGCACCGCCTGGCCAACCAGACCGGCACACGCAGCGCCCGCCGCCTGCTGGCAGCGGCGCCCGGCCTGACCGCCGAACAGGCCCTGGCCCACGGCCTGGTGGACGAGATCGACACGAACAGCGCCGGCGGCGCTACCACGAACGGGGACATGAACGCGGACGCCAACGGCGGCCCGGACGCGAGGGACGGCTCCCACGCGAACGGCGACGGGGACAGCGGGCCCGGCTCCGGCGCCGTCCGGCGCGCGGTCTCCCGCTTCGCGGCCGTGCGGGGCGCGGAGCTGGCCGTACGCCGCCGTCTCCTGCTCGACGGCCCCAGCAGCGACATCGACGACGCACTCGGCGCGCATCTGGCCGCCTGCGACCGCGAGTTGCGGCTGCGCGAGGATGCCGACCCGGCCGACCCGGCCCTCCCGGCCACCCCGGGCAGGCAGCGGCCATGACAGACCGGAGGACAGCGACCATGACGGACGCGGCGGCGACGCACGCGGACACGACGACAGCCCCCGGACCACCGGGCGCCGTCACCCAGTGGCACGCCGGGCTGCCCCGCCTGGAAGGAACGCTCCCGCAGGACGCGGACGCGCTGACCCGCCACCTGCGCGCGGGAGAGGCGCTGCTGGCCGCGCTGCCACCCGCGCCGGAGCGGGAGGAGGAGCAGCGGCGCCGCGCGGCGGACATCGTCACCGCCTCCCGGGCCCTGCGAGAGCGGTTCATCGCCCGCCACGCCGAGCAGGTCCACGACGAACTGACCGACGGCCGGAGCCGGTTCCCGCGCCTGTCCGAGCTGGCGTTCGCCGCGGCCGAGCGCTACCCCGGGCTCGTACCGGACCGGGCACAACTGGCCGCCGAGCGCGCCCTGGCCCAGGAGCACAAGGAGGGCCGGGAGATCGACCAGGGCATCTTCTTCCGCGGCCTGCTGCGCTCCCCGGCCATCGGCGCCCACCTGATGGCGTCGATGCGCGCCGCCACACCCCGGGCCAGGGAACTGCTCGACGACTTCCGCCGCTCGGGACATGTGCGGCTCACCACGGTCGATCTCGAACGCCGCGACGGCGCCGGATACCTGACCGTGCACAACGAGCACTGCCTCAACGCCGAGGACGACCAGCTGATCGCCGACATGGAAACCGCCGTGGACCTGGTCCTTCTCGACGACTCCAGCCACGTCGGGGTGCTGCGCGGCAGCGTGATGACCCACCCGCGCTACCGCGGCAGGCGGGTGTTCAGCGCGGGCATCAACCTCAAGCAACTGCGGGACGGGCGCATATCGTTCGTCGATTTCCTGCTGCGCAGGGAACTCGGCTACGTGGCCAAGCTGCTGCGGGGCCTGCTCCTCGACCCCGCCGCGGGCGACGCCCTCGGGCAGACGGTGGAAAAGCCCTGGATCGCCGCCGTGGAGGGCTTCGCGATCGGCGGCGGCATGCAGCTGCTGCTCGTCGCCGACCGGGTGATCGCCGCCGAGGACGCCTTCTTCAGCCTGCCCGCCGCGAAAGAGGGCATCGTCCCGGGAGCCGGCAACCTGCGCCTGACCCGGCTGACCGGTGCCAGGCTGGCCCGCCGGATCATCCTCGGGGGCCACACCCTCCAGGCGAGCGACCCCGAGGCGCGGCTGCTGTGCGACGACGTCGTGCCGGCGGAGCGCATGGACGAGGCGGTGGAGGCGGCCGTACGGGAACTCGACAACCCCGCCGTCCTCGCCAACCGGGGCATGCTGCACCTCGCCGAGGAGTCCCCGGACCAGTTCCGCGCCTACCTCGCCGAGTTCGCCTACGTCCAGGCCGTGCGGATGCACTCCGCCGACGTCCTCGGCAAGGTCGGGCGATTCGGGCGGACCCAGGAGGCGTCGGCTTGAGACACCCCCGACCGGCCGAGTTCAAAGAGAGCGACCTGCACGCGGCGCTCGCCGAGCCCGAACTGGACTCGGTGCGCTTCCTGAACGAGATCATGAGGCGCCACCCCGACGCGATCTCCTTCGCGCCGGGCGCCCCGCACCCCACCCACCTCGACCGCCTCGACCTCCACGCCCACGTCGAAACCTTCCGCGCCCACCTGCGGGAACGACACGGGCACAGCGCCACGGCGGCCAACCGGCTGCTCATGGAGTACGGCCCCAGCCGCGGCATCATCAACGACCTGGTCGCCGGGGCGCTGCGGCTCGACCACGGCATCGACATCCCCGACGAGGCCGTCGTCGTCACGGTCGGGGCCCAGGAGGCGATGCTGCTGGCACTGCGCGCCCTGTTCGCCTCGGCCGACGACCTGCTGGCCGTCGTCAACCCGTGCTACGTCGGCATGACCGGCGCGGCCCACCTGCTGGACATCCCCCTCGTCCCCGTCGCCGACAACGACAGCGACGCGGGCGGCATGCCCGACCTCGACGGGCTGGAACGGGCCTGCCGTGCGGCGCGTGCCCAAGGCCGCCGGGTCCGGGCGCTGTATGTGGCGCCGGACTTCTCCAACCCGTCCGGCACCCTCCTCGACCTCGCGACCCGTCGGCGCCTGCTCCGGCTCGCCGACCAGGAGGACTTCTACCTCCTGGAGGACCTCGCCTACGGCTTCACCGCCGACTCCGCGCACGAACTGCCCACCCTCAAGCGCATCGACGAGAGCGGACGGGTCCTCTGCGTCGGGACGTTCGCCAAGATCTGCCTCCCCGGCGCGCGGGTCGGATTCGTCGTCGCCGACCAGCCCGTACGCGGCGCGGACGGCGCGGGCCGGATCCTCGCGGACCACCTGGCCGCGCTGAAGGGCATGGTGACGGTGAACACGCCGCCGCTGAGCCAGGCCGTCATCGGAGGCATGCTCCTGACAGCGGGTGGATCCATGGCCGCCATCGGCCGGGAGCGGGCGGTGACCTACCGGCGCAACCTCGCCCTGCTGCTGGAGGCACTGGACCAGCATGTCCCCGCCGCCCCCGGCCCTTCGCCCGCGGTCACCTGGAACCGCCCGGCCGGTGGGTTCTTCGTCCGCTGCCGCCTCCCCGTCCGGGCCGACGCGGCGCTCCTGGAGGAGTGCGCCGCCGCACACGGTGTCCTGTGGACGCCCATGTCGGCCTTCTACGTGGGCCCCGGCGGCGACAGGGAGATCCGGCTGAGCTGCAGCTACCTGGACGCCGACGAGATCCGGGAAGGAGCCGCGCGGCTCGCCCGCTTCTTCCGGACGCTGAGCGGACCGGACCCGACGCCGCTTCCCGGGTGACACGCACCGGCCGGACGCACCGGCCAAGCGCCTCGGCCGCCCTAGCCGGGCACTCCCACCGGGCCGGCACCCGCCGAACCCGGCGCCACCCGCCGACATCCACCGTCACCCGCCGCCCTCCACCGCATGCCGCCGCCAACCACCGACAGCAGAGGACCTGCCGATGACCCCCAGCCCTGACCGCTCCCAGCTGCTCGACCGCTTCCACACCATCGTCAACGGCCCCGCCCTCTTCAACGCCCTGGTCGCGGGCGCCGAACTGGGCCTCTTCGAACACCTTTCCCGACACCCCCAGGCAGAGTTCAAGCAACTGTGCGAAACCACGGGGGTGCCCGCGCACCAACTGCGCGTCCTGCTCTTCGCCCTGTGCTCCACCGGCCTGGTGCGCCGCGAGGGCGAGGGCTACGTCAACTCCGACGTCGCCGAGGAACTTCTGGCGCCCCAGGGCGAGGACAGCTGGCGGGACATCCTCGTCGGCTGGCAGCGCGTGTACTACCCGGCCTTCGCCCGGATGACCGAGGCGCTGAAGGCCGGCACCAACACCGCCCTGGACGACTACCCGGGCACCGAACCCACCTTCTACCAGCGGCTGGCCCACAGCCCCGACGTCGAGTCCGTGTTCCACGCCGCCATGACCGCCTTCACGCTGCGCTCCCTGCCCGGCCTGCTCGACCACCTCGACCTGTCGCAGACCCGCCACCTCCTCGACGTCGGCGGGGGCGACGGAACGACCTCCAAGCGGCTCGCGGAGAAGTACCCCGGCTGCCGCTTCACCGTGTTCGACACCCCGAGCGTGGCCGAACTCGCCGACCGCGCCATGCCCACCAGCCTGGGGGAGCGGGTCGCCCTCTGCCCCGGCGACCTGTTCACCGACCCCTTTCCCCAGGACGTGGACCGCGTGCTGTTCAGCCACTGCCTGGAAGTGTTCTCACCCGAGCAGATCGGCTTCCTGATGGGCAAGGCGTTCGACGCCCTGCCCCCCGGTGGACAGATACACCTGTACGGGTTCACCGCCACGGACGACGAGCAGACCGGCATGTACGGCGCCCGCCTCTCCCTGTACCTGAACGTCCTGGCCACGGGCAGTGGAATGTCCTACCCGGCCGCCGACTACGAACAGCAGCTGGCCCAGGCCGGGTTCACCGGCGTCCACTCGGTCACCGGCCTGCCCTACGAACACACCCTGACGACCGGCGTGAAGCCGGGCGAGTGAAGGGGGTCCGCCCGTGCGCTACGGCATCGTCATCCTTCCCGAAGACCGCTGGCCCCTCGCCCGCGCCAAGTGGCGCCTGGCGGAGGAGTTCGGGTTCGACCACGCCTGGACCCACGACCACCTGATGTGGCGGTGGCTGCGCGAGGAGCCGTGGTTCGGCTGTCTGCCCACCTTGACGGCCGCCGCCGCGGTCACCTCCCGCATCGGCCTCGGCACCCTGGTGGCCACCCCCGAATACCGTCATCCGGTGACCTTCGCCAAGGAGATGATGACGCTCGACGACATCTCCTCCGGACGGCTGCTGTGCGGCCTCGGCTCGGGCGCCGGGGGCCACGACGAACGGGTCCTGGGCAACCCGCCACTGACTCCCCGCCAACGCCACGGCCGCTTCGAGGAGTTCGTCGAACTCACCGACCGGCTGCTGCGCAGCCCCGAGACCGACTACCAGGGCAGCTGGTACACGGCACGCGGTGCGCAGATGCGCCCCGGCTGCCTCCAGCGCCCGCGCGTACCGCTGGTCCTCGCGGCAGCCGGCCCCAGATCGATGCGGCTTGCCGCCCGGTACGCCGACATCTGGCTCACCAACGGGACCCCCGGCCGCTTCGACGCCCTGCCCTACCAGCAGGCCCTCCCGCTGCTGCGACGCCAGTCGGCCGCCGTGGAGG
Organism: Streptomyces axinellae; assembly: GCF_039532135.1. Taxonomy (NCBI): domain Bacteria; kingdom Bacillati; phylum Actinomycetota; class Actinomycetes; order Kitasatosporales; family Streptomycetaceae; genus Streptomyces; species Streptomyces axinellae. Next base: position 58,122 of record NZ_BAAARJ010000001.1, read on the forward strand.
ACGCCTGCGCCGAGACGGGACGCGACCCCGCCACGCTGCGCCGCATGCTGGTCACCGGATCGACGACCGGCGGCGTGCTCGCCTCGGCGGCGGCCTTCGACGACGCGGCCGGCCTCCTGGCCGAAGCAGGCTTCACCGATCTCGTCGTCAACTGGCCCCGCGACTCGCACCCCTACAAGGGAGAGATGGCGGTACTGGAGCGGGTGGCGGAGAAGCTCAGGCGCTACAGCGGCCCACCGGCCCCGCCGACGCCACCCGCCCCGGACTCCTCCCGCCGGTCCGCGCCGCCCCACCACACGCCAGAGCATGTGTGATCAGATGACGTCCGCTCCCCCGACCGACCGCCCCCACCACGAGAATGCCCCCATGAACTCCTTACCGCAGCAAGGGGGTGCGCGATGAAGCCGCTGGGTCTGCTCATCGATGTCACCCCGCTACGGCGATACCCCGCCTTCCGCCGCCTGTTCGGCGGGCAGTGCATGACCCTGCTCGGCAGCCAGGTCACCCAGGCGGCCGTGCCGTGGCAGGTGTACGAGATCACCCACTCCTCGGTGAGCGTGGGGGCGGTGGGCCTCGCCGCCCTGCTCCCCATGGTCGTCTTCGGGCTGTACGGCGGGGCCGTCGCCGACGCGATGGACCGGCGCCGCCTCGTCCTCCTGGTGGCGTCCGGCTCCATGCTGGTCAGCGTGCTGCTGGTCGTCCAGGCCCTCGCGGGCTGGGACAACCTGTGGGTGCTGTACGGGTGCGTCGCCGTGCAGGCGGGCCTGTTCGCCATCGACCTGCCGGCCAGGCGGGCGCTGGTGCCCCGCCTCGTCGAGCCCGACGACCTGCCCGCCGCCAACTCGCTCCTGTTCCTGGTCTTCTCCCTCGGCGTCATCGGCGGCCCGCTGATCGGCAGCGCCATGGTCGCCCTGAGCGGCTACGGCGCGGCCTACCTCGTGGACATCCTCGCCTTCGTGGTGGCCATCTCCCTGCTGCGCGGACTGCCGAGCATCCCGCTGCCGGACGGGGGGCGCCGCGCCGACCTCAGCTCCGTCGTCGAAGGGCTGCGCTTCATCCGCAAGCGGCCCGTGGTGTGGATGTGCTACGGCCTCGACCTCGTCGCGACCGTCACCGCGATGCCGACCGCGCTCTTTCCCGCCCTGGCCGTGGAGCGCTTCCACGGCAGTACCGAGACGGCCGCCTATCTGACCGCCGCCCTGGCCACGGGCACCTTCCTCGGCACGGTGTTCAGCGGCTGGCTCGGCGCGGTGCGGCGGGTCGGCATCGCGTCGATGATCGTCGTCGTCGGCTGGGGAGTGGCCCTGGGAGCGTTCGGACTGGCCAAGGACCTGTGGCTGGCACTGCTCCTGCTGGGCGCCGCCGGCGCGGCCGACACCTTCAGCGCGGTGCTGCGCACCTCCGTCCTCCAGCGCGAGACCCCCGACGCACTGCGCGGCCGGACATCAGGGGTGCTGACCATCGTCGGAGCCGGCGGCCCCCGCCTCGGCGACGGCCGCGCGGGCTTCGTCGCGGGCGCCATCGGCCCCGGAGCGGCGGCGGTCGTGGGCGGCGTCGCCTGCGTGGCCGCGGTCCTCGCCCTGGCCGCCGCGGTTCCCTCCTTCCTGCGCTACCGCCTCACGCCGCAACAGGACGGGGAGGCCGCGCCGGACGGGAAGGCTGAGCAGGACGAGCGGGAGGAGGCGGCCGGGCAGGACGGAAAGCCGGGTCCCGTGGGGGAGACCGGGGGACCCGAGCCGGTGCGGGGGAGCGAGGCGGAGGCCCACTGATCCCGCGCGCGGGGTGAGGGGGACAGCGTCGGGGCTCAGGTGCCGGGGCATCCGGTGCGCGCCGCGTCGCGCAGCCGCCCCGGCACCGTCCTGGCCGCCCCGGCACGGGAGCCCCGGTGCCGGAACGGCGTTGTAGGTCCGGTCCCACGGAACCACGGAGTCGCGGGTCCGGTCCGAGGTCGCTCAGTCGAAGACGAAAGCGCCCGGGTTCTGCGGGGAGGTGGCGTCGCAGGTCACGGTGAAGCCCAGCACCGTGATCTTCAGCGACTGGCCCTCCAGAGTGTCACCGGAGGCGACCGTGCCGTTCATCGGGCCGGTGGAGACCGGGCTGCCGGCCGGGAGAGCCGGGTTGGCGTTCCCGGTGAACTGCGTGGTCCCGGACCCGTTCTTGCTCAGGGTGAGCGTCGAGGAGACGGAACCGGCCGCCACATCGATGGGTGAGGTGATCGCGTCGGTGGTGACGGTGATGGCCGCGGCGGTGCCGTCCTGGGTTGCCGTGAGGGTGGCCTCGCCCGAGCCCCATGTTCCGCAGTCGAAGGAGATCGTGGCGGTCTGCGGCTCCACCGCGTAGGCGCTCGGTGCCAGCGCGAGCGTGCCGGCGACGGCTGCGCCGATGCCCAGGGCCATGCCTGTTGCGAGTCTGCCGTGTCTCATGAAGTTCCGCCTTCATGTGGGGGTGGTGGGTGGGTGCGCACACCCCGAATCTGATGCTGGTCAGCTTCCGGAAGCAGCCCCATTGAGGCACCGCGATCTTGAGAGGGCAAGGCCGATCCCAGGATTTCCCGGCATGTCCGAATCAGGTCCTCGCCCGTGCCGCAGGCCGGAGTCGCAGGCCCGTGCCACTGGCTTGTGCCGCCGGGTCCTGTCGCTGGGTCCTGCCGGGCGGGTGCGCACTGCTCCTCCTGGTCCGGGACGGTTCGTCCCTGAGGAGGGCCCGGCCGTCGCGGGTGGGGGTGTGGGTTTCGGACAGGCGCCGAGTTTGCGGATAAGTCCTTCTCTGCCCCTTTGTACTCCTTATGCGAACGTGACCGGAAGGAAATGTTCCTGGTTTTACTTGACTGCACCACGGATGCTGGACCAAGCTGATCTTGTGAGTTTTCGACGCGTCGCAAAGCCGCCGCAACACGGCTGCGAAAGAACATCGGATGAATTCTCCGTTACGTGTCCTGGATTTCCGCGGACATCGGACCGGGAAGTTCTCATCGTGGTTCGAAATTCGCCTCCAGTGATCATGAAATGATTTCGGCGTCAGAGGATTCTGTTATGCGACCGGCACGGCATCGTTCCTGTCTCGCTTGCGAATAGTTCACCCGCCCGTTTTTCATTCCGGGCCGGCCCTGGAGCAGGTCCGCGGATGAATTCAGCAGAATCGTCCTGTCGTCCGGTCCGTACGCCGGGGCCCGTTCACGGAGTGCGCCCAGGTCCGGTCACCGGCCTGTGTCACAGCGTTTCCGCCCGGCGGGGCGCATGTGGACCCGCCGCTGACCTCGGGCGTCCGGTGCGGCGCTGACGTCGGGCGTTCCGGTGCGACACGCGGTGTTGCCGTGTGCCACCGTGCTTCCAGGAAAGAGTCGCATGACAGCCAAGGGCAGTTCTTATTCCGGTCCTGACGGAGTCCAGGCCGTACGTCGATGGCTCATCAGCCGAGTCGCCCAGCTCTCGGGTATCGCTGAACCGGCCGTCTCCGGAGAGGAAAGATTCAGTGCATACGGCCTGGATTCATTCGCCCTCACCGGTGTTTTGCGCGAAGCCGGAAAAATGGTCGGGCGGAAGCTTCCCTCGACGCTGGCGTGGCGCTTTCCCACTCCATCGGCGCTGGCCGAGGCAATTGTGGAGGGCGGCAGTGCGACGCGCGCCGAGCCGTCGGAAAAACCTGTCGGCGGGGAATCCGGCGAACCTGTCGCTGTCGTCGGCATGTCCGGGAGATTTCCCGGGGCGAACAATACGGCGGAATTGTGGAAACTGCTGAACGAGGGCGGTGAGGCGGTCGGCGACGTGCCGCCCGACCGTTGGCGGAATGACGACTGGTACGACCCGGACCCGAACAGCCCCGGCCGGACCTCGACCCGGCGCGGAGGCTTCCTGAAGGACGGGATCGCCGGTTTCGACCCGCTGTTCTTCAGGATCTCGCCGGCCGAGGCCGTGCACATGGACCCCCAGCAGCGCCTCATGCTCGAACTGGCGTGGGAGGCACTCGAAGACGCCGGGACCGTGCCCGGTCACCTGCGGGACAAGCCGGTCGGCGTCTACGCGGGAGTGATGTGGAGCGAGTACGCCGGGATGCTGGCGGCCCAGCCCGGACTGCTGGGGGCTCACAGCGCTCCGGGCGGGGACACCAGCGTCGTACCGGCCCGCGTCTCCTACTTCCTCGGACTGCGCGGCCCCAGCATCGCCTTCAACACCGCGTGCTCGTCCTCGCTGGTGGCCCTGCACACCGCGCGGCGGGCCCTGCTGGCGGGCGAGTGCGAACTGGCCCTGGCCGGCGGGGTGAACCTGATGTGCTCGCCCTCCTCCACGGTGGCGATGTCCCGGTTCGGGGCGATGGCGCCGGACGGACGCTGCAAGGCTTTCGACGCGGCGGCCGACGGATACGTACGCGGTGAGGGAGGCGGGGTCGTCGTCCTCAAGCGCCTCTCCCGGGCCGTGGCCGACGGCGACCGGATCTACTGCACCCTGATCGGCAGCGCGGTCAACAACGACGGCTTCAGCAACGGGCTGACCGCGCCCAACCCCGTCGCCCAGGAGGACGTCGTCCGGGCCGCGTGCGCGGACGCGGGCGTGGACCCGGCCGAGGTGGATTTCGTCGAAACGCACGGCACCGGCACCGAACTCGGCGACCCCATCGAGGCCGGGGCGCTGGGCGCGGTGTACGGGCCGGAGCGCGAGCCGGCCCGGCCGCTGCTGCTGGGCGCCGTCAAGACCAACCTCGGGCACCTGGAGGCGGCGGCCGGTATCGCCGGCTTCGTCAAAACAGCCCTGGCGCTGCACCACCGCCAGGTGCCGGGCAACCTCAACTTCGAGGAGCCCAGCCCCCACATCGACTTCGACGAGCTGCGGCTCGCCGTGCCCACCAAGCCGCAGCCGTGGCCGGGACCGCGGGACAAAACCCCGCTGGCGGGCGTCAGTTCCTTCGGCTTCGGCGGCACGAACTGCCACGTACTGCTCTCCGGCGTCCCCGAACAGCCCCGCCGCCGCACGGTCTCCCACCTCCCCGCCGCCGAAGGGGAGGGCCCCGTCTTCGTGTACGGCGGCCAGGGCTCCCAGTGGCCGGGCATGGCCGCGCGGTTCATGGCGGTGCCGGCGTTCGCGCGCGCGGTACGGCGCTGCGACCGTGCGTTCGCCCCCTACCTCGGGGGCTCGCTCACCGACGTGCTGACCCGTGGCGGGCACCGGCTCACCGACACGGCGTGGATCCAGGCGTCCATCTTCACGGTGCAGGTGGCCCTCACCGCGCTGTGGGACTCATGGGGGCTGCGTCCGTCGGCGGTCGTCGGGCAGAGCATGGGAGAGGTGGCCGCGGCGCACGTCGCCGGGGCGCTGAGCCTTGAGGAGAGCGTCCTGGTGCTGGCCACCCGCACCCGTCTGCTCCAGCAGGCGGCGGGACGCGGCACCATGGCGGTGGTGGACCTGCCCGCCGAAGCGCTGCGGGAACTCCTCGGCGGAAAGGGCGACTTGGCGGTCGCCGTGGTCAGCAGCCCCGGCCGTACCGTCGTCTCGGGGCGCCAGGTGGAACTGGCCGGACTGCGCGGAGAGCTGGAGGCACGCGGCGTCGAATTCCGTCCCATCGACGTCGATTACGCTTCCCACGGCCCGCAGATGGAGCCCCTGCTGGCCGATCTGGAATCCGAGCTGGCCGGTCTGACGCCGGGACCGACGCGGGTGCCGATGTGGTCCACAGTGACCGGCGGCCGGATCGACGGCAGCCACCTCGACGGCTCCTACTGGGCGCGGAACCTGCGCGAGCGGGTGCTGTTCGCCCCGGTCCTCGCCGAGCTGGCCGAGCGGGGCGCGCGGCAGTTCGTCGATGTGAACCCGCACCCCGTCGTGCAGCGGGACATCCAGCGCTCCGCGGGCGAGCACGCCACGGTCCTGGCGTCCTGCGTGCGCGGCGAGAGCGGCACCGAGGCGTTCGCCCGCCTGGCCGCCGTCGCCGGGGAAGTCGGCCACGACCTCTCGGGGCCCGCGCCGGCGACCCTTCTCACCCTCTCCGCGAAAACCAGGGAGGCGCTGCGCGAGGCCGCCTCCCGCATGGCCTCCCACCTGCGCAACGGCCAGGAAGAAGACGGGCTGGAAGGAAACGGACCGGAGGGAAACCGTCCGGAAGCAAACGGACCGGGAGCAAACGGGCCCGAAGGAAACGGACCGGGCGGCGTTCCGGACGGCAACGGCCCGCACGACGGCCACGCCGGTGGGTACGACACCCTGTACGACACCGCCTTCACGGCGGGAGCCCGCCGCACGCACCACGGCCGACGGCTGGCGCTCGTCACCGCCGAAGCCGGGGAAGCCGCGCGGATCCTCGACGGATACGTCCGCGGCGAAGCGTCCCCGGCGCTGTTCGAGGGCACGGCCGGTCGGGAGGCGCGCACCGTCTTCGTCTTCCCCGGACAGGGCGGGCAGCACCCGGCGATGGGGACCGAGCTGTACCGGACCGAGCCGGTCTTCCGCGCGGCAGCACACCGGTGCGCCCAACTCGTCGCGGCGGAGAGCGGCGTGGACATGACGCCCTGGCTGTCGGGCGCCGAACCCCTCGACACCAGTTCCTTCACCGCCGTGCAGCCCGCCCTCTTCACCCTGGGAGTGGCGCTCGCCGCGCTGTGGGAATCGTGGGGGGTGCGGCCCGACGCCGTTGTCGGGCACAGCATGGGGGAGGTCGCCGCCGCGTATGTGTCCGGCGCCTTGAGCCTGCCGGACGCCGTACGCGTCATCTGCCGCCGAAGCGCCGCGCTGGCCGGTGTCTCGGGAGCCGGCAGCATGCTCGTCACCGACCTCGACGAGGAAGCGGCCCAGGAGCTGGTGCGGCGCCACTCCGGAGAGCTGGAGATCGCGGCGCTCAACGGGCCCGCCGCCACCGTGCTGACCGGCTCGACCGAGGCGGTACGGGCGGCGGAGGCGGTACTCGGCGAACAGGGGCGCTTCGCGAAGGTGATCGCCGTGGACGCGGCGGCCCACAGCCGGCACGTCGAGCCCGCCATCCCGGGCCTGCGCGGCTCGCTCGCGGGCGTGACCCCGAAGGAGTCCGCCGTCCCCTTCGTCTCCACGGTCACCGGCCGCGTACAGCGCGGCACGCTGCTGGGCGCCTCCTACTGGGCGCGCAATCTGCGCGAGCCCGTCCGATTCCGCGACGCCGTCACCGACCTGACCGGATCGGGGCCCGTCTGCTTCGTCGAGCTGGGGCCGCACCCCGTGCTCGCCCCCGCGGCGGACGCCGTGGCCGGCCCGGCCGGGGGCCGGGCGGTCCCCGCGCTGCGCAAGGACACTTCGGAGCACGAGGCGCTGCTCGGCGCCCTGGCCGCCGTCCATGTGCACGGCCAGGCGCTGGAGTGGGACCGGCTGCCCGTGCCGCCCGGAGCGCACGTCGCCCTCCCCGCCTACCCGTGGCAGCGCCGTCCGTACTGGATCGGCGGCGCCCCGGAGGCACCCGGGCCCGAAGCCGCGGCGATGGGCCCGGCCGGCCCCCTCGAGGCCCTCGCCCCCGATCCGGCTCCCGGCCGGGCGCCCGGAGACGGTACGGAGCCGGGATTGTCCGCCCGTATCGCCCAGGCGTCAGCCGAGGAGGCGCTGCCGCTCCTCGAACGCCGTCTCGCCCGGCAGGTGGCCCCCCTGCTAGGAGTGCGGCCCGACGCGCTCCCGGCGGACCAGGCCCCGATCGCGTTCGGCCTCACTTCGCTGGTCGCCATGCAGTGGCACAACGCGATCACCGCGGACCTCGGCGTCGAGGTACCCGCCTCCTCACTGCTGCGCTCGGCCGACCTGCGTTCCCTCGCGCAGGAGGTGCTCTCCGCCCTGAGCGCCCGCGACGCCGGGACCGGTTCCGGTACCGGCCCTGGCCCCGAGAGCGGCAGCGACAACAACAACGAGTCCGACGCGCGAAGCGCACCGCACCGCGAACCGATCGACGCCCCCACGGAGATCCTGCTGTGAACACCCCCATCGACTCCTCGTGCGCCGCCGTCCTGAGCGACGTGGTGGCCGGCGGCTGCTCGCTGTCCGTCGCGGAGGGCCGGCTGCGGCTGACCGGTCCCACCTCGGCCGTCAACGAGCTGCGCCACTCCGTCGTCGAGCGGCGCGAGGACCTCCTCGCCCAGCTCGCCTCGCGCCGGGCCACCCCCGCGTCCGGTATCCAGCGGCGCCTGTGGTTCCTCCAGCAGCTCGACCCCTCCGGCACGGGCTACACCTTCAGCTTCGTCCACCGCCTTACGGGCGCCCTCGACCCCGGGCGGCTGGAACGCGCGGTCAACGCGGTGGTGGCCGCCCAACCCGGCTTGCGGGCAGGCTTTCTGGACGGCACGGGCTCCCCGGTCCAGCTCGTCGAGGAGAACGTCACCGTGCCGCTGACCGTGCTGCCGCGACCGGCGGCACCGTCAGCCGGTGCCCGGGACGGCGGGGCCGGTGGGGCCGGTGGAGACGATGGGGACGGTGGGGACGGTGGGGACGGTGGGGATGGTGGGCACGGTGGGGACGATGAGAACACAGCCCTCGCCCGGCTGCGGGCCGAACTCGTCCAGCCGTTCGACCTGGCCCGGCCCCCGCTGCTGCGGACCGTCCTGCTGCCCCAGGGGGACGACGAGTGGCTGTGGGGGGTCACCTACCACCACCTGATCTCGGACGGCTGGACGCACGGGCGGTTCCTGAACGGCGTGAGCGACGCCTACTCCGCGGACGGACCGGCCCCCCAGCCCGCGGCGGACTACTCCGAGTACGTCACCCTCGATGTCACCGAGGCGCGCGACGACCCCCGCAGGAAGGCGAACCTGGAGCACTGGAAGGACCGGCTCACCGGCGTCCAGAGCGGCGAGGTGCCCGCCGACCGGCCACGCCCCGCGCTGCGCACCCACCACGGCGGGCGGACGGACGCCAGGCTCGACGCGGAAACCACCGGCCGGCTCCGCGAACTGGCCGTCCAGGAACGCACCACGCTCTTCTCCGTGCTGCTCGCGATCCACGCCACCGTGCTGGCCGCCCACACCGGTCAGGACCAGGCGGTCATCGGCACCCCGCACGCCAACCGCCCCGGCGAGCGCTTCCACGACACCGCCGGCTGTTTCGTCAGCACCCTCGCCCTGCCCGTGGACCTGTCGGGCGAGCCCACCTTCCGGCAACTGGTCGCCCGCACCTCCGAGGAGACGGCCACCGCCTGGGACCACTGCGACTACTCCTACGAGCAGTTGGTGGAGGAACTGGCGCCGGAGCGGGACACCAGCCGCAACGCGCTGTTCCAGACCTTCCTCGCCCTTCAGGACGCGCCGGCCCGGCTGGAGCTGCCCGGCCTCACCACCGAGGCCGTACCGTTCGACTCCGGCGTCGCCCAGTTCGAGCTGGAGTTCCACCTCACCCCGGCCGACGACGGTTCACTCGGTATAGCGCTGCTCCATAACCGCGATCTCTACACGGACGAGACGGCACGCGCGCTGCTGCGGCGCTGGCGGCTGGCCGCCGAACAGCTCGCGGCACACCCCTCGCAGACCGTGCACGGCCTGCCCCTGCTGACGGCCGAGGACCTGCGCACGGTCAACGAGGCCAACGCCACCGCCATGCTCTGCCCGAAGGGGCAGGTGGACCGCCTGATACGGGACCAGGTCGGACGCAGCCCCGGCAGCGTCGCCGTCGAGTGCGGTGACAACCGGCTCACCTACCGCGAACTGGAGGATGCGGTCGAGGAGTTGGCCGCACGGCTGCGCGCCGCCGGAGGCGCGGGCGCCCGCGTCGGTGTGGCACTGCCGCGCACCACGGAGCTGGTCGTCGCGCTGCTGGCGGTGTGGCGCTGCGGGGCGACCGCCATTCCGCTGCCGCTGGACCTGCCGGCCGAACGCATGCGGACCCTGGCCGCCGACAGCGGCATGACACACGCCTGGACCACCGACGCCACGGGGCGCCATCTTCCCGGTGACGTCCACCAGTTGGACGCCTCCGCCACCCCGCCGGGGCCCGCAACACCCCAGCGGGGCCAGGCAGGCACGGACGAGCCGGACGCCGCCGACAGCGCGGGGGCCACCGACAGCGCGGGGGCCACCGACAGCGCTGAGGTCACCGACAGCGCTGAGGTCACCGAAGAGAGGCCCGCGTACATCCTCTTCACCTCTGGTTCCACCGGAAAGCCGAAGGGTGTCGCGGTCGGCCACCACGCGCTGGTCAACCTCCTCACCAGCATGACCGCCACCCCCGGACTCACCGCCGAGGACACCCTGGTGGCGGTGACAGCGCCGTTCTTCGACATCGCCCTGCTCGAACTGCTCGCCCCCCTGCTGACCGGCGCGCGCCTGGTGATCGCCACCGACGAGGAGACCCACGACCCCCGCCTCCTCGCCCAGCGCCTGGAAACCGCCGAGGCCGACGTCATGCAGGCCACCCCCTCGACATGGCAGATGCTCCTGGAAGTCGGCTGGCAAGGGCGGCCCGGCCTGACCGCGTGGTGCGGCGGCGAGCCGCTCAGCCGCGACCTGGCCGACCGGCTGCTGACCCGGTGCGCCGGGGTGTGGAACCTCTACGGGCCCACCGAGACCACCATCTGGTCCGCGCGCTGGCAAGTCCTCCCCGGCACGGGCCCCGTCCTCATCGGCGAGCCGGTCGGCAACACGACGCTGCACGTACTCAGCCCCCACGGCACACCCCTGCCGCCCGGGCCCGCGGGCGAGCTGTACATCGCGGGCGACGGGCTGGCCGAGGGCTACCTCGACCAGCCGGAGCTGACCGCGTCGCGCTTCGTGACCGTCGAGGACGAGAACGGCGAGCGGCGGCGGGCCTACCGGACCGGCGACATCGTGCGCCGCACCGGCGACGGCACACTCCGCTACCTCGGGCGCGAGGACCACCAGTTGAAGGTCCGCGGCCACCGGCTCGAACCGGAGGAGATCGAGCACGCGCTGCGCACCCACCCCGCCGTCCTCGACAGCGTGGTGCTGCTCGCCGAGGGCGAGCGGCTGATCGCCCACATCCAGCCCGAGCCCGGCTCCGCCCAGGCGCTGGATCCCGCCACGCTGGCCGCGCACGCGGGCACCCTGCTGCGGCCCGCGCTCATTCCGCAGCACTTCGTCCTGCACGACCAGCTGCCCCGTACGGCCAACGGCAAGACCGACCGCCTGGCCCTCTCCCGTACGGCCCTGCCCGAGGAAGGGCGCCCGGTGCACTTCGAGGCCCCCCGTACCGAGATGGAACGCCTCGTAGCGGACGTCTACCAGCAGGTCCTCGGCCGCGAAGAGGTCGGCCGTACCGACGATTTCTTCCGCGCCGGCGGTCACTCCCTGATCGGCGTCCGGGTGCTGCACCTGATCGAGGAGGCGTCCGGGGTCCGGATCCCGCTGCACGTCTTCATGCGCGACGCGACGGTCGCGGCTGTCGCGTCGCACCTTCCCGACGTGGCCCAGGCCGAGGACGAAGCCCTGATCGAGGCCCTGGCCGCACTCGAATCCCTCACCGACGAGGAGGCCGAGGCCCTCCTGCGGGAGTAGGCCCCCGGCCCCACGGGAGCCGCAGACCCCCGACCCCACGAGAGCCGCGGGCCCCGCGATGAGACCACCGAGCGAAACAGTCCCCACCCCGGCGGCCTGCCGCCACTGCCAAGGAGAACGCAATGAGCACCGTGAACGCCCGTGTCACTGCCCTGTCCGAGACCAAGCGCAGGGCCCTGCGCAGGCTCCTGGCCGAGAAGAACGCGGACATCAGCCTGCCGCGCGCCGACAACTCGAACGTGAAGACCCTGCGCGAGGGCACCGGCAAGCGGCTGTTCCTCTTCCCCGCCACCGAGGGCAGCATCGGCTACATGAACGGCTACCTGCCGCACATCCCCGAGGACTGGAGCGTCTACGGGTGCCAGACCCCGGGCCTGGACGGCGAGCAGCAGCCCCTGAGCACGGTGGAGGAGATCGCCGCCCACAACATCCGGCAGATCCAGCTGATCCAGAGCGAGGGGCCCTACTACCTGGCGGGCAACTGCATGGGAGGGCTGCCCGCGTTCGAGACGGCGCGGCAGCTCCAGGCCGCCGGCCACCAGGTCGGACTCGTGCTGCACCTGATGCCGGTCTTCGACCGCCCCTGGACGAGCATGCCCTGCGCCGAGGCACCGCAGATGCGCGGACTGATCGACTACGGCTTCATCATCGGACGGCTGCTCGGCAAGCCCGTCGAACTGCCGCTGGATGAGATCGCCGCGGCCCCCGAGGAGGAGCGGGCCGAGATCGTCGCCGGCTTCCTCGCCGGCCAGGACGGCCTCTCGGACGTCAGCCGCGAGGTGCTGCGCCACCGCGTCAGCGTCTACCAGGCCAACCTCAACGCCATGTTCGCCTACCAGCCCGAGGGCGGCTTCGACGGCACCCTCCGCGTCCTGGCGGTCGGCTCCTCCGCGCGCGGCGAGACCTACCTGGACACCAACGCCCCCTACGCCGCCGCGATACGCGGCGTGGACGCGGCCCAGGTCGATACCACCCACGTCGATGCCGAGGCCAGCGCGCTCTTCGACTGCGCCGAGCCGCACATGAGCGTGATCGGCGGCTTCCTCGACGACATCCTCGGCGTCCCCGAGACGGTCCCCGCGAAGTAGCCCGGGCAGCCGGAAGAACCCCCGGCGCCCCGGTGCCGATGGTCTGACGGGGAACAGCCCGAACACGGCAAGAGGCCCCCGGCCGCCTTCGCGGCCGGGGGTCGCACCCGGACCGCCGACGCCCGCGCGATGCGCCTCGCGGCGAAGCCGGGGTGCACCGAGGCGGAGCGGTTCGACGAGTACGGCGCCGAGCAGTGGTTCGGGGTGTGGCCCCCCGGCCACGCCGCCCGCCCGGCCACGCGACCAGCCCATGTCCGGGCCCTGACCGATGCCTCGCGCAGGCGGGTCGAGCGGGGCGAAGCCGTCCCCGAGCCGGTCCGGGTACGGCGATCGCGCGCGGCCGGGCACCAACCCCGACGAGAATCTCTCCTCCCACCCGCGGGCTCCTCAGCGGTCGTTCGCGTACACCGCGTGCGCCTCGCTCGTGCGTACATCCGGCGGAACCGCTACCGCACGCGGGCCCTTGTCGGGAAGAATGACCGATCGATGAGCACACCGTCCCCACCGCCGCGCCCTGGCCACGGCTATGGGCCGTTCGCCCACCTCACGGCTCCCCACGCCGCGCTGTACCGCGCGGTGGTGCGCGTCTTCCTCACCGCCAAGGAGAAGTTCGCGGTGCATCTGCGGCCGGAGGATGTGTACGCGGGGCTGCCGCCGGAATCCCGGCCCGCCGACCTCGATACCGTCACCCGGGCGCTGGTCAGCCTGAGCGGCGAGGAGTGGGGCAATCTGCGGGCCGACCCGGATACCGCGCGGGTCACGGCTGTCGAGGACTTCTACCGCAGGCGCTTCATCTACCAGCTCACCCAGGCCGGGGAGGCGGCGGAGGAGGCGCTGGCCGCCTACGACGAGGCGCTCGGGCGGCGCGGTGCGCTCCAGGCCGTGGCCCTGCACGACATCGTCACTCAGCTTCGGGCGCTGCTCTCGCTCGCCGGACAGGATGCCCCGGACCCGGCCAAGACGTATCTCACGCTGGACGGTCTGACGAGCCGGTTCACGGCACTCGCCGAGAACGCGCGCGCCTTCATGGGGTCGTTGCAGCGCACCATCGACCTGCACGGGGTCGAGGTGGAGGCATTCCTGGCCTACAAGGATCAGCTGATCCACTATCTGGAGCGGTTCGTCCAGGACCTGATCACCCTTGGCAGCACCGTCGCGCGGCTCATCACCCAGCTGGACCGGGAGGACGGCGCCTGTCCCGATTCTCCGAGCAGGGTGGACCCCCTGCTGCGGATCGCCGCCGGGCGCGAGGCCGCCGACGCCGCGCCCGAGGAAGCAGAGCGGGCTTTCGATGCGGCATATGCCCGGTGGACGGACCGCTGGCAGGGACTGGCGGCGTGGTTCCTGTCCCAGGACGGGCGCCCCGCGCAGGCCCGGCTGTTGCGGACCCGGGCGCTCGGCGCCATCCCGCAACTGCTCGCGGTCGTACGGACGCTGAACGAGCGGCGCGCGGGCCGCTCCGACCGCTCGGCCGACTTCCGGACGCTGGCCCGCTGGTTCGCCGAGGCGCCCGACGACGCGGCCCGGCACCGACTGTGGCGCACCGCGTTCGGGCTCTATCCGGCCCGCCACCTGAGCGTGGACGCCGACACCCTCGCAGCGCGCACCGCCGACCCCACACCCCCCTCCACCCCATGGGCGCGGGCGGAGCCGCTGCGGATCAGCCCCCAACTGCGCCGCACCGGCAGCTACGAGCGACGCGGCAAGGCACGCCGAGTCGAGGACCGCTCCCCGGCACGGCGGCAGCTCGCCGAACGTGCCGCGAAGGAGGCGGAGCAACTGGCGGCGGCCCGCGCCCGGCTGGCCACCGGCGGGCGGCAGATCCGGCTCTCGGACCTGGGCGAGCTGGACCCGGACGCTTTCGCGCTCTTTCTGCAACTGCTCGGCGACGCGCTCGCCACCTGGCGTCCCGATACCGTCACGACCACGGCCACCAGCAACGACGGCGCCATGGAGATCCGGCTCACCGCGCTGGGAACCGACGGCGCGCCACCCGCCGAAGTGCGCACCCCCCAAGGGGTCTTCCGCGGCCCTGACCACCTGATCCACATCACCGACCTGACCGGGGGCGAGCGCGCGTGAGCGGCGCGGAGGTTCTGGAGGGGCAGCACGCTGCCGAGACGCGGCGCGCGGCCCGCGCGCTGCTCAACAAGCCCCTGCTGCTGGCGACAGGTGCGTCGGCCGAGGAGTTCCGGCTCGTACGCAAGCACGCCTCCGAGCTGCGCGCCTGGTTCGACCGCAACACCGGCTGGCCGCTGCGCGTGGACGCCGGGAGCGCCCGGCTCGGCCGTACGCCCGCGCACCATGACGACCCGACCCACCCGGCCCGCGAGGTGACGCGGGCTGCCTCGCCCTTCACCCGTCGCCGCTATGTGCTGCTGTGCCTGGCCCTCTCGGTGCTGGAACGCGGCGAGGCGCAGGTCGCGTTGGGGCGGCTCGCCCAGCACGTGGTCCTGGAGGCAGCCGATCCGCGGCTGGCCGCCGCCGGAATCGCGTTCACGCTGGAGCGGCGCGACGAGCGGCTCGACCTGGCGGCCGTGGTCCGGCTCCTGCTGGACTTCGGGGTGCTGCGCCGGGTGGCAGGGGATGAGGAGGCGTACGTCAGCGGTACCGGCGATGTGCTCTACGACGTGGAACGCCGAGTGCTGGCAGGGCTGCTGGCCGGCCCGCGCGGCCCCTCGACCGTGCGCGCCGAGGACTTCGAAGAGCGGCTGGCCCAGCTGTCGGCCACCGCCGAGCTGGACAGCGACGAGTTGCGATTCCGCGCGATCCGCCAGTCCCTCACCCGCCGCCTGCTGGACGATCCGGTCCTGTACTACGACACGCTCACGGATACCGAGCTGGGCTACCTCACCCGCCAGCGCGGCTTTCTCACCGCGAGGATCAACGAACTGACCGGCCTCGTCCCCGAGGTGCGGGCCGAGGGGATCGCGATGGTGGACCCGCACGACGAGCTGACCGACGTGCGGATGCCCGAGTCCGGCACACACGGGCACATCACGCTGTTGCTCGCCGAAGACCTGGCCGCCGCCGGAGGCCCGGTCCCTTCGGCCGCGCTGGAGCGGCGGGTACGGGAGATGGCCGCCGAGCACGGCGGGTTCTGGTCCAAGGGCGCCCGCGAGCCGGGGGCCGAGCCGGAGCTGGTCCGTCGGGCACTCGCGAAGCTGGAAGCTCTCGCTCTGGTCACCCGCACCGATGAGGGTGCCGTGGCGCGCCCGGCACTGGCGCGCTACGCGGTGGGCGGGGCCGTCGTCCGGGAGCCAGGCACCCGCGGAATCGTCCCCGGGCAGCGCCGCCCGGCCGGCCGGCTGCCCGCCGACTGACACCGGCCCATCGACCGGCACCCGCCCATCGACCGGCACCCGCCCATCGACCGGCACATCTGTCCACCGACTGCTCGTGCTCTATCGACTGCTCGTGCTCCGTCAACCGACTCGTGCTCCGTCAAACGAAAGGCATCCCGCTTCCTTGACCGCATTCCCGTCCCCGGCACGCACCCGCTGGCAGCCGCTGCGCACCGGCTTGGTCGATCTCTTCTACTACGACGCCGAGGAGTTCTGGTTCCGCGACGGCCGCTTGCTGTTGCGCGGCAACAACGGCACGGGCAAGTCCAAGGTCCTCGCGCTCACCCTGCCCTTCCTCCTCGACGGTGACCTGTCCGCGCGCCGCGTCGAGCCGGACGGCGACCCGGGCAAGCGCATGGAGTGGAACCTGCTGCTCGCCGGCGCTCACCCGCACTCCGAGCGGCTCGGCTATACGTGGGTCGAGTTCGGCCGGCGGGACGAGAGCGGCCAGGAGCACTTCCGCACGCTGCTGTGCGGCTTGAAGGCGGTGGCCGGACGCGGCATCGCGCGTCACTGGTTCGCGGTCACGGACCAGCGGATCGGCGCCGACCTCAGCCTCCTCGACGCCACCGGCACAGCACTGGGCCGGGACCGGCTGGCCGAGGCGCTGGCGGGCAGAGGCACGGTCTACGACCAGGCGCGGGCATACCGCCGCGCGGTGGACGAGGCCCTCTTCAGGCTGGGCGAACAGCGGTACGCGGCCCTGGTGGACCTGCTGATCCAGCTCCGCCAGCCGCAGCTTTCCAAGCGGCCGAACGAGGCGGCGCTCTCCCGCGCGCTGACCGAGGCGCTGCCCCCGATGGACCAGGCGGTGGTCGCCGACGCGGCGGACGCCTTCCGCTCCCTGGACGAGGAGAAGGAGGAGCTGCGCGCCGCCACCGAGGCCGAGCGCGCCGCCTCCGCCTTTCTCGACCACTACCGCCGCTACGCCTGCGTCGCCGCCCGCCGCCGTGCCCGGCTGCCCCGGCAGGAGCACAACCGTTACGAACATCTCGGCCGCGAACTGACAGCGGCACAGGACGAGAAGCGCACGGCGGAGGCCGCACATGCGGAGGCGGCCGTACGGCTGGCTGCGGCGGAAGAGGCCGGCACCCGCCTGCGCGCCCAGGACGCGGCGCTGCGCGAGGGGCCCGAGATGCGCGACGCTCGCGAACTGGAACGGGCCGCCCAGCAGGAGGAGCGGACACGCGAGACGTGCCACCGGGCCGAGGCCGACCGAGCGCACGCCGAACAACTGCGCACCCGCGCGGACGGCAGGCTCGGCACGGCCGAGAACAGGCTGGCGGCGGCCGAGAATTCGCTGGCCGCAGCGCGGTCACGGGCCGGCGACAGCGCCCGTGCAGCCCGGCTGGAAGCCCCGTACGTGCACGAGTCCCGGCAGGAGTCACCGGAGCCCGGACTGCGCCGGGCAGCGGAGGAGTCCCTGGAGCGCGGACGGCGCGCCGTGGCCCATGTCTCTGAGCTGGCGGAGGCCGCCGGGCGCGCGGACGCCGAGCGCCGCGAGGCCGCACGGCGTGCCGACGAGGCGGAGAGCGACCTGTCCCACACCGTGCAGCGGCAGGAGGACGCGCACACGGCGGTGACCGCAGCGGGCAGCACGCTCGTCACGGAGGTACGGAACCACCTGGCAGGCTGCGCCGAGTTGGCCGTTCCCGACGTCGTCGGCCTGCTGGACCGGCTCCAGGAGTGGACGGACCGGCTCGACGGACCGTACCCGGCGCAGGCCGAGGCCGCGGCGGTACACCGCGTCCGGGCCGGAGAACTCGCCGACGCGGCAGCCGCGCTGGCCCAGCGGCGGGCCGCGCTGGAGGAGCGGCGGACCGGGCTGGCGGACGAGCTGGCCGGCCTGGAGGCGGGCGGCCAGCGGGGCCCCGAGCCTCCGCACAGCCGCACACCCGGCCTGCGGGAGCGGACACCGGGCGCCCCGCTGTGGCGGCTGGTGGACTTCCGCGACGAATTGGGCGAGGCCGAGCGGGCCGGACTCGAGGCAGCCCTGGAGGCATCGGGGCTGCTGGACGCGTGGGTGCTTCCCGAAGGAGTCGCGCTGGAGGCGGACGGCCACGATGTCCTGCTCGCGCCCGGCGGCCCGGTGCCCGGCCGCCCTCTGTCGCAGGCGCTGCGCCCGGCCGTCGATCACGGCGACGCCCGCGCCGCGGCCGTCGGCGAAGACGCGGTGGCCCGGCTGCTCGCGGCAGTCGGCCTGGACGAAGGGACGGCGGAGGGCGACGGGATCTGGGTCACCACGGACGGCCGGTTCCGCAACGGCGGCCTGACCGGAAGCTGGGCCAAGCGCGCCCCCGCGTACGTGGGTGAGGGCGCCCGCGAGGAGGCCCGGCGCAGCCGCATCCGGGAACTGCGCGACGAACTGCGCGGCCTGGAAGCGGAGACGGACGGCCTTCGGGAGCAGGGCGAGCGGGTCGCCGCCCGACGGGCGGCACTGGACGCCGAGTTCGCTGCCGTGCCGGAGGACGCCTTGCTGCGGCAGGCGCACGCTCGCGCCGCGGCAGCCGCGGACGCCGTACAGCGGGCCCGCACGAAGCGCGACGAGTGCGCGGCGGCCCTCACCGAGGCGGCCGAGGAGAGCCAGAGCGCCGACACCGCACTCCACGAAAGCGCCCGTGACCTCGGTCTGCCGGCCGGCCCGCAAGAACTGGCCGGGGTGCGGCAGGCCCTGGCCGCCCACGAGGTGGCGCTCGCCGCGTACTGGCCCGCGTTGCGCGAGCGCACCGACGCGGTGCGCGGAGTCGGCGACCGGCAGGCGGAAGCGGCAGAAGCCGCGGAGCGCGCCGCCGAGTTCGGCCTGCGGGTGGCGGAGGCGGCGCGCGAAGCGGCCGAAGCCGAGGAGCGGCACGCGACCTTGGGCGCCACGGTCGGCGCGGCCGTCGCCGAGCTGGAGCGCCGCCTCACCGAGACGGCGGAGGCACTGCGCACCTGCGAGCGCGACCAACGCACGGCACGCGAGGCGGGTGCCGCGGCCGACCGGAGGGCGAGCCGCGCCGAGGGACGCATCGAACAACTGGAGGCGGACCTCACCGTGGCGGTGGCGGCCCGGAAGGAGGCGATCAGCGCGCTCCAGCGGTTCGCGGGCACAGGGCTGCTGGCAGTCGCACTTCCGGAGGCCGAGCCACCGTCCCCACCGGATGGCGAACCGTGGGCCGCCACCCCGGCCGTGGCTCTCGCCCGTACGGTCGAATCCGCGCTCCAGGCCGTGGACGACTCGGACGGGGCCTGGGAACGCGTGCAGCGAAAGCTGAGCGAGGAGCTGAAATCCCTCCAGGACGCCCTCTCCCGGCACGGCCACTCCGCCTCGGCCCGCATGGTCGAGGACGGCGTCGTCGTGGACATCGTCTACCAGGGCCGCGAGCGCGCCGTGCCGGAACTGACCGCCGCACTGGCCGAAGAGGTGGTCGAACTCCAGCGCATCTTGTCCGCGCACGAGCGGGAGGTGCTGGAGACCCACCTGCTGACGGAGGTCGCCGGAACCCTCCAGGACCTGATCGGCGCCGCCGAACGCCAGGTACGCGGTATGAACGCCGAGTTGGAGGAGCGCCCCACCTCCACCGGCATGACCCTGCGCCTGACCTGGCGCCCGGCCCGCAGGACGGGCAAGAGGCGGGGCGCGCCCGAGGGACTGGCCCGGGTCCGTGATCTGCTGCGGCAGTCCGCCGACGCCTGGTCGGACGAGGACCGCGCGGCGGTGGGAGCCTTCCTCCAGGAGCGGATCGCGGAAGAAGCGGCGGAAGGCACCGGGAGCTGGCTGGAGCATCTGACCGCGGCGCTGGACTACCGGGCGTGGCACGAGTTCGCCGTCGAGCGCCACCAGCAGGGCCGCTGGGTCCCCGCCACCGGGCCCGCCTCCGGCGGCGAGCGAGTGCTCGCGGTCTCCGTGCCGCTCTTCGCCGCGGCATCGTCGCACTACGCATCCGCGCAGCACCCGCACGCACCCCGGCTGGTGACCCTCGATGAGGCATTCGCCGGGGTGGACGACGACTCGCGCGCCAAGTGCCTCGGGCTGCTGCACGCCTTCGACCTGGACGTGGTGATGACCAGCGAACGCGAATGGGCCTGCTACCCGCAGGTCCCGGGAGTGGCCATCGCACAGCTGGCCAGGGTCGAGGAACTGGACGCGGTGCTGGTGACCCGATGGGAGTGGGACGGGCACGCGCTGGCCCGGGGTGAGGAACCGGAACGCCCTTGGGAGTCGGAGGAGGACGCGCAGGAGGGACTGTGGGCATGACCGGCGAGGGCGACGGAGGAATCGACCTTCCCCGGCTGCGGAGGCTCCTGGGTGGGCCGGAGACCGCCTGGCTCGTGGCACGGATCAGGCGACGCCTCGCCCGTGAAGAGCCTCTGACCGGCGCGGTCTCCCTGTCCGCACCCACGGCGGGCCAGCGGGAGGCGGTCGAGCGGCTGCTGGGACGGGCGCCGGGAGGCGGCGGATCGCTGTCCGTACGGCTGGAGACGGTGGACCGGATACTGCGCCGTTCCGGAGCGAGCCCAGCCGGGCTCGCCGCCGCCGTGACCGAACTGTCCGGTCCCGTGCACCCGCTGCGCGCCACCCGGGAGTCGCAGGAGCGTGCCTGGGAGCGCGCCTACGCACCCCTGGACACCCTGCCCGCCGAACTCGGCGCCTGGGCGGCGCGGTTGCGTACCACTGGCACCGTACGGCGGCTCGCCCGCACCCCTCAGACCGCTCGTGGCCTGCTGGAGGCTGCCGTCGCCGCACTGCGGGACCTCCCCCTCGCACCGCCGGTCGCCCTCCCCGTCTTCGCCGCCCGCACCCTCGGCTCAGCGCACGCACTGGACGACGGGACACCGCTCGCCACCCTCGTGCTCTCAGGTGCCCGCGCCCTGAGCGGCACCCCCAACGGCCAGGGCGCCCCGTGGCGGCGAGAGGTATGGCAGTCGGTGGGACTGCTCAAGGACGACGTGTCCTCGACGGTGCTCGTGCTCAACCTGCGCGGCACACCGGCACTCGACTGGCACGCCGACGCGGGGGAGCCGGCCGTTTTGACGCTGCGGCAACTGGCGCGTCAGCCCACCTTGCCCCAGCCTGCGGACACCGTCCGCGTCTGCGAGAACCCGGCCGTCGTCTCCGCCGCGGCCGAGGCATACGGCCCGGCCTGCCGGCCCTTGGCCTGTCTCCAGGGCCAGCCCTCCGCAGCCGCCCTCACCCTGCTGCGCACACTCCACGCCGACGGCACGACGCTGCGCTACCACGGCGACTTCGACTGGGGCGGCCTGCGCGTCGCCACCACGCTTCTGGGCCAGGTCCCCTGGAAGCCATGGCGCTACTCGGCGCCGGATTACCGGGAGGCCGCAGCCCGCACCCCCCGCGCACCGGCACTCACGGGCCCTCGGGCCGACTCCCCCTGGGACACCCGCCTGTCGGCAGCCTTGTCCGAACTGTCCGTCCGGATCGAGGAGGAGTCGGTCCTGGACGACCTGCTGCCCGACCTCGCGCCGTAGCGGCGTGCCGCCGGCCCGAGCGAGATCCCCGCTGGTAGCCACCGGATCGCCGGACCTGCGTGCACGGTAAGCCGCAGGTTGTTGCCCCGGCACGAGCACGGGCCGCCGCCGCCGTCCGGTCCCGGCTCGGAGAACTCCCCGTCGCCGCGAGTGATTTGCCAGCCCAGCAAGCTTACTTGCCGATTCTCGACGCGTGGGCGCAGGCTTCATCTCAGGAAGCGCCTGGCCGGCAGCCCGGAGCCGGTGCCTCCTGGTCGCATCGCCTTACCGACAGAGGAGGCCGCAGATGGACGATCACCATGTCGTGATCATCCCGATCGAGATCGACGAGGAGAAGGAAGAGGCGTATCTCGACGCCTGGCAGGCTGCCGCGGAGGTGATGGCGGCCCAACCCGGTTTCCTTCGGACGTACATGTTCCGCACGATCGTTCCGGGAAGCAGGTTCACCCTCGTCAACGTGGCGGAATGGGAGTCCACCGCGCACTGGGAAGAGGCGATGGACGTCTGCCCGATGATGGGGCAGACGATAGCCGTCGCCCATGCCTCGAACTACGAGGCGATCCGGACAGTGCTGCCCGCCACGCGGCGCGACGCTCGCACGCCCGCCGATCTGTCCCCCGCCGAGGCGCATCGCCGCGTCGTGAACGGGGAACTCACGCTGGTCGATGTCCGCGAGGACGACGAATGGGCAGCGCGTCACCCGGACGGCGCCGTCCACGCCGCGCTCGGCACGCTGCCGGCCTCGCTGCCCGGGCCGCCCGACCGCCCGCTGGCCTTCATATGCCGTACGGGCGCGCGCAGCGCGCGGGCCGGCGCGCAGGCGATCCGCGCGGGCCGGTCCTCCGTCCACAGTGTGGCGGGCGGCCTTGAGGCATGGGAGGCGGCGGGGCTGCCGGTCGCCCTCCCCGGCCGCGGGGACGTGCTGGACGACGGCGACCGTGCCGAGACCGCCGCCCGCTGAAGGCATCGGTGAGACCGTCCGCCACGGGAGGACCCGCACCGCCCGACGGCGGTTGTGCCGTCTCAGGGAACCTTGAGCGCCTTCACCGGAGTTCTGGGGAAGGAGCCGGCCGGTGGCTTCCAGCGGAAGGCAACGCCAGGGACGGAGTGACAATGCGGGTCGTGTTCGTGCACGGGGCATGCGTGCGGGACGGGTCGTGGTGGTGGCACCGCACCGCCGGGCTGCTGCGGGAGCGAGGGGTGCTGAGCGTGGCCCCGCCGCTGCCGAGCTGCGGCGAGACGGGCGTGCCCGGCGGGGCCGCCGGGCAGGGGCTGTCCGAGGACGTCGCGGCGGTGCGGGAAGCGCTGCTGGACGGCGACGAGCCGACCATTGTGGTCGCTCACAGCTACGGCGGCATCGTCACGGCGGAAGCCGCCGCGGGCGTCGGGTCGGTACGCCATCTGGTGCTGGTCTCCAGCTACCTTCCCGAGCCCGGGCAGAGCCTGTCGGATTTCGGGGACGCCGACCCCGCCCCGTTCCTCGACGTGGATCCCGGGGCGGGCACCTTCGGCGTCCGCCCCGAACTGCTCGTGGACACCTTCTTGCAGGACTGCGACCCGGAGGTCCAAGCGCGGGCGGCGGGCCACCTCGCCAGGCAGAGCGTGCGGGTGACCGGGGAGCCGGTCGGGGCAGCCGCGTGGCAGCAGGTGCCCTCGACGTATCTCGTCTGCGCCCAGGACCGGGGCACCCCGCCGCGCCTGCAGCGCGAGTTCGCCCGCCGGGCCGGCAGCGTCGTCGAACTCGACGCCGGCCACCACCCGTTCCTCTCCCGTCCCGCCGCGGTCCGGGATCTGCTGCTGGGCCTGTGACGATCGCGTGGTGTGCGCGGCGGGCGGCGACCGCACGCGCCGCCGCCCCGGAGCGTGGGCCGCGTCCGGCAATCGGGGGGCCGTTGACCGGGCCTCACCTGCGACCGCCGATGCGCTCACCGGCGAACGATCCGCTCACCAGCGAACACGCTCGTCAAAAGAGAGCCCGACGTGATGGTGCGGCGCCACGGACCGGGCGATGAGTTCCGTGGATGCCGGAAGTCCGCAGCCGTGGGTCGCAGCTGTTCGGCCGGCCCTTGCCGGGGGCTACGTCCCCGGGACGAGAGAGAAGGGAAGAGCGGCATGTCAGTGATCGTCGCCGGAAAGTTGTATGTGGATCCCCAGGACAGGGACCGCTTCATCGAGGGGCACCACCCGATCGTCGAGGCGGCCCGCGGTCGCCCTGGCTGCCTCGACTTGTCCATCTCGCCCGACCCGATCGAGCCGGGCCGTGTGAACAACTTCGAGCACTGGGAGTCGCAGGAGGCCCTCGACGCCTTCCGGGCGGTGGCACCGCGCCCCTCCGTGTCCGTCGCCATCACGGGCGACCAGGTACTCAAGCACGAGATCTCGCATACCGAGCCTCCCTTCGACTGACGGATCCCACCGGTGGATGTCGCCCCCGCCCGCAGTGCAACCGTCCGGTGCGATCGTCCGGCGAGGGCGCTGTGGCGATCCGATCCGGAAGGGCGCCCCGGCCGCGTGTGACGCGGCCCGATGAGATCGGCTCTGAGCCGGCTCGCACCTTTGGGAAGAGGACGTTCCGTAGGCCGTCCCCCGCATGCGCGGGGATCTCGCGAACGGGTACCTGTCTGTCCCCACCGTTTGGGGGTGTGCCTGCTCTGCCGTGTCGCGAGGTCCTCGCGGCGGGTTGCGGGCGTCGAGGATCAGGCAGTCCGCCATGCCGGGGCAGAGCCCGGCTGTGACGCCGCCAGGGGGGTACCCCGCTCAAGAAATACCCCCCTGGGTATAACTGTTAGAGTGAAAATCGGATACCCCCCGGGGTAAACCGTCCGAGAGGAGTCATAAGCCGTGTTCTTCGTCGACACCCTGGAGTTCGAGGGCCTGGGCAACCGCAGCTACCTGGCCGGCGGACCCGCCGCCGCGCTGGTCATCGACCCGCCGCGGGACATCGACCAGGTCATCGCCGCCGCGGCCCGCCGCGGGGTGCGCATCGCTTTTGTGGCCGAGACCCACGTGCACAACGACTACGTCACAGGCGGCCTGGAGCTGGCCCGCGTCACCGGCGCCCAGTACCTGGTGCCGGCCGGGGCGCACGTGGCGTTTGCCCGCACCCCCGTCGCCGACGGCGACACGGTGACGGTTGACGAGGGACTGGTGCTGCGAGCGATAGCCACTCCCGGCCACACTCCGCACCACACCTCCTACGCCCTGACCGAGGACGGGCGCGGTGTGGCGGTGTTCACCGGAGGGTCGCTGCTCATCGGCGCCGTGGGCCGCCCGGACCTGGTCGAGCCGCGGTTGACCGAGCAGCTGGCCCGCGCCCAGTACGCCTCCGCCCACCGCCTGGCCTCCGAGCTGGACGACGAGGTTCCGGTGCTGCCCACCCACGGGTTCGGAAGCTTCTGTTCCTCCTCCCAGGCCGAGGGGGACTCGACCACGATCGGCAAGGAGCGTGAGACCAACGACGCGCTGACCCTGGACGTGGACACCTTCGTCGCCCAGATGCTCGCGGGGCTGGACGACGTACCCGCCTACTACGCGCACATGGGTCCGGCCAACGCCGCGGGTCCCGCGCCGGTGGACCTCACCCCGCCGAGGCGTGCGGACGCCGGGGAGATCGCCTCCCGGCTGGCCGCGGGGGAGTGGGTGGTGGACCTGCGCAGCCGCATGGCCTTCGCCGAGGGGCATGCGGCCGGCTCGTTCAACTTCGAGGGCGAGGGCAAGCTCGCCACCTACCTGGCCTGGCTCATCCCGTGGGGCAAGCCCGTCACTCTGCTCGCCGAAACTCCGGAGCAGATCGCCGCCGCGCAGCGGGAGCTGGCGCGGGTGGGCATCGACCGCCCGGCCGCGGCTGCCACCGGTGATCCGGCCGGCTGGGTCCGTGAGGGCGAGCAGCTCGCCTCCTTCCCCCGCGCCCGCTTCGCCGACCTCGCCCATGTCCGTCAGCGCGGCGACGCAGTGGTCGTCCTTGACGTGCGCCGGGACTCGGAGCGCGGGGGCGGCTTCATCGAGGGCTCGGTCCACATCCCGGTCCACGAGCTGCACGGGCGCACAGGCGAGGTGCCGGAGGGGATGGTGTGGGTGCACTGCGCCGGCGGGATGCGCGCGGCGATCGCCGCCTCCCTGCTGGATGCCGCCGGCCGCGACGTGGTCGCCATCGACGAGGGATTCGACGCCGCCACCGAGGCGGGACTGCCCCTCACCCGCTCCGAGGGCACCGACTGACACGCCCTTCCGCGCCACCCGCACGAAAGTGATCACACCATGTTCTCGCTGCTTCGCCGCGGCCCCGGCCCCGGCCCCGGCCGCCTCGCCCCCCAGCCGGCCCCTCAGCGGACCAGCGACGGCACCGCCGTCCTCCTGGACGTACGCGAAGCGCCGGAGTGGAGCGCCGGGCACGCGCCCGGCGCACTGCACCTGCCCCTTCACCCTCTGGCGGCAGGGGCGCCCCTCCCGGCAGCCGCGCAGGGCAGGCCGGCGGTCACGATCTGCCGCTCCCGGCAGGCCGCCAAGCCGCTGGCCGGACGCGGTGTCCAGGCCACGGACGCCACCGGCGGCATGACCGCCCGGGCGCGTGCGGGGCTGCCGGTCATCGGTCCGGGCGGCAGCAACGGGGTCATAGCGTGAGTGAGCTGATCCTGGCGCTGACGGCGGGGGCGGTGGTCGGGCTCGCGCTCGGCGCCCTCGGCGGGGGCGGCAGCGTCCTGGCCGTCCCGGCGCTGATCTATCTGCTCGGCTTCACCCCGGCCGCCGCGACCACCGCCGCCCTGATCATCGTCACGGCCACCTCGCTCACCGCCCTGTACGCACACGCCCGCACCGGCGACGTGCGCTGGAAAGCCGGTGCCCTGTTCGCCGCGGCCGGACTCCTGCCCGCTGCCGCGGCGGGAGCCGCGGCATCCCGCCTGCCCCAGCCGGTACTGACCGCGGCGTTCGCCGTCATCGCCGCACTCGCCGCCGTCAGGATGCTGCGTCCCAGCCGCACCGCCACCGGCCCGGCGGCCGGCGAGGCAGGGCCGGCCAAGGCCGCCGGGACCGGTGCGGGGCTGGGCGCGCTGACCGGTCTGCTCGGTGTCGGCGGAGGCTTCCTCGCCGTGCCTGCCCTGGTCACCGTGCTGGCATTCGAGATGCAGGCCGCCGTAGGCACCAGCCTCCTGGTCATCTCGGCGAACTCGCTGGCTTCCCTGGCCGCCCGCGGCGCCACCGCCGCCGGCGTCAACTGGGCGGTGATCGGCCCCTTCACCGGGGCGGCGATCCTGGGCGCCTGGGACGGCAAGCGCCTGGCCGCCAAGGTCACCGGCACCCTGCTGCGGCGCACCTTCGCCCTCGTGCTCCTGGCCGTGGCAGCCTTCATGCTCATCGACGCCTCACCTGACGAGCCGGACGGATGATCAGGCACCACGGCACCACGGCTCAGGCCAGGGAGAGGAACAGCTTCTCCAGCCGGGTACGCATCTGCTCCCGGTCGCCGGAGGCGGCCATGTCCGCGTCGGTCAGGCAGTGCTGCAGACCGGTCGCGATGATCGCGAAACCGGCCTTGTCCAGAGCCCGGGAGGCCGCGGCGAGCTGGGTGACGACGTCCTCGCAGTCCCGCCCCTCCTCGATCATCTTGATCACACCGGCGATCTGGCCCTGCGCCCGGCGCAGCCGGTTGACCACCGTCTTCAGTTCCTCGGCTGCCATGGCCAGTTCCACAACCCACACTCCTTCCAGATACCCCTGCGGGTATCCTATCGAAGGGGGCAACACGAACCAAGCAAAGGAAGATCCCCGTGGCACCCACCACCACCGCCCTCACCGCCGAGCAGGCCGGCGCCCGCCTGCACGAGCTGACCGTCATCGACGTGCGCACTCCCGGCGAATACGCCTCCGGCCACCTGCCCGGCGCCCACAACATCCCCCTCGACCACCTCGATACCGCCCTGCCCGCCCTGAAGACCGCCGCAGACCGCGGCGACCTCCTCCTCGTGTGCGCCTCCGGCGCCCGCGCCGGCCAAGCCTGCCGGCGCCTGGCCGGCCAGGGCATCACCGCCGCCACCCTCACCGGCGGCACCACCGCCTGGACACAGCTCGGCCACCACACCCACCGACCCGCCGGCGCCCGGACTCCCTGGGCCATGGAGCGCCAGGTCCGCCTCGCCGCCGGAACGCTGGTCCTGACCGGCCTGATCGGCGGACGACGTTGGAACGCGGCCCGCTGGCTCTCCGCGGGCATCGCCGGCGGTCTGGTCTTCTCCGCCCTCACCGACACCTGCGGCATGGCCAAGATCCTCGCCAAGCTCCCCCGTAACCAGCCCAAGGCCACCGACCTGGACGCCACCCTCGCCGCCCTGACCGGCTGACCCCTGGCCGCAAGGCGACCGCCCCGGCCCGGGACAGCTCCGGCTGCACCCGGTCGGCCCGGCGGTGCCGGCGCTTCGTATGCTCGCCCTGCGGGGAACCGGAATCCGGTCTTGGGAGGCGAACGGCCATGTCGGAACAGCGTGTTGTCCTGGTGACGGGCGGAGGATCGGGGATCGGGGCCGCCACCGCCCGGCTGCTGCGCGCGGCCGGGCACCAGGTCGTGATTTCCGGGCGGCGGCCCGAGCCGCTGCGCCAGGTGGCCAAGGAGACCGGAGCGCTGGCCCACCCGTCCGACGCCGCTGATCCCGAGGCTGTGCGCGAGCTCGTCGAGACGGCGGTGACGGCCTACGGGAGGCTCGACGGTGTGGTGCTCAACGCCGGAATCGGGCGGGGCGGCGCGGTCGGCGACACCGCGGCCGAGGAGTGGGAAGAGCTGATGCGGACCAACCTCACCGGCCCGTTCCTGCTGCTGCGTGCCGCGTTGCCGCATCTGCTGGCGGCCCGTGGCGCGGTGGTCGCGGTCGCCTCGGTCGCCGCGCTCCGCAACAGCCGCGGTAATGCCGCCTATGCGACGTCCAAGGCGGGGTTGCTCCACCTGTGCCGTTCCCTCGCTGTCGACTACGGGCCGCAGGGGCTGCGGGCCAACGCTGTGTGCCCCGGCTGGGTGCGTACGGAGATGGCCGACCAGCGGATGGCGCGGTTCGCGGCGGAGGCGGGGCTGGCAGGCGGCGCCGAGGAGGCGTACGAGGAGGCGAACCGGCTGACCCCGGCCGGGCGACCGGGCGATCCGGGGGAGGTCGCCGAGGCCATCGACTGGCTGCTGTCGCCGGCCGCGTCCTACGTCAACGGGGCCACCCTCACCGTCGATGGCGGGGTGACCACGGTCGGCGTCGGCGGTGCCGCTTTCGACTACCGGGTCGAGGCGCGCACCCCGCGCCTGTAGCGGACTGCCGGACAGCCATACGGATTCCGCGGTTGTGTGCCGCCACCACCCGACGTATGGAGGAGCATATTTGTGAACGCACACGATGAGGTCTTCATCTCGGATCGCTGTGGAGGAGGTTGCGTCCTACGTTCCCGGCGACCCGGCTGATCTCGACTGCCGCCTGGGCCCTGTGGTGAGCGGTGCCCGGCGAGAGAGAGTCCGCGACAGTATCCGTCGTGGCGTGGCAGAGGGTGCCCGTCTCGCCGCGGGTGGGCCCGAGGCCCCTGACGGACGGGAGAAGGGACACTACATTCGCCCTACGGTCTTCGCCGACGTCACTGCCGGGATGAGCATTGCCCGCGAGGAGATCTTCGGCCCTGTGCTCTCGTTCATGAGATACGAGGACGAGGGGGATGCTCCGCGCCTCGCCAATGACTCCGACTACGGCATGGCGGGGGCCGTCCGGGCAGCCGAGGAGGCTGAGGCGATCACCTTTGCGCGTTCGATGCAGTGCGGTCAAGTGACGGTCAACGGCGGGGCGTACAACCCGCTCGCTCCCTTCGGCGGCTATAAGCAATCGTGCATCGGGCGGGAACTCGGCACGCACGGGCTCAAGGAATTCCTACAGACCAAGTCGCTACAACTCTGACAGCGATGACGTACCTGGTGACGCCGCCGGCGGGTATGCCCCGCCGGAACGCCCCCCCCGGAACGCTGGGTGCGTCTCTTCCCGCCTGGTCGGGATCGCGATCAGTGCTCGCTGTCGGATGTGTTCGGATGGGCCGCGAAGTTCCGTGCTGGGGCCGAGACATAAGCTCGCGCCATGTCGAGGAGGAATGCCTTCTCGCTGTCGAGGTCGCCTTTGTCGAAATTGACGAGACTGCCGGCGGACTGCTGGTGAGGCAAGCCGGCGAGCTTGGCGCTGCGTGCCTCTGTCATCACACACGCGAGCACCGTCGCATCGGCCTTGGCGTGAGCGACACCCACAGCGGCCACATGACGGCGCGCGCGATCCCACGTACCAGCGGCGGCATGGTCGTTGAGGACGAGGATGGCATCCCGGGTCTCGATGATTTTGCGGTAGGTCAGCAGCCGCCAGGATGCCTGGGGCCACACGATTTCGAGCAGCCGGTGGCGGGGTCTGAGGAACGCGACGTTCGGCACGGCCTGTACCAGGTCGCGCCACAGCGGCCACAGGCGCCAGATGGTGCGGATCTCCGCGACGGCGCCCCGCACGGCCCACAGCGAGGGCGCCAAGAGGGCGATCGCGCGGAGCAGCCCGTGCAGGTCCATGACGTACGGGAGGTACGGCAGCAGCTGATCGGTGTGGAACAGCAGGCTGATGAGCTGGCAGAACCAGAAGAGGCAGGAGAGCGCGGTGCCGATTCCGAACGTCTGCAAGCTCGTCTTGAGGACGCGGTTGGCCGTGCGTCTGCTGTACTGGCGGCACAGTGAGGTGCAGGAGACGTCCGCGATGAGATGGACCAGGACCAGGACGAGCCAATAGGGCGTGGTGGGAGTCGGCGCACCGTGGCCCGTTACGGCGTGTTCCTGGTGGGGTGGGGCCAGGGAATCCAGGATCAGCAGGGACACCATGGCCAAGCCTGTCCCAGAGCACACGCCCAGACGTGATCGGCCGCCGGCGGCTGCCGAGACGAAGTACAGCACCGCGCCCGAGGAGAGCACTCCGATCAGGTTCCGTGCCAGGGCGATGGCATGGACCCCTCCGGCGGCCTGGATGGCGAGCTGGGGCGCGGCGGGGAGCGTGAGCGTCATGGCCACCGTGGCGGTGGCCACGGCCAGCCACAGCGCGCGCTGTTCAGGGGTGCGTCGGGCGGTGAAGCCATGCAGCGCCAGAGCCAGCCATAGGCAGCCGACACAGAGGTAGTTGAACCAGCTCAGGATGGTGGAGGGTTCAGCGTCCATCCGTGGCACGCGCCCCCAGCGCCGCTTCCAGCCGGGCCAGCACGCCGTGCGGGGCTCTGGCGGCGGACTGCGAAACGCGGATGCGCAGCAGACTGGCAAGCATCTCCGCTTCCTGCTCCTGACGGTTGGTATAGCTGGTGCGGCCGAGCAGACGTTGCACCAACTGCGGGCTCAGGTCGGGGAGAAGGGCCTGGGAGACCTTGCCGTGGTCCAGGTCCGTGCCGTGGTGGTCGAACAGCATGTGCCCGATCTCGTGCAGCAGGATGTGCTCCTGGTGTACGCGGCTGGTGCGCTGCTCGAAAAAGATGTGGTCATCGGTCTCTGTGGCGAGCCATACGCCGCAGATGCTGTTCTGGGCAGTCTGTTGCGGCAGCGGGTGCAGATGTAACGGACGTTGACGCTGGGCGGACAGTTCCTGGCATAAAGTATCGATAGCGAAGGGGTGCGGCACGCTGAGCTGGTTCAGGACAGACTCGCAACGCTGTTGTAGTCGACCGTACTTCTTCAGCATGCGTCTCCCAATCGCCTACTGCGGAAAAGGCTGGTTGCTTTCGAGGTGTATGCGACCCAATATGCCGGTGGCATCACAACGGGCACGGCCCGCCCAGGTATTCAGGCGGGGAACGCTGCCTCAGTCGTGGGATCCGGCTGCGGGGGGATTCGGGTGACTGACCGCAGAGAGGTTTTGCAGTTTGCGTGCCTCGTCGACCATGGTGAGCAGGGCATCCAGACTGGCAGGTGAGAGCCCGTCGGCACGCAGAGCCAGACTGCGGATCTTGGTGTCGCGCAGCGCGGTGGCCAGCGTGAGCTGGGCGTTGACCCGTTCCGACACCTCGTCGTTGAGGAAGTATTCGGGTGGTACTCCGAAGAACTGCGCGAGAATGTCCAGCTGTTCCAGCGTGATGTTGCGCTTCTTCCCGGTGGCCAGTTCCCACAGATAGGTGGCGGAGATGGTGCCTCCGGTCGTCTCGCGGATCTCCTTGGCGAGCCGCGCATAACCGGGACGGGTACGTTCGTCGGGATAGAGCGTGTCGATCAGCTTGGTGAGGCGCTGTTCGAGTTGCAGGAGCAGCGGACGGTCGTCCTCGCCGCGTGCCGATCCAGTACTGGGCATCTCTCGCCTTCCTAACAGAGGCCCCCCAGCGGAGGCAGGAGCTGATCCGGCGTCTGCCAAGAAAGAAAGAGTCTAGCCCGGCCAATGATGTTTTCCCATGCCAACTACTCTGCCGCATTGGTCACCTTCCGGCGGGGCCTGCGGTCGCCGTGGCAGCGGGGCGGGCAGACACCAGAGCCAGCAGGCAGCAGGCTGACAGGACGGCCAGAAACACTTGGTAGAGCGCCACCAACCATAACGAGCCGTGCCCCGCTGCGACCAGGGCCTGGGCCAAGGCCGGCGCAGTGCCCCCGAACACCACACCGGCCAACTGCTGGGACAAGGAGATCGCGGTGTAGCGCACCCGGACGGGGAAGGCATCGACCAGCAGGGCGGCGACCACCGCGTAGACGACAGCGCTGGCGGACTCCAACCCGCACACCGCCAGCGCGATGCGGGCCAGGGAACCGCTTCCCAAGGCCAGGACGGTGAGCGGAACCGCGAGCAAGTACAGAGCCAGCCCCAGGGCGCAGATCCGCGTAACTCCCCAGCGCTGGGCGGCTACCGCAGCGACGGGCTGGACCAGGAACCGGGCGACGGCCGCGCACAGCACCACGCCCAGCACCTTCTCCCGGGGGAAGCCGGCGTGCACGGTCGCCCAGGACAGCACGAAGGTGCCGGCCAGATAGGTCCCAGCGACCGGAACGGCGCAGGCCCCGACGCACACCGCCATCTTCGGGAAGTACCGCTGCACAGTGTCACGCACCGGGGCGGACGCCACCCGCCCCTGCGCCGACAGTCCCTCGAACTCCGGGGATTCGGGCACCTTCAGCCGTATGACCAGGCCGACGGCCATGAGGGGGAGGGAGAGCAGGAAGGGAGCCCGCCAGCCCCACGCCAAGAATTCGCCGTCGCCCATTCGCGAGAACGGGAGGAAGACGGCGCTGGTCAGGATCGAGGCCAGCGGGGTCCCCTGCTGCACCATGGCCGTCAGAATCACCCGGCGCCCCCGCGGCGCGTGCTCACCGGCCAGCAGCACCGCACCGCCCCACTCGCCGCCCACCGCGATCCCCTGGACGAGCCGCAGGAGGCACAGCAGCACCGGAGCGGTGATGCCTGCCTCCTCGTAGCGAGGCAGCAATCCGATGCCCGCGGTAGCCGCCCCCATCAGGACAAGTGTCACCACCAGGCTGTGTTTTCGCCCGAGCCGGTCTCCTAAGTGGCCGAACAGCGCCGCACCGACAGGGCGGCCGAGAAAGCCGACCCAGAACGTCGCGAACGATGCCAGCAAGCCGGTGGCCTGCTGTGCCCCGGGGAAGAACAACTCGGGGAAGACCAGGCTGGATGCGGTGGAGAAGACGAAGAAGTCGTACCACTCGACCGTGGTCCCCACCAGGCCGGCGAGTCCCGCCTTGTGGGCGGGGGACAGCCGGGGGCGTCCCGTGGGCGTGCGGGGTAACTGGTGCATCAGGCTCCAAGAGATCGCTGCGAAGGGCGGATTGTCCGTCACGGGAACAAGGCTCTGATCAGCAGTACGCGGAAGGGGCGACCGGTGCGACAGGGCAGCTGTGACGCCTGGCTCGATTCATACTGTCCACTTCAGCGGATGCTTGGCGGCCCATCATCCGCCAGGCGGCGTGCGCTGTGAACAGGGGGCACACGGTGCACCAGCGTGATGAACCCGGCCCGCGTGAGGTTGCGGTGCTCGACGTCGTCACCCTGTCGGCGGACAAGCGCTCGGGCCGGCGGCGCGGCCGGCCGCAATTCCTGCGGATGCGCGGGATCGCGTCCAGGGGAGGTGTCACCTGCGTGACGTCATGACCGTTTCCGCCGGTCAGGGACGCCGCAAGGCCCGGACACCGCACGGAGTGCTCCGTTCCGGCCGGTGATCAGGAGGTGCTTGCTCCCCGGGCGGGCGTGGTGTGACTGCTTTGCGACAAGTCGAGCATCCGCTTCAGCGGATGAGTTGACACCTTATTAGCCGCTGTCATAGCTTCGATGACCGGCGACGCCAGCTGATCCCGGGCTGTCAGGGATTGCCGCTGGGCGCGTGCACCATCCTCACGAGCAGAACCACCAAGCAGTATCTCGTGATGCTCTCAGCACGTGAATCTACACCGGGGGTGTCGTTGCGGAACACGGTGCGAGCGCGAGAAAGAATGCTCAACGGCTCTACTGATACCCGGAGAGACAGAAACTGCGCCAGGGCGATGGAGTTGGAACCCGCTGCCGACGCCCTCCCACCGCTCCCACCTCTTCCACCGCGCATGGGAAGCGGAGCTGAACTCTCCTCGCTGGGCCGTACGGTGCAGAAGGCCGCTCAAGAACGTGGTGGTCGCATGGTCTTGACGGGCGGCCCGGGCATCGGTAAGAGCCGACTTCTGGAAGAGGTCGCCGCCCGCGTGGAGCCCGCAAGCCCGGAACTGGCCACCCATCTGTTGGCAGTTCGCAATGCCTTGGCGACCGGTGACCAGCAGGGCATTCCTACCGGCGACACCACATGCTGCCGACCGGAGCGGGCATATGGCGAGGTCGCGCGATCACATATGTCCGGCCGCGGCCATGGCGGACGGCATCGTGGCGTCCAACCGCCGAGGTCGGACAGCTGGATGGTGCGGTGCCTCGAAGGAGACGGCCCGCGAGGCCCTGATGACCGGCGGCAGCCCAAGAACAGGCGTGCATACCCGGGGCACGGGTAATTCGCGAACATGGCTCCCTTTGCGCCTTCCTGTGAAAATCTCGCAACATCGGTATTCAACGGAAATCCTTGAGGTTCGAGTACCTTCACATGGTTCCTGTGTGGGTCCGTGAAGTGTGTGCGGTTTGCCCTTCACGGGGAAAATTCTGAGTCTGCGTCATCGACATCGATCGGACACGTAGTGGCAACGACGCTTCTGTACCGCACCGCAACGTTGACCAGAAGAGATTCGAAAGGGAGAGTTTAAATGGATCCGACGAGCGTTGACATAGTCGCTCTCCCCGTCGTCGAAATCGAATTGTCCCGCCTGTCTTCCGTGGCCTCGCCTCGGACCTCGGGTGAGGACCCGGAGCACATTGAGACACTGTTATCGACTGAGGGAGAGCTTCCGCCTATTCTCGTTCACCGGCCGACGATGCGGGTGGTTGATGGCCTGCACCGACTGAAGGTGGCGCAACTCAGAGGCGATACAAAAATAG
The DNA here is from genome assembly GCF_039532135.1 of Streptomyces axinellae. NCBI lineage: Bacteria > Bacillati > Actinomycetota > Actinomycetes > Kitasatosporales > Streptomycetaceae > Streptomyces > Streptomyces axinellae. The sequence goes on from NZ_BAAARJ010000001.1 coordinate 92,917, forward strand.
TGTCAAGGCTCGTCGACGGCACCGAATCGGACGCCTTCGTCCTGGCCGTCGAGGCGAACATACGGCACGGATTGCCGCTCTCGCTCGCTGATCGCAAGCGTGCGGCCGTCCACATCATCGGGACACATCCGCAGTGGTCCGATCGGCGGGTGGCCTCGGCGACCGGCATCTCCGCCGGCACGGTGGCCGACCTGCGCAGGCGCGGCGGAGACAGCGGAACCGAGGCAAGGATCGGGCGGGACGGGCGCATCCGTCCGGCCGACGGCTCGGGGCGGAGGAGACTCGCTGCCGAACTCATCCGCAGTGATCCAGGTCTTTCGCTCCGGCAGGTCGCCAAGCAGGTCGGCATCTCCCCGGAGACGGTCCGGGATGTGCGAGGCCGACTGGAGCGGGGTGAGAGCCCGGTCCCGGACGGGAGCATAAGGCTACGGGCCGAGTCGCATCCGCTGCATCGCACGGAACCGGGCTTCGCCCGCACAGTGGGCCGAGATCGTCTCGCGATGCTGGAGCGGCTCAAGGCCGATCCGGCGTTGCGGCTGAGCGAGACTGGCCGAATCCTGTTGCGCATGCTCACCGTGCACTCCATCGACGGGCAGGAGTGGGAACGGATCTTGCATAACGTCCCGCCGCACTTGTACAGCGTGGTCGCCGAGTTCGCCAGAGAGCACGCCCGGGTCTGGACCGGATTCGCCGACAGCCTGGATAACTGGGCGACCAGTTTGGCCGCAGAATGATCGCGTTCGGCGGTGTTCTGCCGCGGGCCACGCCCTTCACTACGAGTCCGGCTCATGTGCGCGGGTGCCCAGGCCGTACTCGCTGGAGACTTTGACGAGCACCGAATGGTCCCAGCAGCGCCGACTTGCCGATATCGACGGGGCCTTGAACGAAGAGCAGCCTGCCGCCTGTGCACAGCGCCTCGTCGAAGGCGGCGAGCTCCGCCTTTCGCCTGACGGAGGCACGTTGCTTCGCGGCCTGGAGACGCTCTTGCGGGCGCCCGGCATGCCGCCACTGGTCAACGAGCTTGCACAGCATTGCGGATCTCCTGGGTCGTTGGCGGCAAGCCGGCCTCCGAGCGGTACTCGAAGTGCCACCATTCGTTGTCGTAGATGCGGTAGAGGTGGTAGCGGGCGCCGTGTTCCTCAAGCCAGCGCGCGCCTTCGAGCGGGCGCACATCCAGCGCGGTGCCCTTGACGTGCCTGGATTCCGCCGGTGGCAGCACGAGCCTGCGGGCCGCGGCCGGTGAGCCGACGCGGCGCACCTCCTCGTCGAACAACCGTTGTTGGGCGAGGGGATCGCGGTATCCCGAGGTGAGGCCGATGAGCTGCCCGTGGCGCCAGAGCGCCTCGGCGCGTGCGGCGGTGAATGCCGCCCTGGCGCCGTCGGTGAGCCCGGTGAGATCCTCGGCGGGAAATCGGAGCCCCAGCGCCCAGTGGCAGGCCAGTTCGCGGGCGCGGCCGGGATCTCGGAGGAACGCGACGGGGAGCAGGAGCACGGCGAGTACCACCGCGAGTACGGCGAACAGCCGGTCGCGTGGCCGAAGTGGGATAGTGTGTGGTTCGCTCATGCCTCCAGTCGAAGGGGCGTGATGTTGTCGGCTCGTATCCCCTTTTCGATATGCCGACGATATGGCACCGGCTCGTAGCATTGAGACTATGCGCGTGTTAATCGTCGAGGACGAGCCCTACCTGGCAGAGGCAATCCACGATGGGCTGCGTCTGGAAGCGATCGCGGCCGATATCGCCGGTGACGGTCATACCGCTCTGGAACTGCTGAGCATCAACACTTACGCCATCGCCGTCCTCGACCGGGACATCCCCGGACCTACCGGCGACGAGATCGCCAAACACATCGTCGCCTCCGGCGTCGGCATGCCGATCCTCATGCTGACCGCTGCCGACCGGCTCGACGACAAGGCCACCGGATTCGAGCTCGGCGCCGACGACTACCTCACCAAGCCCTTCGAACTCCGAGAACTCGTACTCAGGCTCAGAGCACTCGACCGCAGGCGCGCCCACAACAGACCACCTGTGCGAGAGATCGCGGGCCTGCGTGTGGATCCGTTCCGCCGCGAGGTCTACCGCGATGGCCGCTACGTCGCGCTCACCAGGAAGCAGTTCGCTGTGCTCGAAGTCCTCGTCGCTGCCGAAGGCGGTGTCGTCAGCGCGGAAGAACTGCTGGAGCGGGCGTGGGATGAGAACGCGGACCCGTTCACCAACGCGGTGCGCATCACGGTCTCGGCGCTGCGCAAACGCCTCGGCGAACCCTGGCTGATCGCCACCGTGGCCGGGGTCGGTTACCGCATCGACACAGGACCGGACGCCGATGACCGAGGAGCGGAGCGTGGATAGGCGTCAAGGGCTGAGCGTCCGCCTCAAGCTCACCCTCAGCTATGCCGGATTCCTCGTGATCGTGGGCGCCGTGCTGCTCGCCGCCGTGTGGGTCTTCCTCCTGCGGGGAAGGTCGAGCAGCCTGAGCTTCCCCGATCGGTCCGACTTCCTGCGCGCCTTCGACCCGAGCAGTTTCGGCCCGGTCGTCTTCGTCCCGGCGGGAATCCTGGTGCTGGCATTCCTGCTGGTATTCGGTCTCGTGGGCGGGTGGATTCTGGCCGGCCGGATGCTCACCCCGCTGATCCGCATCACCGACGCCACATGCAAGGTGGCGAACGGGCCGCTCTCCTACCGGATCCGCCTGCCGGGCCGGCGAGATGAGTTCCGCGAACTCGCCGACTCGTTCGACACCATGCTCGCGCAACTCGAAGCCCACGTCACGGAACAGCAGCGATTCGCGGCCAATGCCTCCCACGAACTGCGCACGCCGCTGGCGGTCACGCAGGCGCTTCTCGACGTGGCCCGCAACGATCCGAACCACGAGATCCGCGAGCTTGTCGAGCGCCTCCGCGTGGTCAACACCCGGGCCATCGACCTCACTGAAGCATTGCTCCTGCTCAGCCGCGCCAACCAGCGGTCCTTCACCAGGGAACACGTCGATCTGTCCCTCATGGCGGAAGAAGCCACTGAAACGCTCCTTCCGTTGGCGGAAAAGCGCGGCGTCACCATCGAAACCTCCGGCGACATGAGCACCACCATCGGCTCACAGGCGCTCCTGCTGCAGATGACCACCAACCTTCTGCACAACGCGATCGGCCACAACCTGCCTGAACAGGGTGTCGTATGGGTGAATACCCTCGCCCACCCCAACACTGCGGTGCTCACTGTCGAGAACACCGGTGAGAAGCTCACCCCGCAGCTGGTCTCGACTCTCACCGAGCCGTTCCAGCGCGGCACCGAACGCCTGCACACCGGCCACGCAGGCGTCGGCCTCGGCCTGGCAATAGTCAAAAGCATCACCCAGGCACACGACGGAACCCTCACCCTCACTCCCCGCCCTGCCGGCGGGCTCCGCGTCACGGTGCAGTTACCCGCGGCGTCGGCGCACACACAAACAGCCGGCGATCAGAACTGACGAACGTCCGGATCTCGCAGGAGAGGCGCGACTCGAACGAGTGGCCCGCTTCTGTCATCGCCCGGTCCGCTGATCGCTGAGACGGCACGTGCGCTCGGCGGGCACGGCCACCCGGACCACGCCGGTCGCTGCTTCCATGCCCGCTTCGCGTCTCGCCCGCCGAGTTGCGCAACCGACAGGCGGCCTCAGCCTCGACGGGACATGTAGACGGTGAATGCCTTATAGAGCAGACGGTTCAGCGGCAGGTCCCATTCGCCGAGATACTCCACGGCTTCGCCGCCGGTGCCGACCTTGAACTGGATCAGGCCCAGGTGCGGGGCGTTCTGGTCCACGGTGTCGGTGATGCCGCGCAGGTTGTAGACCGTACATCCGGCAGCCAGAGCATCAGTGATCATCCTCCACTGCACGGCGTTCGACCCGCGTACCTCCCGTTTGGCCGTGGCGGAGGCGCCGTAGCTGTACCAGGCGTGTCCGCCGACCCGGATCCAGATGGTGGCGGCAACGAGGTCACCTTCGTGGTGGGCGAGGTAGAGCCGGATCCGGTCCTTGTCCTCGGCCAGCAGCGCCTCGAACATGGCCGGGAAGTAACTCAACGGCCGCGGGGTGAAGTGATCACGTTTCGCGGTCTCCAGGTAGATCCGATAGAAGTCGGGCAGGTCCTCGACACCGCCCTGGGTCACGATGACGCCCGCTTTGCCGGCTTTCTTGATGTTGCGCCGCCAGAGCTGGTTCATCCCCTTGAGAAGCTGATCTTCGTCCTTGCCGGCCAACGGGACCTGGAAGACCCAGCGCGGCTGCCCGGCGGAGAATCCCTCCTCGTCTTCCTTCGGCGGGCGCCAGCCCAGCTGCCGGAGCTGGCTGTGTGCCCGGGCCGCGACGTCGTTGAGAGTGTCCGGCGGCACGTCGCTCAGCTTGGTCAGCTCCGGGTCGGCGATCGCCGCCTTGACCGTCGCGGCACTCCAGGTGCGGGCCACCAGCGTCGTCCCGATGCGGATGGCGAAGGCGCCGGAGCGCTTCAGGTGGACGACCAACGGATCGAGCCAGGCGGCCAGATCGTCCGAGGCCCAGTCGATCACCGGCCCTTCGGGCAGGTACGCCAGCGACGTCTTGAACCCGGGCAGCTGCCGGTACAGCACCAGGCCCGCGCCCACCAGTTGACCGCGGTCGTCGAACCAGCCCAGCGACTCCGACACCCACTCGGTCTTCACCGACGCCCAGGCCGGGGTCTGCAGGAAACTCACCGCCGACCGGGTCGCGTTGAAGGCGGCGTGATCGGCCGCCGTGATGGTCCGCACCCGAAATGCCACAGCCACACTCCTACCTGTCGTCCATGGGTCGATCTGCCGGCACTTCGCGGGGCCCGGATGCGAGCGCGCCGGCGACCTCGTCGAGGCGTGCCCCGCGGGACGCCTTGACGAGCACCACATCGCCGGCAGTGAGCCGGCCGCGCAGCCACTCGACGGCCGCGGCGTTGTCGGCCAGCGCCACCGCCCGCTCTCCGGCACCGTCGGCGAGCGGGCGGGCGCCGACCGCGACCACCACGTCGGCCCGGCAGGCGGCGTACTCCCCGATGGCGCGGTGCTCGGCCTCGCTGCCGTCGCCGAGTTCGAGCATCTCGCCGAGGACCGCGATGCGACGCCCGCCCTCGATCGCCGCCAGCGTGTCCAGGGCGGCACGGGTCGTGTCGGGGTCGGCGTTGTAGGAGTCGTCGAGCAGCGTTGCGCCGCCGACGAGGTCACGAAGCTCCAAGCGCCACTTCGACAGCGAGACCGTGGGCAGCGCCGCGGCGGCCACATCGAGGGGGAGGCCGGCCGCCAGCCCCGCCGCCGCGGCAGCCGCCGCGTTGAGCGCCTGGTGAGTGCCCACGAGCGGCAGCGCGACAGGAGCCGAGGCGGCGGCGGTCCGCAGCGTGAAGGACGGCCGGGCGAGCCGGTCCAGCACCACGTCGAGTACGCGGACATCGGCGTCTTCCGCCCGGCCGAAGGTCAGCACCGGGCGGTCGGTGAGCGAGCGCATCGCGACCACCCGGGGATCGTCGGCGCACAGGACCGCGGTGCCACCGGGCGCCAGACCCCGCACCAGCTCACCCTTGGCCCGGGCGATGGCCTCGCGCGACCCGAGATAGCCGAGGTGGGCCTGGCCGACGTTGAGGACGACACCGATGTCGGGCGCGACCAGGCCGGTGAGTTCGGCGATGTCCCCGATGCGGCGGACTCCCATCTCAAGGACGAGGAACCGGGTGGCCGCGCTGGATCGCAGCATGGTGAGCGGCATGCCGAGTTCGTTGTTGAACGAGCCGCTCGTGGCGATCGTCGGTGCGGCGCTCGACAGCACGGCGGCCAGCAGATCCTTGGTGCTGGTCTTGCCGCGGGATCCGGTCACCCCGACGACGGTCAGCCCGTCGCGCAGCTGTGCCACGACGTGGGCGGCGAGCGCCTGCAACGCGGACTTGGCGTCCTCGACGACGACGGTCGGCAGTGCCGTGGGCCGGGAGCCGAGCACGGCGACCGCGCCGGCCCGGCCGGCCTGGACGGCGTAGTCATGGCCGTCGGCGTGTTCGCCCGCGAAGGCGACGAAGAGGCCGCCCGGCTCGGCCTGGCGGCTGTCGAGCACGGCAGGGGCGGTCACCGTCACCGCGCCGTCGCCCTCGACCGTCCCGCCGACGACTTCGGCGATCTCGCCGAGGCTGAGCGGGATCACGCCCGGACCGCGCAATGACCGGCGAAGCGCAGCAACGACCGGCCGCCCGCTATGGCGGCGAGCGGGGGCGGGCCGGTGAGGCAGGGGATGACAGAGGTCGGTTCGCTGGAACTCATGCCTTCTAGTCCAGAGAGCATGCTGTTGTCGGCGCGTATGCAGTTTTCGATACGCCGACGATATGGTGCGGGCCGATACCCCGCGAGAGCATGGATGTGGCCGGCCGTCCGCGCGGGCTTCGACCGTGGGATCGACCGGGCCACCCGGCAGTTCGGGCATCAGGTCCGGCAGCGGCGCTGCCGACCCGCTCAAGCGTCGCTTCGGGAGCGCCCAGAGCTCTGAGGGCGAGACGGCAACGTGTTGTGCATTCGCCCCGCCGTATCCGCTACGGACCGGGGAATCGTCCTTGGAGATCAGGACGAGGATCGTCCTGCGCTTGTAGCGGTCGGCAACATATCGTCGGCGTATCGAAAACTGCATACGCGTCGGCAACACCACGTTCTCTTGTCTGGAAGGCATGAGTTCCAGCGGATCCACACGAGCGGCGGCGTGCCGCTCCCGAGTGCCGGCGGCGTCGTCCTCACGGGCTGTCTCGACAACGGGAATCACCGTCTATGGATGCGACCAGGACGAGGCACTTCTCTTCCGGGAAATGGCGCCTGGCTTCGGCGTGGTGCCGACCCTCACGACGGAAGCGGTATCCGAAGCCAACACGGGCCTGGCATTGGGGAATCGATGCATCAGCATCGGCCACAAGACGAAAGTCACCCGTGCCACCCTGAGCGCGCTGAGCCGCGCCGGTGTGGAGTATCTCTCCACACGAAGCGTCGGATGCAACCACATCGACGTGAGCCACGCGGAGAGCGTCGGTATCTCCGTCGGAAACGTGGCGTATTCTCCCGACAGCGTTGCCGACTACACGCTGATGCTGATGCTGATGGCTGTGCGCCACGCGAAGGCCACCATCCGTCGCGCCGATGCTCATGACTACCGACTGAGTGAGACACGCGGCAAAGAGCTGCGCGACCTGACTGTCGGAGTGGTCGGCACGGGGCGTATCGGCACAGCCGTCATCGACCGGCTGCGAGGCTTCGGCTGCCGCGTGCTGACCTACGACAATCGCCCTAGGAGCTCCACCGATCACGCGCCGATCGATGAGTTGCTCCGGCGCAGCGACATTGTCACGCTCCACACCCCGCTCACCGCGGAAACCCGCCATCTCATCGATCGCCGGCGTATCGAGCAGATGAAACACGGCGCGTTCATCGTCAACACCGGACGCGGGCCGCTCATCGAGAACGAAGCCCTTCTTTCGGCATTGGAGAGCGGCAGACTGGGCGGCGCGGCGTTGGACGTCCTCGACGGCGAGGAAGGAATCTTCTACACCGACTGCCGGAACAAGCCCATAGAGAACCCCTCGCTGTTGCGACTACAAGAGCTGCCGAACGTTTCCATCAGCCCACACACGGCCTATTACACCGACCACGCGCTCCGTGACACCGTCAGAAACAGTCTCATCAACTGCCTCGACTTCGAAAGCGGGAGAAAATGAACAGGTTGAAGATCGGCATCATCTTCGGAGGCTCTTCCGAAGAACACCCCGTCTCCGTCAAGTCCGCCCGAGAGGTCGCAAAGAACCTCGACACCGGTAAATACGAACCGTACTGGATCGGAATTACGCAGTCCGGCGCCTGGAAGCTCTGTGATTCCCCTGACGCGGACTGGGAGAACGGCGGCGCTCGTCCGGTCATGCTGTCGCCCGACCGAAGCGTCCACGGACTGCTCGTCCTGGAGCAGGGACGATTCGAAGTGATCCGTCTGGACCTCGTGTTGCCCGTCCTGCACGGCACACTCGGTGAAGACGGCGCGATCCAGGGCCTGTTGGAGATCGCCGGCATCCCCTATGCCGGCTGTGATATCCAGAGCTCTGCCATATGCATGGACAAATCCCTGACCTACACCGTCGCCAAGAGCGCGGGAATCGCCACGCCAAATTTCTGGGTGATCGCGGGGGACGAGAAGATCGATGCCCATCAGCTTCCCTACCCCGTCTTCGTGAAGCCGGCCCGTTCGGGCTCATCTTTCGGCGTCACCAAAGTTGCCGGGGAAGAGGATTTGCCGAGTGCGCTGGACGACGCACGACAGTACGACTCGAAGATCCTGATCGAAGAGGCCGTGGCCGGGAGCGAGGTCGGCTGCGCGATCCTGGGGGAACCATCAGCCCCGATCGCGGGCGAAGTGGACCGCGTGGCCCTCTCGCACGGATTTTTCAGGATCCACCAGGAGGATTCACCCGAGACTGGTTCGGAGAACTCGACGTTCATCGTTCCCGCCGACATCCCCGAAGAATCGCGGCGGTTCGTCCAGGAGAGCGCCAAGACCATCTATCGCACACTGGGCTGCCAGGGGCTTGCCCGCGTGGACATGTTCCTCATGGAGGACGGTCAGGTGGTACTCAACGAAGTCAACACCTTGCCCGGCCTGACCTCCTACAGTCGCTATCCCCGGATGATGACCGCCTCGGGACTGCCGCTTTCCGACGTGATCGACCGGCTCGTCTCCATGACACTGCACCGGAAAAAGCGATGAACGACGACTTCGTGTACCTGGACGAGCTGGTGCCCGGCATCCGTTGGGATGCCAAGTACGCCACCCGGGACAACTTCACCGGGGAGCCGGTGGACGGGTACCTGGCAAATCGGATAGTGGGCACCAGGGCTTTGTGTGCAGCCCTGGGGCAAGCGCAAAAAGAAGCCGCGTCCCTCGGCTTCGGCCTGCTTGTCTGGGACGGCTACCGCCCGCAACGCGCCGTCGACTGCTTCCTGCGTTGGTCACAGCAGCCGGAGGACGGCCGGACAAAGCAGCGCCACTACCCCAATATCGACAGATCCGAGCTTTTCGACAGGGGATATGTGGCCGCCAAGTCGGGCCACAGCCGCGGCAGTACGGTCGACTTGACGCTCTACAGCCTTGCCACCGGAGAAAATGCTCCCATGGGCGGCTACTACGACCTCATGGACCCGGTCTCACATCATGGGGCAAAAGGGATAACGTCCATCGAAGCGGCAAACCGCGAGCATCTTTGCTCCATCATGGAGGACTGCGGATTTGCTCGCTACCCCTGCGAGTGGTGGCACTACACGCTGAAAAGCGAGCCTTATTCAGATGTCTATTTCGACTTTCCCGTCACATGATGGAAGCCTCCCTTACGTCTCACAGTGGGGGAGCCTCGACCGGAACGACGAGGTCGTCATGCGGCGTGCCGCACCATCGGGTCTCGACGTCTCCCTGCGGCGCACCGACGCATCGCACCTGCACGACTGGGCCTCCGACGGATACCACTCACACGAGGAGTACCTGTTCTGGTCCCGTAAAGTCTGCGGCTTGGCATGCCTGCAGTCCCTGCTCCATGGCTGGACGGACATCCGACTGCCGATGCGTGAACTCCTCGCGCTGGCCCTCGACTGGGGCTGCTACGTGGAGGAGCCCGGAGGCAAGGTCCAAGGACTGCTCTACAGGCCATTCATGGCCTGGGTCAGCTCACAGTTCGGATTCACATGCCAACTGGTCGAACACACACCGATCCAAGCCTCCGCCCGAGCGGTTCGCCCCGGGCAAGTCCTGATCGCTTCCGTATCTCCTGAGATTCGCGACCCGAGCACCTGTGAACCGCGAAGGGGAGGGCATCTTGTGCTGGTTCACGCGGTCCACGGCGACATCGTGCGGTTCCATAATCCGTCCGGCTACTCCCACAACGCAGACTCCGCGGCGCTGCCCATGCACGTATTCGAGCGCTTCCATGCGGGGCGAGGAATCCTGGTCAGCGCGGCCCTGTGAGGCCGGTCGGGGCGAACCGGCACCGCGCGCCGCGAAGCGCGCGCGACGGAGTATCCGCTGAACAGCCAACAGCCCGCACCAGGGGCGGGCGTGGGGAAGAGCGTGGCCCCACGGCCCGGCGCCCCTGAAGGCGCGGCCGGGCACCAGGATGCCCTGGCCCCCGAGGTACACCGGGCCGGCCAGGGCACGTTGGTGCGCCGCAGGCGCGCAGCGACGGCCGTCCTCGCGGGCGACGCGACTCCGGCGCCGGTGAGTTGGCGTCAGCGCCGGTGAGTTGGCGTCGCCGCTTCAAGCTGGGGACCCCTTGGACGATTGACGGCCTGCGGCGGGACTGCCACGGTAACTGCCGAAGATCCGCCAGGACTTCAGACGGGCGACGCCGCGCTCGACCGTTACCCGGCCGGACCAGGGCCCCAGGGGCAGGGTCTTCTCGGGGGGTGGCGAGTTCCGCACGGGCCAGTGGCGAGTTCCCGCACGGGCGGGTGGGTGCGGGCGGCGGTACCTGCCGTGAGCCCGGCCCCACAGCGTGGGGGAGAGCCACCGCACGCCTGGCACTCCGTCCAGGGGCGAAATGGGCGTGAGGCGCCCCGAACCACGGGCAGGAAACGCACTTCGCCCCTCCGCCGGTGACGAGCGCCGGAGACCCGGTGTCGGAAAACAGCGAGGAGTGGATGCACCATGCCAAAGAACGGGCTGTTCACCTCCACGGTGGTGCTGTCCGCCCAACCCGACCGGATGTGCGTAAAGGCGCGTGAGGCCAACCGGGAGGAAGGCTTCCCACTCTCCCTGGACATGCTGCTCATCCTGGAGATCATGCTCCACGAGCATGATCTCGCCGCGGCGGAAGCCCAGTTCACCGCGGTGCGGAGGGCCCCGCTGGCGGCCGACGCGAAAGCCGCTGTGGATGAGCTCTGCTACAGCGGCAACACCTGCTCGATATCCGTCCAGCGTGGGTCTTTGATCGTGCGCGATGACCAGAAGAAGACCCCGGTAGCGGACCTGACCGCACAGAGTCGTTCGACCGGGCAGATGCTGCGGGCGCTGGGAATACGGCGGAACCTGGATCACGGTCCAGAAGCCCCGAATTTCCGCGAGCTCTTCACGGAGCTGCAGGAACGTGGCCTCCTGGTACCGCACGTCGGTGGGATCGACTGGGGCCAGCTGCGCAGGCTGACACCGATCTGCCCGGCGTTCGGAACCTCCCGGGGCACCCCGATCGACCGTTACTACCTGAACCGGTTCATCACCGAAATCCGCGATGTCGTCCAGGGAGACGTGGTGGAGATTGGCGGAGAGGACGGCAACAAGGACGTCTATGGTTTCACCCGCGCGTCCGGATACCGCGGTCTGGACATCAAAGAGGGCCCGGGAGTCTCCCTGGCCGGTGACGCGGCGGATCCAGACATCATCCCGGCGAACTCCCTCGACAGCATCATCGCCTTCAACGTTCTGGAGCACACCGCGCGCCCGTGGCAGGTGGTCGACAACATGTGGCAATGGCTGCGACGGGGCGGAACAGCGTATTGCATGGTCCCCAGTGCCCAGCGGCTGCACGGCGCGCCCGAGGATTACTGGCGGCCACTTCCAGCGGCGCTGCGGGAGATGTTCGGCGCCTGGTCCGAACAGACCGTGCACCAGTACGGCAACCCGCTCAGTGCCATCGCGTCGCTCATGGGTATCGCAGCCGAGGAACTCGACGCCGTGGAACTGAGCACGCACCACCCCGACTATCCCGTGGCCAGTTGCATCGTCGCAAGGAAGTGAGTCCGCGGCGGCCTGGCACCCTGCCGAGCCCCGGCCATCGCCGGTGCTCGGCGGTGCTCGGCGGCTGAGTTTCCGCTCGCGGGTGGGGTGCCGCCTGAAGGCCGCCACGGCCAACGGCCCGCGAGCGCCGCCGGTGTCCACCAGCCGGGCTGCGGCCCCGCACTCGGCCATCGCCGCCAACGGCCGTGACGGCGTACAGCTCGCGTTCCCCCTCGCGGCCATGAACCGGACGGTCGCCACGGGGTCCCCGGCAGCGGGTCCCGAACGGGTGGACCGACCCACGTCCACTGCCCCCGCCTGCCAGGACGAGGCCGGGGGCGGCCTCGCGCGAGGCGGTCAGCAGACCCGGCCCGCGTTCACGTGCGGGTGGACGACCGCACTGGTGCGGATGTGGGTCGAGGACGGATGACCAACGAGACCGCCGGCAACACAATGAAGACGTCAGCCGTCATGATCAACAGCCCTGGGGCCTGACGGAAGCGGGATCACTCCACGGCGGCAGGCCGACGAGTCCCGGGGCGGACGGGTGGTCGTGGTGGTCACCCGTGCCGCGGCGGCCGTGCGGCACGGACACCGGCAGCTGCGTCCAAGTGCCCGAAGTCTTCAGTTGGACTCACTCGTGGACATCGACTCGATTCAGCACGATGGAGATCGCTGACTTCGTGAGCCGTGTGAGAGGGGCACCTGCGTGGAGATGGTGTTGCGCTTCCAGGGGGTGAAAAAGAGCGATGAGGATCCCGATCCCTGGCAGACCACGATCCACCCGGGGACGGTGCGCCGAGTGCTCACCTACTTTCGCCCGCACATCCGCACGGTGGCACTCTTCGTTGTCGTCGCCACGATGGAGGCGCTGACCGTCGCGGCATCTCCCTTGCTGCTGAAGGAACTCGTCGACAACGGCATCGTCAAGAACGACCGCGGGGTCGTGATCTCGATGGCGTGCCTGACCGCCGGGCTGGCCGTGCTGGGCGCGGTGTTGTCGCTGGTGTCCGCCTACATCTCCGGACGGATCGGGCAGGGGGTCACCTACGACCTCCGGGTTCAGGCACTCGACCACGTGCGGCGACTGCCGCTCGCGTTCTTCACCCGCACCCAGACGGGGGTGCTGGTCGGTCGGCTCCACACCGAACTGATCATGGCGCAGCAGCAGTTCACCGGCTTGCTGATGGCGGCCACCAGCGCGGTCATGGTCGTGGTGGTGCTGGCGGAGCTGTTCTACCTGTCATGGCTCGTCGCCGTCATCACGCTGGCGCTGATCCCGATATTCATCGTGCCCTGGGTTCGCGTGGGCCGGCAGATACAGCGGCGCACCCGGCGGCAGATGGACCAGAACACCGGCCTCGGCGGACGGCTCCAGGAGCGGTTCAACGTACAGGGGGCGATGCTCTCCAAGCTCTTCGGCCGTCCGGACGAGGAGATGGCCGAATTCGCGGACCGTGCCCAGAAGATCCGCAAGGTCGGCGTGAACCTGTCCGTCTGGGGCCGGATGGCCTTCGTCATGATGACGCTGATGGCCTCCCTCGCCACGGCGCTCGTCTACGGAATCGGCGGCGGACTCGTCCTCACCGGGGCCTTTCAGCTCGGCACACTGGTCGCCATCGCCACCCTGCTCGGGCGGCTGTTCGGGCCGATCACCCAGCTGTCCGGGATGCAGGAAATCGCGCAGACCGTCGTGGTGAGCTTCTCCCGGGTCTTCGAATTGCTCGACCTGAAGCCGCTGATCCAGGAACGCCCCGACGCGGTCGCGCTCGCGAAGAACGTGGCGCCGGACATCGAGTTCGAGAATGTGTCGTTCCGCTATCCCACCGCGGACGAGGTCTCGCTCGCGTCGCTGGAGCATCTGCGGTCCGATCGCGAGCGCGGGGAGGTGACGCCGGATGTCCTGCGCGAGGTGAGTTTCCACGTGCGGGCCGGAACCCTCACCGCGCTCGTCGGCCCGTCCGGCGCGGGGAAGAGCACCATCACCCACCTGGTGTCCCGGCTGTACGACCCGAACTCCGGAGCCGTTCGCGTCGGCGGGCACGACCTGCGGGACCTCACCTTCGACTCGCTCCGCGACACGGTAGGGGTGGTCAGCCAGGACGCCTACCTCTTCCACGACACGATCCGGGAGAACCTTCTCTACGCTCGCCCGACCGCCACCGAGGACGAGCTGATCGAAGCATGCAAAGGAGCCCAGATCTGGGGCCTGATCGCATCCCTCCCCAGCGGGCTCGACACCGTCTCGGGCGATCGCGGCTACCGCATGTCGGGCGGGGAAAAGCAACGACTGGCCATCGCCCGGCTGCTGTTGAAGGCACCCTCGGTCGTCGTGCTCGACGAAGCCACCGCGCACCTGGACTCCGAGTCGGAGGCCGCCGTTCAGCGGGCACTCAAGATCGCCCTGCGCAGCCGTACCTCGCTGGTGATCGCCCACCGGCTGTCCACCATCCGCGAGGCCAACCAGATTCTCGTGATCGACGACGGGCGGGTCGCCGAGCACGGGACGCACGAGGAGTTGTTGGCCGAGGGCGGCCTCTACGCCGAGCTCTATCACACGCAGTTCGTCAAGCCGGGAGCCGACGGTGCCGAGCCCGCCGAACTCGGGGCCGGGCCGGGACCGGACAACGCCCAGGTGGTTCGTGAAGGAGAACGATGAATTCCACGCAGGCCGCACCGACGGTGCTGGAACTGTTCGCCTCGCACGTGGACCGCACGCCCGACGCGGTGGCCGTGGTGGACGGTGACCGGATTCTGACATACCACCAACTCGACGAGCGGGCGGGCCGGTTGGCCGGGCGCCTGATCGGCCGGGGCGTCCGCCGTGGCGACCGGGTCGCGGTCATGATGGACCGTTCGGCTGACCTGCTGGTGTCGCTGCTCGCCGTATGGAAGGCGGGGGCGGCGTATGTGCCGGTGGATGCCGCCTATCCAGCCCGGCGGGTGGCGTTCATGGTGGCGGATTCCAGGGTGTCCCTGATGGTGTGCTCGGCCGGGGCGCGCGACGGCGTACCGGACGGGATCGAGTCGGTCGAGCTGGACGCCGGCACGGACGAGGGTGCGTGCGACGCGGCGGCCGTCACGGTGCGCCCGGGCGATCTGGCCTATGTGATGTACACCTCCGGCTCGACGGGCACCCCGAAGGGGGTGGCCGTCCCGCATCGGAGCCTCGTGGAGCTGGTGGGGAGTTCCGGCTGGGCGATGGAACCCGGCGAAGCGGTCCTCATGTACGCGCCGTACGCCTTCGACGCGTCCATGTTCGAGATCTGGGTGCCGCTGGCGTGGGGCGCCCGGGTGATGATCGCCGGGCCGGGGCCGGTGGATGCCCGGCGCATGCGGGAGTTGGTCGCCTCCGGGTTGACGAGGGCGTATCTGACCGCGGGGAACTTCCGCGCGGTGGCGGAGGAGTCGCCGGAATCCTTCGCGGGGCTCCTTGAGGTGCAGACCGGTGGTGACCTGGTGCCCGCGCACGCGGTGCAGCGGGTGCGGGACGCCTGTCCCCGGGCGCGGATCCGGCACCTGTACGGCCCGACCGAAGCGACTGTGTGGGCGACATGGCATGTGCTGGAGCCGGGTGACGTCATGGGTCCGGCGTTGCCGATCGGACGGCCGCTGCCGGGCCGCCGTGCTCAGGTGCTCGATGAGTCGCTGCGGCCCGTGGGGCCGGGCGTGGTCGGTGAGCTGTACCTCTCCGGTGCCGGCCTTGCCGACGGCTATCTGAACGCGCCGGGTCTGACGGCGGAGCGGTTCGTGGCGGATCCGTGCGCACCCGACAGCGCCACCACGGGGGGTGGTGGCCGGGTGACGGGCGGGAGGATGTACCGGACCGGGGACCTCGCCCAGTGGACCGCGGACGGTGAGTTGCTGTTCGCGGGCCGGGTCGATCACCAGGTGAAGATCCGCGGGTTCCGGATCGAGCCGGGCGAGATCGAGGCCGCGCTGACTGCTCAGCCGGGCGTCCAGGACGCCGTGCTGGTGGCCATCGACGGCCGCCCGATCGGTTATGTGGTGGCGGATGGGGACGCGGATCCCGCTCTCATCCGCGAGCGTCTGGGGGCGGTACTGCCGGAGTACATGGTTCCGGCCGCTGTGATCGTGGTGGACGCGCTGCCACTGACCGGCAACGGCAAGGTGGACCGGGCGGCGTTGCCCGCGCCCGAGTTCGCGGCCAGTGCTACCGGCCGCGAACCCGTGACCGAGGCGGAGCGCGCCCTGTGCGCTCTTTTCGCCGAGATGCTCGGCCTGGAACGAGTCGGCGTCGATGACGGCTTGATCGAGTTGGGCGGAGATTCGATCGTCGCGATGCGCATGGCGGCACGTGCGTACAAAGCCGGCCTGCTGGTGACACCCGCCCAGATCCTGAGGGAGCAGACCCCCGCACGGCTGGCGGCCGTGGCGCGTGCCGTACTGGCCGACCGACCCGACGACGGGCCGCTGATCGCCCTGACAGCGGAAGACGAGGCCGAGTTGGCCACCGCCGTTCCGGGCGCGGAGGAGGTCTGGCCGCTGGCACCGCTGCAGGAGGGGTTGCTCTTCCAGTCGACCCTCGATGACCAGGGTCTCGACATCTACCAGGTGCACTGGATAGTGGAGCTGAACGGACCGGTGGACGCGGCCCGGCTGCGGGCCACGTGGGAAGAGGTTTTCGCTCGGCACGCCCAGCTTCGGCCGAGCTTCCACCGACTCCCGTCGGGCAAGACGGTGCAGGTCGTCCACCCGCACGTCACCCTGCCGTGGCGGGAGGTGGATGTGAGGGGTGCGAGCGATGTCGAGGCGGCCGTCGATGCCCTGGTCAGGCGGGAACAGGAACAGCGGTTCGACCTCGCCGAGGCTCCACTGGCCCGGCTGGTGCTGATCCGGACCGCAGAGGACCGGCACCGCCTGCTGGTCGTCATTCACCACACCCTGATCGACGGCTGGTCGGTGGCGGTCATCCTCAACGAGGTGGCCGAGGCGTATACGGCCGACGGGCAGTTCCCGGAACGAGCGGGTTCCGCCTCCTACCGGGACTACCTGGCCTGGCTGGAGCGGCAGGACAAGGATGCGGCACGTGCGGCCTGGCGGGCGGAGCTGTCCGGTTCGGACGAGCCGGCGCTGATCGCGACAGGGACCGCTGCGGCGGACTACGCCCAGCGCGTGGTCCACCTCTCGACGGATCTTCACACCCGGCTGATGCGGCTGGCCCGCGACCACGGGCTGACGCTGAACACGGTGGTACAGGGCGCGTGGGCGATGGTACTGGCGCGACTTCTGCGGCGGACCGACGTGATCTTCGGCGCCACGGTCGCCTGCCGCCCCGCCGCGCTCCCCGGTGTGGAGTCGATGCCGGGCATCATGATGAACACGGTGCCGGTCCGGGTGCCACTGGATGGCGGGCAGTCGGCCCTGGACATGCTCACCGACCTGCAGCGCCGACAGGCGGCCCTGATCCCGCATCAGCATCTGGGGCTGCCGGAGATCCAGAGGTCGGCCGGCCCCGGCGCGGTGTTCGACACGCTGCTGGTGTTCGAGAACTATCCGCGCGACTTCGCAGGCCAGTTCACGTATCTGGGCACGGTCGAGGGGACCCACTATCCGCTGACCCTCGGCATCATCCCGGGCGACCGGTTCCGGATCCAGCTCAGCTACTGGCAGGGGCAGGTGCGGGAGAGCGTTGCCGAGTCGGCTCTGAAGTGGTTCGTCGATGCGCTCGCCACGCTGGTCGCCGATCCCTCCGCACTGGTGGGGCGGACCGGGGTGGGCGAGGGCCCGGCGCATGGCGCGGAACCGGCGTTGGTGGTGGGGAAGTCATTGCCCGACTTGGTGAGGCGGGTGGTGGCTGAGCGGTCGGATGACGTGGCTGTGGTGGATGGTGAGGGTGAGCTGTCGTTCGGGGGGTTGTGGGAGCGGGCGGTGGGATTGGCCACTGTGCTGCGGGCCCGTGGGGTCGGGCCGGAGCGCCGGGTGGGTGTGGTGGTGGAGCGGTCGTCGTGGTGGCTGGTCGGGATTCTGGGCGTGTCCTTGGCGGGTGGTGCGTTCGTTCCGGTGGATCCGGAGTATCCGGCGGAACGCGTGCGGTGGATTCTGGACGATGCCGAGCCGGTGTCGGTGGTGTGTGTGGGCAGGACCCGCCCGGCGGTGCCGGACGCGTTCGCGGACCGGCTGGTGGTGATCGACGAGGTCGATCCGGCGGGGGGCTCGGACGCGGGGTTGCCGCAGGTGCGTCCGGGCGACGCGGCGTATGTGATGTATACGTCGGGATCGACCGGGGCTCCCAAGGGCGTCGTCGTCCCCCACGCGGGCCTGGGCAATCTGGCGGCGGCCCAGATCGACCGGTTCGGTGTGTCTCCGTCGTCACGGGTTCTTCAGCTCGCGGCGCTGGGCTTCGACGCCATGGTGTCGGAGGTGTTGATGGCGTTGCTGTCCGGGGCGAGGCTGGTCATGGCGCCGGCGCGGGATCTGCCGCCGCAGGTGTCGTTGGCCGAGGCGCTGGAGCGGTGGCATGTCACGCACGTGACGGTTCCGCCGTCGGTGCTGGGTACAGCCGACGCCTTGCCGGACGAGCTCCAGACAGTGGTCGTGGCGGGGGAGGCGTGCCCGCCGAGCCTGGTGGATCGCTGGTCGGCGGGGCGGCGGCTGGTCGATGCCTATGGGCCGGCCGAGGCCACGGTATGCGCCGCGATGAGTGCGCCGTTGGCGGCGGGCCGGGATGTGGTCCCGATCGGAACGCCGATCGCGGGGGGCCGTTGTTATGTGCTGGATGCGTTCCTGCTTCCGCTGGCGCCGGGGATCATCGGTGAGCTGTATGTGGCCGGAATCGGACTGGCCCGCGGCTATCTGGGCCGTGCGGGGCTGACGGCGGAGCGGTTCGTGGCTGATCCGTTCGCTCCCGGCGACGCGGCGGCGCACGGCGCCACCATGGGGGATGGCGGCCGGGCGACGGGCGGGAGGATGTACCGGACAGGGGATCTGGCGTACTGGACGAGCCAGGGCGAGTTGGTGTTCGCCGGGCGGGCCGATGACCAGGTCAAGGTCCGTGGATTCCGGGTCGAGCCCGGCGAGATCGAGTCTGTTTTGTCCGACCACCCACGGGTCTCCCAGGCAGCGGTGACCGTCCGCGCGGACCGACTGTTGGCCTATGTCTCACCGAGCGATATCGATCCGCGGGCGGTGCGGGAGGGTCTTGCCTCCCGGCTGCCTCAGCACATGGTGCCTGCGGCGGTGATAGCGCTGGACGCGCTGCCGGTGACGGCGAACGGGAAGATCGACCGGGGTGCGCTGCCTGATCCCGATTTCGCCGCCGGGACCGGGGGACGGGAGCCGGTCACGGAGGCCGAGCGGGTGGTGTGCGACCTCTTTGCCGAGGTGCTCGGTCTCGACCGGGTCGGTGTGGACGACAGCTTCTTCGAGCTGGGCGGGGATTCGATCCTCTCGATGCAGCTGGCGTCGCGGGCGCGGCATGGCGGTGTGACGTTCTCCTCGCGGGATGTTTTCGAGTGCAGGACGCCGGAGCGGCTCGCCCGCCTGGCGGCGGACTCGCCGCTGCCGCACAGTGATCCTTCCCCCGCGGCCGATGGTGTGGGTGTTGTCGGGCGGACGCCGGTCATGCGGATGCTGGGCGACGGGGTGGTGCGGGCACGGTTTGCCCAGTGGGTGGTCGTGGGCGCGCCCTCGGATGTGGCGGAGGACGTGTTGGTGGCGGGGCTGGCGGCGGTGGTGGACGCGCATGACATGTTGCGGCTGCGTGTGCGGGGGGAGTCGGGGCGGTTGGTGGTGGGTGAGCGTGGGTCGGTGAATCCGACCGGGTCGGTCACGCGCGTGGAGGTTGCCGGACGTTCGCTGGATGAGGTCGTGGAGGAAGCGGCGCGGGAAGCGGTGGAGCGGCTGGATCCGGTGGCGGGCGTGGTGGTGCAGGTGGTGTGGGTGGACGCGGGGCCGGGTCGGCCGGGGCGGTTGGTGGTGGCGGTGCATCACCTGGCGGTTGACGGGATGTCATGGCGGGTCTTGCTGCCGGATCTGCAGGCGGCCTGCGAGGCGGTGGCCGCCGGGCAGGATCCGGTGGTGGAACCCGCGGGGGTGTCGTTCAGGCGGTGGGCGGGTCTGTTGGAGGAGTGGGCGCTCTCCCCGGAGCGGGTCGGCGAGTTGGCGGCGTGGAAGGCGATCGTCGGTCAGGAGGAGCAGCCGGTCGGTGCGCGTGGGCTGACCGCGGGCCAGGATGCGGGCGGTGCTGTGCGCTCGCGGTCATGGACGGTGCCGAAGGCGGAGACCTCGGTGTTGGTGGGGCGGGCTCCGGTGGCCTTCCACTGCGGGGCGCATGAAGTCCTGCTGGCCGGGCTGGCCGGCGCGGCGGCGCGGTGGCACGGCGAGGACGCGCTGCTGGTCGATGTGGAAAGCCATGGCCGCCATGCCGTCGAGGGGATGGATCTGTCCAGGACGGTGGGCTGGTTCACCAGCGTGCATCCGGTGCGGCTGGATGTGGCGGGGATCGACCTGGCGGATGCGCTTTCCGGTGGCCCGGCGGCCGGGCGCCTGCTGAAGGCGGTCAAGGAGCGGTCGCGGGCGGTGCCCGGCGATGGGCTCGGCTACGGGTTGTTGCGCTATCTCAACGCTGAGACCGGGCCGGTTCTGGCGGCACTGCCGTCGGCCCGGATCGGGTTCAATTACCTGGGCCGGTTCGTCACCGGCGACCAGAGCGGCGTGCGGGCATGGCAGTTGGCCGGGGACATCGGCAGTTCGATGGACGCGGGCACCGGCTTGCCGCACGCGGTGGACGCCAACGTGATCGTCCAGGACCTGCCGGACGGTCCGGAGCTGATGCTCACGCTGGAGTGGCCGGCCGATCTGCTCGACGAGGCCGAGATCGAACGGCTGGGCAGGGGATGGCTGGACATGCTGTCCGGGCTGGCCCGTCAGGCGGAGAATCCTGCCGCGGGCGGGCACACCGCATCCGACTTCCCTCTCGTCGGCCTGGACCAGGGCGAGATCGAGGCCCTGGAAGCCGAACACTCGGCTGCCGGCGGATTGGCCGAGGTATTGCCGCTGTCGCCGTTGCAGCACGGGCTGGCCTTCCACGCCGGCCACGTCGGCGACGGCGTCGATGTCTACACCGCACAGGCGGTGTTGGATCTGACAGGCCCGCTGGACATGCGGCAGCTGCGGAAGTCGGTACGCGGGCTGCTGGATCGGCACACCAATCTGCGTGCCGGATTCCGGCACAGCGCCACCGGGACCGCGTACCAGGTGATCGCCGGCACCATGGAGGTGCCCTTGGCCCTGGTGGACGTGACGGAATCGGCAGATCCGCAGGCCGAAGCGGTGGCGGTGGCCGCTGCCGAGCGAACACGGCCGTTCGACCTTGCCCGGCCCCCGCTGCTGCGGTTCGCAGTGATCGCGGTGGGCCCGGACCGGTACCGGCTGGTGCTGACCTCGCATCACATCCTGCTCGACGGCTGGTCGATACTGCTGCTGCTGGATGAACTCTTCACGCTCTACCGCAACGGGGCGGACCCGTACGCGCTGGCGCCGGTGACGCCGTATCGGCAGTACCTGGCCTGGTTGAGCGAAACCGATCGAAACGCCGCAATCGCCGCATGGCGCAACGCTTTGGACGGCTTGCCGGAGCCGACTCTGGTCGCGGCGGACCGGCCGGCGCCGGTTCAGCTGTCCGAACAGATATGGACCGCACTGGACGAGGTGTTTTTCGACGCTTTGACGGCGAGGGCCCGCGAGTTCGGCGTCACGGTCAGCACGCTGCTGCAGGCGGTGTGGGGAGTGGTGTTGGCGGCGATAACCGGACGCGACGATGTGGTGTTCGGGTCGGTGGTGTCCGGGCGCTCGGCCGAGCTGCCCGGGATCGAGACCATGGTCGGACTCTTCATCAACACCGTCCCGGTCCGGGTGAGGATGCAGCCGCAGCACACCTTCACCGAGCTGGTGCGGCGATTGCAGGGCGAGCAGACAGCGCTGCTGGATCATCACCACCTCGGGCTCACCGACATTCAGCAGGCCGCCGGGCTCGGGCAGCTGTTCGACACCCTCTTCGTCTACGAGAATTACCCCAGACCTGCCGCGATCGATGACGGAGCCGCCGACGCGGAACCGGATCGGCTGAGTGTGCGGGGCGTGGCCGACGCCGATTCCACCCACTATCCCCTGGCACTGACGGCCATCCCGGACAACGGCCTGCAGCTGCGGCTGGAGCGCCAGCCGGCCCTGGTCACCGCCGCGCAGGCCGATGCCGTGCTGGAGCGGTTCACGCGGGTACTCGAAGCCGTGGTCTCCGCTCCGCAGCTGCCCCTGTCCGCGGCGCCGATCTTGTCCGATTCCGAACGGCAACAGCTGCGGGCGTGCAATGACACTGCCGCGGAGGTACCGGCACAGACGCTGCCGGAGTTGTTCGCCGCGCAGGCCGCCGCCACCCCCGAGGCGACTGCGGTGGTCTTCGAGAACCAGTCGCTGACCTACGCCCAGCTCGACGTCCGTGCCAACCAGTTCGCCCACTGGCTCATCGACCACGGCGTCGGACCCGAGGACCGGGTCGCGGTCATGTTGCCCCGCTGCCTGGAACTGGTGGTCGCCGTGCTGGGCGTCACCAAAGCCGGCGCCGCCTGGCTGCCCATCGACGCGAACTACCCGCAGGCGCGCATCGATTACATCCTCGCCGACGCGCAACCGGTGGCCGTGGTGGACGAGTCGGTGGTGCGTGAGGTCAGCGAATACCCCACCGATCCGGTGCGGTTGCGGACAGCACCCGAGAATGCGGCTTACCTCATCTACACCTCCGGCTCCACCGGGGAACCCAAAGGCGTGGTGGTCACCCATACCGGCTTGGCCAGTTTGGCCGACAGCCTGGTCGAGCGGCTGGATCTGACCGCGCGGAGCCGGGTCCTGGCACTGGCATCGCCGAGTTTCGACGTCTCGGTGCTGGAACTGCTCATGGCAATCGGTGGCGGCGCGGCACTGGTGGTTCCGCCCGAGGGCGTGGTGGCAGGTGAAGAGCTGGCCGAGGTGCTGTCCGGCCAGGAGATCACCCATGCGTTGATCCCGCCCCCCGTGTTGGCCACCGTCCCCGCATCATCCGAGACGGTACTGCCATGCCTGGTACTCGGCGTGACGGCGTGCCCTCCTGAACTCGTGCACCGGTGGTCGCGCGGGCGCCGGATGATCAACACCTACGGGCCGACCGAGGCGACTGTCGCCATGACCATCGGCCGGCGGATTCCGATCGGTGATGAGGTTCCGCCGGTTGGATATCCGACCGCTAATGCGCGGGCGTTCGTGCTGGACCAATGGCTGAGATGGGTGCCACCGGGTGCGGTGGGCGAGTTGTATATCGCCGGTGTGGGCGTGGCGCGGGGGTATCTGGGGCGAGCCGGGTTGACCGGGGCACGGTTCGTGGCTGATCCGTTCGGCTCCGGTGAGCGGATGTACCGGACAGGGGACCTGGTGCGGTGGAACCAGGAAGGGGAGTTGGTCTTCGTCGGTCGCGTCGATGACCAGGTGAAGGTGCGGGGATTCCGCATCGAGCCCGGTGAAGTCGAGGCGGCGCTGGTGGCGCAGGAGTCGGTGGGGCAGGCGGTGGTGGTGGTCCGTCACAGCAATACCGGCGAACGGCTGGTCGGGTATGTGACCGCCGCCGGGGAGACCCCAGTGGACGCGGTGGCGGTGCGCGAGGGTGTGACGGCCCGGTTGCCGGAATACATGGTGCCGGCGGCGGTGGTGGTGCTCGACGCACTTCCCTTGACGGCGAACGGGAAGATCGACCGCAAGGCTCTACCGGATCCGGACTTCAGCGGGCGCGTTTCGGACCGGGAGCCGGTCACAGAGGTCGAACGGATGCTGTGTGATCTGTTTGCCGAGGTGCTCGGTCTGCGGCGGGTCGGTGCGGACGACAGCTTCTTCGAGTTGGGCGGGGATTCGCTTCTCTCGATGCAACTGGCGGCGCGGGCCCGCCGTGACGGCATGACCTTCGGCTCGCGGGAGGTGTTCCAGCACCGGACGCCTGCGGGCATCGCGACGATCGTGGAGCTGGGCGCGGATGATCCTGCTGCGGGCGGACCTCTCACATCCAGTGTCGATCTCCTCGACCTGGACCAGGGCGAGATCGACGCATTCGAGGCCGAGTTCGACCACCAGTAATTCGACCACCAGTAAGAGGTCGCCTTCTCCCGCTGTTTCCTCTCGTGACGCGTAAGTGTTCCGGTGATGCCGGGCCGCCAGGAGGCGGTGGCCTTGTCGGTGGGGCGCCGGGATCGGTGAGGCGGCGGCCATGAGATCGGTCATGGCCAGGGTGGATCCCGGCTTCGGAACGGGCCGGGAGAGTCCCGCAGCCGCGGGCCGGGCGGCGGTGGAGCATCGCCATCCGTAGGTGCGCTCCACCGTCCATCGCTTCGGGAGACCGGGGCGAATCCTCTGGCCCCCGGGGGGCGTTCGACGATTTGCCTGTCGCTCGGGCGGGGTGGCAGGTCGGCGGTGGGCGGTGCGGCCTTCGCCGGGCGCGAGCGCGGGGCCTGTCGCAGTTCGCGGTGCTCCGCCTCCAGCCGTCGGGTTGCGTTCGGTGACGGCCGGCGGCGGGCTGGTCGCGGAGCCGGGCACGGGAGACGCCCGCATTTCGGGCGACGGTTTCGAAGCTGATCGCGGCGCCGACGGTGTCCATGCCCGCGGTGCGGCGGTCGCTCCGCGGCGGATTGCCGCGGCCCGCCGGTGCTCTGGGGGAAGCGCCGTCAATTGCCCCGCTCGGCGCCGACCGGACACTTCATGGCCCGCGGCACGGGGGAGTCACCGCCGCTCCTTGAGCTGGAGTTCCGGCGTGGCGTTCATGCGCTGCCTGCGCAGAGCCCATTCGTCTCCAGGGCACCCCATGTGGCGGCCCCCGGCCGCCCGGCACCTCGCGGATGGCCAGTCCGACAAGGTCTGGATGTCGCTCCGGTAGCAGGCCGCGGACCAGGTCTGCGGTGATCCCGGCCCCGGCCCCCGGCCCCCGGCCCCGGACATGCGAATTCACACCGCTGAGGCGGCAGGCGGAGCGGTTCGCGTTCTCCGGAACATCTCGCTGTGGCCCCCGGCATCACCGATCCGGATTCAGAGAGCTACAGATCAGAGGCTTTGGGACGGAACAGCACCAAAGTTCTCAGAAGTCAGGTGTGACTGGACATGTTGTCCGGGCTTGCCCGTCAGGCGGATGATTCTTCTGCGCGGCATGTTCCGCATCCGACGTCGACCTCCTCGGCCTGGATCAGGGCGAGTTCGAGGAATTCAAGCTGTGTTCGACGGCGAACGTCAAACCCGTAGCTGACCGAGGGAGACATTGATGGCCCAGTCGCGGATCGAGGACATCTGGCCGCTTTCGCCACTGCAGGCCGGTTTGCTCTTCCACGCGGTTTACGACGGCGAAGGGCCCGACGTCTACATAGGCCATTGGATCCTGGACCTGGACGGGCCGGTGGACGCGGCCAGGCTGCGCGCGGCATGGGAGGCACTGCTGACCCGGCACGCCCCGCTGCGGGCCTGTTTTCGGCAGCGCAAGTCGGGTGAGACGGTGCAGATCGTCCTCAAGCAGGTGGAACTGCCGTGGCGGGTGGTCGATCTTTCCCACCTCGATGACCCCGAGGAGGCCGTGCGGGAGCTGGCCGAGGAGGATCGGACGAAACGATTCGACCTCGCGCAGGCGCCGTTGCTGCGGCTGACCTTGATCCGTCTCGATGACCGTACGCATCGACTGGTGATGACCTGCCACCACACGATCATGGACGGCTGGTCGCTGCCGGTCGTGGTCAACGAACTCTCGATGCTGTACCCGGCCGGCGGCGACCCGCTGGCACTGCCGGCGGTGACGTCGTACCGGGACTACCTCGCGTGGCTGAACAGGCAGGACAAGGAGCGGGCGCTGTCGGCATGGACGGCGCAGCTGCGTGGTGCCGAGGAGCCGACGCTGGTGGCGCCCGCCGATCCGGGGCGAGCGCCCGGCGTGCCGGACAGCGTCGAGGTCGAGCTGCCGCAGGACCTCACGCGCGCGTTGGACGAACTGGCTCGCGGCCAGGGGCTGACGCTGAACACTGTGCTGCAGGGCGCGTGGGCGATGGTGCTGGCGCGGCTGGCGGGCCGGACGGACGTGGTGTTCGGGGCGGCGGTATCGGCGCGCCCGCCGGATCTGCCCGGCGTGGAGGAGATGGCGGGGCTGTTCCTCAACACCGTCCCGGTGCGCGTGCGCCTCCACGGCTCGACGCCGGTCATGGAGCTGCTGGCGGAGTTGCAGAATCGGCAGGCGGCGCTCATACCCGACCAGTTCGTGGGGTTGGTGGACATACAGCAGGCGGCCGGTCCCGGCGCGGTCTTCGACACCTTGCTCGTCTTCGAGAAATTCCCTCATAAGCCCGCTGAATCGGACTCGGCGGGGACTTTCGGTATCCGAGTGAATCAGGGCCGGGTAGCCGCCCATTATCCCCTGACGCTGGTCGTCGTCCCCGGCGAATCGATGCTCCTCAAACTCGACTATCTGACGGAGCTCTTCGACCGGACCACAGCGTTCTCCATCGTCGAGCGTGTGAGGAAAGTTCTGCATCAGCTGACGGGTGCGGGCGAACTGACGGTGGCCGAGGTCGATGTGACGAGCGCGGCCGAGCGTGCGGTGGCGGTCAATGAATGGGGCGCGGCATCCGGCGTGACGCCGAGCCGGCCGGCCCCGGATCTGTTCGACCGCCAGGTGGAGCTCCGCCGCAACCGGGCAGCGGTCCTCGATGGTGACCGGGCGATGTCGTTCGGGGAACTGGCCGAGCACGCGGAGCGGCTGGCCGGCTATCTGCGCGGCAGGGGAGTCCGGCGCGGGGACCGGGTGGCCGTGGTCATGGACCGGTCGCCCGAACTGATCGCGACGCTGCTCGCGGTGTGGAAGGCAGGAGCGGCGTACGTCCCGGTGGATCCCGCCTACCCGGCGGAACGCCTGAAGTTCATGCTCGCGGACGCGGAGCCGGCCGCCGTGATCTGCGCGGAAGCGTACCGGGACGCCGCGCTGGACGGAGGGCTCGATCCGATCGTCCTGGACGATCCCCGGACACGGCAGGCGGTGGCGGAGTGCGCCCGTCTGTCCGTCGGCGCGAGCGCCGACGACCTCGCGTACGTGATGTACACGTCGGGCTCGACGGGAACACCGAAGGGCGTCGCGGTCTCGCACGGCAACGTCGCGGCGCTGGTCGGGGAGCCGGGATGGGCGATCGGCCCCGACGACGCCGTGTTGATGCACGCCTCGCACGCCTTCGACATATCCCTGTTCGAGCTGTGGGTGCCACTGCTGTCGGGTGCCAGGGTGGTGCTGGCCGGATCGGGCGCGGTGGACGGGGAGGCCCTGGCCGGATATGTGGCCGGCGGTGTCACGGTCGCCCACCTGACCGCGGGGGCCTTCCGGGTGGTGGCCGAGGAGTCACCGGAGTCGCTCGCCGGTCTGCGCGAGGTGCTGACCGGCGGGGACGCGGTGCCGCCCGCGGCGGTGGAGCGGGTGCGGCGAAGTAGTCCCGGCGTGCGGGTGCGGCATCTCTACGGCCCGACTGAGGCCACGCTGTGTGCGACGTGGTGGCTGCTCGAACCCGGCGACGCGACGGCATCGGTGCTGCCGATCGGACGGCCGCTCGCCGGGCGGCGCGTCTACGTCCTCGATGCGTTCCTGCGGCCTGTGCCGCCGGGTGTGGTGGGCGAGTTGTATGTCGCCGGAGCCGGTGTGGCGCAGGGCTACCTCGGCCGTGCGGCACTGACGGCCGAGCGGTTCGTCGCCGACCCGTTCGCTCCCGGCGACGCGGCGGCGCACAGCGCCACCATGGGGGATGGTGGCCGGGCGGCGGGCGGGAGGATGTACCGGACCGGGGACCTGGCGTACTGGACGGACCAGGGTGCGCTGGCGTTCGCCGGACGTGTGGATGACCAGGTCAAGATCCGCGGGTACCGAGTGGAGCTCGGCGAGATCGAGGTGGTCCTCGCCGGGCTGCCGGGCGTCGGCCAGGCCGTGGTGTCGGCACGGGGTGAGCACCTGATCGGATACGTGGTCGCCGAAGCGGGGCACGAGATCGACCCGGTGCGGCTGCGCGAACAACTCGCCGGGACGCTGCCCGAATTCATGGTTCCGGCCACGGTGCTGGTGCTGGACCAGTTGCCGTTGACGGTCAACGCAAAGGTGGACCGGCAGGCGCTTCCCGAGCCGGACTTCGCCGCGAAGGCGGCCGGCCGGGAGCCGGACACGGCAGCCGAGCGGACCTTGTGCGGAGTGTTCGCCGAAGTCCTCGGCCTGGAACGAGCCGGGGTCGAGGACAGCTTCTTCGAACTGGGCGGGGACTCGATCTCCTCGATGCAGGTGGCCGCCCGTGCGCGGCGCGAGGGGATCTCCCTCACCCCGCGGCAGATTTTCGAGCACCGGACTCCCGAACGACTTGCGGCACTGGCACAAGAGGCCCCGACGACACCACCACGGGACCGTTCCGAGGCCGTCACAGGCGTGGGGGAAATCCCGTGGACGCCGGTGATGCGTGCCCTCGGGGAGGCCGCGGCGCGCCCCGGCTTCGCGCAGGCGAAAGTCGTCGTCACTCCCGCTGACCTGAGTCCGGATGCCCTGGTGAGCGCCCTGCAAGCGGTACTGGATGTGCACGATCTGCTGCGGGCACGGGTGGAGCCCGACGGGCGGCTGATGGTGGCCGAGCGCGGCGCGGTGGACGCGGCCGGCCTGGTCACGCGGGTGGCGGCCGGGACCGGAGACCTCGATGAGCTCGCCGGGCACGAAGCCAGGACGGCGGCGGGCACGCTGAACCCGTCGGCCGGAATCATGGTGCGGGCCGTGTGGGTCGATGCCGGAAGCGCCCGGCCGGGCCGGTTGGCTCTGGTGGTGCACCATCTGTCGGTCGATGCGGTCTCGTGGGGAACCCTGCTGCCGGATCTGCGTTCGGCCTACGACGCAGTGGTCTCCGGGGAGGCCCCTGCCCTTGAGCCCGCGACGACATCGTTCCGGCAGTGGGCGCGGCGGCTGAGCGAGCAGGCGTTCAGCGAGAGCACGATCGCTGAAGTCGATCACTGGGTCGCCGTACTGGACGGTGCGGATTCGTCCCTCGACAGGCAGACGGGGCAGTCCCACTCGTGGTCATGGACGCTGTCCGGAACCACGGCGCGCAATGTGGTGACCCGACTGCCGGGGGCGTTCCACTGCGGGATTCACGAAGTCCTGCTGGCGGGCCTCGGGGGCGCGCTGGCGCGCCGGCGCGGTGTCGGCGCCGGGATCGTGGTGGACGTGGAAGGCCATGGCCGCCATGCCCTCGACGGTGAGGATCTGTTGCGCACCGTGGGCTGGTTCACCAGCGTCCACCCGGTCCGCCTCGATGTCTCCGACATCGACCTTTCCGCCGCGGCAGCGGGGGACGCCGCGGCCGGGCAGCTGCTGAAGACCGTGAAGGAACAGGCCCGCGCCGTCCCCGGCGACGGTCTCGGCTACGGGCTGTTGCGCTATCTGAACCCCGAGACCGGGGCCAGGCTGGCCGAGTTGCCGTCCCCGCAGATCGGATTCAACTACTTCGGCCGCTCCAGCCCCGCCGTCGGGGACACCGCGTGGCAGGTGAGTGAAGAGCCGCTCGGTGGCGGTCCGGAGATGGCCGCGGCCCACCCGGTGGAAGTCGCCGCGGACGTTCAGGACACGCCCGACGGACCCCGGCTGAGGCTGGCCATCGACGGCAGGGACCTCGACCCCGCCACGGTGGAGCGGCTCGGCGAGGCATGGCTGGAGATGCTGACCGGCTTCGCGGCGCTGGCCGAGGATTCCGGCGCAGGCGGGCACACACCGTCCGACTTCGACCTCGTCGAGCTGACGCAGCGGGACGTGGCGGAACTGGAGGCCGCGGCGCCACGGCTGACGGACGTCTGGCCACTGTCACCGCTGCAGGAAGGCATGCTCTTCGAGCGGGCCTTCGACGAGGACGGCGTGGACGTCTACCAGAGCCAGCGGATCCTGGACCTCGACGGACCGCTCGACGCGCAACGGCTGCGTGCGGCCTGGAATCGGCTGGTCGCCAGGCACGAATCGCTCCGGGCGAGCTTCCACCAGCTCGGATCCGGCGAAACGGTACAGGTCGTCGCGGGCGAGGTCGATGTCCCCTGGCGTGAGGCCGATCTGTCGCACCTCGACGAGGCGGCGGCGTCCGCGGAGGTGGACCGCCTGCTCGCGCGGGATCAGGCGGAGCGGTTCGATGTGACCGAGGCGCCGCTGCTGAGGCTGCTGCTGATCCGTCTCGGTGAGAGCACGCACCGGCTCGTCGTGACGTCGCATCATGTTGTCCTGGACGGCTGGTCCACACCGGTCGTCCTGGGCGAGATGTCGGCGGGTTACGCGGGTGGACAGGGCTCGTCGGCGCCACCGTCCTACCGGGAGTACCTGGCGTGGCTGCGCCGTCAGGATCAGGAGGCGACACGAGCGGCGTGGCAGTCCGAACTCGCCGGGCCGGACGAGCCGACCCTGATGGACGCCGACGCGGACAAGACGATGGTCATGCCGGACGGGCATGCCGCATGGCTGCCCGAGGAGGCGACGCGGGCGCTCACCGACTTCGCACGTGGCCATGGAGTGACACTGAGCACGATCGTGCAGGGCGCATGGGCGTTGGTGCTGGCGCGGCTGGCGGGCCGGACGGACGTCGTGTTCGGGTCGGTGGTGTCGGGGCGTCCCGCTGAGGTGCCGGACGTCGAGCGGATGGTGGGGATGTTCATCAACACCGTTCCGGTTCGCGTGCGGCTCGAAGGCAGCCGGCCGGTGCTGGACATGCTCCAGGACCTGCAGAGGCGTCAATCGGCGTTGATGGAGCATCAACACCTGGGGCTGCCGGAAATCCAGCGGCTGGCGGGGACGGGCGCGGTCTTCGACACGATGGTGATGGTCGTGAACTACCCCGACGACGCCGCCGGCCCCGGCGGCGACGGTGGTTTCGCGATCAGCTCGGTCCGCACCCGGACCGGTACCAGCTATCCGCTGACCGTGAGCGTCTCGCCCGGAGACCGCTTGCGGATCGACGTGGCCTACCGGCCCGACCGGATCGGCCGGGGAACGGCCGCTGAGGTTGCCGGGCAGGTCGCGCGGGTCCTTGAACGGATGGTGGCGCAGCCCTCGCTTCCGGTGGGCCGCCTGGCCGTGACGGAGGAATCGACGCGTGCGTCGGTGCTGGAGCACGGGAACCCGGCCGGCGAAGCGGCCGGCCGCCAGTCGGTGCTGGAGCTGTTCCGGCGGCAGGTCGACAGGTCCCCGGGCGCGGTGGCGGTCATGGATGGGGGACGCACCCTGTCCTACGCCGACCTCGACCGCGGATCGGACCGGCTGGCGGGGCACCTCGCCGGGATGGGCGTGCGGCGCGGCGACCGCGTCGGTGTGGTGATGGAACGCGGCGCGGACCTTTTCGTCGCCCTGCTCGCGGTCTGGAAGGCCGGGGCCGCGCAGGTGCCGGTGAATGTGGAATACCCCGCGGAACGGATCGACCGGATGCTGGCCGATGCCGGCGCACGGGTGGCGGTCTGCCGGGGAGCGACCCGCGACGCGGTGCCGGACGGGGTCGAGCCGGTGGTCATGGACGCACCGGCGATCGAGGAGGTGCCGCACGGGGCACCGGCACTCGCCATCGGGGCGCACGATGTGGCCTACGTGATGTACACGTCCGGCTCGACCGGGGTCCCGAAGGGCGTCGCGGTGCCGCACGGAAGCGTGGCGGCGCTGGCGAGCGACCCTGGATGGTCGCAGGGCCCGGAGGACTGCGTGCTGCTGCACGCGTCGCATGCCTTCGACGCGTCGCTGGTGGAGATCTGGGTGCCACTGGTCAGCGGGGCCCGTGTGCTGGTCGCGGAACCGGGCGCGGTGGACGCGCAGCGGCTGCGTGAAGCGATCGAACGCGGCGTGACCACCGCCCACCTGACGGCGGGGAGTTTCCGGGTGGTGGCCGAGGAATCGCCGGAGTCCTTCCGCGGGTTGCGCGAGATCCTCACCGGCGGGGACGCGGTGCCACTCGCGTCCGTCGCGCGCGTGCGCCGGGCGTGCCCGGAGGTTCGGGTCCGGCAGCTCTACGGCCCCACCGAGGCCACCCTCTGCGCCACATGGCACCTCCTCGAAGCCGGGGACGAGACCGGCGACACCTTGCCGATCGGCCGACCGCTGGCCGGACGGCAGGCTTACGTGCTCGACGCGTTCCTCCAGCCGGTGGCGCCCCACGTGACCGGCGAGCTCTACCTCGCCGGCGCCGGCCTCGCGCACGGTTATCAGGGCGCGAGCGGGCCGACCTCGGAGCGGTTCGTCGCCAGCCCGTTCGCCCTCGGCGACGCGGCGGAGCCGAGCGCCACCACGGGGGGTGGCGGCCGGGCGACGGGCGCGAGGATGTACCGCACGGGCGATCTGGCGCGCTGGACGGACCAGGGTGAACTGCTGTTCGTCGGAAGGGCCGACGGCCAGGTGAAGATCCGGGGCCACCGTGTCGAGCCCGGGGAGGTCGAGGCGGCCCTGGCCGAGGTTCCGCAGGTCGCACAGGCGATCGTGGTGGTGCGGGAGGACCACCCGGGCGAGAAGCGGCTGATCGCGTATGTCACCACGGAAGGGGGTCCGGGACCGGATTCCGACGCGGTCCGCGAGCACCTCGCGGCGCGGCTGCCGGAGTTCATGGTGCCCGCGAGGGTGGTGGTGCTGGACAGCTTCCCGCTGACGCTCAACGGAAAGATCGACCGTGCGGCCCTGCCCGCCCCGGAGTTCACCGGGAAGGCGGTCGGCCGCGAGCCGCGTACCGAGGCCGAGCGAGTGTTGTGCGACCTGTTCGCCGAGATCCTCGGCCTGGACCGGGTCGGCGCCGACGACGGCTTCTTCGAGCTGGGCGGCGACTCGATCCTGTCGATGCGGTTGGCCGCCCGCGCGCGTCGCGAGAACTTCGTCTTCGGGGCGAAGCAGGTCTTCGAGCAGAAGACGCCCGCGGGGATCGCGGCGGTCGCCGAGCGTGGCGGACCGGCGCGGGCCGACCTCGCCGACGGCGTCGGAGAGGTCCCCTGGACG
This sequence comes from Streptomyces axinellae, assembly GCF_039532135.1. Lineage (NCBI taxonomy): Bacteria > Bacillati > Actinomycetota > Actinomycetes > Kitasatosporales > Streptomycetaceae > Streptomyces > Streptomyces axinellae. The sequence continues at coordinate 125,669 of NZ_BAAARJ010000001.1, forward strand.
CCAGTGGTGCGGGCACTGCTCGAACGCGATCCCCGCGCGATGACCCGCCGCGCACTGGCGCAGTGGGTGACCGTGGGCGCGCCCGACGACCTCTCCTCGGACGTGCTGGCGGCCGGACTGGCCGCGGTGATCGACACCCATGACATGCTGCGCAGCCGGATCGTCGAGACCGACGGAGAGCAGCCCCGGCTGATCGTGTCCGACCGGGCGGCGGTGGACGCGGCGACGCTGATCGAGAGGGTCGAGGCCGGTGGCGGCGACGCGGACGAGATCGCGGATCGCTGCGCCGGCGAGGCAGCCGCTCGGCTGGATCCCGCCGCAGGCGTGATGATCAGGGCGGTGTGGGTGGACGCCGGACCCGGCCGCGTCGGACGGCTCGTGGTGGTGGTCCACCATCTGCTCGCCGACGTCGTGTCCTGGCGGGTCCTGCTGCCGGACCTTCAGACGGCATGCGCGGCCGTGGCCGCGGGCCGGGAACCGGAGCTGGATCCGGTCGACGTCTCCTTCCGGCGCTGGGCGCGAACCCTGGCCGATCAGGCCGAGACCCGGACCGCGGAGCTGGAGACGTGGACGGCGATTCTCGACGGAGCGCAGCCGCGACTGGGCGAGTTCGACCCCACGCGCGACACCATGGCGACCGCGGGACACAGGTCCTGGACACTGCCGCGGGACAAGGCCCGCGTGCTCGTGGCGAAGGCGACCTCGGCCTTCCACTGCGGTGTCCACGAGGTGCTGCTGGCCACCTTGGCGGGTGCGGTGGCCCGGTGGCGCGGTGGCACGGCCGTCGTGGTGGACGTCGAGGGCCATGGCCGCCGGCCCCTCGGTGAGCTGGACCTGTCCCGGACGGTCGGCTGGTTCACCGACATACACCCGCTCCGGCTGGATGTGACCGGGATCGACACGGCCGAAGCCGTCGCGGGCGGCGACGCGGCAGGCCGCCTGCTGATGGGCGTCAAGGAGAACGTGCGAGCCGTGCCCGACGGCGGGCTCGGCTACGGGATGCTGCGCTACCTCAACGCCGAGACCGGGCCGGCCCTGGCGGCGCTGCCGCAGGCGGAGATCGGTTTCAACTACCTTGGCCGCTTCTCCTCCGGGCCCGAGGGTGCCGCTCAGCCCTGGCAGATGGTGGGGACCATCGGCGGTACGGCGGACCAGGACGCGGCGCTGCGGCACGCCGTGGAGATCAACGCGGTCGTGCTGGACGCCGCCGAGGGACCCGAGTTGGAGCTGACCGTGACCTGGGCCGGGCGCATACTCGGCGAAGCCGAGGCGGAGTCGCTCGCGCGGGGCTGGCTGGAGATGTTGACCGGCCTCGCCGCACACGTCGAAGCCGGCGGCGCCGGCGGGCACACGCCATCGGACTTCCCGCTCACCGCGCTGACGCAGCGGGAGGTGGCGGAGGTCGAGGCCGCCGTACCGGGCCTGCTCGACATCTGGCCGCTGTCCCCGCTCCAGGAGGGTCTGCTGTTCCACGCCGCCGACGAGCGCGGCCCGGACGTCTACGCGAGTATGCGCACCCTCGTCATCGAGGGACGGTTGGACGTCGCCCGCTTCCGCAGGTCGTGGCAGGTCCTGCTGGACCGGCACCCCGCCCTGCGGGCGAGTTTCCATCAGCTCGGGTCCAGCGCGACCGTGCAGGCGATCGCCGGCGAGGTGACGCCGCCCTGGCAGGAGACCGATCTGTCCCATCTGCCCGAGGACGAGGCGCTGGCGGAGACCGACCGTCTCGCGGCGGAACTGCACGCCGAACGGTTCGACCTGACCCGGGCGCCGCAGCTGCGTCTGCACCTGGTGCGTCTCGGCGAACGCCACCACCGGCTGGTCTTCACGTCGCATCACATCGCGGCGGACGGATGGTCCCTGCCCCTCATCACCGCTGAGGTGCTGGCGGCCTACCGAGCCGGCGGTGAGGGCGGGGCGTTGCCGGCCCCGATGTCGTACCGCGACTATCTCGCCTGGACCCTCCGCCAGGACAAGGGTGCCGCCCGGGAGGCGTGGCGGACCGAACTCGCGGGGTTGGACGAGGCGACCCACGTCGTGCCACCGGAAACGGTCATCGCACCGGTCGAGCCCGACCGGGTCGCCTTCGAACTCGACGACGATCTGAGCCGGCGTCTGGTGGAGTTCACCCGCCGGCACGGCGTGACGGCGAACACGCTCTTCCAAGGGGTCTGGGCACTGCTGCTGGCCCGGCTGACCGGACGCGGCGACGTGGTCTTCGGCGCCGCGGTGGCCGGGCGTCCGCCCGAGATTCCCGGTGTCGAGTCCGCGGTCGGCCTGTTCATGAACATGCTGCCGGTCCGGGCCCGCCTGGCCGGCTGTGAACCCTTCCTCGACATGCTGGCGGACCTGCAGCGACGGCAGGTCGCGTTGATACCGCATCAGCACATCGGGCTGACCGAGATCAATCAGCTCGCCGGGCCCGGCGCGGCGTTCGACACGATCGTGGTGTTCGAGAACTACCCGCCCACGCCGCCTTCGTCCGAGGACCCCGACGCACTCGTCATGCGTCCCGCGGGAATTCCGAACGACACCGGGCACTATCCGCTGTCCATGCGCGCGTCCGTAGCGGGTCCCGTCCACGGTGAAGTCATCTTCCGCCCGGACGCCTTCCCGCGAACCCAGGTCGAGGAGTTCCTCGCGTCGATCCTCCGGGCTCTCGAACAGGTCGTGGCCGATCCGCGGACCCCGGTGGGACGCGTCGGCCTGATCGGTCAGGAGCAGCGCCGCCTGGTGGTGGAGGAGTGGAACAAGACCGACGTGCCGTTCGCGGCGGAGACGCTGCCGGTGCTGTTGCGCAGGCAGGTGGAGCTGTCGCCGGACGCGGTGGCGATCGAGGACGCGGGGCGGAGCCTGTCGTTCGGTGAGCTGCTCGACGAGGTGGAGGCGCTGGCGCGGCTGCTCGTGGGATCGGGCGTGCGGCGTGAGGCCCGGGTGGGCGTGGTGGTGGAGCGCTCGGCCGAGCTGGCGGTGACCTTGATGGGGGTCTCGTTCGCCGGTGGGGTGTTCGTTCCGGTCGATCCGAACTATCCGGCTGAACGGATCGAGTACATGCTGGCGGACTCGGCGCCGGAGGTGCTGGTGTGCACGGCGGCGACCCGAGCGGTCGTGCCGCGGGAGTTCGCGGGCACGGTGCTCGTGCTGGACGAACTGCCCGCAGCCGCTTCCGAGGTGGCCCTGCCGCCGGTCGCGCCGGACGATGCCGCGTACGTGATCTACACATCAGGATCGACGGGGGTGCCCAAGGGCGTCCTGGTCACCCACTCCGGGCTCGGCAATCTGGGGCGCGCACACATCGAGCGGATGGGCGTGACGTCCACCTCGCGGGTCCTGCAGTTGTCCGCCATCGGGTTCGACGCCATCGTCTCCGAGCTGTACATGGCTCTGCTGGCCGGCGGGACCTTGGTGCTGCCCGACGCGGAGAGCATGCCGCCCCAGGTGACGCTGGGCGACACGCTGCGCCGGTGGGGCATCACCCACCTCACGGTGTCGCCGAGCGTGCTGGCGGTCGAGGACGACCTGCCCGACAGTCTGGAGACCGTGCTGACGGGCGGCGAGGTACTGCCGCCCGCGCTGGTGGACCGCTGGTCGCCGGGCCGTCGGATGATCAACGCCTACGGGCCGACGGAGACGACCATCTGCTCGACGATGAGCTCCCCGCTGTCTCCGGGACACGAAGTGGTCCCACTCGGCGGACCGATTCGCAACGTGCGGCACTACGTGCTCGATGCCTTCCTGCAGCCGGTGCCGCCGGGTGTGGCAGGCGAGCTCTACATCGCGGGAGTCGGACTGGCCCGCGGCTACTTCCGGCGCCCTGGCCTGACGGCGGAACGGTTCGTCGCCGACCCGTTCTCACCGGGTGGCCGCATGTACCGCTCCGGCGACCGGTTCCGCTGGACCGCCGAGGGCCAGCTGGTCTTCGTCGGCAGGGCCGACGCGCAGGTCAAGGTGCGCGGATACCGGGTCGAACCCGCCGAGATCGAGGCTGTGCTGGCGGAGCATCCCGACGTCGCCCAGGTGGTGGTCGCCGTCCACCGGGACAGGCCGGGCGACAAGCAGCTGGTGGCGTATGCCGTGTCGGCCGCAGGCGCTTCCACCGACGGCGGCGCGCTGATCTCCGCGCTGCGCGAGCTGGCGGCCGAACGCCTGCCGGAGTACATGATGCCCGCGGCATTCGTGCCGCTGGAGCGGATGCCCCTGACCCCCAACGGCAAGCTCGACCACCGGGCGCTGCAGGCTCCCGACTACGCCGGGATGTCTTCCGGGCGGGACCCGCGCACGGCGATGGAGGCGAGGCTGTGCGAACTGTTCGCGGAGGTACTCGGCCTGGACCGGGTGGGTGCCGAGGACAGCTTCTTCGAACTCGGCGGCGATTCGATCATGTCGATGCAGCTATCGGCCCGAGCCCGCAGGAAGGGGCTGGAACTGACCTCGTGGCAGGTGTTCGAAGAAAGGACGCCGGAACGGCTGGCGGTGCTTGTCGCGGAACTCCCTGCCGACAGCGATGCCACCGCGGCGCCCGAGTCCTCGGCGGGCACGCTCGTCGATCTCTCAACGAACCAGATGGACCAGCTAGAGGCCGGACTGGCCGGCGAACAGGCGCTGTGAGGAGCAGACTGTGACAGTTGACGGCACTCGCCCGAAGCCCCGCTCCAGCGTGGAGGACGTCTGGCCCCTTTCCTCGTTGCAGGAAGGGATGCTGTACCACACCGCACTCGACCACGACGGGCCGGACACCTACACGGTGCAGACCGTTTACGGCATCGACGGCCCACTGGACGCCGCCCGGCTGAGGGCGTCGTGGCAGGCCGTCGTGGACCGGCATGCCGCGCTGCGGGCCTGCTTCCGCTATGTCAGCGGCGCGCAGATGGTGCAGGTCATCGCGCGGGACGCCGAGGTCCCCTGGCGGGAGACGGATCTTTCCGGGCTGCCGGACGACAACGCCGACAGCGAGGTGGACCGGCTGGCCGCGGACGAGGTGTCCGAGCGGCTGCACATCGAGACGGCGCCGCTGATGAAACTGCACCTGATCCGGCTCGGCCCCGAGCGCCACCGGCTCGTGCACACCCTTCACCATGTGCTGGTGGACGGCTGGTCGATGCCGGTCATCCACCGCGAACTGGCCGCGATCTACGCGGCGGGCGGGGACGCGTCCGGGCTCCCGCCCACCGTGTCCTACCGGGACTATCTCGTATGGCTGGCCCGGCAGGACAAGGAGTCGGCCAAGGCAGCCTGGCGCGAAGAGTTCGCGGGGCTGGACACGCCCACCACCGTCGCCCCGGCCGATCCGACCCGCGTGCCGGACATCGACACGGTGATGATCGAGCTGTCCACGGAACTGACGGACGGTCTGGCCGGGCTGGCGCGCGGTCACGACCTCACTCTGAACAGCATCGTGCAGGGCGCGTGGGCCGTCGTGCTGTCGCAACTGGCAGGCCGTACCGACGTCGTATTCGGCGCGACCGCCTCGGGGCGGCCCGGCGACCTCGCCGGTGTGGAGTCGATGGTCGGCCAACTGCTCAACACCCTGCCGGTGCGAGTCCGGCTCGACGGCGGGCGGCGGGCCGTCGAACTCTTCGCCGAACTGCAGCGCGACCAGTCGGCACTCATGGCCCACCACCATCTCGGCCTCCAGGACGTGCAGGCCGCCGCCGGACCCGGAGCGGTCTTCGACACGCTCATCATCTACGAGAACTTCCCGCGCAAGGGACTCGGCCAGGCGCCGGAAGGCGGCCTGATCCTGCACCCGATGAAGCGGGGGCGCAACTCCTCGCATTACCCGTTCACCCTGATCACCGGCCCCGGCGAGCGGATGCCGCTCATCCTCGACTACGACCGGGGCCTGTTCGATCACGCGGTCGCCGAATCGGTCGTGGGCGCGCTGGCTCGCGTGCTGGAGCGGCTGGTCACCGAGCCCGATGTGCTCGTGGGCCGCCTGACGCTGCTGAGCGAGACCGAGCGCGCCCTGGTGGTGGACGAATGGAACGCGACCGCGGGCCCGGTGCCGGGGGAGTCCGTGGTCGGGATGTTCGCGCGGCGGGTGGCCGCGGCGCCGGACGCGGTGGCGGTCACCGACGCCGGCGGCGCCGACCTGACCTACGCCGAAATCGACCGGGCTTCGAACCGGCTGGCCGGCCACCTCGCCGCTCGTGGCGTCTGCCGCGGCGACCGGGTCGGGGTGGCCATGGACAGGTCGCCGGACCTGCTGATCGCGTTCCTGGCGATCTGGAAGGCAGGTGCGGCATACGTCCCGGTGGACGTCGAGTACCCGGCCGAGCGGATCGCGTTCATTCTCGACGACTCCACGGTCTCCACAGTCCTGTGCACCGAGGCGACCAGCGCAGTCGCACCGAAGGACGCGATCGTCCTCGACGCCCCGGAGACGCGGGCTGCCGTCGAAGGCTGTGCCGCCACGGCGCCGCGGACCCAGCCGAGCGCCGGCGACCTCGCGTACGTGATGTACACCTCCGGATCCACCGGCCTCCCGAAGGGCGTTGGCATCCCCCACGGGGCCGTGGCCGGCCTGGCCGGTGACGCGGGCTGGCGGATCGGTCCGGGCGATGGCGTGCTGATGCACGCGACGCACGTCTTCGACCCCTCGCTCTACGCGATGTGGGTGCCGCTCGCCATGGGCGGCCGGGTCCTGCTCACCGAGCCGGGAGTGCTGGACGCCGCCGGGGTACGCCAGGCAGTCGAGCGGGGCGCGACCGCCGTCCACCTCACCGCCGGTACCTTCCGCGCCCTGGCGGAGACATCTCCGGAGTGTTTCGCGGGTCTGGTCGAGATCGGGACCGGCGGGGACGTGGTTCCCGCGCAGTCGGTGCGGAACCTGCGGCGGGCCCAGCCCGCCCTGCGGGTGCGGAACACCTACGGACCGACCGAGACGACCCTGTGCGCGACGTGGAAGCCGATCGAGCCCGGCGAGGAACTCGGGGGGGAGCTGCCGGTCGGCCGTCCCATGACCAACCGCAAGGTCTACATCCTCGATGCCTTCCTGCGCCCGGTCGCGCCGGGAGTGGCCGGCGAGCTGTACATCGCCGGAACGGGGCTGGCCCGCGGGTACCTCAGCAGCCCCGGCCTGACGGCCGAACGGTTCGTGGCATGCCCCTTCCTCGCCGGGGAGCCGATGTACCGCACCGGAGACCTGGCGCGCTGGAACCGGGACGGCGAGGTGGTCTTCCTCGGCCGCGCCGACGACCAGGTGAAGATCCGCGGCTACCGGGTGGAGCTGGGCGAGGTGGAGGCCGCGTTGGCGGCCCAGCCCGGGGTGGTCGAGGCGGTCGTCATGGCGCGGGAGGACCAGCCGGGCGAGAAGCGTCTGGTGGGCTGGTTCGTCTCCGACGGCAGTGATGCCGGAGCAGCACAGATCCGGCGGAACCTGGCCCTGGTCCTGCCCGCGTACATGGTCCCGGTGGCGGTTGTCGCCCTGCCCGGCCTGCCGGTCACCGCGCACGGCAAGGTGGATCGCCGGGCCCTGCCCGCCCCGGATCTCGCGGGACACGCGTCGGAGAAGGCCCCGGAGAGCGAGACCGAGAAGGTGCTGTGTGCGCTGTTCTCCGAGATCCTCGGCGTCGACCAGGTAGGCGGCGACGACACCTTCCACGACCTCGGCGGGAGTTCGGCGCTTGCCATGCGGCTCATCGCGCGGATCCGTGAGGAACTCGGCGCGGATCTGCCCATCCGGCAGCTGTTCTCCTCGCCGACACCCGCGGGTCTGGCGAGGGTGCTTGCCGCGAAGTCACGCCCCGCGCTGGAAGCCGCCCGGCGGCCGGACCGGGTGCCGGTCACCGTCCGGCAGCTGCGCGCCCGGCTGCTCGCCGATCCCGGGAAGGAGACGGCCGGCCTGCACGCAGCGGTCGCACTGCGCCTGCGCGGCCGGTTGGACGTGCCCGCGCTGGCGGCGGCGCTCGGCGATGTCGCGGCCCGGCACGAAATCCTCCGCACGACCTTCCCCGGCGATGCGCAGAGCGTCCACCAGCACATTCAAGACACCCTGGCGGTCGAGCTGACTCCCCTCCCGGCCACCGAGGAGGACCTCCCCCGGCTGCTCGCCGAGCAGCGCGAGCAGGTGTTCGACCTCACCGAGGACGTGCCGTGGCGATGTGACCTTTTCGGACTCTCGGAAAAGGAGCACCTGCTGCACCTGCGGGTGCACCGGATCCTCGCCGACGACGACTCGCTGGACGTCTTCTTCCGCGATCTGGCAGCCGCGTACGGCGCGCGGCGCGAGGGCCGGGTCCCGGAACGCGCGCCCCTGGCACTGCAGTTCGCCGACTACGCCATCTGGGAGCAGCGTCTGCTCGCGGACGCGGACGAGCCGCGTAGCCTCACCAACGAGCAGGTCGCCTTCTGGCAGGACAACCTGGCCGGAATCGACGGAGAGACGGTGCTGCCGTTCGACCGCCCGCGGCCGGCGCTCCCCTCGCGTCGGGCCGGTGCGGTCGGACTGCGGCTGGACGCGGGCCCGCACGCCCGGTTGATGGACACAGCGGATTCGGCCGACGCGGACGCGTTCTCGGTGGTGCACGCCGCGCTGGCCATGCTGCTGACGAAACTGGGAGCGGGCCACGACCTGGTGATCGGCACGACGCTGCCCCGGGACGAGGACCTCATCGACCTTGAGCCGATGATCGGGCCGTTCGCCCGGCCGGTCGCCCTGCGCACGGACGTCTCGGGCGACCCGACCTTCCTGGAAGTCGTCACCCGCGTGCAGGAAGTGGTCCAAGCCGCACACGAGCACGTGGACGTGCCCTTCGAGCGGGTCGCCGAGCTGCTCGGCCTGCCCGCCTCACTCGCCCGCCACCCCGTCTTCCAGGTGGGACTGGAGGTGTTGGAGGAGGGGCTCGGCACCTGGGACGCGACGGAACTGCCGGGCCTGCGCACCGATGTCGAACCCGGCGGGGCCGAGGCCATGGAGCTGGACCTCGCGTTCACGCTCACCGACCACCGCGACGACGACAGCGAGGACGGCTTCGAAGGCACCCTGCGCTATGCCACCGACCTGTTCGACCGGGACACGGCCGAGTCGGTGGCCCGGCGGCTGGTCCGCGTCCTGGAACAGGTGGCGGAGGATCCCCAGCGGCGGATCAGCGACCTGGACATCGTCCTGGACGACTCCGAACGCAGCCGTCCGGTCCTCGCACCGGCGCGGTGGCCCGGGGCCGTGCCCCCGGCGCTCGCCGGCCTGGACGAGGACGGTCCGCTCGGCGCGCTCCTGCTCGACGACCAGCTGCGCCCGGTCCCTCCGGGGGCCGTGGGCGATCTCTACGTCACCGGGCCGGCAGTGGACGCGGGCAGGGCCGGTCAGCCGACCGTGCCCTGTCCGTTCGGGACTCCGGGACATCAGATGCTGCGCACGGGCTCGCTCGCCCGGAAGACCTCCGTCGAAACCCTGGTCGTCGTAGGCGAGCGGCGGCGCTCGACCCCTTCGGTGAAGACGGGTGACTACGAGATCCTGCTGCCGCTGCAAGTCGGCGGTGACCGCCCGCCACTGTTCTGCCTCCACGCGAGCGGCGGCCTGAGCTGGAACTATCAGCCGTTGCTGCGGCATCTTCCGGCGAATCAGCCGGTCTACGGAGTGCAGGCGCGCGGCTTGGCCCGTACCGAACCCCTGCCCGGCAGCGTCGAGGAGATGGCGGCCGATTACCTCCAGCAGATCCGCGCGCTGCAGCCGACCGGGCCGTACCACCTCCTCGGCTGGTCCCTCGGCGGGCGGATCGCGCAGGCGATGGCCGCGGTGCTGGAGGCGGAAGGGGAGGAGGTCGCCCTGCTCGCCCTGCTCGACGCCTATCCCGTCTACATGGGACGGAACGCGACCGGCACGGTGAGCGAAGAAGCCATGCGCGACGAGGAGGCCGTGGAAAAGCGCAAGCAGCAGGACCTGGAGCTCGCCGGTGGAATGGTCCAGGGGCCCGGCGCCAGGAAGCGCCTTGAGGCGGTGATGCGAAACCTCTGGAAGGTCGGGCCGCAGCACACCGCCTCGCCCTTCGCCGGCGACATCCTGCTCTTCATCGCCTCGGTGGACCGGCCGGCGCATCTGCCCGTACCGGAGGCGATAGCCAGCTGGAGGGACTTCACCAGCGGAACCATCGAGCCCCACGAGATCCCGTCCAACCACTACGACCTGGTGCAACCCGCGGCTCTGGCCCAGATTGGATCCATCGTCGCCGAGAAACTCCGTTCCCGGCCGAAGAGTGAAAGGACACAACGATGACCAACCCGTTCGACGACGAGAACGGTTCCTTTTTCGTGCTGGTCAACGACGAGGGCCAGCATTCCCTCTGGCCGTCCTTCGCGGAAGTGCCGGCCGGCTGGACCAGTGTCTACGGCGAGGCCGCCCGTCAGGAATGCCTCACCTACATCGAGGAGAACTGGACGGACCTCCGGCCCAAGAGCCTCATCCAGGAAGCCGGCGCCTGAGAAGTAAGGCGTCCAGCTGCTCAATGCGGACGGTTGGACGAGCTCGACGCTCGTCCGGCCGACTCGCGACAACCCTTCCGCATCCGAGGACTGGACGAGGCGAAAGGACCTGTGCAGTGTTCGAGGAGAACAACGTTGTCCGGGGCACGTTCGAGGAGATCAACGTTGACCTGGGCTTGGACATACACCGGCGGGACCGGTTCGATCCGGTGCCGGAGTTACGCGCCCTGATGGCCAAGGGCCCCATGGCCGTACTGGGCGTCGAGGATGCCCCCGAAGGGCGGACCGCGTGGCTTGCCGCCGGGTACGACGAGATCCGGCAAGTTCTCGGCTCGGACAAATTCAGCTCCAAGCTGCTCTACCGTGGCACCGCGGCCGGTTTCATATTCCCCGGCTTCCTCACTCAGTACGATCCACCGGAGCACACGCGCCTGCGCCGGATGGTGACGGGCCCGTTCGCCATCCGGCGAATACAGGGATTCCGGCCGCAGGTCGAGAAGGTCGTCGAGGCCACCCTTGACGACATCGAGACCACCGGTGGCCCGGTGGATTTCGTCCCGCGTTTCGGGTGGCCCATCGCGACGACGGTGACCTGCGACTTCGTCGGCATTCCACGAGATGACCAGGTGGAGCTGTCCCGCGCCCTGCACGCCAGCCGGGCCGAACGGTCGGGCAAGCGGCGCCTGGCGGCGGGAAACAAGTTCTGGGCGTACATGAACCAGGTCGTCACCCGTACCCGGCGCGATCCCGGTGACGACCTGTTCGGTGTGGTGGTGCGGGAGCACGGCGACGAGATCACCGACGCGGAGCTGATCGGAGTCGCCGCGTTCGTCATGGGTGCGGGCGGGGACCAGGTGGCTCGCTTCCTCGCGGCGGGCGCATGGCTGATGGTCGAGGAGCCCGAGCAGTTCGCCCTGCTGCGGGAGAGGCCGGACACCGTGCCGGACTGGCTGGATGAGGTGGTCCGGTATATCACCAGCGACGAGAAGACCACTCCGCGCGTCGCGTTGGAGGACGTGCACATCAGTGGTTGCCCCATCAAGGCGGGCGACACCGTCACACCCTCCTTCCTGGCCGCGAACCGCTGGAACTTCCCCGGCCCCGACGACCGGTTCGACATCACCAGGGGAAAGCCCGCGCATGTCGCGTTCGGGCACGGCATCCACCACTGCCTCGGCCGGTCGCTGGCCGAGTTGGTGTTCCGGGTGGCGATTCCGGCTCTGGCGCACCGCTTTCCCACCCTGCGGCTGGCCGAACCGGATCGCGAGGTCAAGTTGGGCCGGCCGCCGTTCAACGTGGAGGCTCTGCGGCTCAACTGGTAGCGCCGGTCTGGGAGGAGAATCGATGGTGGGGGAGGAGCTTCCCGTTGAGTGACGACGACTCGCGGCCCGTCCACGTTCGCAGGCAGGGTCTCGATCCGGCGGACGAACTGCTCGCCTCGGGACCGCTGACGAGGGTCACCGTCGGATCCGGAGCGGACGCCGAGACCCGCTGGATGGCGACCACGCACACCCTGGTCCGACAGGTGATGGGCGACCACGGAAGGTTCAGCACCCGGCGACGCTGGGACCCCCGGGACGGGGTCGGCGGGGAGGGCATCTTCCGGCCGCGCGAGCTGGTCGGGAACCTGATGGACTACGACCCGCCGGAGCACACCCGGATGCGGCAGAAGCTGACCCCCGGGTTCACTCTGCGCAAGATGCAACGTCTACAGCCGTACATCGAGCAGATCGTGACCGAGCGCCTCGATGCCATGGAGCAGGCGGGATCCCCCGCGGATCTGATCGAGTTCGTCGCCGACCAGGTGCCCGGGGCCGTGCTGTGCGAGCTGCTCGGCGTGCCCCGTGACGACCGGGCCATGTTCATGCAGCTGTGTCACGGACACCTCGACGCCTCGCGAAGCCCGAAGAGGCGGGCCGCGGCGGGCGAGGCGTTCTCCCGCTACCTGTTGGCGATGATCGCCAGGGAACGGAAGGATCCGGGCGAGGGGATGATCGGAGCCGTCGTCGCCGCGTACGGCGACGCAGCGACGGACGAGGAGCTGAGAGGCTTTTGCGTTCAAGTGATGCTGGCCGGCGACGACAACATCTCCGGCATGATCGGGCTGGGCGTGCTGGCGCTGCTGCGGCACCCGGAGCAGATCGGCGCGCTCCGGGACGATGAGAGGTCGGCGCAACGGGCGGTCGAGGAGCTGCTCCGCTACCTGACGGTCACCTATTCCCCGACACCCCGCATCGCCATGCAGGACGTCACCATCGGGGATCAGCTGGTCAAGAAGGGGGAGAGCGTCATCTGCTCGCTCCCGGCGGCCAACCGTGACCCTGCCCTGACGCCGGATCCGGAGCGCCTCGATGTCACGCGCGAGCCCGTCCCGCATGTCGCGTTCGGGCACGGCGTCCATCACTGCCTGGGAGCTGCTTTGGCCCGCCTCGAACTGCGGACGGTCTATACCGCTCTGTGGCGGCGTTTCCCCACGCTGAGGCTTGCGGACCCGGCCCAGGAGAACATGTTCCGTTCGACCACCCCCGCGTATGGACTGACGGAGCTGATGGTCGCTTGGTGATCGCCTGGGACAACTGCTGTGACCCGTGCTGCAAAGTCCACTGAGGAGCAGGTATGAACGGAATCCGATGGATCGCGTCCTATCCCAAGGCCGGGAACACGTGGCTCAGGTGCATGCTGGCCGCCTATATAACGGGCAAGACACCGCAGGTCTGGAACGATGTGTACGCCACGACCCCCGTGCTTGAGGGGATGCTGCGTTTCGGCGACCTGCCGCCGACAGAGCCGGCGGAACCGGTGCTGGTGAAGACGCATCTCAGGGCCGACGTACCGGTGCTGGACGTATTGCGGAAGGCGACCGTCAAGGTTCTCTATCTCGTGCGCAATCCCAGGGACATCCTGCTCAGCTCGCTGCGCATGGCCGCGATACCGCTCGACGACCTGGAGAGAAGCCGCGCCTTCGCCCACGAGTTCATCGCCACAGGCGGCCATCAACTGGCGGCACTCTCGCCGGGGGTCGGTATCGGGTCGTGGCCGGAGAACGTGCGGAGCTGGACCGAGTCGCCGAGTGACCGCTTCCCGGACGCGGGCCTGCTGACGGTGCGTTATGAGGATCTACGGGCCGATCCGGTAGCACGGTTCTCCGAGATCATCGAATTCCTCGACCTCGGGCAGCCCGTCGAGATCGGGGACATACGCCGCGCGGTGGATGCCAGCACCCTGGAACGAATGCGCGAACTGGAGCACCAGAGCGCGCGGTCGGGGGGCGGTACATCGCCCACTGGCCAGGAGGCCAGCGGCGATGGGCCGAAATTCGTGGGCGAGGGCAGGTACGGCGACCGGTCGCTGTCCTTCCTGGGCGAGGATGTCGAGTCCGCCTACCAGGAGTTGTTGCACGGCGACTCCGGATTCGCTCATTACGCGAAGCAGTACGGGTATGCCGGCTAGACGGCTACCTCCGAACGCCGGTCTCGGCCAGTGAAGGAGATTGCACTCGGATGGGGCAGGATATCGGTCAGCTCGCGCCACTCTTACGAGAGCCGCCGAACTTCAAGCTGAGAACGAACTGCGATCCGCATGAGGACAACTTCGAACTCAGAGCGCACGGACCGCTGTTCCGGATCGTCGGGGAGGCATCCGCGCAGCTGGGCCGGGACTATGTCTGGCAGGCATTCGGCTACGAAGTCGTGCGCAGGATATTGGGTGATCACGAGAATTTCACGACACGGCCCCGGTTCACCCATGCGGAATCAGGGGCGCGCATCGAGCCGCAGTTCGTCGGGCAGATATCGACTTACGATCCGCCAGAGCACACACGCCTGCGAAAAATGCTGACACCGGAGTTCACGGTCCGGCGGATCCGCCAGATGGAGCCCGCGATACAAGACCTCATCGGTGATCGGCTCGACATGATGGAGGCTGCGGGACCATCCGCGGACCTCCAGCGGGAGTTCGCCGATCCGATCGGCGCGGGTGTCCTGTGCGAGCTGCTCGGCATTCCGCGGGATGACCGGCGCGAGTTCGTCCGGCGGTTGAGGCGGAACGTCGATCTGAGCCGCGGGCTCAAGGCGAGAGCCGCCGACAGCGCGGCGTTCAACCGGTACCTGGACAACCTCATCACCCGGCAGCGGAAGGACCCCGGCGAGGGGCTCCTCGGCATGCTCGCGCAAGCGCACGGAGACAACATCACGGACGAGGAGTTGAAGGGCCTGTGCATGGCGCTGATCCTCGGGGGTGTCGAGACCGTCGCGGGGATGATCGGATTCGGGGTCGTCGCGCTGCTGGATAATCCCGACCAGATACCGCTGTTCTTCGCAGGCCGCGAGAAGGCCGATCGCGTGGTCACTGAACTGGTGCGATACCTGTCACCCGTGCAGGGGCCGAATCCCCGTCTGGCCATCAAGGACGTGGTCATCGACGGCCAGTTGATCAAGGCGGGGGATTATGTCCTGTGCTCGATTCTCATGGCCAACCGGGATGACGCGCTGACGCCGAATCCCGACATCGTCGACGCGGACCGAGAACCGGTCTCGGACGTCGGATTCGGGCACGGCATCCACTACTGCGTGGGCGCGGCGTTGGCAAGGGCGATGCTGCGAATCACCTATCAGGCCCTCTGGCGACGGTTCCCCGGGCTGCGGTTGGCAGTGCCCATCGGCGAAGTGAAGTATCGAAACGCGTTCGTCGACTGCCCGGACCAGGTGCCGGTGACCTGGTAGCGATCGAGCGCCGCACAGCCTGAAACCCAGCCGTAACAAAGTGACCCGCAACAGAGGAGACGGTGGCGAGATGTCGGTCGAAGAATTCGATGTGGTGGTGGCTGGTGGCGGGCCGGGTGGTTCGACTGTGGCCACGCTCGTGGCCATGCAGGGCCATCGGGTGCTGCTGCTGGAGAAAGAGAACTTTCCCCGGTACCAGATCGGTGAGTCGTTGCTGCCTGCCACGGTGCACGGGGTGTGCCGGATGCTCGGTGTCGCGGACGAACTGGCCGATGCCGGGTTCCCGCTGAAGCGGGGCGGCACGTTCCGCTGGGGCGCCCGTCCGGAGCCGTGGACGTTCCACTTCGGCATCTCCGCACTGATGGCCGGCTCGACGTCGCACGCCTATCAGGTCGAGCGGGCGCGGTTCGACGAGATCTTGCTGAACAACGCCAGACGCAAGGGTGTGGTCGTGCGGGAGGGGTGCGCGGTCACCGATGTGGTGGAAGATGCCGAGCGCGTCACCGGTCTGCGTTACGCCGATCCCGACGGCAGGGAGCATTCGGTATCGGCGCAATTCGTGGTCGATGCGTCGGGCAACAAGAGCCAGCTGTACGGCAAGGTCGGCGGCACGCGGAACTATTCTGAGTTCTTCCGCAACCTGGCACTGTTCGGGTACTTCGAGGGCGGTAAGCGGCTGCCCGAGCCGATCTCGGGCAACATCCTGAGTGTGGCCTTCGACAGCGGCTGGTTCTGGTACATCCCGCTGAGTGACACGCTGACCAGCGTCGGCGCGGTGGTGCGCAGGGAGGAGGCCGAGAAGGTCCAAGGAGACCGGGAGAAGGCGTACCACGCCCTGATCGCCGAGTGCCCGATGATTTCGGAATACCTGTCGGGCGCGACCAGGGTGACGACCGGCACGTACGGGGAATTGCGGGTCCGCAAGGACTACTCCTACCAGCAGACGACTTTCTGGCGGCCAGGGATGGTCCTGGTCGGCGATGCCGCGTGCTTCGTGGACCCGGTGTTCTCTTCCGGGGTGCATCTGGCGACCTACAGCGGGCTGCTCGCGGCCCGGTCGATCAACAGCGTCCTCGCAGGCGAGCTGGATGAGAAGACGGTACTGACCGAGTTCGAGGCGCGGTATCGCCGCGAGTACCAGGTGTTCTACGAGTTCCTCATGTCGTTCTACCAAATGAACGTGAACGAGGACTCGTACTTCTGGCAGGCCAAGAAGGTCACGAACAACCAGAACACCGATATCGAGGCGTTCGTGGAGCTGATCGGTGGGGTGTCATCCGGTGAGACGGCGCTGACGGCGGCGGACAGGATCGCCGAGCGCAGCGCCGAGTTCGCCGCGGCCGTGGACCAGATGGCGGACGGCGACCAGGGCGACATGGTGCCGATGTTCAAGTCGCAGGTGGTCAAGCAGGCGATGCAGGAGGCAGGGCAGGTGCAGATGAAGGCGCTGCTCGGCGAGGACGCCGAGCCCGAGCTGCCGCTGTTCCCCGGCGGGCTCGTGACCTCGCCCGACGGGATGAAATGGCTGCCCCATCATCCGGCATGACCCTCCGCACCACGGGCAGTTCTCCTCCCGGTTTTCGGCCGGGAAGACCCCCAGAGCAGGGGAGGCTCCATTCAAGGACTTCCGGCCGCCTTGCGATCGCACGCTGCCCCACGCTCGGCTCCGCTCGCGCGGGCGGTGCCCCCCACGACGACGCTCCTTGACGGGCAGACATCGCCGGTCACCGCACGAGGAAACAGGGGATGCGAAATGCGTGTGTTGTTGTCGACGTATGGCAGCCGTGGAGACGTCGAACCACTGGCGGCACTGGCGGTGGGGTTGCGGGAACTCGGCGCGGAGGCGCTGCTGTGCGCACCGCCGGACTGCGCGGACCGGCTGGCCGAGGTCGGTGTGCCGCATCTGCCGGTCGGCCCGTCGGCGCGCGCGCCGAGACACGGAGCCGCGCCGCCGTCGCCCGAGGACATGCTCAGATTCTCGGCCGAGGCGATCGCCGTGCAGTTCGACCAGCTCCCGGCCGCCGCCCAGGGGTGCGCCGCGGTGGTGACGACCGGCTTGCTGCCCGCCGCGATCGGCGTGCGGTCGGTGGCCGAACAGTTGGGCATCCCCTACTTCTACGCCTTCCACTGTCCGAGCTACGTGCCTTCGCCGTACTACCCGCCGCCACCGCCCCTCGGCGAGCCGCCCGCACAGGATGTGACCGACATCGGGGCACTGTGGGGCGGGAACAACCAGAGCGCCTACCGGCGGTACGGCGGCCCGCTCAACAGCAGTCGGGGCGCGATCGGCCTGCCACCGGTGGAGGACATCTTCACCTTCGGCTACACCGATCATCCCTGGCTGGCCGCGGACGCGACCCTGGCCCCGTTGCAGCCGACGGACCTCGGCGCCGTGCAGACCGGCGCGTGGATCCTGCCGGACGAACGGCCCCTTTCGGCGGAGTTGGAGGCGTTCTTGGATGCCGGGTCACCGCCGGTGTACGTGGGTTTCGGAAGCCTGCGCGCGCCGGCTGACGCCGTCCGGGTGGCCGTCGAGGCGGTCCGCGCCCATGGCCGCCGGGTGATCCTCTCCCGCGGATGGGCCGATTTGATCTTGCCCGACGACTGGCGGGACTGCTTCACCGTCGGCGAAGTGAACCAGCAGGTGCTGTTCGGCCGGGTGGCCGCCGTCATCCACCACGGCGGCGCGGGCACGACCCACGTGGCCGCGCGGGCAGGCGCCCCCCAGGTCCTGGTGCCCCAGATCGCGGATCAGCCGTACTACGCCTCTCGGGTGGCCGAACTGGGCATCGGGGTGGCGCATGACGGTCCGACCCCGACGTTCGACTCCCTGTCGGCCGCGCTCGACACGGCACTTGCTCCGGGAACCCGAGCGCGGGCGACGGCCGTGGCGGGCACGATCCGCGGCGATGGGGCGACGGTGGCCGCGGAACTGCTGCTCGACGCGGCCGGCCGGGACGAGCCGGCTGTCCCCGTGTGAACCACACAGAGCCGGCGAACCGGCGGGCGGCCGAATGTCCGGACTGCGTGCCCCGTCCCCTCGACGGCAAGCACAGCGGAGACCGCATGCCGGTCGCGTCGCGGTGCCGTATCTGCGACCGCACCGTCAACGCGTTCATCGACCTCGGGCCCCGGCCGCTTTCAGGCGTGTTCGCCGCTCCCGGTGGCAGGCCCGGCTCAGTCCCGGGCAGCACATCCCGGTCCACGAGCGGTAGGTGCCGGACGTGCATGTGCACTGACCTGCCATGCGGGTCATCGCGGTGAATCAGGGAAAGAACGTCCGTCCAGTCCTCACTTGTTGCGTCGTGGGAACGCCGTCAATAAATTGACTGCCATGTTTCGTGGCTCCGACCGGACCCGATTACTGGCCATATCCCCTCATTTGGACGAAGCGGTCCTGTCCTTCGGGGCGGGCCTCTCCCAGGCGGAGCAGGACGGTGCACAGGTGACCGTCTACACGGTATTCGCCGGCACCGTGTCGCCTCCTTACTCTCCGGCGGCGAAGCGATTGCACGGAATCTGGGACATCTCGCCGGACCAAGACGCATCGCTGTATCGCCGAAAAGAAGACATCGCCGCGCTCGACCTCCTGGGGGCCGATCACCGGCATGGCCGATTCCTTGATGCCATTTATCGCAAGTCGCCGGACGGCCAATGGCTGGCCGAGAACGTACCAGGCCGACAGAAGGTGGCGATCACCAGGCAATCGTCACAGAACGATTCGGATCTGTTTTCCGCGGTAAAGGGCGACATCGAGTCGGTTGTCGATGAGTTCGCTCCGACGCTGATCATCACCTGCGCGGCTGCCAACGGTCATATCGACAATGCGATCGCACGGGATGCCGCGCTGTTCACGGCGCATGAGCGGGATATTCCGATGCGACTCTGGGAAGACCTTCCGCACGCGATCTTCGGGTTGGATGCCGTCGAACTGCCGAAGGGCTTTCATCTCGGTCCTCCCGATTTCAGCTCCGTCAAGACGGAGGCGTGGACACGGAAATGCGAAGCCCTGCGGCTCTACTCGTCTCAAATGTCGATGCTCAACGGGCCCGGCAAGGATTTGTTCGCCCAGCTGGAAGAGCATGCCCGGGAAAGCTCGCCACACGGCGGCTACAGCGAAAAGACCTGGTCTGTGGTCTCTCGCGAAGACAGCAACTGAAATCATGGACGCTCTGTTCGCGTCTCTGCCGGTAGATCCCACCGGACCGGCGTCAGGATCTGTGTGAGGTGGGCCGGAATGCGGACACCCTCATCCGGTGGCGCCTCAGACGAATGTCGACCAGGAGGTTGGCCTTATGAGTAATCAGCTGGAGCGTGGCCCGGTACGGACCACTCGCGCGGAAGCTTTGCTGGCCTCCGTGGGGGAGCGGGGCGTCCTGCGCAGTTTCTATGACGAGGACGTCGGGGTCGATCTGATGCAGGAAGCGGACGGCACCTCGGAAGCACGGGAGATGGCCGCCCGCATTCGTCCTGCGTCCGGACCGGTGCTGGAACTCGCCGCCGGGACGGGCCGGTTGACGTTCCCTTTCCTGAAGCTCGGCTTCGAGATGACCGCACTTGAGCTGTCGACCGCCATGCTCGCCACTCTCCGGGGGCAGTTGGAAGACGCGCCGGCAGATCTTCGCGATCGGTGCACTCTGGTTCAGGGGGATATGAGCGACTTCGCGTTGGGCAAGCGCTTTGGAACCGTGGTCATCAGCTACGGCTCGATCAACCTCCTGGACGACGCCGACAGGCCCGGCTTGTACGCGTCGGTTCGCGAACACCTGGTGCCCGGCGGACAGTTCATGATCAGCATGGCCGACACCAGCAGGTCGGAGTCGCTGGAGCGCCAGCAAGAGCTATCAGGCCGGAGCGGTCGGCGGTACGTGCTGCACGTAAGGCGGTCTCCAGCGGAGGGCATCCAGGAAATCACCACCTGCCCCGCCGATGAGACGTCCGCCCCCTTCGTCGTCTGCACGAGCCGCTTGAGGCTCCTGGAGGCGAATCAGGTGGTACGGGAACTCGAACAGGCCGGCTTCGATGTGATCGCGCCGACCTCGTTCAGGTCCGCCGGGGATCGCGGTGGCCATGACGCCTTGTTGCTGGAGGCATCACCGAAGAGCGATCCCGCATGACCAACTGAGCCCGGATCAGGGGAGGTGTGCGGCGATGAGTGCCGCGAGCCGGGAGACGGCCTCCTCGATCAGCTCCGGTGTGAGCAGGCTGATCGAAAGCCGGAGTTGGTTGAACCCGTCCTTGCCGCCGTAGAAGTGGTGCATCGGCGTGAACAGCACGCCGTAGTCGCGGGCGGCGTCTTTGAGCAACTCGTCGTCGACGACGAAGGGCACGGTGACGGTGACGAAGAACCCGCCCGTCGGCGTGTTCCAGCTGACCCCAGGGCAGCCGCCGAGCCTGCGGGCGAGTTCGCCCAGCGTGTGCTGGAGGTTGCGTTGGTAGATGGCGATTTCCCTGGCGTTGGCCTTGAGCAGACTGAACTCGCTGAGCAGGAGCTTTCCGGCGATCACCGCTTGCGCGATGGGCGAGGTGTTCACCGTGAGCATGCCCTTGAGCTTCGAGAGCTGGTCGGCGAGCATGCCGCCCCCGGCGAGGTGCTGATCCGCCACGACGTAGCCGACCCGGGCGCCGGGCATGCCGGTCTTGGCGAAGGAGCCGATATAGGCCACCGTCCCCGACCGGTCGAGCGCCTTCAGAGCAGGAAGGCGCTCGGATCCGTAGAGCCCGTACGCGTTGTCCTCCAAGAGGAGGATGCCGCCCGCCTCGGCGACCTCGAGGAGCCGGTGGCGGGCGGGCACATCCATGCTGGTGCCCGTGGGGTTGGCGAAGTTGGGCGTCACGTAGCAGGCCCGGACACGCTTGCCCTGCTCGTCGGCACGCTTCAGCTGGCGGACGAGGTCCTCGGGGTCGATGCCGTTCTCGGTGGAGCGGACCGGCCAGACCGGGGTGTCGGTCAGCAGCGCGGCCCCGGTCAGTCCGACGTAGGTGGGGGCGGGGGCGAGCAGCACGTCCCGCTCGTCGGCCCGCAGCGTGCGGAGCACCAGAAACATGGCCTCCTGCGCGCCCACGGTGACGACGATGGACTCGGGGGCGGCGTCGATGTGCTCGTCCTCGGAGAGGTTACGGGCGATGAGATCGGCGATGACGCCCTTCGTGGTGCCGTACTGGAAGAGCGTGCGGGTGACCTCCGCCTCGTCGAGCTTCCGCTCGTGCCGGAGATGGTCGCAGTAGGCGTCGATGTACTCGTGGATGAGGCGGACATCGAAAAACTCTTCGTACGGCCGGCCTGCCGCCATGGAAATGGCCACAGGGTATTCGTCGATCAGCTCATTGAGCAGGTTCATCGACGAGATGGCCGGATCGGCGAGCGATCCGTGGAGATTTTCCAGGCTCAATCGAGTGGACAGATCGTATGAATCCATGAATGCTAGGGTTTCCAAACGCGATCGAGGTGTCAAGCAGCGGCCGTGGACGCGATCCGATGGCGATTCCCGCTGATTCGCGCTGCGAGCGTCCGAAATTATGGATGTCTATCGCCGCTCTTCCAGATACCCGATATCCGAAGGTACGGTCACACGTGTGCCACAGCACTCCGGGGAGGACACGACCGTTGCGGGGAAACGAAAACTCTGCGCGCAGTGGATGTGGGCGGAGGACCTTGCATGCTGATGACAACTGAGAACGGGATCCGGTTGTCCTACCACGACCATGGCAATGGTCCGCCCGTCCTGCTGCTCACCGGTACGGGGGCGGCGAGTTCGGTGTGGGACCTGCACCAGGTGCCGGCGCTCCGCGCTGCCGGATTCCGGGTGATCACCATGGACAACCGCGGGATCCCGCCCAGCGACGAGGGCGCGGACGGATTCACCGTCGACGACCTCGTCGCGGACTCGGCCTCCCTGATCGAGCACCTCGGCGTGGCGCCGTGCCGCGTGGTCGGCACCTCGATGGGCTCGTACATCGCTCAGGAGCTGGCACTCGCCCGCCCCGAACTGCTGGATGCGGTCGTGCTGATGGCGGCCTGCGGCAGGAGCAGTCTCGTCCAGCGGGTGCTCGCGGAGGCCGAGGCGGAGCTGATCGAACGCGGTACCGAGCTGCCGCGGGGGTACCTCGCCGCCGTTCGCGCCCTGCACAACCTGGGCTCCGTGACGCTCGCCGACGACGACCTCACCGCCGACTGGCTCGACCTGCTCGCGGCGTCGAATCCGGGCGGCCCGGGAGTCCGGGCCCAGCTGCTGCTGAGCGCGTTGCCCGACCGCATCGCGGCCTACCGCGTGATCAAGGTGCCCTGCCACGTCGTCTCGTTCGAGCACGACCTCGTGGCGCCGCCGGCAGCCGGACGGGAGCTGGCCGCCGCGATTCCCGGCGCGACACACCGCACGATTCCCGGGTGCGGGCACTTCGGCTACCTGGAGAACCCGGAAGCGGTGAACCGCGAGCTGATCCGGTTCCTCCGCGCCGATTCCCGCGCACGACTGGAGGAGACCGCATGACACCCCTTGAGTCAACTGGGGCCTGCCAAGGTGACCACGGAGCGCGCCCTGGGCCGGAGGCCCTGCTGTCGGGGCGGCGGGGTGCGTGCGGCGGTGACGATGTGCTGGGCCGTGCCGGGCGCCCCGCCGATACGATCGGAGCCGCGGAGGAGCGAGCATGACCGGGGCGATAGTGCCGCCGTCCACGGCGCCCGCACTGTTCGAGGCAACTGCCGCTGCGGTGCCGGACCGGCCGGCAGCGGCGATGGGCGACACCACACTGACCTACGCAGAGCTGAACGGTGAGGCCAACCTCTTAGCGCGCCGGCTCGTCAAGCACGGGGTCGGACCGGAACGGCTGGTCGCCCAGGTGATGCCGCGGTCGATCGAGTTCGTCATCGCGATCCTGGCCGTGCACAAGGCGGGTGCCGCGTACGTGCCCGTCAACCGGGACTATCCGGAGGAACGCAGGCGGCAGATGCTGGAGGACGCGTCAGCGCATTGCGTGTTGTCCCTGCCGGGACAGGATGTGGCCGGTGCTCCCCTCGCCATGAGTGTGGAGCGCGAGCCATGCCGGTCCGAGCCGAACCTGGAGGACCACGACCGGCTCAGCCCGTTGCTTCCCGATCACCCCGCGTACGTCATCTACACCTCGGGCTCGACCGGACGGCCGAAAGGCGTGCTGGTCACACACCGCGGGATACCGAACCTCGCTGCCGACTACGTGCGCCGCCAGCGGCTGCTGCCGGAAAGCAGGTTGCTGGCTTTCGCGTCGCCCAGCTTCGACGCCGCCGTCGCCGAGTTCTGGCCGATCTGGCTGGCCGGTGGCTGCCTGGTGCTGGCTCCCGCGGCGGACCTGGTCCCCGGCGAGCCGCTCGCCCGGCTGGTGCGCGATCAGGGCATCACCCACATCACCTTGCCGCCGTCCGCGCTGGCGCCGCTGGAGGAAGCCGGTGGCCTGCCCCCCGGGCTGACCCTCCTGGTCGCGGGTGAGGCGTGCCCGGCACCGGTCGCGAAACGCTGGGCCACCGACCGCCTGATGATCAACGCGTACGGCCCGACCGAGGCCACCGTCGCGGTGACCGCGAGCGAGCCGCTGACCGGCGAAGGAACGCCGCCGATCGGCAGGCCGATCACCGGTGTCCGCACCTACGTCCTGGATGACCGGCTACGGGCCGTCCCGGACGGGGACGTGGGCGAGTTGTACATGACCGGCCCCGGCCTCGCCCGCGGCTACCTGTACCGGCCGGCGGCGACCGCGCAGCGGTTCCTGCCGGACCCGTTCGGCGGTCCGGGCGATCGCATGTACCGCACCGGCGACCGGGTGCGGGCGCGTTCGGACGGCCAGCTCGTCTTCGTCGGCCGCGCCGACGACCAGCTGAAGGTCCGCGGACACCGGATCGAGCCGGGCGAGGTCGAGTCCGCCCTGTTCGAGGTGGACGGGGTGGCCCAGGCGGTGGTGACCGAGCACGAGAACAGGCTGGTCGCCTATGTCGTCGGCACGGGGGGCGCGCGGGTGGCAGCCGAGCACCTCCTGGCGCAGCTGCGCAGGCGGTTGCCCTCCTACCTGGTTCCCGACGTGGTCGTCTACCTGCCGCGCCTGCCGACAACGCCGAACGGCAAGGTCGACCGAGCCGCTCTGCCCGATCCCGAGGACGCCGAACGCGCGACATCGGGGCGAGCGCCGAGCACACCCACGGAGGTCCACCTGGCCGCGCTGTTCGCCGAAGTGCTCGGCGTCAGCAGCGTCGGCGTCGAGGACAGCTTCTTCGAGGTCGGTGGCCACTCGCTGCTCGCGACTCGGCTGGTGGCCCGCATCCGCGAGAGCCTGAACGTCCGGCTGCGGGTGCAGGCATTCTTCAACGCGCCGACCGTGGCACAACTCGCCAAGGTGCTCGACGGCGCACCGACGTGACCTGGAGACCATCCATGCGGACGACGAAAACCGTCGATGAGGCTGATCTCGGCGATCCCGATCTGTACACGACGCCCGACCGGCACGCCCGCTGGCGCGCGCTGGCGGCGGAAGATGCGATGGTGTGGAGCGATCCGGGCAGTTCACCCGCCGGCTTCTGGTCCGTGTTCTCGCACCGGGCGTGTGCCGCGGTCCTCGCGCCCTCCGCGCCGTTCACCTCCGAGTACGGAATGATGATCGGGTTCGACCGCGACCATCCGGACACCTCGGGCGGCCGGATGATGGTGGTCTCCGAACAGGAGCAGCATCGCGAGCTGCGCAGGCTGGTCGGACCGCTGCTCTCCAGGGCGGCTGCGCGGGAACTGGCGGAGCGGGTGCGGACCGAGGTGAGCGGCGTTCTCGACCAGGCGCTCGACGGCGAGGTGTGCGACGTCGCCGCGGCGATCGGCTCGCGTATCCCCGCCGCGGTCGTGTGCGACATCCTCGGAGTACCGGCCGAGGATCAGGACATGCTCATCGAGCTGACGCAACACGCGTTCGGCGGTGCGGACGAACAGTTCGACGGGATGACGCCGCGCCAGGCACACACCGAGATCCTCGTCTACTTCGACGAGTTGATCAGCGCGCGCCGCAAGCGCTCGGGCAGTGACCTCGTCAGCACGCTGGTGGCCGATGACCGCCTCACCACCGATGACGTGATTCTCAACTGCGACAACGTGCTGATCGGCGGCAACGAGACCACCCGGCACGCGATCACCGGTGCGGTGCACGCGCTCGCCACGGTGCCCGGCCTGCTGACCGGCCTGCGCGACGGGAGCGCGGACATCGACACCGTCGTGGAGGAGGTGCTGCGCTGGACCTCACCGGCGATGCACGTGCTCCGGGTGACGACCGGCGAGGTCACGATCAACGGCCGTCACCTGCCGCCCGGCACCCCGGTGGTCGCGTGGCTGCCCGCCGCGAACAGGGATCCCGCCGAGTTCGACGACCCCGACACGTTCCGCCCGGGGCGAAAGCCCAATCGGCACATCACGTTCGGCCACGGGGTGCACCACTGCCTCGGTTCCGCACTCGCCCGGATCGAGCTGTCGGTCGTGTTGCGCGCGCTCGCCGAGCGGATTTCACGGGTGGAACTCGTGAAGGAGCCGGCCTGGTTGCGCGCGATCGTCGTGCAGGGATACCGGGAGCTCCCGGTGCGTTTCACGGGACGCTGACCCGGGAGCCGATTCCCCGGATCGCGCCGCGCGAAGCGCTCGCGTATCCGGGAATTCGCCGCGCTCGCTGTCGTGTGTGGAATGCACACGCCTGGCGTGGTCGGTCTTTGGGGGCGCAAACGGCGTTTGTCCAACCGAAAGCCATTACGTGCGTGCCCGGGATACGTCAAGCTGACACCGTTGATGCGAAATTGGCTCGGCGTCATGCTGTGAATGGCCATCCATCTGTTTCTTGGAGGAAGCCTTGAGTGCTGTGCAGAATTTCGAGACCGAATACGTGGAAATGTATGTCGAGAATCTGGAGGAGGCCGCGTTCGGCTGGGTGGAGAAGTACGCATTCGCCGTCTCCGGTACGAGCCGCTCGGCGGACCACCGGAGCGTCACACTGCGGCAGGGGCCGATAAAGCTGGTCCTCACCGAACCGACGTCGGATCGTCATCCGGCGGCGGCCTACCTCCAGACGCACGGCGACGGCGTGGCCGATATCGCGCTGCGCACCCCGGACGTGACCGCCGCTTTCGAGGCTGCCGTGCGGGGCGGGGCGGTCGCTGTCCGCGAGCCGGCGCGGCTCACCGGGACCGAGCCGCACGGGCCGGCCGTCACGGCAGCCGTCATCGGTTTCGGCGATGTGGTGCACACCCTGGTCCAGAGCGACGAAACCACCGCCGCGCCGGACGCGAACGGCCATCGCGGGGGAGACGTGGGCCTGCTCGGGATCGATCACTTCGCGGTCTGCCTGAGCGGGGGCGACCTCGGTCCTACGGTGGCGTTGTACGAGCGGGCACTGGGATTCCGGCAGATATTCGAGGAGCACATCGTCGTCGGTGCCCAGGCGATGAACTCCATCGTCGTGCAGAGCGCGTCGGGAGCGGTCACCCTCACGTTGATCGAGCCCGACGGGAGCGCCGACCCGGGCCAGATCGACGACTTCCTCAAGGAGCACCACGGGGCCGGCATCCAGCACATCGCATTCACCAGCGACGACGCGGTCCGCTCGGTCCAGGCGCTGTCCCGGCGCGGGGTGGAGTTCCTGCAGACGCCCGGTGCCTACTACGACATGCTCGGTGAGCGGATCGCGCTGGAGACGCACAAACTGGATGATCTGCGGGCGACGAACGTGCTCGCTGACGAGGATCACGGCGGCCAGATGTTCCAGATCTTCACCGCTTCCGCCCATCCGCGGCGGACGATCTTTTTCGAGATCATCGAGAGGCAGGGGGCGCAGACCTTCGGCAACTCCAACATCAAGGCCCTGTACGGGGCCGTGGAGCTGGAACGGACCGGGCAGAACGAGCCGGGCGCCGCTCGACGATGACGTACGTCTGCCTGGCCGACCTCGAACGCGCCGCCCAGGGAGTCCTCCCCGGCGAGATCTGGGATTTCCTCGCCGGGGGCAGCGGCACCGAGGCATCTCTGGCGGCCAACCGCACCGCCTTCGAGCGGACCTTCGTGGTGCCCCGGATGCTGCGTGACCTGACCGACAGCAGCACCGAGACCGACATCCTCGGCCGGCGCGCCGAATTGCCGATGGCCGTCGCGCCGATTGCGTACCAGCGGCTGTTCCATCCCGAGGGCGAGCTCGCGGCGGCCCGCGCGGCTCGGAACGCCGGTGTGCCGTACATCATCTGCACGATGAGCAGCATTCCGCTGGAGGAGATCGCGGCGGTCGGCGGTCGGCCGTGGTTCCAGCTGTACTGGCTGCGCGACCAGAAACGATCCCTGGAATTGGTGCGCAGGGCGGAGGACTCCGGCTGCGAGGCGATCGTGCTCACCGTCGATGTGCCGTGGATGGGGCGGCGGTTGCGTGACATGCGCAACGGCTTCGTGCTGCCGGAGGGGGTGACGGCTGCCAACTTCGAAGCGGGCGCGGACGTGCACCGCCGTACCCGGGGGGTCTCGGCCGTGGCCGCCCACACCGCACGCGAGTTCGCCCCGGCCGACTGGGACTCCGTGGCGGCGGTGTGCGCGCGCACGAACCTGCCGGTGGTGCTCAAAGGGATTCTCGCTGTCGAGGACGCCCGCCGTGCCGTCGAGGCGGGTGTCAGCGGCATCGTGGTGTCCAACCACGGAGGCCGTCAACTGGACGGCGCCGTGCCCGGGATCGAGGTGCTGGGCGAGGTCGCCGCCGCGATCGCCGGCGGCTGTCAGGTGCTGATGGACGGCGGAATCCGCAGTGGCGGAGACGTCCTCAAGGCGGTCGCCCTCGGCGCCTCGGCCGTGCTGGTGGGGCGGCCCGTGATATGGGGGCTGGCCACGGCGGGCGAGGACGGCGCGCGACAGGTGCTCGAACTGCTCGCCGCCGAACTCCGGGACGCGATGGGCCTGGCGGGCTGCGAGTCGGTGCACGCGGCCGGCCGGCTGAGCACGAGGGGGCCCCGGTATGGCTGATGCTCCGCCGGAGGGGCCCGGCGGCGACACCGGCCCCCGGCGGGGTTCCGGCTACGACGGCGAACGGCTCCGCACCGCCTCCTGCCAGGCTGGTCGAGGCGCGCTGTCCGCGGTGAACCCGGCGAATGGTGGTGCTGCGTCTGGTAGTTGAAACCCCGGGAATGTCCGCCCGGCTGTCACGAGGCGGCCAAGCCGCGTTCATGGCATCCGTTGAGACCCGCGAAAGGTGAGATTGATGACCGCGTCACAGATAAAGCCGGTGCGCCGTAGCAAGCTCAGGACATGGAGCTGGATGTATCGATGACGACCAGTATCGCGCCGGCTGCGGACCTTCCCGTCCTCACCGGACCAACCGAGATCACCAGGTGCGCCGGCGTCGGGACCGCGGTCTCCGACACGTCCTACTCCCAACCCGAGCTGCTCGAAATTCTCGGCATCGAGGATCCCAGGATCCGATCTGTCTTCCTGAACAGCGCGATTGACCGGCGCTTTCTCACGCTTCCGCCGGACGGGCCTGATGGAGTGCGCGTATCGGAACCCCAGGGCGATCTCCTGGACAAACACAAGAAGATCGCTGTCGACATGGGGTGCCGCGCGCTCGAAGCCTGCCTGAAGTCGGCGGGAGCGACGCTTTCGGACCTGCGTCACCTGTGCTGCGTCACCTCGACCGGCTTCCTGACTCCCGGCCTGAGCGCACTGATCATCCGTGAACTCGGTGCAGACCCGCACTGCAGCCGTTCGGACATTGTCGGCATGGGATGCAATGCGGGTCTGAACGCGCTCAACGTGGTCGCGGGCTGGTCCGCTGCGCACCCGGGTGAGCTCGGCGTCGTCCTGTGCAGCGAGGCATGTTCCGCTGCCTACGCCCTGGATGGCACGATGCGGACCGCGGTGGTCAACAGCCTGTTCGGCGACGGAGCCGCCGCCCTCGCCCTCGTCTCCGGTGAGGAGCGGGTGCCCGGCCCCCGCGTGCTGAAGTTCGCGAGCTACATCATCACCGACGCGCTCGACGCGATGCGCTACGACTGGGACCGGGGCCAGGACCGGTTCAGTTTCTTCCTCGATCCGCAGATTCCCTACGTGGTCGGTGCGCACGCCGAGATCGTCGTCGAGAGTCTGCTGTCCGGTACGGGGCTGCGCCGCAGCGACATCAGCCATTGGCTGGTGCACTCCGGCGGCAAGAAGGTGATCGACGCCGTCGTGGTCAACCTCCGCCTGAGCCGGCACGACGTCCGGCACAC
The DNA here is from genome assembly GCF_039532135.1 of Streptomyces axinellae. Lineage (NCBI taxonomy): Bacteria > Bacillati > Actinomycetota > Actinomycetes > Kitasatosporales > Streptomycetaceae > Streptomyces > Streptomyces axinellae. The sequence goes on from NZ_BAAARJ010000001.1 coordinate 155,036, forward strand.
CACCGGTGTGCTCCGCGATTACGGGAACCTCTCCAGCGGCTCCTTCCTCTTCTCCTACGAGCGACTCGCCGAAGAGGAGGCCGCCCGGCCTGGCGACTACGGCGTACTGATGACCATGGGGCCCGGCTCCTCGATCGAAACGGCGCTGATCCAATGGTGACGCGTGCGGAAACGGATGGCGAACTGATGCTGCGCTTGGACGGCACTCGGCCGCTGTCGGCCGCGTCGGTCGAGGAGATGGCCGACCTCTGCGACCGCGCCGAGGACCATCGGGAATCCGGCCCGGTCACCATCCACGTCACGGGTGTCCCACCAGCCGGCTGGTGGACCGAGCTGACCGTCGGCATGGTCTCCAAATGGGAACGGGTGGTGCGCCGGTTCGAACGACTCGGCCGGCTCACGGTCGCGGTGGCGTCGGGCGACTGCGCCGGAACGGCCCTGGACGTTCTCCTCGCCGCCGACGTCCGGATCGTCACTCCTGGCACCCGGTTGCTGCTCTCATGGGCAGGCGGTGCCACCTGGCCGGGGATGACCGTGTACCGGCTCACCCACCAGGCCGGTGCGGCAGGCATCCGGCGGGCCGTGCTGCTCGGGGCCCCGATCGAGGCGGACCGCGCGCTCGCGCTCAACCTGATCGACGAGGTGACCGAGGATCCGGCGACGACGCTTGCCGGCCTGGCCGAGGCGGCCGGTGCCATGGACGGCGCGGAGATGGCGATTCGCCGGCAGCTGATTTTCGAAGCCGGCTCGACCACCTTCGAGGACGCGCTCGGCGCGCACCTGGCCGCGGCGGACCGGGCCCTGCGACGGGGAGCCGTGTCGTGACCGCGGGTTCCACGACTCTGCCGCCAGGGCCGCTGCTCGACCACCGGGCCCTGGCGAAGGCGGCCCAGCGAGTCGACGATCTGCTCGCCGGCCTGCCCTCGCATCCCGTGCGGACTCCTGAGCAGCGCGAAGCCGCGTCCTCGGCACTGGACGAGATCAGGGCGATGCGCACGGACTACATGGAGGCGCACGCCGAGGAGATCTACGACGCACTCACCGCGGGCCGGACCCGGTACCTGCGCATCGACGAACTCGTCCGGACCGCCGCCCGGGCCTTCCCCGGCCTGGTGCCCACTGAGGAACAGATGACGGCCGAACGCGCCCGGCCGCAGGCGGAGAAGGAAGGGCGCGAGATCGATCAGGGCATATTCCTGCGCGGAATCATGCGCGCCCGGACAGCCGGTCCCCACCTGCTCGACGCCATGCTCCGGCCCACCCCCCGGGCGCTGCGGCTGCTGCCCGAATTCACCGAGACCGGCGTCGTGCGGATGGACGCGGTCCGGCTGGAGCGCCGTGACGGCGTCGCGTACCTGACCCTGTGCCGGGAGGACTGCCTGAACGCCGAGGACGTCCAGCAGGTCGACGACATGGAGACCGCGGTCGATCTGGCGCTGCTCGACCCCTCCGTCCGGGTGGGACTGCTGCGGGGCGGGGAGATGAGTCATCCCCGGCATCAGGGACGCCGGGTGTTCTGCGCGGGCATCAACCTCAAGAAGCTCAGCTCGGGCGACATCCCGCTGGTGGATTTCCTGCTGCGGCGGGAGCTGGGCTACATCCACAAGATCGTTCGTGGCGTGTTCACGGACGGATCGTGGCATTCGCGGTTGACCGACAAGCCCTGGATGGCGGCCGTCGATTCGTTCGCCATCGGCGGCGGGGCTCAGCTCCTCCTGGTCTTCGACCATGTGCTGGCGGCGTCCGACGCCTACATCAGCCTGCCCGCGGCCACGGAGGGGATCATTCCCGGGGCGGCGAACTTCCGGCTCACCCGGTTCACCGGGCCACGCATGGCCCGGCAGGTGATCCTCGGCGGCCGTCAGGTGCGGGCGGACGAGCCGGACGCACGGTCGCTCGTGGACGAGGTCGTCTCGCCGGAGGAGATGGACGCGGCGATCGGTGGCGCACTGGCCCGCCTCCGCGGAGACGCCGTGCTGGCCAACCGGCGCATGGTGAACCTGGCCGAGGAGCCGCCCGCGGAATTCGTCCAGTACATGGCCGAGTTCGCCCTGCAGCAGGCGCTGCGCATCTACGGTGCGGACGTGATCGGCAAGGTCGGCAGGTTCGCGGCGGGATCGGCATGAGCGATCCCCCTTCCGGGAGGGTCCTGGGGAGATCCCGGGTGCCCCGGGGTGAGCCAGTGCACGGCCAGGACCCTGCCGGGGTCGCGGGAGAGGCCGAGTTCCTCCCGGACTTCGCGCCGGCACGCCGCCTCGGGACTCTCGCCCGGCTCGGCGCCGCCTCCCGCCCGCAGCCACTGGCTGCGGTAGGTCGGCTTCAACAGCAGGACGCGGCCCAGCTCGTCGGTGAACAGGGCTGCCGCGACCAGCCGGACCGCGTGCCGGGAGTGGGCGTACTCCTCCTGACTCGTCCTCGGCTGCTCCGGGACCTGTGAGGTGCTTCGAGCCGGTGAATCCATCTCGGCCTCCACGACGTGGACGGTCGGTCGGTACGACAACCGTGCGGCGGGAGACCGCCGTACGGGAGGGGCGAAGGTCAGGGCGTAGGCGGCTGCTCCAGGTAGCAGACCGAGCCGCTGCGGCGGGCCTCGGCCACCGCGGCGAGACGGCGGAAGGCGAAGCCGCTCATCCGGGTGCGCCAATCCTCCAGCGGGCGGATCGCGACTTCGGTGTGCTCATCCGGGTCCAGGACGATGCGGTCGATCTGGTCCTGGTCGAGCCGGCCGCCGTCGAAGACGAAGCCGACCTTGTGGGTGGTCCAGTCGCCGAGGGGCGGCAGGAAGTGCACGGCCGGCAGCCGTGGCACATCGGCGATGTGCAGGCCCGTCTCCTCCATGCACTCGCGGACCGCGCAGCCCCACGGTGTCTCGCCCGGGTCGTCCAGATTGCCGCCGGGCCACTGCCACACCGCCGGATTGCGGACGGCGCGCAGTTGGATCGGCCGGTCGGCCTGGTCGGTGACGAAGAAGCATCCGTAAATGGTGGCTTTGGGCAGGGTGGCGATGTACTGCTCGGGCGGAAGCCAGGTACCGCTCATGCCGTCTCCTGAAAGGTCTCGTTGTCGAAGCCGGGGGCCGCGACCTCCTCCCGGCCCTTCACGCGGAGGCCCCCCTCGTGCGGACGCTCCGCGCAGCCGGGGTGAAGCACACCCGGCCGCACCGCCGGTCGCCGGCCTGGTACCGGTGTGGAGGGCGGCTCGCGGCGGCGCCGTCAACCGGACGCCACGGGCGCGGAACGGGCAGCTCGCCGAGATGGCGATGTTCGATTGCGGCCAAGGCGGGTGCTGAATCGGACCGGGGTGCCACGGTGTCCTCCGGATGGGCGCGTGAGGGGTACTGGCGCCCTAAGAACAGGGCCGCAGAGGGTGTGCCGTTACGGGTAATAGATGGACAGGTGTTCTGGGTGGCGGGGGTTTGCCCACCCTGGTAGGCGCGTTGGATTCCGGTGTCATTCGAACGGAGGGCAGTCACCCTTGCGGGCCCCCTTACGGTTACCGGCATCGTGGATGCCGCACCCGCACCCTGGGAAGGCCGTGGAGGGCCGGCGGCTCCAGCGGCTGGAGCCGGATCCGTACACGGCGCGCGTCGTGCTGCGCGTCTTCCGTGCGTACCTGCGCGGACACGGCCTACGTCATCGCAGAGGGGCTGACCAGAGATGGTGCCCTCTGCCCATCGGCACACGACCGCGGTAGGAATGCGCATCTGTCCTCAGATCTCGACCTCCTACGACGGCTGGCCCGGACTCTTGGCAGGGCATCACACGTAGGAAGACGGCCAGCCCTGTGCGATGGCAGGGCCCGTCTGCGTCGGCGGGAATCGGGAGACATCCTGCGGCGCTTGACGGTGAGGCACGGGCCCGCTCGGTAGCTTCCGGGTATGGATGCATCCGAAGGCGTACGTGAACTGCCGATCCGCACAGTCCGGACAGTCCGCACGGAGAGAGCGCTCTCCACCACGGAACGCCCCGCGTGAGTGCTCCGGTTTCCGCCTCTCTCCTGAGTCCGCGGCTCGCCCGCCTGCGTGCGGTCGTGTTCGATACCGACGGAGTGCTGGTCGACTCCGCTCGTCTCCATGCCGCTGCCTGGAAGGTGGCCTTCGATGCTCTGCTGGAAGCCGCGCCGCCTTCCTCCTCCGAAAGCCGGCGGCCCTTCGGCACGGAGGAGTACCGCCGGTATGTGGACGGCCGGCCGCGGATCGAGGGGGCCGGTGCGTTCCTGGCATCGCGCGGGATCCGGCTGCCGCTCGGGGACGAGAAGGACGCCCCGGGCATCGACAGCGTATGGGCGGTCGCCGCGCGTAAGGAGCAGGACTTCACGGCGAGGCTGCGTACCGGAGAGGTCCGGGTGTGGCCGGGTACCGTCCGCCTGCTGAGCGTCTTGCGGGCGGCACGGGTGCCGTGCGCCGCGGTGTCCGCCTCGCGCCACGCTCGCGAACTGTTGACGCGTACGGGGTTGTTGGTTCCCCCGCTGGTTGTGCTGGTGGACGGCCAGGAGGCGGTGCGGCTGGGTCTGGCCGGAAAGCCCGAGCCTGACCTGTTCAGAGAAGCGGCGGCGCGGCTGGAGACCGCGGTCCTGGACACAGCGGTGGTCGAGGATGCGCTGGCCGGGGTGGAGGCTGGGCGCCGCGGTGGCTTCGGGCTGGTGGTGGGAGTGAACCGCAGCGGAGATCCGGATGGTGCGGACGACTTGCTCGAATATGGGGCTGACCTGGTCGTCGACGATCTGGGCGACCTTGTGGAACAGGGAAGAGACGCGTGAGGGGCCCGCACCGCCGTACTGGCTGTCGTCGGCGGGCGGTTCAACCGTGGGGGATGACCGCGACCGGGGGAGTGGCGTGATGCACGGCCGCTTGGGTGACGGGACCCAGCTGCGGTCCGAGGGCCGGATGACGGACTCGGCGCCCGACCACCAGCAGCGACGCGTCGTGTGAGGACGCGACGAGGTGGCGGGTGGCGTTGCCGGGCGCCACGCTCTCTTCCACGGTCACCCCGGGGTGTCGCTCCCGCCAGGGACGGAGCACCTTGGTGAGCATTTCCCGCTCCCGCCTCTCCAGGTCGCCTCGGAGCCGCTGGTCCACCATTCGCGGGCCGTAGGAGAAGACGGGCGGCACCCTCCACGCGTACACCGCGCGGAGGGCGGCGCCACGCAGGGCTGCGGTCTCGAAGGCGAATCGCAGCACCTGTTCGCTGGGCTGGACGAGGTCGAGTCCCACGGCGACGGGGCTGTCGCCGGGGTGCTGTGCGGGCGTCGCGCCTTCCTGGTCCTCGCCCTCGTCGAAGGGCGCACGGACCATCACCACGGGCCCCTCCGTGCGCGACAGGACTTCTTGCCCGACCGAGCCGAGAAGGTATCCGCCCACCCTGCCCAGTGCCCGGGAGCCGAGTACCAGGAGTGTTGTCTCCGGCGCCGGGTCGCTGAGTACATCGGCCGGCACTCCGGGCACGTTCCGGTGATCGATCCGGAGACCGGGATGGCGTTCCGCGAGCCGGCGCGCGGCCCGCCGGGGTACCCGCTCCACCCACTCCTGTTCTTTGTCCGGGTCGGCGGTGAGCGCGTAGGGCTGCCAGCTCCAGACGTGGAGCAGCTGGAGCGGGAGATCCCGTCGCTCGGCTTCGAAGGCCGCCCATTCGAGGGCCGCCTGGCTCTCCGCCGAACCGTCGAAACCGACTGTGACAGCGCTTTTCGTCATACCTGTCTCAGTCCTTCCGCTCCCGGCTTGGCCGTTCCGTTCCGTAGCCGAGTCAACCCGCTGGTGGGGTCGCCTGCACTTTTTCCGGTCCGGAGGGGACGCGGGCCCACCTGCCGGGCTGGCCGACACCGGGTCGAGGGGTCAACCTGGACAGGGGTGAGGGAGGTGAACGATGCCGACTACGGAGATCAACGACGAGACGGTGACGGGACTGGTCGGCGACGCGGTCGCGGCTCCGTCCATGCACAACGCGCAGCCCTGGCGGTTTCTCTATCACCGTGGCGATCACTTGATCGACCTCTATGCGGATCCTCTGCGAACGATGCCGACGGCCGACCCTGAAGACAGGGCTCTGAGGATCGGCTGCGGTGCGGCCCTGCTGAACCTGCGGGCAGCCGCCTGGCACGCCGGGCTGCGGCCTGATGTCTCGGTATCCAGTTCGCCCGACGGGGGCGGGCTGGTGGCCACAGTGCGGCTCCGTGGCGCTGATCCCGGAGAGATCGACTACGACCTCGCGGGTCTCTACGAAATGATCAAGGAACGGCACACGAGCCGGTATCCCTACGCGGACGAGCCGATTCCCGACGGTCTCAAGCAGCGGCTCACGGAGCAGGCCGCGGCCGAGGGAGCCAAGCTCAGCTTCCCCACCGGCTGGCATCTGTCTTTCATCCTGGAGGTCATGGAGGAGGCCGAGGCCGACGCGGAGTACGAAGGCGATCCCGACGAGCAGAAATGGGTGCGCACGGGCACCGCACAGTCCGACACCGCGCGGGACGGCATCACGGAGTACAGCCTCGGGTCCCGTAGGCGGGAGGGGCGAGCGCCGGTACGCAACTTCGCCCGTGGCCACGCGGCGACAGACCGGGGCGCAGCGGCATTCGAACGTATGCCGCAGATGGCGGTCGTCTCGACCGCTGAGGACGATCCCAAGGCGTGGCTGGCCGCCGGGCAGGCCATGGAGCGGGTACTCCTGCTGGCGACCCGGGAGGGGGTGGCCAGTTCCTTCGCCACTCAGGCACTGGAGAGGTCCCACCTGCGCTGGGTCCTGCGCGATCCGGTCCGCGGCGCCGGCCCGGTCCAGATGATCCTGCGTCTCGGCTACGGGCCGATGGGACCGCACACCCCGCGTCGTACCGTGCGGGACGTTCTGGAGATGGCTCCGTGAGGAGGCACCATGGGCACTCAGCGTGTACCGCCGACACAGGACACGGGCGCGGCAGATGCCTCCGACCCCGTCGAGAAGGCCCCGGACTCTCCCGGCGTCGGACTGCCCTCGCCGAGAACGGTGGGCGACGCGATGACGCACACGGTCGTCGCGGTGGGCCGCGAGGCCGACTTCAAGCGCATCGTGAGCACGATGCGGGAGTGGAACGTCAGTGCGCTGCCCGTGCTGGAAGGCGACGGCCGCGTGATCGGCGTCGTTTCCGAGGCCGACCTGCTCCCCAAGGAAGAGTGGCAAGGCCAGGATAGTCGCCTCCGCCCTCCCCCCGAGCCCTCCGAGGAACTCCGGAAAGCAGCGGGCGGGAGAGGCGCGGACCTCATGACCTCGCCGGCCGTCACCGTGCACCCGGACACACTTCTCAGTGAGGCGGCACGCGTCATGGCAGAGAAGAGCGTCAAGCGGCTGCCGGTCACCGACGACGCCGGTTACCTGAGAGGGATTGTCAGCCGCAGCGATGTGCTCAGCGTGTTCCTCCGGCCCGACGCGGAGATCGCCGACGAGATCCGGCGAGAGGTCGTCCACCCGCTTGCGCGGACCTTCGGCGAAGTACAGGTAGCCGTCAAGGACGGTGTGGTGACCCTCTCCGGCGACATCCGGGACCCCGACATCGTTCCGCTGATGGTGCGGATGGTGCTCTCTGTCGACGGTGTGGTGAACGTTCATTTCGCACCGTGACGAGGCGTCAGGAACGTTGGCCGACAGATCTGCTGCCGAGACGGCTGCGGAGTCTCTTCTGCCCAGAGTGCCGGTAAGGGGGGCGGAAGCCTCCGGCGCACTCAGCGCCGGACGGCGCGAGAAGGAGGGTTGACCATGAGCCATCGAACGGTCCGGGACCTGATGACCTGGCCTGCCGTGGTCGTGAGCCCCGGGACAGGGCTCAAGGACACCGCTCGGCTGTTTGCCGAGCACGACATCAGCGCCCTGCCCGTGGTCGACAACCAGGAACGTCCCGTGGGAGTGGTGTCCGAGGGGGACTTGCTGAGGGCTCAGGCCGAACTGCCGGAACCCGCCTCTCTGCTGCCGGTGGGCCGAGAGGGCCATCGGAGGCGGGGCCGGGACAAGAGGGGATTCGGTACCGCGGGAGACTTGATGACGAGCCCCGCCGTGGTGGTCGAGCCCGAGCGGACGGTGGTGGAAGCCGCCCGGCTGATGCGGTCGAACGGCATCAAGCGACTTCCGGTGGTGGACGAATCCGGGCGAGTGACCGGCGTGCTGAGCCGCGCTGACGTACTGCGCGTCTTTCTCCGCAAGGACAGCGCCATCGAAGACGAGATCGTCGACGAGGTGCTCGCCCATGTCCTCGGACTGTCCAGGACACAGGTGGCGGTGAGTGTCGCGGACGGCGTGGTGAGCCTGCGCGGGGAGGTCGGCGGGGGCGACTCCCTGCCGTTGATCGAGCGGCTGTGCCGGAACGTCGACGGTGTCGTGGACGTGCGTCTCGATCTGACCGTGGCCGGGAAGGCAGGAGCGGGACCTGCCGGAATGTGATCCGGGACGCGGCCGGCAGGGGGCGTTTCCGGGGGCCCGGATGCCGCGGAGCGATGGCACGTTCACTGCCGCGATGCTGTGCTGATCTGGAGTGTCGCGGGCAAGAAGGCTGTCCGGCCGGGAGGGTGGTAGGTGATCAAGTCCTGTCATCGGGAGCCAGTACGTGGAGCGTGAGGTGGCGAGGTTGAGGGAAGCGGTGGCGGTCGGTGCCGACGGCTCGGCGGAGAGCATGGAGGCTGTCCGATGGGCGGCCTCGGAGGCCGTGTCGCGTGGTGCCGCGCTGCGCGTCGTCACCGGGGCCGGGCGATGGGCGGCGACTGCAACCGCGGCGGACGGCGGCGCGGATTCGTGGCCGCAGGAGAACGTGCGAGCGGCGGCACGAGTGGCTTCGGACGCCTGGCCGCAGCTTGAGGTCCGCGAGGAAGTGGTCGGCGAGGGCCCTGTCAAGGTCTTGCTGCGTGCGGCCGAGGAGTCGGAAGTACTGGTCATCGGCTCCCGCGCCCTCGGAGCGTTCACCGGATTCGCGGTCGGGTCGGTCGGCCTCTCGGTCATCGCCCACGTGAGAGCGCCGGTGGTCGCCGTTCGAAGTCACGACGGTGCGGAGAGCGGCTCCGCCGCGCCCGTGGTCGTGGGGGTGGACCTGGGGCATTCGTACGACCCGGTGCTCGGCTTCGCGTTCGAGGCTGCCGGTCGCAGAGGGACGGGAGTGCGGGTCGCACACGCGTGGAATGTCGAGTCGCTCTACTCGTACCCGTCCGCCCTGCCGAGTCCGCCAGTGGTCTCGAAGGTGGAGAGACGCGTGGGGCAGGAACTGGAAGAAGCACTCCGCCCCTGGCTGAGGAAATTTCCGCGGGTTCCGGTGGAACGGGCCGTGGCGATGGGCGGGGCCGCGCCCTTCCTGTTGGACGCGAGCACTGGCGGAAGCCTGCTCGTTGTGGGCCGGCGACTGCGCGGCCACCCCTTCCCCACCCGTATCGGGCCCGTTACCCACGCGGCTTTGCATCACGCGCAGTGCCCGGTGGCTGTGGTTCCGCATGAATAGGGAATCGCCGTGCGTCGCGTCAGAGCTTCTCCGGATCAGGTCGAGCGGTCGCGGGCGCCCGCGATAAGAGGGATATGCCGCGAGCAATCCGGCCAAGGGCGGTGAAGAGACGTATGACGGCGTGATTCCTGAGCCGGCTCAGCGGTGAATGCGGTGCGTGAGGACGCTCCTTCCGACGCCGTTGGACAGCAGCCCCGCGCGGGGGGAACCTGGAGACGGCCGGCACAATCGCGGGTCTGCCTTCCCCGGCGAAGGAGCGAGAAATGGCCCATGTCGTCACAGTGGGTATTGATGGCACGCTGGAAAGCTCGGCCGCAGCGGTATGGGCCGCCCAAGAAGCTGTGACCAGAGATTCCTCGCTCCAAGTTCTGCACGTGCGAATCGGGGACAGCGCACTCGACCCGGCGCTGGTACACGCCGAGACGGCGGTTCGGCACGCGGAGCAGGTACTCCGCGAGGCGACCGGGATGCTGGCGGACCGGTTCCCGGCTCTCTCCGTCGAGGGGAAGACGCCCGTCGGAGATCCCGCGCAGGTCCTCACGGAGTTCTCCCGGACATCGGAACTGCTGGTCGTCGGATCGCGTGGGCTCACTCCTCTGGGCGGATTCCTGGTCGGGTCCGTCGCCCTGCCCTCCGTGGCCCACGCCCATTGCCCAGTCGTGCTGGTCAGAGCCGACGGTGGCAACGCGGAGGAGAGGGCGGGATCCGAAACCGAGGCGGGGCGCCAGGAAGGTGAGTCGCGCAGCACCGTGGTCGGGGTGGATATCCGGCACCCGTGCGAGGTACTGCTGGATTTCGCCTTCGAGACCGCTCGGCGCCATTCGACGGAATTGAAAATTCTCCACGGCTGGGACCCGCCCCCTTATTACGGATCCCGGCCTTTTCCGCTGGCGGGTTTGGCCATCGAGGACCTTCTGGCGGAGCGCGCGGCCACATTGGCCGAGACGGTGCAACCGTGGCGCGACAAATACCCCGGAGTGACGGTGGACGCGCGGGCCGTGGGCGAACGGCCCGCCTCCCTGCTGGCGTACGCAGCCGAGGACGCCGGCTTGCTGGTGGTGGGCCGTCGTCGGCGAACACACGGCTTCGGTTCCCACGTCGGCCCGGTCGCGCATGCGGCCATGCACCACGCACGTGTCCCGGTCGCCGTCGTTCCGCATGCCTGAGTAGCCGCGGCCGTGCCCCGGATGTCGGAGAGGCGGACACCCTATGCCCGGAGAAACGACGACGGATCTGTACGAGGTGTCGATGGCGCTGGCGTACCTGCGTGAGGGAATGACGCAGCCTGCCACCTTCGATCTGATTGTCCGCGACCTCCCCGAAGGGCGGGGATTCCTGGTGATGGCCGGCCTGGAGCAAGTCGTCGATCATCTGACTGATTACCGGCTCGACTCCGAAGACCTCCGGGACTTCGCCTCGGCGCTGGGCCGGCCGCCGGAGGACCTTGAGCCGCTCCGGGGGCTGACGTTCACCGGCGAGGTGCGCGCCGTTCCCGAAGGCCGGGTTGTCCTGGGCGGGGGACCGGTACTGGAAGTGACCGCGCCTCTTCCGGTGGCCCAACTGGTGGAGAGCTACGTGCTGAACCAGATCAGCCACCAGACCACGCTCGCCTCCAAGGCGGCGCGGTGTGTACTCGCCGCCGACGGGCACCCCGTGGTGGATTTCTCTCTGCGCCGGACGCATGGAACCGGGGCCGCGCACCATGCCGCAAGGGCGGGGGCGATCACGGGATTCGCGGCGACGAGCAACGTCGCCGCCGCGCTCGAACTGGGCCTGCCTGCCGTGGGCACCATGGCCCACTCCTACATCGAGGCCATAGGCGCGGAAGACGCCGCCTTCCGGGCGTTCGCCCGCGCACACCCCGGACCGGTGACTCTCCTGGTCGACACCTATGAGACCCGACAGGGCGTGCACACCGCCGCCCGAGTCCTGCGCGAGTTGGACATCGCGGAGGGCTCGGCGATCCGCATCGACAGCGGCGACCTCGGCGACGAGGCGCGGCATGCCCGCGGCATCCTCGACACCTACGGGCTGAACACCGTGCGCATAGTCGCCAGCGGCAGCCTGGACGAATACGCGATCGACCGACTGGTGCGGGCGGGCGCGCCCATCGACATCTACGCCGTCGGCACTCGCGTGGGGACCTCGGCCGACGCCCCCTACCTGGATTCCGCCTACAAACTGGTCGAGTACGACTCCCGCCCCGTGATGAAACTGTCCGCCCGCAAAGTGACCCTTCCGGGACGCAAACAGGTTCACCGGCTGGAGGGCTTCCACGACGTCGTCGCACTCGCCGATGAACCACCGCCCGCATCCAGCCGCCCGCTGCTGCACACGGTCATCGAGGCGGGCACCCGTACAGCCCCGCCGCCCGGTCTCGAAGACCTGCGCGAGCGCTGCGCCGCCGACCTCGCCGCACTGCCTGAAGAAGCACGGCGGATCATCGGTCCGGTACCGCTGAGCTGTACGACCTCACCGCGACTGCGGGAGCTCGCCGACACAGTGCGGCGGAACATACGGGACGCCTATCTGCCGCACGCCTCGCGGTAGCCGTGGACCGCGAGGCCGCGGCCCGGCGTCGGGACTGAGGAGCGCCATGGACCATCTCTTGCGCCGAGCGTTCGCGGCGGTTCTGGGTCCGCGTCCCGAATCCCTCCTACTGGCCGTAACGGCCGCCACGCTGACAGCCGGGGGCGTCGCCTGGCTCGTCGGCGCCGGTGGCGTCGCCGACCTGTGCTGGGGACTGTGCACGGCGGCAGCCATCGTGCCCGCCGCAGCGTGGGTGCTGAGCGAGCTCCGAGCGCACCATGCCGGCGTGGACCTGATCGCGGTGCTCGCACTCGGCGGCACGCTGGCCGTCAGGGAGTACCTGGCCGGGGCGCTGATCGCCTTGATGCTCGCCACCGGCCGCACGCTGGAGACGGCCGCCCGGCGACGGGCTTCCCACGACCTGCGGGCCCTCCTGGAACACGCACCGCGCTCCGCCCGCCGCCGTACCGGCAGCGGCGTGCGGGCCGTACCGCTCGCCGAGGTCGCCGTCGGCGATCAGCTCGTCGTCGGCCCCGGGGAGGTCGTCCCCGTCGACGGCCGGGTGGCCGGAGCCACGGCCGTACTGGACGAGTCGGTGCTCACCGGAGAGCCCCTGGCCGTGGAACGTCCGGCCGGTCGGACGGTACGCAGCGGTGCGGTCAACGCCGGCGGCGCCTTCGACCTGCGGGCCACCGCCACCGCTGACGACAGCACGTATGCGGAGATCGTGCGACTGGCACGGCAGGCCGGAGCGGAGTCGGCCCCGCTCGTCCGCCTGGCCGACCGGTACGCCGCCTGGTTCCTGCCCCTGGCCGTCGCGGTCTCGGGCCTGGCCTGGCTGGTCAGCGGTTCCGCGGTGCGTGCGGTGGCGGTCCTGGTGGTGGCCACCCCGTGCCCGCTGCTTCTCGCGGCGCCGGTCGCCATCGTCTCCGGTCTCTCCCGGGCCTCCCGCCTCGGAGTGGTGATCCGCGACGGTGGCGCGCTGGAGAACCTCGGACGGGCCCGCACCCTGCTGCTCGACAAGACCGGCACGCTCACCGGTGGCCGACCGCACGTCCTCGACCTGGCCGCCGCACCCGGCTGGAGACCGGTCGACGTGCTGCGCATGGCGGCCTCGGCCGACCAGTACTCCCCGCACGTCCTGGCGCGGGCCATTGTCGATGCCGCCCGCGACCGAGGACTGGAACTGTCTCCGCCCACGGAGGCTACCGAGGAGCCGGGACGCGGCGCCGCCTGCACCCTCGACGGGCACCGGGTCACCGTCGGCCGCCTTGATCCCCGCCACGAGCTTCTCGGCTGGGCCCGTGCGGCGGACAACCGGGCTCTGCTGGACGGGGCGGCCCTCGCCTGGCTCACCGTGGACGGCCGCCCCGTCGGCGCGGTCCTCCTGCGCGACCCGCCGCGCCCGGACGCGCCGCGGACGCTGCGTCGCATGCGCACGGCGGGCATCCGACGGCTGGTGATGCTCACCGGTGACCGGCCGGAGCCGGCCCGCGAGACCGGAGCCGTCCTCGGACTCGACGAGGTGCGGGCGGAACTCACCCCGGCCGACAAGGTCGCCACTGTGCGCGACGAACGTGCACGGGCGATCACCGTGATGGTCGGGGACGGGGTGAACGACGCCCCGGCGCTCGCCGCCGCGGACATCGGTGTGGCCATGGGCGCCCGCGGCTCCACCGCATCCTCCGAGGCCGCGGACATCGTCCTGACCACCGACCGGGTGGACCGCCTCGCCGACGCCGTCGTCATCGCCGTGCGGGCACGGCACATCGCGGTGCAGAGCGCCCTCGGCGGCATGCTGATGTCACTGGCCGCCATGGCCGCTGCTGCCCTGGGGCTGCTCCCGCCCGCTGCGGGTGCCCTGCTCCAGGAAGGCATCGACGTCGTGGTCATCCTCAACGCGCTGCGGGCGCTGCGCCTTGGCCGGGCCGCGCGGCCTGCGCTCCCGCCGGCCGCGGAGGCGCTCGCCCACCGTTTCGCCGCCGAACACGACGACCTCCAGGAAGTCCTCGAAGCGGTACGCGACGCGGCCGACCGTCTCTCCGACAGCCCCGGGCCGGAGGCCCTCGCGGCGGTGGACCACGCGCACCGGTTGTTGACCGAACGTCTGCTGCCGCACGAACACGCCGAGGAACACCAGCTCTACCCCGCCCTCGCGTCCGCGCTCGGCGGTCCGGAGACCATGGCGGGCATGAGTCGCGCCCACGTCGAGGTCGAACGCCTCGCCAGGCGCATCGCCACCCACCTGGACCTTGCCCGTCCTCGCGAAACCCTGGCGCCGGAGCAGCTGGACGATCTGCGTGCCTGCCTGTACGGCCTGCACGCGCTGCTGCGCCTGCATTTCACGGAGGAGGAAGAGACGTATCTCTCCCTGGCCCCATGACATGTCCCGTCGCGTCCGGTCTCCTCGACCGGACGCGACGGAAGGCCGGTGACGAGTGCGTCCTCGTCGTCACCTGCCACGGCGACGACGAGGTAGCGGCTCAGCGCACGGCGGCCTCCCGACGGAATGGACCGCGTCCCCGATCCCGAGGAGAGCATCGTGCGCCGAGCCGCGGTCACCGCCTGCGGTGATCGCGACGTCTCCCGGCGGTGGCGGTTCCACCAGCGCCCCCCCGCAGGTGCGGTCGGCCACCGGTCCGGGGCTGCACCGGCTCCGTCATCGACACCCGGTACGGGCCCGTCCGGGTCGAGGTCACGCTCAGGGCGGGTGGCTGACCGCCGCACCGGTGCCCCGGCCATGCGACCGCTCTCAGCCACAGCTACCGGCCCCGCCTGGCCTGGCCTGGCCGTTTTCTACGCCACCGCCGCGCTGGGTCTGGGGCCCGATGCGACGGAACGGCTCGCGGGAACGGACGGATACGGCCTGCTGACCGTTTCGCGGGACGAAGTCGTCCCGGGCCCCGCTGGGCCGCTGCGGGAGTCCTCGTCGGGTCTCTCGCTCCGATCGCTGCCCGTGCACTCCGCGGGCAGAGCGTGGTCCGACGGGCTCGGGCGGGACACCGGCCGCTGGCGTGCCGCCGGCCCGGCCGGGCTGCCGTCAGCGGGCCGCGGGTTCCGGAACCACGAGGACGTGACTCCGTGCGTGGCGCAGCACTCCCTGGCTGACGGACCCCAGCAGCATGCCCGTGAAACCGCCGTGCCCGCGTGTTCCCACGACCAGTCCGAGGGCGCCCTCGGCGGCCTGGGACAAGACCTCGACGGGATGGCCGCGAACCACCTCGCGGTCGTAGGGGACACCGGGGTGCTCAGCTCGGGCGGTCGCGATCTCCTTGTCGAGGAGATGCTCTGCTTCCCGGACCGCGGCGCGTTCGTCCAGGACTCCCAGCCGTGGCGGCTGCCAGGCGTACCGGACCCTGACGGCGGCTTCCCGGGCGGCTGCTTGCGCGAACGCGAGGTGCAGCGCACGGGCCGAGGTCGGGCTGCCGTCGGCTCCGGCGACGAAGAACGGCGGCACGGCCGGTTCCGTGTTCTCCCGTACCACGGCGACCGGGCAGTGGACGTGGGCGATGACCGGACCCGCCACGGGCGATGCGGCGATGTGGTGGCTCTCCTGCCAGGGGCGGGTGCCGAGGACGAGCAGCGAAGCGCTCTTGGCATGTTCGCGCAGGGCCCAGATGGGGTCTTCTTCCTCAAGGACGGTGGACACCTCGACGTGAGGACAGCGCTTCAAGACGATCTGCGCTGCCGCTTCCAGGACCCGCTGACCCCGGTCGCGCAGGAGAACGATGAGGTCGGAGCCCATCTTGGGGTCGGTGTAGGCGGGAAAGAACATGGTCCAGGCGTGGAGCAGCAGGAGAGAGGCGCGCTGCCGTGCGGCTTCGTCAGCCGCCCACGTGAGCGCCGTCTGGCCAGCGGGGTCGGGATCGACCCCCACCAGGATGCGGGTACCGGTCAAGGCGGACCTCCATCGCGCGAGGTGTCCCTCGTACCAGAGGACCATCCGCCACGGCTGTCGGCCAGGCGAAGGGGCCCCTGCCCCGGAATCCAGGGGCTCCGCATCCCGGCAGCCGGACGGCCTTCCCTCTCCGCGTCGGCCGCGTCACCCGAGCGGCGCCGCCTCACGCGCGCGCTCCCGCTGCTGTGGTCCCGCACGGGTGCTCTCGCGTCGCCTCCGCCGCGCCCGGTGGAACTCGTCGGATCCCCAGATCAGGAACGGGAAGGTGAGCAGCAGGCCGAGGACCTCCGCGGGCGACATCCGTGCCGCCCACCCCCATGGCCACGCCGATGTGGGCACGGTGCAGGGCCGGGGCGTCGTTGACCCCGTCACCGGTCATGGCCACGATCTGCCCCTGGGCGCGCAGCGCGTCGGCGACCCGGAGTTTGGTCTCCGGCGAGGAGCGGGCGAAGACGATCTCGCACGGCTGTGTGAGCAGTTCGTCGAGTTCGTGGTCCGGCACGGACTCGGCAGCCGGGACGACCCGCAGCTCCGGTTCCCCGATACCCACCTCTCGCGCCACGGCCGCGGCCGTGGCGCCGTTGTCCCCGGTGACGATGTGGACGCGCAGCCCCGCCTCGTGGCAGCGCCGCACCGCGTCCGGTACCTCGTCCCTCGGAGGGTCGTAGAGACCGACAAGACCGAGCAGACGCAGGCCGCGCTCGGCGTCGCCCCGGTCAATCGGGGCAGGCGTACCGGCAGCCAGCTCGCGAGTCGCGACCGCCAGGACGCGCAGTCCGGCGCCGGCCATCTCTTCCCCGGCCGCCTGCGCCCTCGCCGCGCACTCGTCGTCCTGAAGCCGGGACAGGACCGCTTCGGGGGCGCCTTTCACGCTGATCACCAGCCGGTCCCCGTCCATCGCGACGACCGACATGAGGCGCAGGCGCGGGTCGAACCGGAACACGGCCCGGCGCCGTTCGTCGCGCGCTCGCGGGTCCGGCGTCTCGCCGAGCAGCCCGGCGCCCTCCACGAGCGCCGTCTCGGTCGGATCTCCGGCCCACTGACCGTGCTCGTCGAGGCCGACGCTGCTGCACTCCGTCATCGCGCGGGCCAGTTCGCGTGCGTCCTCGCCCGCGGTCGGGAACTCTTCCTGCCCGCGGGCGCCGCCGTCCGGCGTCCAGACCGACCGGAGCCGCATCCGGTTCTTCGTCAGGGTTCCGGTCTTGTCTGTGCAGATCACGTGGGTGGAGCCCAGCGTTTCCACCGCGCTGAGCCGTTTGACGACCGCCCCTCGCCGGGCCAGCACGCGTACCCCCACGGCGAGGGCCAGCGTGATGATCGGGAGCAGACCTTCCGGGACGTTGGCGACCAGCAGACCGATGGCGAAGGTCAGCGCGTCCCGCAGGGGAAGGCCCGTCGCGGATCCCACGACGAGGAAGGCCGCGCCCATACCGGTCGCCACCATCGCGATGAGCCATGCGACGCGTTTGACCTGATGCTCCAGCGGGCTCTCCTCGCGGCGGGTGTGCTGGCTCAGGGCCGCGATCCGGCCCAGCTCGGTGCGTCCTCCGGTCGCGAACACGATCGCCCGCGCCCGTCCCCCGAGGCACGCCGTCCCGCTGAAGACGAGGTTGGGCTCCCGCAGGGTCGGCAGGCCGGCCGGTGCCTCGCCGGTGGTCCGCTCCACTGGTGCGGACTCCCCCGTCAGCATGGAGAGGTCCACTTCCAGGGCCCCCTCGACCAGCCGTCCGTCGGCCGGAACCTTGTCGCCCTCCGCCAGGACGATCACATCCCCCGGGACCAGGTCGCGGGCCTCGACGGTCTTCTCCGCGCCGTCCCGCACGACGGTGGTCCGGTCGGGCAGGTATCCGGCCAGAGCCTCGACCGCGCGCTCGGCCTGCCGTTCCTGGAGGAGCGCGAACGCCGCGTTGAGGAGCACCACCGCGACGATGGCGAAACCCAGGACCGCGGTTCCGGCGACGAACGCCAGGGCGGCGGCGCCCCACAGCAGCAGGGCGAGAGGGTGGACAAGTTGCTGCACGGCCTCTTGCCCCAGCCGGTTGCGCTGCTCGCGGCGCACCTCGTTCGGACCGTGGACCGCCCGCCGGCGCTCCGCTTCTCTGCTGGAGAGACCGCGGGAGCTGGTTCTCAGCTCCGCACGCAGCCGGGGGAGCGGCTCGCGGGGGTCCACGTCCTCTTCTCCCGCCGGGCCGGCGGGGGGTGTCGTGTCCACGACGTCACCTTGTCCGCGGTCCGGCTACCTGTTCAGCACGACCTTGAGCGCTCTTGTCTCCGACGGCCGGGAGAAGATGTCGTAGGCGTCCTCCATCTCCCCCAGGTCGAAGGTGTGGGTCACCAGCGAGGAGACGGGTAGCCGTCCGGCTCGGAGCATTCCGAGGAGCATCGGTGTCGAGTAGGTGTCGACCAGGCCGGTCGTCACGGTCACATCCTTGATCCACAGGTCTTCCAGATGCAGCTGAGCCGGTCCGCCGTGGACGCCGACGTTGGCCACATGCCCTCCCGGGCGCACCATGCGCGTGCACATCTCGAACGTCTCGGCCACTCCCACGGCCTCGATGGCCACATCGGCCCCCAGACCGTCTGTCAGCTCCGAGACGACTCGCTCCGGCCCTTCGCCGGCGGCGACCTTGGTGTCCGCCCCGAGCCGTTCGGCCGCGTCCAGCCGGGCCGTCGCACGGTCCACGGCGATGATCTGCCCCGGGGAGAACAGCTTCGCGGTGGCCACGGCCGCCAGGCCGATGGGTCCGGCACCCACGACCACCACCGTCTGCATGGGGCGCACCGCCCCGTTGAGCACCCCCACCTCGTACCCGGTGGGGAAGATGTCGGCCAGCAGCACCGCGTCCTGGCTGCGGACGCTGTCGGGCAGAGGATGCACCGACAGGTCGGCGAAGGGCACGCGTACATATTCGGCCTGGGCGCCGTTGATCGTGTGTCCCAGGACCCAGCCCCCGCCGGCCCGGCACTGGCCGTAGGACCGGTTGCGGCAGTAGGAGCATCTGCCGCAGGCCGTGATGCAGGAGACCAGCACGCGGTCACCGGCCCGGACGGTGCGTACATCCGCTCCCGCCTCGACGACCTCTCCCACCGCCTCGTGGCCGAGGACCGTCCCCGGTGCGACGTCCGGCACATCACCTCGGAGGATGTGCAAGTCGGTGCCGCAGATGGTGACCGTATCGACGCGCACGATCACATCGGCGGGATCCTCGACGGCGGGATCGGACACCTCGTCCCACGAGGACTTACCTGGGCCATGGAACACAAGCGCTTTCACGTGACCTCCCACCTCCCTGGTGGTTCGCCGCAACCGCACACGACGGCCGCGCGAGGCTGCCAGTCGTTTCCCGGGGTATCCACGAACAAGATCACCATGTGCGGGATCAGCCGGGGCTGTCGCACTCATCCACTCACGGCGGCCGTCGGGGATACGCCTCGCGCCATCGCCCGCCTCCTGGCCGGGGGACATGTGCGGGGGTGAGGCGGATCAGATCATCGGGTGGGGAAGGCGGCTCCGAGGGGGCGAGAGCCGGAGCGAGGCGCACTTCGGCGAGTTCGTGGATCTCGTACGAAGAGCCGACAGCCGCAGGAGCACGTGTTCGAGCTGCGTCGCCGCGTCTTCCGGAACGCTGTCGCCCTGTCCGTCCGTGGCAACGCGGTATGGGGCAACCATGTCGTGTGCGTCCTGGTCCGTGAGCGGTGTCAGCCGGAACGCACCCGCGCTGATCGCGCCGGGGCGGCGAGGGTCAGGACGACGGCGTCGAGTGCGGGGGAACCCAGGAGCAGCCGGACGCAGCTTCCCAGGTCACCAGCTCTCATGGCGCACACCGGGTTGTCGGCGCTCGCCGCCGCGGGCAGCTCGGCCAGGAGCGAACGGGACAGGTGTGCGGGCAGGCGGGGAACCGACAGTCCGGCACCGGTGCACGCGTCGGCCGTCCGGCTCCCCGCCTCACCGGTGCCGGCGAGGATCGCCACGTTCCCCCGGCCGGGCAGAGGCTGGCTGTTCAGGAGCGCCGCGGTCCCCAGCAGTTCGCCGACCTCACCCGTGGCGGTCAGGTGCCGGCCGGTCCCGGAAGCGAGGAGGGGGACGAGTGGGCCGGCGGTGTGGTGCTCGGTGTGGATGTGCACGCCGCCTGTGAGGAAACGCTGGCCTTCGTATTCGAGGCGGCGGAACGCCGGTCGGCGCCGCTCAAGGTGCTCAACGGGTGGGAGCCCCCGCCGACTTATGGCCCACGCCCCATGGTGCTGCCGGGCGGCGCGATCGACGGTGTCCTCGCTGAGCGGGCCGGGGCATTGGCGAAGAAGGTGCGACCCTGGGGTGAGAAGCACCCCGGCGTACGGGTGGACGCCCGCGCCGTGCTTGCCCAGCCCGCGGAACTGCTGTTGGACGCCTCCCAGGAAGCCGCCTTGCTGGTGGTCGGCCGCCGCCGTCGGGACGCGTCGCTCGGCGCACACGTGGGTCCTGTCGCCCACGCGGCAATGCACCACGCCCAGGCGCCTGTTGCGGTCGTCCCGCATCCCTGACACAGACGCCCACCTCTCGACGAGAGCTGATCGGGTTTGTCTCCAACCCGTGCGAGAACCCATGCGAGAGACCACGCGGACCTTGCCGAAGTGACGGGTGAGCCGGGTGTCACGTCAGGATCAGAGCGATGAAGAGCGCGCATACCAGGATGTTCACCAGCCAGCTGTGCGTGTTGGTCCAGTCGCGGATCTTCGGCATGGTCTCAGCGGCATGGTGGCCCGCCGCGAGTCGTGCCAGCAGCGGCAGCGCGGCGATCAGGATGGTCAGCCCGATGAACGGCAGGGCCTCCGGATACGAAGCCCGTGCCTGGTCGAGATGAATGCCCACGGTGAGCATCACCATGAGGTCCGAGGGCATCAGGAGGATGACCATCAAGCCGGTGCGGAGCGCCTGCCGGGGGTCGGCGGACATCAGGGCGTGCAGCCACTTCGGCGGTTTGACGGTCTCCCGTTTCCGCCAGTTGCGCAGCGCGGCCAGGGCCAGGAGCCCCACCAGCGTGTACTGGATGATGTGGCCGACCGAGCCCCGGTTCTTGGAGCTCCCGAGATCGACGGCGCCGCCCAGGGCCGTCGCGATGCCCATCATCGCGGCCACGCCCACGAGGACAGCCACGGTGACGCCCGCCAGGAATCCCAGCGAGACCCGGACGGCATCACGCGCCGTGGCGAAGATGATCGCCGACATGATCTGGGGGCCGGCCATCATCGTGATGGCCAGTGGCAGGATCTTCAGACCGTCCATGGCTGCGGCAATCTGTTCGGTGCGGCTGCTGGCTCCGCCGGTGGGGACACGCGCCGGCTTGCGCCGGGAGTGCGAACAGGTCCAGCGCACACGAGTGGACATCCCTCCACCACCCGGCGGGGGCCGAAAAGGTGAGGATCGGGAGCATCCCGCACTGTGACGACGAGGGGTTCTCTCGTGGGTCTCCACGGGACGGCCCGGCAGCCTCTCGGCGCTCAGTCCGGCCACTTCCACCCGACGACCTCCGGCAGGTCGGACCCATGTTCCCGGATCCACCGGTGGTGGTGTTCCCGGATGTCCGCCATCGACTGACGTACGCCGGCCGCGGTCACCGCAAGCCCCGGAACCCGGTCGATGACGTCCATCACGAGGCGGAAGCGGTCCAGGTCGTTGCGTACGACCATGTCGAACGGGGTCGTCGTGGTCCCCATCTCCTTGTAGCCGCGCACGTGCAGGTGCGGATGGAACGCCCGGCGGTAGGCGAGCCGGTGCACCAGCCACGGGTAGCCGTGGTAGGCGAAGATCACCGGGGTGTCCGCGGGGAAGACCGCGTTGAATTCGAGCTCGTTCATGCCGTGCGGGTGTGCTGCGCGGGGCAACAGGCGTGTCATATCGACGACGTTGACGACACGCACCGCCAGCGTCGGCAGATGCCGTCGCAGCAAGGAGGCGGCGGCCAGGACCTCCTGGGTGGGGACGTCCCCGGCGCAGGCCAGCACCACGTCCGGCGCCCGGCAGCTGTCCTCGGTGCCGGCCCAGCTCCAGATGCCCAGGCCCCGCGCGCAGTGTGCGCGGGCCTCGGCCATCGACAGCCAGTCGAAGCAGGGTTGTTTGCCCGCCACGACGACGTTGACGTACTCCCGGCTTTTCAGTACATGCTCAGCGACGGAGAGCAGGGTATTCGTGTCCGGCGGCAGATAGACCCGTACGACATTGGGGCTCTTGTTGAGGATGTGGTCCACGAAGCCCGGGTCCTGGTGCGAGAAGCCGTTGTGGTCCTGGCGCCACACGTGCGAGGTCAGCAAGTAGTTCAGGGAGGGGACGGGGCGTCGCCAGGGCAGCGCCGCGGAGACCTTCAGCCACTTGATGTGCTGGTTGACCATGGAGTCGACGATGTGGGCGAACGCCTCGTAGCAGGAGAAGAGCCCGTGCCTGCCGGTCAGCAGATAGCCCTCCAGCCAACCCTGGCACACGTGTTCGGAGAGGATCTCCATCACACGGCCGTGCCGGTCCAGGTGCTCGTCGGTGGGCAGAGCGCTCGACTGCCATGCCTTGCCGGAGGCACGGTAGATGTCCTGGAGCCGGTTGGAGGCGGTCTCATCAGGGCCCACCACCCGGAAGTCACGGCGGTCCGCGGTGGCGCGCATCAGGTCTTCCAGCATGCCGCCCAGCACCCTGGTCGGCTCGTGCGTGCCCGAACCCGGCGACTCGACCGGTACGGCGTAGCGCTCGGGGGGTGGCACCGGCAGGTCCCGCGTGAGCAGTCCGCCGTTGCTGTAGGGGGCGGATCCCAGCCGAAGGCTCCCGGCGGGTACGCACTCCAGCACTTGTTCCACCGGGCTGCCGTCCGCGGCGAAGAGGTCCTCGGGGCGGTAGGAGCGCAGCCAGCTCTCCAACTGCCGCAAGTGCTCAGGGTTCTCGCGTACCTCGGGCAGGGGTACCTGGTGCGCGCGCCAGGTTCCTTCGACCGGCAGGCCGTCCACCAGGGCGGGGCCCGTCCAGCCCTTCGGGGTCCGCAGCACGATGACCGGCCAGCGGGCGCGCTCGCTGCCGCCCTTTCCCCGGGCGGCGTCCTGGATCTCGGCGACGCGGTCCAGCGCCGTGTCCAGGGCGTGGGCCATCGCGGTGTGCACCGTGCGGGGGTCATCGCCCGTGACGTAGAGCGGGTCGTGTCCGTAGCCGCGCAGCAGGTGGTCCAGTTCGTCGTCCGGGAGGCGGGCGAGCAGCGTCGGGTTGGCGATCTTGTAGCCGTTGAGGTGGAGGATGGGCAGCACAGCCCCGTCGTGCACGGGGTCGAGGAACTTGTTGCCGTGCCACGAGGCGGCGAGTGGTCCTGTCTCGGCCTCTCCGTCACCGATGACACAGGCGACGAGCAGCGCGGGGTTGTCGAGCGCGGCGCCGTAGGCGTGGGCCAGCGAGTAGCCCAGTTCGCCGCCCTCGTGCAGGGAGCCAGGCGTCTCCGGTGCCACATGGCTGGGCACGCCGCCGGGAAAGGAGAACTGGCGGAAGAGCGCCTCCATCCCGGCCGTATCCCGCCCCACGCTGGGGTAGGTCTCGCTGTAACTGCCCTCCAGCCAGGAGTTCGCCAGCACCGCGGGCCCGCCGTGGCCAGGGCCCCAGACGCAGATCGTCGGCCGGCCGCGTGCTTTGACCACGCGGTTGAGGTGGGTGTGCACGAGGTTCAGCCCGGGGGAGGTGCCCCAGTGGCCCAGCAGCCGCGGCTTGATGTGCGCCGGACGCAGCGGCTCCCGCAGCAGCGGGTTCGCCATCAGGTAGATCTGCCCTGCGGCGAGGTAGTTGGCGGCCCGCCAGTGGGCGTCCAGACCGTCCAGCTCCCGACTTGTGAGGGTTTCCCCGACTGGACCGGGCACGGCGACCTCCTGCGAGGCGGAGGGCGGTCCGGTAGGGAGGGGGGCCGCCCGAGCGGTTCAGATGCCCCCGAACGCCATGATGGCCTCGTCCCACGGAGTCGGCCACAGCGCCGTCCGGCCGACAGGCACCGACACCCCCGGGACAGCACGATGGAGGGAGTGGCGCCGACGCGTCCCGCGCGTGGCGCCGAACGGAGGTGCTCGATGGCGCAGGTCCACGGCGTGGCGGCGGGGCCACGAACGCCACCAGGCAGACCCGGACTCTTGTCCTTCCTGGGCGGAGTGGGCACGGTCACGGGGAGCAAGTTCCTGGTGGAGACCGACCATATGCGACTACTGGTGGACTGCGGGCTCTTCCAGGGGCTTGCCGAACTCCGGCGCCGGAACTGGCGGCCCTTCCCGGCGGACGCCTCGTCGGTGCATGCCGTCCTGCTCACCCACGCGCACCTCGACCACTGCGGCTACCTGCCTCGCCTGGTGCGGCACGGCTTCCGGGGCCCTGTGATGTGCAGTCCGTACACGGCCCGGCTCGCCGAGGTGATCCTGCGGGACAGCGCACGGTTGCAGACGGAGGAGGCCGAGCACGCCAACAGACGCGGCCACAGCAAGCACCACCCCGCGCAGCCGCTGTACGACGAGATGGACATCGACCGCGCGCTGAACCTGTTCCAGCCGGTCGAACCGGGGACAGTCACCGAGATCGACCAGGACACCCACCTGCGCCTGGAACACGCCGGCCACATTCTCGGATCGACCTGGATGCACCTGACACTGGAGGACGGGCACACCCTGGCCACGAGCGGAGACCTGGGCCGGTCCGTCCATCCCCTGCTACGGCCCCCCGAGCCGTTCACCGGGGCAGACGTGCTCCTGCTGGACTCCACCTACGGTGACCGCCACCACGACGAGGGAGACAGCCGCGAGCGCTTCGCCGATGCCCTGACCCGGACGCTGAACCGCGAAGGTGTGGTGGTCATCCCGTCCTTCGCCGTGGACCGTACCGAAGTGGTGCTGCGCGAACTGACGTACCTCCGCCACAGCAGGGTGCTGGCGCCGGAGGTGCCCGTCCATTGGACAGTCCGATGGCCCTGGCCGCCCTGCGCGTCTACCAGGAGGCACTCGCGCAGCGGGCTCCGGAGCTGCGCCCCGAGGTGCGCGAGAGCGGCACTTCCCTGCTGGATCCGGCCCCGTTCACGGCGGCCAGGACAGTCGCCGAATCCGTCGCCATCAACCAGGTGGACGGCCCCGCCGTCATCGTCTCCTCGTCGGGCATGGCCACCGGCGGGAGGGTTCTCCACCACCTGCGCCGGCTGCTGCCCAGTTCGCGCAACGCCGTGGTCATCGTCGGATTCGCGGCCCGGGGTACGCGGGCGAGGGACCTGGTGGACGGGGTCCGGGCGGTGAAGATGTTCGGGGAATACGTGGCGGTGCGCGCTGAGGTCGTCGACGTCCCGGGTTTCTCCGCCCATGCCGACGCCGACGAAGCGGTGGCCTGGCTGCGGGACGCGCCCCCGCCGCACGCGACCTACCTGGTCCATGGCGAGCCCGGCGCCGCCGAGACGCTGCGCAATCGCCTGGATGACGAACTGGGCTGGACCGCTGCCGTGCCCCGTTCGGGTGAACGTGTTCTCGTCCGATGACCTGGCGGACCGGCCGTGGATCCGGGCCGGCCGCGCACGGTGGGAGGAGCGATGACTGATGACGCGTGGACGTGGTCGTACGAGGGGTACGACCCGGCCGGGGAACGGCTCCGCGAGGCGCTGTGCACGCTCGGCAACGGCTACTTCGCCACCCGGGGGGCGGCGCCCGAGGCCACAGCCGACGACTTCCACTATCCGGGCACGTATGCCGCGGGCTGCTACGACCGCCTGACCTCGAAGGTGGCGGGCCGTGAGGTCGAGAACGAGGACCTCGTCAACCTTCCCAACTGGTTGCCGTTCCGCTTCCGCACCCGCCCGGAAGCGGGCCGGCCGGCACCGCCGTGGTGGTCCACGGCCGACCCCGGGCTACTGGAATACCGGCAGTCCCTCGACATCAGGGGCGGCACCCTGAGCCGGGAACTCCACTTGGAGGACGCGGCAGGCCGTCGGCTGCGGGTCCGCCAGCAGCGCCTGGTGCACATGGGCGACGCGCACCTGGCCGTCCTGCGGACCAGTTTCACCGCCGAGGGCTGGGCCGGGGAACTGGAGATCGAGGCGGAGTTGGACGCGACCGTGACCAACGGCGGAGTGGATCGGTACAGGGACCTGCGAGGCAGGCACCTGGAAGCCGTCGAGACCGGATACGCCCCGGACGGCATCGCCTGGGTGTGCTGCGCCACCCGGAGCTCCGGCATCACCGTGGCCATGGCCGCCCGGCTGCGCTCCTCTTCGACCGGGACCTGCGGACCGTCGGCAGAGCCGTGCGCCAAGGAGGGGCCGCGCTCCTCGTGCCGGGTCGCGCAACGACTCGTTGTCCCGCTGCTCCCGGGAGCGGCCGTGCACGTCGACAAGACCGTGGCGCTGTTCACGTCGAGGGACCGGGGTATCGGGGCCCCGCGGCTCGCCGCGGTCGATGCGGTGAGCAGGGCACCGCACTTCTCGGAGCTGCTCGCCTCTCACCGGCGGGCGTGGAAGCACCTGTGGGAGCGGACCGTGCTGGATGTACCGGGGCTTTCCGGCCGCGTCCTGCGGCTCCACCTCTTCCACGTCCTGCAAACCCTCTCCCCCCATTCGGTGGGGATCGACGCGGGCGTGCCGGCCCGGGGACTGCACGGCGAGGCGTACCGGGGACACGTCTTCTGGGACGAGTTGTTCGTACTGCCGTACCTCAACCTGCATCTGCCAGAGGTCTCCCGGGCCATGCTGTCCTACCGGCACCGCCGCCTGCCCGCTGCTTGCCGGAACGCGGAGGACGCCGGATTCGCGGGTGCCATGTACCCCTGGCAGAGCGCGAGCGACGGCCGCGAGGAATCACCGGCTCTCCACCTCAACCCCCGGTCCCGCCGATGGCTGCCGGACCGCTCGCACCTCCAGCGGCACGTCGGCTCCGCTGTCGCCTACAACCTGTGGCGGTACGCCGAGGCCACCGGAGATCTGGAGTTCCTGCACACCCAGGGCGCGGAGATGCTGCTGCGGATCGCCAGGTTCTGGTCCAGCACCGCCGCCTTCGATCCCGACCGGGAGCGCTACCGCATACGGGGCGTCGTAGGGCCCGATGAATACCACGACGCGTACCCGGACTCGGACCGTGCGGGTATCGACGACAACGCCTACACCAACGCGACGGCGTCCTGGGTCCTCTCCCGCGCCTTGGAACTGGCCCGAGCACTGCCCCAGCCGCGACGCGACCACCTCTTCGCCGACATGGCTCTCGACGAGGAAGAGCTGCGGCGCTGGGAGGATGTCTCACGCAGGCTGCTCATCCCGTTCCACGAGAACGTCATCAGTCAGTTCGACGGCTATGAGGCCCTCACCGAGTTCGGCTGGGACCGCTACCGTGCCCGGTACGGGGACGTGCGGCGCCTCGACCGCATCCTTGAGGCCGAGGGCGACACCGTGAACCGCTACCGGGCCTCCAAACAGGCCGACGTGCTGATGCTGGGGTACCTCTTCCCTCCCCGGGAACTGTCCGAAGTCTTCCGTCGCCTGGGCTATGTGGTCGACGACGACATGTGGGACCGCACGGTCGACTACTACCTGTCACGGACGAGCCACGGTTCCACGCTCAGCGGCCTCGTCCATGGGTGGATCCTGGCCCGTGAGCGCCGGCCGGAGGCATGGCGTTACACACACGAGGCGCTGTGGGGAGACGTGGCCGACCTACAGGGCGGAACGACTCATGAGGGCATACATCTCGGCGCCATGGGCGGCACCTTGGACCTGGTGCAGCGAGGGCTGACGGGGCTGGAGATACACGACGGCACACTCCACCTCGACCCCGCACCGCTGACCGAACTGTCCGACTACGGCTTTTCCATCCGGTTCCGCGGGCACTGGGGCATCACCTTCCGGCTGTGCGGCGACACCCTCGAAGTCGGTCTGCCCGCCGCTGAGCGAGGCCCGCTGCGTGTCGGTCTGCGCGATGAGGTCATCACCGTGCACCCGGGCGAGACGCGCACGCTCGATCTGTCCTGACGAGGACCTGCCGCCGGCCGACGCCGGGACGAGGACGGCACCTCGGGTCCTTCTCCGCCGCTCCGGGTTGCCGCACTGTGGCCCCTGCGGGAGCGTGGAAGGCGAGAGAGCTTGTCCCCATGGGAGTGGTGATCCTGATGCGTGCGGAGCTGGGTGACGAACTGATCGTCGAGAGCCGGAGCACGGACCGGGCACGGCGCGACGGCGAGATCGTGGGACTGCATCACGCCGACGGCAGCCCGCCCTACGACGTACGGTGGTCGGACAGCGACCACGCCACGCTCGTGTTCCCGGGCCCGGACGCCCACGTCAAGCACCTCGCGGCCGAATCTCCGGGACGGGACGAGGGAGGCCGGTCGCGATGACGCCCTCGCGAAGCGCTGACAGCGTGGGCCCGTTGTGACGGCCCCCGGTCCGGTACTCGTCGGAGCGGACCGTTCGGAAGCGAGCCTCGCCGCGGTGGAAACGGCGGCGCGGGAGGCCGTCCTCCACGCTCTGCCCCTGAAAGTGGTGCACGCCCTCGACCTGGCGATGCCCGCCCCCGGGTTCGGGACGGTTTTGGACGAGACCGGCCACGACTTTCTGACCGAGGCGGGCAGGCAAGTGCTGTCGGACGGGGTCGCCAGGGCGCGTGCCGCTGCCCCGAAGACCGACGTGACGAGCGAACTCGTACAGGGCGACCCGAGAAGGGTGCTTGCTGAACTGTCCCGGAGCGCGGCACTGACCGTCGTCGGCAGCAGAGGGCACGGCAACCTCGCGGAGCTGCTGCTCGGCTCCGTCGCCCGGTATCTGGCCGCTCATGCCGGCAGTCCCGTACTCGTCGTCCGGGGCGAAGCCCGATCCAGCGGAGCCATCGTCCTGGGCGTCGACGGCTCCGCGGCGGGCGAGGCGGCGGCGGAATTCGCGTTCGCCGAGGCCGCAGCGCGGGGGAGCGGACTCCTGGCCCTGCACGCGTGGTCCGAGTGGACCGTTCCGACGACTTCCCCGACCGATCCGGCATCCCCCTACGCGAAGAACCCGGGCGAGCTTCAGCGGGACGAGGAACGGGTTCTGGCAGAAGTCCTGTCGGGATGGGCCGAACGCTATCCGCACATTCCGGTGGAGCGGCGAAGCGTGCGCGGGCAGCCGCGGCAGTCGCTCATCGAGGCGAGCGGCACCGCCCAGCTCCTGGTCCTCGGAACGCGGGGCGCCGGCGGTTTCCCGGGTCTGCGCCTCGGCTCCGTCAGCAACGCCGCACTCCACCACGCCGACTGCCCGGTGGCCGTAGTGCGAGGCCAAGGCCAGGAGCACGCTGCGAGTACCGCGGCGAAGGGACAGGTATAGCTGGGCGAGTTGGGGGAAGCCGTGGGGGATGTCGTCGCGGGTCTCCCAGCGGATGCGTAAACGTCGGGGCCCGTGCGGCCAGGAGGTGGCGGCTTCGGCGGCCCGGCGGTTGCGCACCGTGCCCGTCGTAGCCGAGATCGACGGCGTCTACACCTGTTCGACCTCTGCGCGCAGTGCGTTGTAGTCCGCGAACGCCATCTCGACGGCCTCGTGGGTCAGGCCGTACCGGGCCAGCCGACCGCGGCAAGAGCGGATCGAAATCCACCTCGTCGTCCGACCGCAACGGCCTCCCTCTCGCAGTCGGGATCTCCGGCGCCAACACCCACGACAGCCCGGCCCTGAGCCGCTGGTGCGCTCCATCCCGTCCGTCCGCAGTCGCCGCGGCCCGCGCCGACGGCGACCGACAAGCTGCACGGTGACAAAGGCTACGACTACGACCATCAGCGCCGATGGCTCCGAGCGCGCGGTACCACCCCTCGCATCGCCCGCCGCGGGAAGGAGTCCTCGCAGCGACTGGGCCGAGACCGCTGGGTCGTCGAGCGCACCATGTCCTGGCTCTCCGGCTGCCGTCGACCGCACCGACGCTACGAGCGCAAGCCCGAGCACTTCCCCGCCTTCACCGCCATAGCCACCAGCCTCATCAACTACCGCCGACTCACCAAGTAGAACGACGTCTTACTGATCTTTTCGTAAGTTCGGTGGGTGTGGTGGGTGGATGGTCAGGCCGGTATGGGTGAGGAATGACCATGGCAGTCGGGAGTCGGGAGTCGGGAGTCGGGAGTCGGGAGTCGGGAGTCGGGAGTCGGGAGTCGGGAGTCGGGAGTCGGGGGTTGGTGTTGATGCGGTGGATGCCTTGTTCGGTGGCGTCGGCGACATCGGCGAGGTGGTCGCCGGCGAGGTTGGCGAGTTCACGCTTCTTGAGAGAGGACCACAACAGCTCCACCGGATTCAGCTCGGGAGCGTAGGCGGGTAATCGCTCCAGGGTGAGCCAGTCCTGTTCGGCGACCCGGGCCCGCATCGCCGGCTCCAGCGGGCGGACAGGCCGTCCCAAACCAGGACCACCCGCTCGCCGCGGTAGAACACCTTGATCTGCTCCAGGACCTCGATGAGGGCGGTGGTGTCGTAGTTGCCGGGCTTGAGGTGGAAGCACAGGCGGGCCCCACGACCGGGGTCGGTGGAGTGGTAGTCCAGGGCCCCGGCCATCGACGCCCGCTTCCAGTTCAGCCGGTGCCGCAGGAGCGGAGTCCGCCCCCGGGGTGAGTAGGTGCGGCGGATCTGAGAGAGCAGCCAGATGCCTGATTCGTCGAGGAAGACGATCCAGGCACGTGTGTTCACGGCTCCGGGAGCTGATCTCCTCTGTAGACGACCTGTGCGACACCCTGCGAAAAGCGGAGCCCCAGCTCAAGGCCGAACTGTATGCAGCCCTGGGACTCCAGCTGACCTATGACCCCGGAAAAGCAACAGTGCGGGTCGAGGCGAACCTCGACCCGCACACGCTGGGGCTTACAACTGTGTCGGGAGGGGGACTTGAACCCCCACGCCCTGTAAAGGGCACTAGCACCTCAAGCTAGCGCGTCTGCCATTCCGCCACCCCGACCGGGTGTGCCGACCAGGCTCTCGTGGCCTGGCGACGGGTTAAACCTTAGCACTGGATCCGGAGTGCGATCACCCTGCTCTTGGGGCGGGGGGACGGGAGCGGGAGG
Source organism: Streptomyces axinellae (assembly GCF_039532135.1). Lineage (NCBI taxonomy): Bacteria > Bacillati > Actinomycetota > Actinomycetes > Kitasatosporales > Streptomycetaceae > Streptomyces > Streptomyces axinellae. The sequence continues at coordinate 185,899 of NZ_BAAARJ010000001.1, forward strand.
ATGGGCGGGTACCTGCGAGAAAGAGGAGGCAGCGTGAGTGCCGAGAGCGCCGGGACCGCCGAGGGAGAGGTCGTCGAGCTGTGCCGCGACCTGATCCGGATCGACACCAGTAACTACGGCAACAACGAAGGGCCCGGGGAGCGGGCCGCCGCGGAGTACGTCGCGGAGAAGCTCGCCGAGGTGGGGCTGGAGCCGCGGATCATCGAATCCCGGCCCGGCCGCGCCTCGACCGTGGCGCGGATCACCGGGGAGGACCCGTCCCGCCCGGCGCTGCTCATTCACGGGCACACCGACGTGGTGCCCGCGAACGCGGACGACTGGACCCACCACCCCTTCTCCGGCGAGATCGCCGACGGCTGCGTGTGGGGGCGGGGCGCCGTCGATATGAAGGACATGGACGCCATGACGCTGGCGGTCGTACGTGACAGGCTGCGTACCGGCCGCAAGCCGCCGCGCGACATCGTGCTCGCGTTCCTCGCGGACGAGGAGGCCGGCGGGGTGTACGGGGCCCGTCACCTCGTGGACAACCACGCCGACCTGTTCGAAGGGGTCACCGAGGCCATCGGCGAGGTGGGCGGGTTCTCCTTCACGGTCAACGAGGATCTGCGGCTGTATCTGATCGAGACCGCCCAGAAGGGCATGCACTGGATGCGGCTCACCGTGGACGGCACCGCCGGGCACGGTTCGATGACCAACAACGACAACGCCATCACCGAACTGTGCGAGGCCGTCGGACGGCTGGGCCGGCACAAGTTCCCCGTCCGGGTGACCAAGACGGTGCGCTCCTTCTTGGACGAGCTGTCCGACGCGCTCGGGATCGAGCTGGACCCCGAGGACATGGAGGCGACCCTCGCCCGGCTCGGCGGCATCGCGAAGATCATCGGGGCGACGCTGCAGAACACCGCGGCACCCACGCAGCTCGGTGCCGGGTACAAGGTCAACGTCATCCCCGGCCAGGCTACGGCCCACGTGGACGGCCGGTTCCTGCCCGGTCACGAGGAGGAGTTCCTCGCGGACCTCGACCGGGTGCTGGGACCGCGGGTGCGCCGCGAGGACGTCCACGCCGACAAGGCGGTGGAGACCAGCTTCGACGGGGCGCTGGTCGATGCCATGCAGTCCTCGCTGCGGGCCGAGGACCCGGTCGCGCGCGCCGTGCCGTACATGCTGTCCGGGGGGACGGACGCGAAGTCGTTCGACGACCTCGGGATCCGCTGCTTCGGCTTCGCGCCGCTCAAGCTGCCCCCGGAGCTGGACTTCGCCGGAATGTTCCACGGGGTGGACGAGCGGGTGCCGGTGGACGGACTGAAGTTCGGGGTCCGTGTCCTCGACCGATTCCTGGACCAGGCGTGACGGGGCGATGTGCGCGGGATTCCCGCTGTTTCCGTGATTTCTGAAACGCGGCTTCCCGATTCGCCTGGATGTGCGTATGTGACTGAGAAGGGTGAATGATTCCATAAGCTCGTAGCCAGATTCCTCCATCCTCGTTACATGGGGTGCGGTCCTCGGCTGGGACCGCATTGCCAACAAGGAGGAATTAATGATCAAGAAGGTTGTCGCCGCCGCGGTTGCCACCAGTGGTCTCGTGCTGGCCGGCGCGGGCATGGCCGTCGCCGACTCCGGTGCGCAGGGTGCCGCCGTGAACTCGCCGGGCGTGGTTTCCGGCAACACGGTGCAGGTCCCGGTCCACGTGCCGGTGAACGCCTGCGGCAACACCATCTCCGTCATCGGGCTGCTGAACCCCGCCTTTGGCAACACCTGCGTCAACAAGTGACGTCGAGTCTCATCCGACTCGTTCAGATGAGCGTCTGAACCCGGACGGCCCCGGAGTGCGTGCCATGCGCTCCGGGGCCGTCCGGTCTTGAGGGGGGCGACCGGTATGGCGCGCGGGACGCGCCTTCGGGCCGGTCGTACGGAAGATCACAAGGCAGGGGAACAGCACAGTGCGTGAGGGCACAAAAAAGGGCCTGATCACCATCGCCGCGGCAGGCGGCGTACTCGCGATGTCGGGTGGAACGGCGTTCGCGGACTCGAACACTCAGGGCGGAAGCGGGAATTCGCCGGGAGTGCTCTCCGGCAACAATGTCGAAGTACCGGTCAATGTGACCGTCAACGTCTGTGGAAACACGGCGAGCGTCGTCGGTCTGCTCAACCCCGCGTCGGGCACCTCCTGCGGCACCGGAAGCCCGGCCGCTGGTGCCTCGCACGAGGGTGGCCGGCACAGCGCCCAGCGCGCGCACGGGCCCCGGGGCGGGCACAGCCCCCAGGGGGGTCACGGCGCCCGGGCCACCGGCGCGGCTCACGGTTCCCCGGGCGTCGGCTCGGGCAACGACGTACAGGTCCCGGTCGATGTCCCGGTGAACGTGTGCGGCAACAGTGTCGATGTCGTCGGCATCGGCAACGGGGTGTGGGGCGAGGGCTGCGACGCCCCCTCGGCGGGGGATCCGGGCGGTCCGGGGCGGCCGGGGGATCCGGGAAAGCCGGGGGATCCGGGGAAGCCGGGGGATCCGGGGAAGCCGGGAGATCCCGGACGGCCCGGTGATCCGGGCGGGCCTGGTGCCCCGGGTGACCCGGGCTCGCCGTCGGACCCGCCGGAGGGTGGCACGCCCTCGCACCCGGGCGGGCCGGGTCAACCCGGTACCGGCGGCCCCGGCGATGTCGTCCCCCTGGGCTCCCAGCCCCAGACCGGGCCGGTCACCGCGTCGTCCGTACCGGTGGCCGATGCCGGGCCGGGCGGCGGCGAGCGGGACCGAACCGGCCGGAGCGGGCAGAAGGCCGCCCGGGGCGAGCTGGCACAGACCGGTGGGGGCTCCGCACTCGGCGTAGCGGCGCCGCTGGGTGCCGGGACGATCCTCGGCGGGTACGTGCTCTTCAGGCGCTCGCGCGCCAGGGGCACGCGCTTGAGCTGACACGCGTGTTCGAGCGGGCGCCCGGCTTCCACGGGGGACGGTCCGCGTTCGCGTGCCGGTGAGGGGTGGGTCCGTGACCGGTCACGGACCCACCCCTCACCAACGCTGTCACCAGGTGGCCCGCAGCTGGCGGATGATCCGGCGGCGCAGCCGCACCCGGCGGCTGCCATCGGGGTACAGCCGCATCCTCGCCAGCTCCCAGTGCCCGTACTCGGCGTGATCGGTCAGCAACTGGGTCGCTGACCGGCGGGAGACGCCCCGTGGGACATACACATCGCGAAATTCGTATTCCGGCATCTCATCTATTGTGCGCGCGGTGCCCGTCTGCGGATAGCGTCTGCACTATGTCTGATGCTGCGCAGCCCACCGCTGCCGACGTACGTGCCGCCGCCGAGGCAGTCAAAGCCGCGCTCGACCGGCACCTGGAGGCCGTCGAGCGACGGGCAGGGGCGTCTAGGGCGCCCGCCCCGGCGGTCTCCGGCGCGGGTGAGGGAGGCGAGAGCGCCTCGGCGCGCACCGCCGAGCTGGACGGCGCCGTCTACGCGGCCTTCGACCAGCTGGCCGCCGCCGGGGAGACCTACGACGAACTGCTCTACGAGCTTTACGACGAGGTCACGCCCTTCGAGATCCCGGGAAGCGACTCGCTGCCCGCGTACGCCGGCCCCGAGGTGCCCAGTGCGCTGAGCGTGCTGATCCGGCGGGACTACACCATCGCCGAGCCGCATCGGCTGCTGGCCCAGGCCGAGCGCGTCACGGAACTGGACCCGGAGTCGGCCGACGACGACGGCGTCGAGGGAGCTACAGCGGGCAGCAGCGTGCACGCCGCGCTGGGCGTGCTGTTCGGAGAGTACGAGCCCGACGAGATCGCCACCCGGCACGAGGAGTTCGGGCTGGAAGAGGGCGACTCCACCCTCTGGGTCTGCGCGACGGACGAGCCCAGCGAGCCCGGCGAATGGCTGGCGTCGCCCTTCGACCAGGCCGACCCGCTGCGGGTGGTCCGCCGCTTCGATGTCAGCTCCGTCTTCGACGACGAGGAACTGCTCCTGGTCGATGAGAGGGCCGAGGACGCCGGGGACGCGGAAGCTGACGAGGAGGACTTGGACGAGGATCTGGACGGCGAAGCCGACTTGGACGACGGCGACGGCGACGGCGGGGCGCGCGGGTCCGGCGGGGCGCGCGGGGCCCGCGTCCGTTAGAGCCTCACCCGAAGTGGGCGCGCCCTGGCTGAGCGACGAGGCTCGGAGCCGGGCCGCACGACCGGGCTGAGGGCCGGGCGCGCGCCCGGCCCTCAGCCCCTGCCCGCGCCCGCCGCCACGTTCACTCCTCGCCTTCGCCTGCCCCCTCGTCCCCGGCAACCGCAAGCGAGCCCGTGGCCGTGTCCGGGACCGCGCCCGGGACCGGGACCGGGGCCGCCGCTTCGGCTGCCGCCGCCTTCGCGGACTCTGTGAGCAGCGTGCGCAGCCGCGTCACCCGCTCCCGGGCCGTGCCGGAGACGACGGCCCGGGGCAGCGCGTCGCCCGCGCCGTGTACGACCGACAAGTGGCGGGCGGCGCGGCCGAAAGCGGTGTAGACCCACTCCCGCGTCAACGCGCCCCCCACGTCGCCCGGCAGCACCACAACGGCGGCCGGCCAGCGGGATCCCGCCGCCTGATGCGCCGTCACGGCCCACCCGTGGCGCACGGTCTCGGCGACCCTGTCCGGCGGCACCGTGACGGTGCGCCCGGCGCAGGCCAGGTGGAGGCCCGCGTCATCGGCCGAGGCGACGGTGCCCATGCGGGTGCGGCCCGGGGCGGGGGAGTGGGCCACCCGGTCGCCGGGGTCGAAGCCGCCGAAGCGCCCCGGGCCCGGGTTGAGCCGCTCCTTGAGCGCGGCGTTGAGTGCGCGCGTGCCCGCGGCGCCGCCGTGGCCCGGGGTGATGACCTGGGTGTCTTCGGAGGGGACGCCGATCGCGCGGGGCACCGAGTCGGCGACGAGCTGCACCGTCCGGTGCACGGCCTCGCCCGGGTCGCCGACCGGCACGATCACGACTTCCTTGCCGGGCGCCTCCACCTGGTTCAGCTCGCCGACGCCGATTCCGGAGACCAGCTCGCCCACCGGTCCCGGATCCGGCGTACGGGAGGCGACCTGGGGGCAGAAGCGGGCCGCCAGCAGGTCCTTGAACACCTGCCCGGGACCGGCGGCGCCGAGCACGCCCGGATCTGCGCTGAGCACCAACCGGGCCCCGTCCGGCAGGGATTCGAGCAGCGCCGCGCCGGTCTCGGCGTCGAGTTGCCCGGCATCGCACACGGCGAGCAGGTCGAGGGCGAGTGCGCCGTCCTCGTCCCGCCCGGGGCCCTCCGCCCCCGCCAGCACCCCCGCGACGGTGGCGGCGGGCAGGTCCGCGCCGGGCGCGGCCTTCTCCCCGCCGGGACGCTCGCCCCCGAGGTGTGCGCCGAGGAGGCCGGCCAGCCGGTCGCGACCGTCTTCGGTATGGGCCAGGACCCAGGCGCGCAGCCCCAGCCGGTGGGCCGTCGCGACCAGCGCGGCGGGCTCGGCGCGGGCTGCCTCGCCACCCGTATGGGCGACCAGGCCGTGTCCGGCCGCGGCGTTGATCAGCTCGCGGGCGGAGGGGGAGGGGGCCGCCGAAGCGGCGGCGGCCCACGCCTCGGACGAGACCCGGACCCGCGCGGCACCGACGGCCCCGCCTCCGCCTCCCTCGCCGTCCGTGGTGTCCCCGCCGCTCTCGCTGCCCCCGGCGCCGTCTGCGGATTCCGCCGCGCCGCCGGCCGTCGCCTCCGTCTCCCCTGCCTCCGGGGCGGTGAAGGTGCTGGTGATGCGGGCGAGGCCGTCGGCCAGGCTCTCCTCGGCCAGTGCGTAGCGATCCAGGCCCACCAGGAGGGTGACCGGGCGCTCCTGCGCTGCCTCCTCCTCGTGGCTCTCGTTCATGGCGGAGGCGACGGGGCCGCCGTCCAGCGCGTCTTCGAAGACCAGCACGGCGCCCGCGTCCACGGCCTGGCGGACGGCCTCTTCCGGGTCGGGCACGGCGTGCTGCGTCAGCCCCTCGGCCAGCGCCTCCGGCCCCAGGACCGTGTCGCCGGCCAGCGCCGCGCGCTCCAGCAGCCAGACCGTCAGCGCCACCGCCCGCCGCTCGTCCCCCGGGTCCGCCTCCTCGCCCAGCAGGGCGCGCGCGAAGCCGTCGGCCTGCTCGGGGCGTACGCCCGCGACTGCCAGCAGCTGCCAGGGGTCGGTCCGCAGCAGGTCGGCGGCGCCCTCCCCGAGCGCCTCTGCCACCCGCGGGCCCAGGGCCTCGGGGGCGCCGCCCTCCGTCAGCAGGGCCCGCACCTCCTCCGGGACGGTGACCGGACCCTCGCCGCGCGCCGCACGGGCCGCGGGCACCGGGCCGGGGGCAGGGCGGCGCGCGCCCTTCGCGGGGCCCGTGGCCTGGGCCGTGGGGGGAGCCGGGCGCGCGGTCTCGGTGAAGAAGGAGGCGGCGGGCCGCTCGCCGCTCTCCACCGCGCGGACGGCCGCGAGGAGTTCGGCTGCCTTGTCGTTCGTCACAGCTCGCTCCAGTCATGGTCGGGGTAGCGGTGCACGGGGGCCGAGACGTCGTCCAGCGCCGCGCGAATTTCCTCGGGAAGAGTAAGGCCCTCCACTGACAGCGCCGCCGTGAGCTGCTGCGCCGTCCGCGCGCCGACCAACGGCGCGACCACTCCCGGCCGGTCGCGCACCCACGCCAGCGCCACCTGCAGCGGGGGCAGCGCCAGCCCGTCGGCCGCTATAGAGACCGCGTCCACCACGCGCCCGGCCGCCTCGTCCAGGTACGGCTCGACGAAGGGTGCCAGCCGCTCGCAGGCACCTCGCGACCCGGCGGGCGGTGGGCCCGGCTGACGGTACTTGCCGGTGAGCACGCCCCGGCCCAGCGGGGAGGAGGGCAGCAGGCCGATGCCCAGGTCCAGCGCGGCGGGCAGCACCTCGCGCTCGATCCCGCGCTGGAGCAGCGAATATTCCAGTTGCGCGGCGGCCAGCCGGGTGCGCGGGCCCGGCGCCGCGAGCTGCCAGGCGGCGGCCTTGGCGAGCTGCCAGCCGGAGAAGCCCGTCACCCCCGCGTAGCGGGCCCGGCCGCTGGCGACGGCGGTGTCGAGGGCGTGGAGCGTCTCGTCCAGGGGCGTGCAGGGGTCGAAGGCGTGCACCTGCCACAGATCGACATGGTCGGTGCCCAGCCGCTCCAGCGAGGCGTCCAGCGCCGAGAGGAGGTGGCCGCGCGAGCAGTCGATTCTGCGGTCGGGGTCGGGCACGCTGCCGGCCTTGGTGGCGATCACCAGGTCGCGGCGCGGCACCAGGTCGTGCATCAGCCGCCCGAGCAGGTATTCGGCCTCTCCGTCGCCGTACACATCGGCGGTGTCGATGAGGTTGCCGCCCGCCTCCCAGAACGCCTTGAGCTGGCCCGCGGCGTTCTCCTCGTGCTCGAAGTGCGCTCCGCGCCCGCCCGAGGCGTGCTCATCGCTGCCCCGCGCCCAGTTGAGAGTGCCCAGGCCGATCCGGGATACGCGCAGGCCAGTGCGGCCGAGGTGCCTTAGCTCCATGGGCGTTGAGCGTACTTGCGGCGGGCGCTAGAGTCCGGGGGGTCACCGACATTACTGATCAGTAAGGGGAGTGGGCGGCATGGGGATGCGACTGGGCATCAACCTCGGCTACTGGGGCGCCGGCATGGATGCCGACAACCTCGCTGTCGCACAGGAGGCCGACCGGCTCGGCTATGACGTCTGCTGGGCGGCCGAGGCGTACGGCTCCGATGCCGCGACCGTGCTCACCTGGGTCGCGGCGCACACCGAGAGCATCGACGTGGCCGCCGGGATCTTCCAGATCCCCGCGCGCACACCGGCCATGACGGCCATGACCGCCGCCACCCTCGACTCCCTCTCCGGCGGGCGCTTCCGCCTGGGCCTCGGCGTCTCCGGCCCGCAGGTGTCCGAGGGCTGGTACGGCGTCAAGTTCGACAGGCCGCTGGCCCGCACCCGCGAGTACGTGGAGATCATCCGCAAGGCCATGTCGCGCGAGCGCCTCAGCTACGAGGGCAAGCACTGGACGCTGCCGCTGCCCGGCGGACCGGGCAAGCCGATCAAGCTCACCGTCCACCCCGAGCGGGAGGAGATCCCGCTCTACATCGCCGCCATCGGCCCCAAGAACCTCCAGCAGACCGGGGAGATCGCCGACGGCGTGCTGCTGGTCTTCTTCTCGCCCGAGCACGCCGAGGAGACCACCCTCCAGCACCTGCGCTCCGGCCGGGAGGCCGCGGGCAAGACCCTGGCGGGCTTCGATGTGTGCCCGACCGTCCCGATGGCCGTCGGCGACGACATCGACGCGCTGGCCGACCTCTTCCGCCCGTACACCGCCTTGTACGTGGGCGGGATGGGCAGCCGCGAGCAGAACTTCTACAACAAGCTCGCCGGACGCATGGGCTACGCGAAGGAGGCCGCCGAGATCCAGGAGAAGTACCTGGCCGGCGACAAGGAGGGCGCGGCAGCCGCCGTCCCCCGCGAACTGATCGACTCCACCACGCTCCTCGGCCCCGTCGAGCGGATCTCGGAGCGGATGAGCGCCTACGCGGACGCCGGGGTGACCACCCTCTCCCTCGCCCCGGCGGGCTTCTCGCTGGAGGAGCGGCTCGCGAGCCTGCGCGCGGGGGTGGCGGCCCTGGACCGCGCCGGCCTCGCCTGACCCGGGAGCTTCCGCACGCACGGCGGTGGTCTCCCGGGGCGGCTGCGCTTGCGTGGCTCGCGCGGCGGCCGTGGTCCGGGTGGCCGCCGTGCCCCGTAAGGAGTAAGCGCCGGGACATGCTTGCGGCCGTGGTGGGGGCTCGGGGGCGGCCCCGCCACGGCCGTCACGGAGCACAACGCCGCCCGGCCCCACCGGTTACGCGGGGCGCGTGGACGGCTGCCCCGACCCGGCCCCGATCGGCTCCTCACGTGTTGCCCGCACACGCATCCGGCATTTGACTCGTTCTCTGCGGACGTTCTCCGCGGGCGTCCGCTGCGGATGTCGTGCTCTGCGGGTTGTCGCACGGAGGTGCCATCGATGCTCTCGGCCAGGAATCTCTTCCAGGAAATCCTCGACAACGACGAGTCCTTCCGGCTGTTCTGCTCCATCGCGGCCAGCGGGGAGGCCCAGGGCGGCTGGGAGAACGGCCGGATCGCGGCGCTCGTACCCGAGAGCAAGCGCCACCTGGCACCCAAGATCGCGCGGCACGGCGCCGACGAGGACAAACACAGCCGGATCTTCACCGCCCTGCTGCACAAGCGGGGACTGGAGGTCACGGAGATCCCCGAGGACACCGACTACACGATGATCCTGGAGGGGCTCGGGATCGGCCTCGGCCACGAGAAGCTGCGTCGCGACGAGCCGCTGAGCGAACACGACGTGCTCAGCTACCTCGCGCACAGCCGCGTCACCGAACAGCGCGCCTCGGAAGAGATGATCCAGTTCAAGAAGTTCTTCGGCGACCATCCGGACCTGGGCCGCGCCGTCCGGATGATCTCGGCGGACGAGGACAACCACCTGGCCTACTGCCACGAGGAACTGCTCCGCCTCACCGACGAGGGGCACGGCCGCGAGATCCGGGCGCTGCTACGCGAGAGCGCCCTCGCCGAGATCAAGGTCTACCGCGACGTCAGCCTTGCCGTCATGAGCCGGATGGCGCGCCTTCTGGGCTGGTCCAGGCCGAAGTTCGGGCTCCTCGCGCTGGGCATCCACGGCAGGTACGCCGCCGAACGGGTGGGCGGATGGCGCCGGATGGTGAGCCTCCGGATGCCCGAGCGGCGCGACGCGCTGGGCGGCGGCCCGGCCGACGCGGCCCCCGAGTTCGCCTGAGCGCGGCGGTCGCGGCGGTTGACGGCGGGGGCCGGGGACCGGGAGCCGAGGAGCCCGCAGGAGCGGGCGGGAGGCGTCGAGTGCACTCCCGCCGGGTGTCACAGCCAGCCGCGCCGCTTGAAGACGCGGAAGAGGACGACGCACACCGTCAGCATCAGCAAGATGACCGCCGGATAGCTCCACACCCAGTGCAGTTCGGGCATGTGGTCGAAGTTCATGCCGTAGACCCCCGCGATCGCGGTCGGCACGGCGAACATGGCCGCCCACGCCGAGATCTTGCGCATGTCGTCGTTCTGGCGCACGCCCATCTGCGCCAGATACGCCGAGAGGATGTCGGTCAGCAGCCGGTCGATGCTCTCCACCTGCTCGTTGACCCGCGAGAGGTGGTCGGCCACATCCCGGAAGAACAGCAGCGCGTCCTTGTGCACGAACGGCACCCCCGCGCCCGTCAGCCGGGTCACCGGGTCCGCCAGGGGCATCGTCGCCCGGCGGAACTCCAGCGCGCGGCGCTTGAACTCGTAGATCCTGCTCGCCGTGTCCGCGCCCACCCGGCTGTTCGTGGCGAAGACCCCGGCCTCCAGCTCGTCCAGATCGGTGTGCAGGGCCGCCGCGACATCCAGGTAGTGGTCCACCACGGCATCCGCCACCGCGTACATCACCGCCGAAGGGCCGTGCCGCAGCACACCGGGATCCTCCTCCAGCCGGGTGCGTACCGCGCCCAGCGGACTCGCCCGGCCGTGCCGCACCGTCAGCACGAACGAGTCGCCCACGAAGACCATCACCTCACCGGTGACCAGGCCCCCGTCGTCGCCCTCGTAGGCGACCGGCTTGAGAACGAGGAAGAGCGAACCGGTGTAGATCTCCAGCTTCGGCCGCTGGTGGGCGCGCAGCGCGTCCTCCACCGCCAGCGGGTGCAGCCCGAAATCCTGGGTGATCTGACCGAACTCCTCCTCGGTCGGCTCGTGCAGGCCGATCCACAAGAACGCGTCCGCCGCCGAGCGGGCCTCGCGCAGCGCGGCGGAGAAGTCCCGCGAAGGCTCGGTACGGCGCCCCTCGCGGTAGAGCGCGCAATCGACGATCACTCCTCGTATTGTTCCGCGATCCGCGCGTCCCACAACCGGAGAGCGTCGCTCGAACCGGACAGCGGCGCTGGAGGCACCTCGCTTAGGCTTGCGGACATGCCCACGCTCATCCTCGTACGGCACGGCAGATCCACCGCGAACACCTCCGGCGTACTGGCCGGCCGCACGCCCGGCGTCACGCTGGACGAGCAGGGCCAGCGGCAGGCCGGGGAGCTGCCCGCGCGGCTGGCCCGGCTGCCGCTGGCCGCCGCCGTCAGCAGCCCGCTCCGCCGCTGCCAGGAGACCCTGGCGCCGCTGACAGCGGCCCGCCCCGGCGTGCCGCTGCACACCGAAGAGCGCATCACCGAGTGCGACTACGGGGAGTGGAGTGGCCGCAAGCTCGCCGAACTGAACGACGAGCCCCTGATGGAGACCGTGCAGCAGCACCCCTCGGCCGCCGTCTTCCCCGCCGGTGAGTCCCTGCGCGCCATGCAGGCCAGGGCCGTGGAGGCGGTACGCGAGTGGAACGCGCGCATCGCGGAGAGGCACGGGGCCGACGCGGTGTACGCGATGTGCTCGCACGGCGACATCATCAAGTCGATCGTGGCCGACGCCCTGGGCATGCACCTGGACCTCTTCCAGCGCATTTCGGTCGGACCCTGCTCGGCGACGGTGATCACCTACACCCCGCGGCGCCCCTTCCTGCTGCGCCTCGGCGACACCGGAGAGCTGGCCTCCCTGGCCCCGCCCGAGCGCGGCGAGGACGACGCGGACGAGGCGGCGGGCCCGGGCCCCGGCGGGGGTGCCGGCCCCGGCCCCGGCGACGGACGCGCGACCGTGGGAGGAAGCGCCTGAGCACGATGATCGGCACGCACAGTAGGGTGCGGGTGTCCGAAGCTTCACGTACCCGTCGACTTTTCGGAGCAGGACGTGTCCCGTCAGGTGTTCCTGTACGACCCGCCGGACCGGTTCATCGCCGGAACGGTCGGGCTGCCTGGCCGCCGCACCTTCTTCCTCCAGGCCAGCGCCGGCGCCCGCACCACGAGCGTGGCCTTGGAGAAGGCGCAGGTGGAGGCGCTCGCCGAGCGGATCGACGAGCTGCTCGACGAGGTGGTGCGCCGCTCGGGCGGCAGCGCCCCCGTCCCGGCCGTCGCCTCCTCCGAGGTCGATGACACCGACCCCCTGGAATCCCCCGTCGAGGAGGAGTTCCGAGTGGGCACCATGGCCCTGGCCTGGGACGGCGAGGGCGAACGCATGGTCGTCGAGGCCCAGGCCATCGTGGAACTGGAGCCCGACGCCGACGAGGACCTCGCGGACGCCGAGGAGCGCCTCCTCCAGGACGACGAGAACGGCCCGCCGATGCTGCGGGTCCGCATCAGCGGCAGCATGGCCCGGTCCTTCGCCAAGCGGGCCATGGAGGTCGTGAACGCGGGCCGCCCCCCGTGCCCGCTGTGCAGTCTGCCGCTCGATCCGGAGGGACACGTATGTCCGCGCCAGAACGGATACCGCCGGGGCGAATGAGCGAGACCTCTTTGACCGGTGAGGCCACCCGCGTCCTGCTCGCCGAGGGCACCCTCACGGTCCTGGGACAGATCACGGAGGCGTCCAACGCCGTGCTGTACGGCACGGTCGAACACGAGGGGCGCACGCTGCCCTGCGTCTACAAGCCGGTGGCCGGCGAGCGCCCCCTGTGGGACTTCCCCGACGGCAACCTCGCCCGCCGCGAGGTCGCCGCCTACGAGGTCTCCCGCGCGCTGGGCTGGCCCCTGATACCCGCCACGGTGCTTCGCGAGGGCCCGCACGGCGAGGGCATGTGCCAGGCGTGGGTCGGCGAACCCCTGGACGCCGCCCAGCGAGCCGAGGCCCCCCGCGAGCCGGATGCCCCGCAGCAACCGGATGCCCGGCGGGAGTCGGACGCACCGGATGAAGGCGAAATACCCCCGCCCGGCGCGGAGAAGGAGCGGGACCCGGGGCAGCCGGAGCCGGAGCCGCTGCTCGCGCTGATCGAGGGGGACGAGCCGGGGGAGGGCTGGAAGGCGGTCGGCTTCGCGGACGTCGGCGGCGGCCGGACGGCGCTGCTCGTACACGCCGACGACCCCCGCCTGCGGCGGCTCGCCGTCCTCGACGCCGTGATCAACAACGGCGACCGCAAGGGCGGACACCTGCTGCCGCTGCCGGACGGCCGGCTGTACGCCATCGACCACGGCGTGAGCTTCCACGTGGACGACAAGCTGCGCACTCTGCTGTGGGGCTGGGCAGGTGAGGAGCTGACCGCCGAGGCCACCGAGGCCCTGCGCGGACTGTCGGCGGCACTCTCACCCGGACTCCGGGCCCAGGACGCCGCGCAGGGAACGGGAACGCCGGCCGTACGCCTCTGCGAGCTGCTGACCGGCGCCGAGGTCGAGGCCATGCGCAAGCGCGTGGAGGCCATGCTCAGCTCCGGGCGGCACCCGCTGCCCGGCAGCGACTGGCCCGCCATCCCCTGGCCACCGCTCTGACGAGCCTGCCCGGAGAGTATGCCGACGCCGGCCCGAGAGGATGCCGACGGCAAAGATGTGCGGGGCACCGGTCCGACCGTATACGGAACACCAGTCCGGGTTAGGCTCAAGGCATGTATGCCTGGCCCGCTACCGAGGTCCCCGTCCTGCCTGGCCAGGGCCGCGACCTCGACATCCACGACACCGCGACCGGCGGACGGGTGACCCTCGTCCCCGGCCCCGTCGCCCGTATATACGTCTGCGGCATCACGCCGTACGACGCCACTCACCTGGGACACGCGGCGACCTATAACGCGTTCGACCTCGTTCAGCGCGTATGGCTCGACACCAAGCGGCAGGTTCAGTACATACAGAATGTCACCGACGTCGATGACCCGCTCCTGGAGCGGGCCGTCGCCACCGGGATGGACTGGACAGCGCTCGCCGAGCGCGAAACCGCGCTGTTCCGCGAGGACATGACGGCACTTCGGATGCTGCCGCCGGAGCACTACGTCGGCGCCGTGGAATCCATCCCGAAGATCGTCCCCCTGGTCGAACGGCTCCGCGACATGGGAGCCGCCTACGAACTCGAAGGGGACGTCTACTTCTCCGTCGAGGCCGACGCGCACTTCGGACAGGTCTCCCGCTACGACGCCGAGACGATGCGACTGCTGTCGGCCGAGCGCGGCGGCGACCCCGAGCGGCCCGGCAAGAAGAACCCGCTCGACCCCATGCTCTGGACCGCGGCACGCGAGGGCGAGCCGCACTGGGACGGCGGCTCGCTCGGCCCCGGCCGGCCCGGCTGGCATATCGAGTGTGTGGCCATCGCCCTGGAACACCTGGGCATGGGCTTCGACGTCCAGGGCGGCGGCTCCGACCTGGCCTTCCCGCACCATGAGATGGGCGCCTCGCACGCACAGGCGCTGACCGGGGAGTTCCCCTTCGCGCGCACCTACGTGCACGCGGGGATGGTCGGGCTGGACGGCGAGAAGATGTCCAAGTCCAAGGGCAACCTCGTCTTCGTCTCCCAACTCCGGCGCGACGGCGTCGATCCGGCCGCCATCCGGCTGGCGCTGCTGGCCAACCACTACCGCGCCGACTGGGAGTACACGGAAGAGGTACTGGCCGAGGCCAAGGCCCGCCTCGGCCGCTGGCGCGCGGCGGTCTCGCGGCCGGACGGCCCGGCCGCCGAAGGCATGCTGGAAGAGGTCCGCACGGCGCTCGCCGACGACCTCGACTCACCCGCGGCACTGGCGGCCATCGACCGCTGGGCCCAGCAACAGGCTTCGGGGGGCGGCACGGACGAGGGCGCCCCCGGGCTGGTCTCCCGTACGGCCGACGCGCTGCTGGGCGTCGCGCTGTGAGGTGAGCGGGGACTTCGGGACCGGCTTGAACTCCGGTGCCGGATGGAGCTGAGTTTTCGAGTTTTCACGAAGAGCCGCGGAGGAGGGGACCGGCGGTGCCGCTCGCGGCACCGCCGGTCGTGTGTGTGCGCGTCAGGTGCGGCGCCTGTCGCCGTTCGGGCAGGGCCGTTACGCCCCGCCGCCGGGATCGCCCGGGCCGCGGGACCCGTCGCTGGGGCCGCCGGACTCCGGGCCGTCGTCCCCGGGCTCTCCTCGTTCCTCGGCCGCTCCGGGCTCGGATTCCTCGGAGGGCCCGGCAGACGATCCCGTCCCGGCCGTGCCTTCGGACTCCTGGGTTCCGGCATCCGGGTCCTCGGCGGCCCGGCGCCCGCCGGCCTTCTTCCTTCCCGTGGCGCCCTTGTCTGCCGGGCCCTTGTCAGCCGCGCCTTCGCCCGTCGCGCTCTCGCCCTTGGCGCCCGCACCCTCGGCACGCTCGTCCGCCGAGCCGCCGTCCGCCGAGTCACCGCTCTCCGGGGCGCCCTCCGGCGCCCCGGACTGTTCCGCGGAGCCGGGCATCGGCGGCTCGCCCGTCGGCTTGTGCGGCGGGGACTGCTGGCCCGGGTCCTTCAGGAACGGCGAGGCCCCGGCGGCTGGGCCGCCCTGCTCGGCCGAACCGTCCCTGCGGCGCAGATAGCGCTCGAACTCCTTGGCGATGGCCTCACCCGAAGCCTCCGGCAGCTCCGCCGTGTCGCGGGCTTCTTCCAGGGACTGGACGTACTCGGCCACCTCGCTGTCCTCCGCCGCGAGCTGGTCGACGCCCAGCTGCCAGGCCCGCGCGTCCTCGGGCAGCTCACCGAGGGGAATCCGCAGACCCAGCAGATCCTCCAGCTTGTTGAGCAGCGCGAGCGTCGCCTTGGGGTTGGGCGGCTGCGAGACGTAGTGCGGTACGGAGGCCCAGAGGCTGGCCGCCGGGACGCCCGCGTGGGTGCAGGCTTCCTGGAGGATGCCGACGATGCCCGTGGGGCCCTCGTAGCTGGACTCCTCCAGATTCATGGTCCGCGCCAGATCGGGGTCGGAGGTCACGCCCGTGACCGGGACCGGACGGGTGTGCGGGGTGTCGCCGAGCAGCGCGCCCATGACGACCACCAGCTCGACACCCAGCTCGTGCGCGAAGCCCAGGATCTCGTTGCAGAACGACCGCCACCGCATGCTCGGTTCGATGCCGCGCACCAGCACCAGGTCGCGCTGTCTGCCCTTGCCGTCGGCGTCCTCCACCCGCACCACCGACAGCCGCGTCGTGGGCCAGGTGATCTTGCGCGCGCCGTCGTCCAGCCACACCTGGGGGCGGTTGACCTGGAAGTCGTAGTAGTCCTCCGCGTCCAGCGCGGCGAACACCTCGCCCTTCCACTCCCGCTCCAGGTGGGTGATCGCGGTGGAGGCGGCGTCGCCGGCGTCGTTCCAGCCTTCGAACGCGGCCACCATGACTGGGTCGACCAGCTCGGGAACCCCCTCCAGCTCGATCACCCAGCGCCTCCTTCCGGCCGTTGCAGAGCCCTTCCGCTCCGCCCCGGCACCCCGTGCCGTACCTGCGTCGCCTGCCGCTGCCAGCGCGTCCACCCGCCGCTGCCAGCTCTTTCGTGCGGGGCCCAGCCTACGGCGTGACGGCGCCCCCGCCGCAGCCCCCGCACGCCTCCAGATCGGTGCCGCACACCACTGGACGACCGGACACGACAGAGCTATACATCGGACCTATGGACAGAGGTCCGATGTATAGCATCGCCGGGTTCGAGGTCCACGACGTCCGCTTCCCCACCTCGGAACAGGCCGTGCTCTCCCTCCCCTCGCCATGCCGGCCGACCATGTGCGCGAGGGAATCCGGGTCAACTGCGTCAACCCCGGCACCGCGGACACCCCATGGATCGGGCGGCTGCTCGATGCCGCACCCGACCCCGAGGCCGAGTGCGCGGCGCTGGAGGCCCGCCAGCCCACAGGGCGCCTGGTGCGGGCAGCGGAAGTCGCCGAAGCCGTGGCCTACTTGGCGAGTCCGTGCGCCGCGGCGGTCACCGGCACGGCGCTCTCGGTGGACGGCGGCATGCAGGGGCTCACACTGCGCCCGCGAAGCCCCGCCGACTGACGCACGCGCCCGGCGCGCCGACCACTGCGCGCCCCGGTCCGCTTCACGCACCGGGCGCGGACCGCGCACCCCCGCGCGCCCAGGGTGCGGGCCCCGCGGCCTGGGCATGAAGCCTTTCCGCCGGGGCGCGGCACCCACACCCCGAAGCCGCGACACCGACCACGAGGACCACGGGAACGTCGCAGGCCACGCGGGCCACGGCAACGCGGCCCGCGTCTACGGCATCCCGTACCCCGGCCGCCCCTGAACCGGCCCCTGGCGCCTGTCGCGGTCCCACCTGCCGTGGCCCCCACCGGCCGCGGTCCCAAAGGCGCGGTCCCGCAGGCCGCGAGCCTGCGGGGGCCGGTACCCCGCAGGCCGGCCCGTCGCGCTTTCACCCGCCGCCGTCGCGGGTCACAGCGTGGAGCGCAGCCACTGTTCGACGCCGGCGATGTGCACCGTGGACCAGGAGCGCGCGGCCTCCGTGTCCCGGGCGCGCAGGGCCGCCAGGATCTGGCGGTGCTCGTGCAGCGTGCGGCTGACCGCGTCCTCCTGCGTCAGTCCGCGCCAGACCCGCGCCCTGGTCGTCGGCCCGGAGAGGCCGTCCAGCAGGGAGCACAGCACGGAGTTGCCGGAGGCCGCCGCGATGCGGCGGTGGAACTCCAGGTCGGCGGTGACCAGTTCCTCCACGGAGGGCTCGGCACCGTGCGCGTCCAACTGGGCTTCCAGCGCGTCCAGTTCATCCTCGCCGATGCGCGAGCCGGCCATCGCCGTGGCGGCGGGCTCCAGGATGCGGCGTACCGCGAGGAACTCCAGCGCGGTGTCGTCGCGGTGGAAGTCCACCACGAAGCTCATGGCCTCCAGCAGCAGTTGCGGGTCGAGGCTGGTCACATAGGTGCCATCGCCCTGGCGCACGTCGAGGATGCGGATCAGGGACAGCGCGCGCACGGCCTCCCGCAGGGAGTTGCGGGACAACCCCAGCCCGGTGGCCAGCTCGTTCTCCTTGGGCAGCCGGTCGCCGGGGCGCAGGGCGCCAGAGACGATCATCCCCTTGATCTTCTCGATCGCCTCGTCGGTTACCGCCACGCCGCCTCCTCGCACCCCTGGCCGTCGGCTTCGTCCGGCCTTCGGTCTCGCCATGCGCCCACCCAGACATCCGATGTCTGGCCCTCATTATGGCCCGGGTCCCGTGAGACGGCCCTCGGGGGTGCGCCTTCTCGTTGTTTTCGAGTACGGCGAACGTGATGTCCGGGCCGGGGGTCTTCCGCCGGATATGCCGCGTGCGTCCGGCACTTCGCCGGTGCGGGGCTCGTAATTCCCCCGCACGTCTCTTGACGCACCAGCCTCGCCCGCACTTAACTCCGTCCACAAGAATAGACATCGTTTTCATACATGGACGAGTGGTGCGAGCGCGGCCGTGCGGCCATATCGCCCCGCCCGGGACACCTCCGGGACACCGCCCCGGACCGGCGGCGCGCGCTGGGCGCGTGCCGGCGCGTCCGCGGCGCTCTCCCCTGCCCACCTACCCGGCGTACCGGCGTACCGGCACGTGTACCCGCGCCCAAGGAGGAACGAGGAACGATGAAGCCCCCTCTCCGCCGTCCGCCCGCGCCTTCCCGCCGTCCGCAGGGCCGCCGCGCCGCCGTGCCTGCCGCCGCGCTCGCCGCCGCGTGTGCGCTGCTGGCCGGAGGATGCACGGTCGCCAACTCCGGGTCGGCCGCCGGTGCCGACGCCGTCCAGATCGTGCTGCCCGAGGAGCCGCCCACCCTGGAGCCCTGCGACGCCTCGCTGACCGCCACCGGCCGCGTCGTACGCTCCAACATCACCGAGCCGCTCGCCGAGCGCGTGCCCGAGACCGGCAAGCTCGAACCCAAGCTCGCCACCGGGTGGCGGCACACCTCGCCGACCACCTGGGAGTTCACCCTCCGCCAGGGCGTCACCTTCCACGACGGCACGGCCTTCACCGCGAAGGACGCCGCCTTCTCCATCGAGCGGGCGACCGGCTCCGGCATCGAGTGCAACGTGGACGGCTATGTCTTCGGCGACAGCGAGATCACCGCCACCCCGCTCAACGGCACCACGCTCAAGGTCACTTCGCCGCAGCCGGACCCCATCTTGCCGCTGCGGCTGTCCTTCGTGGAGATGGTGCCGACGACCACGGCCGCCACATCCAAGGTGCGCGAACCGGTCGGCACGGGCCCCTACCGCATCGACGCCTGGAACCAGGGCATCAATCTGCGCCTCGCCCGCTACGACGGCTACTGGGGCAAGGCTCCCGACTACGCCGCGGCCCTCTACACCTGGCGGGCCGAGGGCAGCGTCCGCGCCGCGATGATCAGCAGCGGTGAGGCGGATGTCGCCGTGGGGCTGGCACCGGCCGACGGCGCCGGCGACAACGCCGTGGAGTACCCGAACAACGAGACCTCCTACCTGCGCATGGACGCGGACAAGCCCCCGCTGGACGACCTGCGGGTACGTCGCGCCATCAACTACGCCATCGACAGAAAGGGACTGGTCGCCTCCGTCTTCGCCGGGCTCGGCAAACCCGCGGGGCAGCTCGTCCCCGACGGGGTGACCGGCTACAACCCCGGCATCAAAGCCTGGCCGTACGACATGAAACGGGCCAAGACCCTCATCGGCCAGGCCCGCGCCGACGGCGTTCCCGTCCGCACCAAGATCACCATCATCGGCCGCAACGGCATCTACCCCAAGGCCGCCGAGGCCATGGAAGTGGTGCAGAACGCGCTGCGCGAGGCCGGACTGAACGTGGAGGTGAAGATGCTGGATGTGAACGCCTGGACGGAGTACCTGCTCCGCCCGTTCCCCGGGAATGCCGGGCCGACCCTGCTCCAGGCCCAGCACGGCAACCAGGCCGGTGACGCCGCGTTCACCATGGACCAGATCTACGGCAGCAAGGGCGCCCAGAGCAGCTACGGCACCCCCGCCCTCGACAAGAAGATCCAGCGGGCCGCACGCGCCGCCGGAAGCGACCGGCAAGCCGGCTTCGCCGACGCCCTCGCCCACCAGAACGAAAAGGTCGTACGGGACGCCGTGCTCGCCCACATGACGGGCATCATCGCGCTGGCGCCCGACGTGTCGTACAAGCCGAACCGGGCCAGCGGCGACGAGATGCACCTGGCCGAGATCCACCCGGCGGGCTGAGGGACACATGCTGACATTCCTGCGACGCCGCATCGTCTCCAGCGCGATACCGCTCCTGGTCGTGGTGCTGGGCGTGTTCTTCCTGGCCCGCCTCACCGGCGACCCGGCCAACCTCTACCTGCCGCTCAGCGCCACCCCGAAGATGCGGGAGGCGTTCTCCGCACAGCACGGCTTCGACGATCCGCTGCTGGCGCAGTTCGGCGACTACCTCGCCCAACTCGCCCGGCTCGACTTCGGTGAGTCCCTGCGCACCGCGCAGCCCGCCGCCGAGGCCGTGCTGCGCGCGTTCCCCGCCACGCTCCAACTCGCGGGCGCCACCATGCTGTTGGCGCTCGCTGGCGCGATCGTCGTCGGCAGCCTGGCCGCCTACCGGCCGAACTCGCCGGCCGACCGGATCGCCGGATTCCTGTCCTCGACGGCCGCCAGCACCCCGGACTTCTGGTTCGCGATCATGGGCGTGCTGGTCTTCGCTGTCACCCTGGACTGGCTGCCGACCTCCGGCACGGCCGGTACCGCGGCCTGGGTGCTGCCCGTGGCCACCTTGCTCATCCGGCCGTTCGGTGTCCTCGTCCAGGTGGTCCGCGGCGCGATGGTCACCGCGCTGTCCGAGCCGTACATCAAGGTGGCGCGCGCCAAGGGAGCCGCCGAACAGCGGGTGATCTTCAAGCACGCGCTGCGCAACGCCGGGGCACCGGTCCTCACCGTCGCCGGAGACCTGGCCGTCGGGCTGATCAACGGCGCCGTGGTCGTCGAGACCATCTTCGGCTGGCCGGGCATCGGCAAGCTGATGATCGACTCCATCCTCCAGCGCGACTTCGCGGTGCTCCAGGCGGCGGTCCTGCTGACCTCACTGACGATCTTCGCGCTCAACATCCTCATCGACAGCGGCTACGCGCTGCTGGACGCGCGCGTCAGACAGGGGGCGATGGTGTGAGTACGCACGAGAGCGAGCGGAAAGCCCACACAGGACAGACCGGGCGAGGTCGGGCCGGGCGAGAACGGGCGGGCCGGGCCGGGCCGCTGCGGCTGCTGGCCGCGGACCGGACGGCGTCGGCGGCCTGCGCGGTGCTGCTGCTGGTCGGGCTGTGCGCGGTGCTGGGACCGCCGCTGCTCGGCGATCTCGCCCGGGAGCAGAACCTCCACGCGGTGAAACTGCGGCCGTTTTCCACCGCGGAGGGCTGGGAGTTCGTACTCGGCAGCGACTCCCTCGGGCGCAGCCTCCTGGCCCGGCTGGTCGTCGCTGCGGGCACGACGATGTCCGTCGCCGTACCCGCCGTCCTGCTGTCGCTGCTGGCCGGCTCCGTATGGGGCATGTGGGCCGGTTTCCACCGCGACTGGCGCGAGACGGTCTCGATGCGCGTCGCCGATGTGATCCTCAGCTTCCCCTCGCTGCTGCTCGCCGTGGTGGTGCTGTACGTGTTCGACCCGAGCGTTGCCAACATCGTGGCTGTGCTGGCGATCGCCCGGATCCCGGTCTATCTGCGCAC
The DNA here is from genome assembly GCF_039532135.1 of Streptomyces axinellae. NCBI lineage: Bacteria > Bacillati > Actinomycetota > Actinomycetes > Kitasatosporales > Streptomycetaceae > Streptomyces > Streptomyces axinellae. Next base: position 207,294 of record NZ_BAAARJ010000001.1, read on the forward strand.
CGCGCGGGCGGAGTCGGCGGAGCTGCGCGGCAGGCTGTTCGTCGATGCGGCACGCACCTTCGGCACCCGTGACCGGACGATCATCCGGCGCCATGTCGCCCCGGTCGTGCTGCCCACGCTGCTCACCGTGGCCGCCGTGGACTTCTGCTTCGTGATGCTCACCGAATCCTCGCTGAGTTTCCTCGGCATCGGGATCCAGCCACCCGACGTGTCCTGGGGACTGATGGTCGCCCAGGGCCGGCAAGAACTGCGGAACGCCTGGTGGACCGCCGTCTTCCCGGGCCTGGCGATCATCGTCACGACCGGCGCGGCGACCGTGCTCGCCGGCTGGGCCCGGATCGCCGGCGACCCCGCACAGCGCTGGCGGCTGACCATGCCGGAGCGCGGACGCCCAGGCCGCCGGAGCGCCGGCGCCGATGCCGTCGTCGCGAGGAGGGAGCGGACATGAGGGAGCACGCTGATGCTGCCGCCGCGCTGGCGGTCAGCGGCCTGTCCGTGGAACTGCGCACCCCGGACGGGCCGGTGCGCGTGGTGCGGGACGTCGGCTTCGCTGTCCGCTCCGGGCAGACCCTGGCCTTGCTCGGCGAATCGGGCTGCGGCAAGACCATGACGGCGCAGGCCGTGGCCGGTCTCCTCGACCCGGTCGCCGAGGCCGTCGAAGGCCAAGTGCTCCTGGGCGGCCGGGACGTGCTGCGCCTCTCCCGCCGCGAGCGCCGGGGCCTCGCCGGACCGGAACTGGCCATGGTCTTCCAGGACGCGCTCACCGCCCTCAACCCGGTCTACACGGTGGGCTCGCAGTTGGCCGAACCGTTCCGCATCCACGAGCGGGCCTCCCGGCGCGCCGCCGGTGAGCGAGCCGTCGAGCTGATGGAACGGGTCGGCATCCCGGAGCCGAGGCTGCGGGCGAAGGCATACCCGCACCAGTTCTCCGGGGGCATGCGCCAGCGGCTGCTGATCGCGATGGCGATCGCGCTGCGGCCCGCCGTGCTGCTCGCGGACGAGCCGACCACCGCGCTGGATGTCACCGTGCAGGCCCAGATCATGGAACTGCTCGCTCAGTTGCGGCGGGAGACCCGGATGGCGCTCGTCCTGATCACCCACGACCTGGCGGTGGTCGCCGAGCAGGCCGACCAGGTGGCCGTCATGTACGCCGGCAGCATCGTGGAATCCGGCCCCGTCACCGAGGTCTTCGCCGCCCCCCGGCACCCCTACACCCGGGGACTGCTGGACTCGGTGCCCGCGGGCCACCCCCGGGGCACCACGCTGCCGTCGATCGAGGGCGGCCCGCCGCGGCCCGCCGATGTTCCGGCCGGCTGCGCGTTCCGCGCCCGCTGCCCCCTGGCGCGCGAGCGGTGCGCCACCCAGGCGCCGCCCTTGTCCGCCGCGGGGACGGGACGGGCTTCGGCCTGCCACTACTGGAAGGAGCTGGCCGATGCCTGACCCCGCGAACACCCCCCGCACCCCGGCCCCCGCCACCGCCACCGCCCGCACCACCACCGCCGACGGTGAACCCCTGGTGGAGGCACGCGGGGTGACCAAGACCTTCCGGGTGCCGCGCAGCGCCTCGGGCAGCACCCGGCTGCACGCCCTGGCCGGCGTGGACCTCACCGTGCGGCGCGGCCGGACCCTGGGCCTGGTGGGGGAGTCCGGGTGCGGAAAGTCCACGCTGGCCCGGGTGCTGCTCATGCTGGAGCGCCCGGACGCGGGCACGGTGCGCTATGCGGGCGCCGACCCCTTCGCGCTGCGCGGCGAACCGCTGCTGCGGTGGCGGCGCCGGGTGCAGATGGTCTTCCAGGACCCGTTCGCCTCCTTGAACCCCCGGCTGAGCGCCGGGGAACTGATCGCCGAACCGTGGCGCTCGCACCCCGGCCTGATCTCGCGGGACGGGCGCGAGCGCCGGGTGCGTGAGCTGCTGGACATGGTGGGGCTGCGCCCCGGCGACGCGCACCGCTATCCGCAGGAGTTCTCCGGCGGGCAGCGGCAGCGCATCGGCATCGCCCGCGCGCTGGCGCTGAACCCGGAGGTCATCGTCTGCGACGAACCGGTCTCGGCACTGGACCTCTCGGTGCAGGCGCAGGTCCTCAACGTCCTCACCGATGTGCAGGCCGAGTTGGGGGTGGCGTACGTGTTCATCTCGCACGACCTGCCGGTGGTGCGGCACATGTCCGATCAGGTGGCGGTCATGTACCTCGGCCGCGTGGTCGAATCGGGGCCCGCCGAGAGGGTTTTCACCGCGCCCCGGCACCCCTATACGGCCTCGCTGCTGTCCGCCGCACCCCGTCCGCCGGCTGCGGCGGCCGAGGGCGGCCGGACGGGGCGCATCGTGCTCGCGGGCGAGGTCCCCTCCCCGGCCGACCCGCCGTCGGGCTGCCGCTTCCGCACCCGGTGCTGGCAGGCCGAGGAGGTGTGCGCGGAGGTCCTGCCGCCCGACGCGCCCGTGCTGGCCGGGTCAGCACCGGCCGGGCCCGTCTCCGGCGGGCCCGCACCCGAGGAGCCCGTGCCCGACAGGCCCCGGCACCTGGTGGCCTGCCACCTGCCTCTGGAACCGGCCGACAGGGCAGCGGGCCGGTGAACAACGCATAGCTCACACTGTCCGTGATCCACGGCACGCTCAGCTCACTGCTCACTGCTCACTGCTCACAGCGTTCAGCACGCGGCCCCGGCCACATGGGCCGGGGCCGCGTGCTCAACAGGGCAGGGCAGGTCAGCCGCGCTCGCCCAGCGTCTTCTCGATGCGCGCACGCACCTCGTCGGTGTCCAGGCCACGGATGGTCAGCGTCGTCCTGCGCCGTGCGACGTCGTCCACCGTCTCGGCCCACTCGTGGTCGCGGGCGTAGACGACCTGCGCCCAGATCTCCGGCCCGTCGGGGTGGATACGCTCGCCCAGCGACGGGTCCTCGTTGACCAGCCGCGCGATGTCGAAGGAGAGCGAGCCGTAGTGCGTGGCCAGCTGACGCGCCGTCAGCGGGTCCATGCGCACGCCCGGTTCGTGGTCCACCAGCAGCCGGTGCGCGACCGCGTTGGGGTTGGAGATGCCGGGCAGCGGGGTGCGCCGCACCAGGTCCTTGACCGGCACCACGTCTTCCATGGTTCCCGACAGCGCGCCGCCGGGCAGCCTCTCCAGCTTGTTCATGACCGTGCGGCCGATGTGCCGGTAGGTCGTCCACTTGCCGCCCGCGACCGACAGCATGCCGCCACGGCCCTCGGTCACGACCGTCTCGCGCTTGGCCGACTCGACGCCGCCGGGCCCGCCCGGCAGCACCCGCAGCCCCGCGAAGGCGTACGTCATCAAGTCCCGGGAGAGGTCGGCGTCGCGGACGGAGAAGGCCGCCTCGTCCAGGATCTGCTGGATGTCGGCCTCGGTGGCCCGCACGTCGGCCGGGTCGCCCGTGTACTCCTCGTCGGTGGTGCCCAGCAGGAGCTGGTCCTCCCACGGCAGCGCGAAGGTGATGCGGTACTTGTCGATCGGCGTGGCCATCGCCGCGCGCCAGGGCGAGTTGCGCTTCAGGACGATGTGCGCGCCCTTGGACAGGCGGATCGACGGCGCGGCGCCGCTGTCCTCCATGGTGCGCAGGTGGTCCACCCACGGGCCGGTCGCGTTCAGCACCAGCCGCGCGTTGACCCCGAACTCGGTGCCGTCCATCCGGTCCTTCAGCTCGGCGCCGGTCACCCGGCCCCTCGTGAAGCGCAGCCCGGTGACCTCGGAGTGGTTGAGTACCACGGCGCCCGATTCGACGGCGGCGCGCACCGTCATCACGGCCATCCGCGAGTCGTTCATCTGGTGGTCGCCGTAGACCGCGACCGCCTTCAGGTTGTCGGTGCGCAGCGCCGGGTTGTCGGCTGCCGCCTTGGCCGGGGAGATGACCCGGCCGACACCGTCGCCGAAGGCGGACAGCGCCGAGTAGGCGAAGACACCGGCGCCCAGCTTGGCGGCGCCGTGCGGCCCGCCCTTGTAGACGGGCAGGTAGAAGGTGAGCGGGTTGACCAGGTGCGGGGCCACATCCTTGGCCAGCACCCGCCGCTCGTGGTGGTTCTCCGCGACGAGCTTGACCGCACCGGTCTGCAGGTAGCGCAGCCCGCCGTGCACCAGCTTCGAGGACGCGGAGGAGGTGGCGCCGGCGAAGTCACCGGCATCCACCATCGCCACCCGCAGTCCCGACTGCGCCGCATGCCAGGCGACCGAGGTCCCCAGAATGCCGCCGCCTATCACCAGGAGGTCGTACGTCGCGTTCGCGAGCAGCTCTCTGGTCTCGGCGCGGCCAGGATTGCTGCCGGCAGCCGGGTGCGTCCCAAGCGCTGGGACGCTCTGCAGGGTGTTCATCGCTCTCAGTTCTCCTCTTCGATCCAGCCCATGGTCCGCTCGACGGCCTTGAGCCAGCTCTTGTATTCCCGCTCACGCGTCTCGGCGTCCATGCGGGGGGTCCATTCGGCAGCGCGCTTCCAGTTGACACGCAGCTCCTCGGTGTCCGACCAGAAACCGACCGCCAGCCCGGCCGCGTACGCCGCGCCCAGACAGGTGGTCTCGGCGACCATCGGACGCACGACCGGTGCGTCCATGACGTCCGAGATGGTCTGCATCAGCAAGTTGTTCGCGGTCATCCCGCCATCGACCTTCAGCGCGGTCATCTCCACGCCGGAGTCCTTCTGCATCGCATCGACGATCTCCCGGGTCTGCCAGGCCGTCGCCTCCAGCACCGCGCGGGCCAGGTGCGCCTTGGTGACATAGCGGGTCAGGCCCGCGATGACGCCGCGCGCGTCCGAGCGCCAGTACGGTGCGAACAGTCCGGAGAAGGCCGGGACGAAGTAGGCGCCGCCGTTGTCCTCGACGGAGCTGGCCAGGGTCTCGATCTCGGCCGCGCTGTTGATCAGGCCCATCTGGTCGCGCATCCACTGCACGAGCGAGCCGGTGACCGCGATGGAGCCCTCCAGCGCGAAGACCGGCTTCTGGTCGCCGATGCGGTAGCCGACGGTCGTCAGCAGCCCGTTGTAGGAGTTGACCGGCTCGTGCCCGGTGTTCATCAGCAAGAAGGTGCCGGTGCCGTAGGTCGATTTCGCCTCGCCCTGTGCGAAGCAGGTCTGGCCGAACAGCGCCGCCTGCTGGTCGCCCAGCGCGGAGGCGACCGGCAGCCCGGACAGCTCACCGGTGGCCTCTCCGTACACCTCGGCGGAGGAGCGGATCTCGGGCAGCAGCTCCATCGGGACGCCGATGGAGGCGCAGATCTTCTCGTCCCAGGCCATGGTGTGCAGGTTCATCAGCATGGTGCGCGAGGCGTTGGTGACGTCGGTGACGTGCACGCCTCCGTTGGGCCCGCCGGTGAGGTTCCAGATGACCCAGGAGTCCATGGTGCCGAAGAGGATCTCGCCTCTCTCGGCGCGCTCGCGCAGCCCCTCGACGTTGTCGAGCAGCCAGCGGATCTTGGGTCCGGCGAAGTACGAGGCCAGGGGGAGGCCCGTCTCGCGGCGGAACCTGTCCTGGCCGACGTTGCGGCCCAGCTCCTTGCACAGCCCGTCGGTGCGCGTGTCCTGCCACACCAGGGCGTTGTGCACCGGCTTGCCGGTGGCCTTCTCCCACAGCACGGTCGTCTCGCGCTGGTTGGTGATCCCGAGCGCGAGGACGTCCTTCTTGGTGATGCCGGCCTTCTCCAGCGCGCCGGTCACGACCTGCTGGACGTTGGTCCAGATCTCGGCGGCGTCGTGCTCGACCCAGCCCGGCTTCGGCAGGATCTGCTCGTGCTCCTTCTGGTCGACCGCGACGATCCGGCCGTCCTTGTCGAAGACGATGCAGCGGCTGGAGGTGGTGCCCTGGTCGATGGCCGCGATGAAGGGCCCGCCACCGTGTGCGGAGGCGTTCGTGGTGTGGGTGTCGCTCATGGTTACTCCGATACTTCGTTCGGTTCGGTCAGCGGGTCCGTCCGGCGCTCATCAGCCCCACGCGAGGTTGTAGACCCCGGCGGCGGCTGCGCCGCCCGCCAGCGGGCCGACAACCGGGACCCAGGCGTAGGCCCAGTCGCTGCCGCCCTTGTTGGGCAGCGGCAGCAGCGCGTGGACGATACGCGGACCGAGGTCACGCACGGGGTTGATGGCGTAGCCCGTCGGACCGCCGAGGGAGAGACCGATACCCACCACGACCAGCGCGGTGATCAAGGCACCCAGCGTGCTCAGGCCCTTGCCGTTGTCACTGAGGCCCTGCGTGAGGATCGCGAGGAGGAGCACGAACGTCGCGATGAACTCGGTGAGGAAGTTCTGCACCGGGTTGCGCACCTCGGGAGAGGTGAAGAAGACGCCGTGCACCGGGCCCGGGTTCGCCTTCCTCATCTCCACGGCCTCCGGCTCACGGAGCGTGACCTGGAACTGACCGTAGTAGGCGATCCACACGAGTACCGCGCCGAGGAGCGCGCCCAGCAGCTCGCTGCCGATGTATACGGGCACATCGCTCCAGGCGGTGTCGCCCTTGATGGCGAGGCCGAGAGTGACCGCGGGGTTCAGGTGGGCGCCGGAGGGCTGGGCGATGTAGGCGCCGGTGAGAACGGCGAAGCCCCAGCCGAAGGCGATGGCGACCCACCCGGCGTCGAACGCCTTGGACCGCTTGAGGTTGACGGCGGCGCACACGCCGCCGCCGAGGAGGACCAGCACCATCGTGCCGAGAACCTCGCTCGTGAAGATGTCGGAGCTGGACACCCGCGACTCCTTTGTCCTTTGTCCAGATAGATAGGCGGGCCGGTTTAACGTCCGGTGTTCGACAATGTCGACCGCTGGACGGCAACTTTTCTCCTTAATGAAGACCTCGTCAAGGGGGTGTGACGGATCACTCTCGGATGCCCATCCTGATCTCATTTGCACCATTCGGCACGTGTTGGCGGCATATAGCCTAGTTCGTCCGGTGGTGCAGTCGGACAGCGGGGGACGCCCCGGGAGTTCGCCGTCCCTGCGGGCCCGGTGCGGAACGCGCCACCCGGCCGCGAGGAACGAGCCGGCCGGAAGAGGCGGGCGGCCGATACGCCGGCCCGCCCGCCGGGAGAGAACCGCTCGGCCGCGACGGGCGGCCAGCCGCTCAGAAGCGGTGGGCGCCGACCGGGGCGGGCACTCGGCCGCTCGGCCGCGACGGGCACTCAGCCGCTCAGAAGCGACGGGCCCCCAGGTCGTGGGAGACCGCCCGCGCCGTGTCCCGCACGGCCGCCACAAGCCGGGGCAACAGTTCCTCGCCCTCACAGACCCGCTCGACAGCCCCGGTGACCCCCACCGCGCCCACCGGCATCCGGCGCCGATCGTGGATCGGTGCCGCCACCGAGGCGAGTCCGTCCCAGGTCTCCTCCACATCCGCCGCCCATCCGCGGGCCCGGGTCAGCTCCACCGCCGCCTCCAGATCCGCCGGATCCGTCGCGGTGCGCTCCGTGAAGGCCAGGCGCTCCCCGTCCAGTGCCTCGCTCAGCGCCACCGGGTCATAGGCCGCCAGCACCTTGCCCAGAGCGGTGCTGTGCAGCGGCTGCATGGCACCGACCTCCAGGACCTGCCGGCTGTCATCCGGCCGGAAGACGTGGTGGACGATCAGCACGCCCTGCTGGTGCAGCACACCCAGGTAGACGCTCTCGCCGCTGGAGCGGGCCAGGTCATCCGTCCACACGAGGGCCCGCGCCCGCAGCTCGTGCACGTCCAGATAGCTGTTGCCCAGGCGCAGCAGCTCGGCGCCGAGCTGATACTTGCCCGTGGCGGGATCCTGCTCGACGAAGCCCTCCTGCTGAAGGGTGCGGATCAATCCGTGCGCCGTGCCCTTGGCGAGATCCAGAGTCGTGGCGACCTCGGAGAGACCGAGGCGCCGCTCACCGCCCGCCAGCAAGCGGAGCACTGCCGCCGCGCGCTCCAGCGACTGGATGGTCCGGGCCATCGGTCCTCCCTGACCTGCTGTCCTCGGTTCGACAATGCCGAACGGTATCGCCTGATGCCGACGCGACGGTAGTCGAGATCGAGCCGAGGACTGTCCACTCGATGGAATGTCCACCGGCACTCTTGCGCTCGCCCGCTACGCTGACCGGGTGCGCTGCTCGCAACCGGGCACGCAAAGCCGACAGCCGTCGCATCCCAGGGAGCTTCTTCCATGGCCTCGTCGCCGCACAGCACGCCCGTCCCCTCGAACCTCAGCCGCGCCGACGCGCTGCGCGAGGCCCTCGCCTCACGCGTCGTGGTGGCGGACGGGGCGATGGGCACGATGATCCAGGCGCAGGATCCGTCCCTGGACGACTTCCAGCAGCTGGAGGGCTGCAACGAGATCCTCAACGTGACGCGCCCCGACATCATCCGCTCCGTGCACGAGGAGTACTTCGCCGCGGGCGTGGACTGCGTGGAGACGAACACCTTCGGCGCGAACCACGCGGCGCTGGGGGAGTACGACATCACCGACCGGATCTTCGAGCTCTCGGAGAAGGGCGTCGTCATCGCCCGGGAGGTGGCGGAGGAGTTCGAGGCGCGGGACGGCCGCCCGCGCTGGGTGCTGGGCTCCATGGGCCCGGGCACGAAGCTGCCGACCCTGGGCCACGCGCCCTACACCACGCTGCGGGACGCCTACCAGCAGAACGCGGAGGGAATGCTCGCCGGAGGCGCGGACGCCCTGCTGGTGGAGACCACGCAGGACCTGCTGCAGACGAAGGCGTCGGTGATCGGCGCGCGGCGGGCGATGGACGCGGCCGGGATGCCGGTGCCGCTGCTGGTGTCGGTGACGGTGGAGACGACCGGCACGATGCTGCTGGGCTCGGAGATCGGCGCGGCACTGACGGCGCTGGAACCGCTGGGCATCGACATGATCGGCCTCAACTGCGCCACAGGCCCGGCCGAGATGAGCGAACACCTGCGCTACCTGGCCCGGCACTCGCGTATCCCCCTCTCCTGCATGCCGAACGCGGGTTTGCCGGTACTGGGGAAGGACGGCGCGCACTACCCCTTGACGCCGGGCGAACTGGCCGACGCGCACGAGGGTTTCGTCCGCGACTACGGGCTCTCTCTGGTCGGCGGCTGCTGCGGGACGACACCGGAGCACCTGCGGCAGCTGGTGGAGCGGGTGCGGGGCGCCGAGCAGACGGCGCGCGATCCGCGCCCGGAGCCGGGGGCCGCTTCCCTGTACCAGGCGGTGCCCTTCCGGCAGGACACCTCGTACCTGGCGATCGGCGAGCGGACCAACGCGAACGGGTCGAAGAAGTTCCGGGAGGCCATGCTGGAGGGCCGCTGGGACGACTGCGTGGAGATGGCCCGCGACCAGATCCGCGAGGGCGCCCACATGCTCGACCTGTGCGTGGACTATGTCGGCCGGGACGGTGTGGCCGACATGAAGGAGCTGGCGGGCCGGTTCGCGACCGCGGCGACCCTGCCGATCGTCCTGGACTCCACCGAGGTCGAGGTCATCCGCACGGGCCTGGTGTGCCTGGGCGGCCGGGCCGTCATCAACTCCGTCAACTACGAGGACGGGGACGGGCCCGAGTCCCGTTTCGCGAAGGTCTCCGCACTCGCCCGCGAACACGGCGCCGCGCTGATCGCGCTGACCATCGACGAGGAGGGCCAGGCGCGCACGGCGGAGGCGAAGGTGGCGGTGGCCGAGCGGCTCATCGACGACCTCACCGCGCATTACGGTATCCGCGAGTGCGACATCCTCATCGACTGTCTGACGTTCACCATCTGCACGGGACAGGAGGAGTCCCGCAAGGACGGCGTCAACACCATCGAGGCGATCCGGGAGCTGAAGCGGCGGCGTCCGCAGGTGCAGACGACCCTGGGCCTGTCGAACATCTCCTTCGGCCTGAACCCGGCCGCCCGCGTGGTGCTCAACTCGGTCTTCCTCGACGAGTGCGTGAAGGCCGGTCTGGACTCGGCGATCGTCCACGCCAGCAAGATCCTCCCGATCGCGCGGCTGGAGGAGGAGCAGGTCAGCACCGCACTCGACCTCGTCTACGACCGCCGCACCGAGGGCTACGACCCGCTGCAGAAGCTGATGGCGCTGTTCGAGGGCGTCGATATGAAGTCGATGAAGGCGGGCAAGGCCGAGGAACTGGCGGCACTGCCGCTGGACGAGCGGCTGCAGCGGCGGATCATCGACGGGGAGAAGAACGGCCTGGAAGCGGATCTGGACGCGGCGCTGGAATCGCGTCCGGCACTGGAGATCGTCAACGACACCCTGCTGGCCGGGATGAAGGTCGTCGGCGAACTGTTCGGCTCGGGCCAGATGCAGTTGCCCTTCGTGCTCCAGTCGGCCGAGGTGATGAAGACGGCGGTGGCCTACCTCGAACCGCACATGGAGAAGACCGACGACGACGGCAAGGGCACCATCGTGCTGGCCACGGTGCGGGGAGACGTCCACGACATCGGGAAGAACCTCGTGGACATCATCCTGTCCAACAACGGCTACACGGTGGTCAATCTCGGCATCAAGCAGCCCGTCTCGGCGATCCTGGAGGCCGCCGAGGAGAACAAGGCGGATGTGATCGGCATGTCCGGGCTGCTGGTGAAGTCCACGGTCATCATGAAGGAGAACCTTCAGGAGCTGAACCAGCGGAAGATGGCCGCCGACTTCCCCGTCATCCTCGGCGGCGCCGCCCTGACCCGGGCATACGTCGAGCAGGACCTGCACGAGGTGTACGAGGGCGAAGTCCGCTACGCGAAGGACGCGTTCGAGGGGCTGAGCCTCATGGACGCCCTCATGGGCGTCAAACGCGGCGTCCCCGGCGTGGAGCTGCCGCCCCTCAAACAGCGGCGGGTGCCCAAGCGCGACCTGCACATCGCCGAACCCGAGGTCAACGACGGATCCATCCGCTCCGACGTGGCCACCGACAACCCGGTGCCCGAGCCCCCGTTCTGGGGCACCCGGGTCGTCAAAGGTCTCAACCTGCGCGAATACGCTTCCTGGATCGATGAAGGCGCGCTGTTCAAGGGCCAATGGGGCCTGAAGGAATCCCGCGCCGGCGACGGCCCCTCCTACCAGGAACTGGTGGAGACCGAGGGCCGGCCCAGGCTGCGGGGCTGGCTCGACCGGCTCCAGGCCGACGGCCTGCTGGAAGCGGCCGTGGTCTACGGCTACTTCCCCTGCCACTCCAAGGGCGACGACCTGATCGTGCTGAACGAGGACGGCTCCGAGCGCACCCGCTTCACCTTCCCCCGCCAGCGCCGGGGGCGGCGCCTGTGCCTGGCCGACTTCTTCCGCAGCGAGGAGTCGGGGCAGACCGACGTGGTCGGTCTGCAGGTCGTCACCATCGGCTCCAAGGTCGATACGGCCACCGCCGAACTGTTCGCGAACAACAACTACCGCGACTACATGGAGCTGCACGGCATCTCCGTCCAGCTCGCCGAGGCCCTGGCCGAGTTCTGGCACGCCCGGGTGCGCGCCGAGCTGGGATACGCGGGCGAGGACCCGGACGCCATGGAAGGCATGTTCGATTTGAAGTACCGGGGTGCCCGCTTCTCCCTGGGCTACGGGGCCTGCCCCAACCTGGAGGACCGCGCCAAGATCGCCGACCTGCTCCAGCCCGGACGCATCGGTGTCGAGCTGTCCGAGGAGTTCCAGCTCCACCCCGAACAGTCCACCGACGCGATCGTCATCCACCACCCCGAAGCCAAGTACTTCAACGCCCGCTGACGCCGGCCGTCGTACACTGTTCGGTCCGGTACAGGCCGGTTGTTCTCTTCCGCCGAGGAGGGCAACCGGCCTTCTCGTCCCTCTGGAGGTGTTCGCGGATGGCCGATTCTCTCCCCGCCGTCAGCACTCTTACGGCCGAAGAGCCCGCACTCCAGGCAGTGCTGCTCGACATGGACGGCACCCTGGTCGACACCGAGGACTTCTGGTGGGACGCGGAGGTCGCGGTCTTCGCCGAGCTGGGCCACCAGCTGCGCGAGGAGTGGCGCACCGTCGTGGTGGGCGGGCCCATGACACGCAGCGCAGGCTTCCTGATCGAGGCCACGGCCGCCGACATCCCCCTGGATGAGCTGAGCATCCTGCTGAACAACAAGTTCGTCGAGCGGATCGAACGCGGCGTCCCCCTCATGCCGGGCGCCCGCAGACTGCTGGCCGAGCTGGCGGCACACCGGATCCCCGCCGCTCTCGTGTCCGCCTCGCACCGCTCCGTCGTGGACCGCATGCTCGGCTCGCTCGGCCCGGAGAACTTCGCCTTCACCGTCGCCGGGGACGAGCTGCCCCGCACGAAGCCGCACCCGGACCCGTATCTGACGGCGGCCCGCCGGCTGGGCGTCGATCCCGCCCGCTGCGCGGTGCTGGAGGACACGGCCACCGGTGTCGCGGCGGCCGAGGCCGCGGGGTGCCACGTGGTCGCGGTGCCTTCCATCGCGCCGATCAAACCCAAGTCGGGGCGCACCGTGGTCAGTTCGCTCGAAGAAGTCGATCTCTCTTTTCTGCGCTCCCTGGTGCTGATTCCGCGCTGAATTTCCCTTTCCCGCAGAAGGTATTCCCGAGCTTCCCGGAGGGGTGGACGGAGGGCGTCCGGATACTCATTGTCCGTGACAGGGGATCGCCAATTCGGCTGCCCGGTGCGTGGATTGGTCCAGTGACGTTCATCACTTTCAGGTCTCTCGACAGGAGTATCGACCTGTGATCCCCCCGTGCCAGTCGGGGGAATTGTCCATCCCAAGTGTCCGTATTGGCGATCAACGCGAGATACGTTCCCGTGTCCGGATAGCGGACAGGATGCTCGTGGTTCCTCTGCGTGAAACCGCTCCCATGACCTGCGTTTCAGGGACATTCCCGCATGGCGATTAATGTCGTCGCACCGGCCATTTCACCCCTGCAGCAAACCCGGCCGGGCGAGGAGATCGTCGACCATGAACCGTAGAACTATGGCGTTGCCCGTGCTCGCCGGGCTTCTCGCGCCCGTGCTCGCCGGCTGCGGATCCGAGCAGGACACAGGCGCGGGCGGAGATGCCATCGTCGTCGGCACGACCGACCGCTTCGTGGCCGACAAGCAGACCCCCGCCCCCTTCGATCCAGCCGCCGCCTACGACGTCGCGGCGTGGAGCGTCATGCGCAACACCTTCCAGACGCTCGTCAGACTGCCCCGCACCGGCACCGAACCCGAGATGGACGCCGCCCGCACATGCGGCTTCACCGACGCGCAGAACGAGCAGTACCGCTGCACGCTGCGCAAGGGGCTCACCTTCTCCAACGGGCACAAGGTCGATGCCAAGGACGTCGCGTTCTCCCTCGAACGCGTGCTGCGGATCAAGCACCGCAGCGGCCCCTCGTCCCTCTTCGCCGACCTCGACCGCGTCGAGGCAATCGGAGCGCACGAGGTCGTCTTCCACCTCAAGAAGCCCGACGCGACCTTCCCCTACAAGCTCAGCACCCCGGCCGCCGCCATCGTGGACAGCCAGACCTACCCGGCCCGGTCCCTCGCCAAGGGTTACGAGCTGACCGGATCGGGCCCCTACCAGCTCGACAGCTTCGACAACAAGGCCGACACCGCGGTCCTCAGCAAGAACCCGCACTACAAGGGCGGGCTCACCCTCCACAACCAGCAGATCCAACTGCGCTTCTTCAACGGCTCCCACAGCATGGAACAGGCCCTCAAGGCCGGTGACATCGACATCATGAGCCGCACCATCTCGCCCAACCAGGTCCAGGAACTGGACATGGCACAGGGCAAAGGCATCAACCTCGTCGAACAGCCGGGCCAGGAGATCCGCTACCTCGCCTTCAACATGCAGGCCCCCACCACCCGCAAGAAGGCCGTCCGCAAGGCCATGGCACAGCTCATCGACCGGCAGAAGATCGTCAAGGACGCCTACGACCGCAGCACCCAGCCGCTCTACAGCCTCGTCCCGGCGGGCCTGCCCGCCCACCGCAACTCGTTCTTCAACATCTACGGCGAGCCCGACAAGGCGGCGGCCAAGCGCACCCTGGAACACGCCGGCATCCACGACCCCGTCAAGCTCACCCTCCACTACACCTCGGACCACTACGGCGACGCCACCGCCAAGGAGTTCGCCGTCCTCAAGAAGCAGCTCAACGGCAGCGGCCTGTTCGACGTGAAGACCGAGGGCGTCACATGGGACGACTACCGCCCGGCCGCCACCAGCGGCAAGTACGAGGTCTACGGCTACGGCTGGTACGCCGACTTCCCGGACGCCGACAATTTCCTCGCCCCGTTCTTCGAGAAGGACAACTTCCTGGGCTCGAAGTACAGCAACGCCGAGATCCGCGACAAGATCGTCCCGCAGACCCGCCGGCAGACCCGGCGCGCCGGCACCACCGGCGCCTTCGGCCGCGCACAGGACATCATCGCCAAGGACGTCCCCGTACTGCCGCTGTGGCAGGGCAAGCAGTACCTGGCAGCCCGCGACGACATCACCGGCACCGAGTGGGCGCTCAACTCCGCCTCCGTACTCCAGTACTGGGAGCTGGGCCGGGGCGCCGGAGACTGACCGCAGGGGCCGAACGGACGCCGACCGGCCGCGGCAAGCCGCGAGGGGAGCCTCCCCGCAGGGAGGCTCCCCTCATCCGGCTGCAAAGCCGCGAGGACGCATCCGGCTGCGGCCGGTTTCGCCCTTCGCCCGTGGCGCCACGGTGCCGAGCCCCGCGGCGGGCGCGCCAGCGGCCACGGCACGCCCACGACGTCCTACGACGTGCCCGGCCGCACCAGCCCGCTCTCGTACGCGTACACCGCCGCCTGCACGCGGTCGCGCAGCCCCAGCTTGGTCAGCACATGGCCCACATGCGTCTTGACCGTCGTCTCGCTCACGAAAAGATCCGCCGCGATCTCCGCATTGGACAGCCCCCGCGCCACCAGCTTCAGGACCTCCACCTCACGCTCGGTCAGCTGATGCAGAGTGTCCGGCATCGCTTCCTCACCCGAGGGCAGCTTGCCCGCGTACTTGTCCAGCAGCCTGCGCGTGATGCTCGGCGCCAGCATCGCCTCGCCGGCGGCCACCACCCGGATGGCCTGCACCAGCTCACCGGCGGGCGCGTCCTTCAGCAGGAACCCGCTCGCACCGGCGCGCAACGCCTCCACCACGTACTCGTCCAGGTCGAAGGTCGTCAGCACCAGCACCTTCGCCGGGCCGTCCTTGGCCGGACCCGTGATCCTGCGGGTCGCCTCCACCCCGTCCATCCGCGGCATCCGGATGTCCATGAGGACCACATCGGGCTGGAGCGCCCGCACCTGATCGAGCGCCTGCAAGCCGTCCCCGGCCTCACCCACGACCGCTATGTCCTGCTCAGCCTCCAAGATCATCCGGAAGCCGGTGCGCAGCAGTGGCTGGTCATCCACCAGCAGTACGCGGATTGCCACAGGAACTCCTCCAGAGGGCGGCAGCGGGCACCCCATTCTTGCCTAGTCGCCCTCCGCCCGGACCGCTGCCCCCTCGCCGGCCTGGACAGTCCCGCCGGCCGCCGAAGCCGCTCCGTCCCCGGCCGACCCGGCTCCGTCCTCCCCAGCGGAGACCGGCCCGCCGTCGGCGGGGCCCGCGCCCTCCTGCGGCGGCCTCGGCTCGGGCAGCCTCGGCTGGATCATCAGCGGATACGGCGGGGGAGTGCCCCCGAACTCGGGGCAGTGCGCCTGATGGTCGCACCAGTCGCACAGCTTGCCCGGCTTCGGCCGCCAGTCGCCCGTCTCCGTCGCACGCGTGATCGCGTCCCACAGGGCCAGCAGCTTGCGCTCCACGCCCCGCAGATCACTCTCGTCGGGGTCGTAGGTGAGCACATCACCGCTGCCGAGGAAGACCAGCTGCAACCGCGTGGGCACCACGCCCCGCAGCCGCCACAGCACCAGCGCGTAGAACTTCATCTGGAAGAGCGGGCCGTCCGCGTACTCGGGGCGCGGCGCCTTTCCCGTCTTGTAATCGACGATCCGCACCTCACCCGTAGGAGCGATGTCCACCCGGTCGATGATGCCGCGCAGCCGCAGACCGGACTCCAGCCGCGCCTCCACGAACAGCTCACGCTCGGCCGGCTCCAGCCGCGTCGGATCCTCCAGCGTGAACCACCGCTCGACCAGCTGCTCGGCCTCCGCCAGCCACTGTCCCAAACGGGCCCCGTCCCGCGTGTCCTCGGCGAACAGCTCCGCCAGCTCGGGACGCTTGGCCAGCAGCCGCTCCCACTCCCCGGCGACCAGGGAACGGGCCCGCGGCGCGCTGCGCTCCCGGGCAGGAGCGTCGAAGAGTCTCTCCAGCACCGCGTGCACCACCGTCCCCCGAGTGGCGGCGGCGGAGGGCTTCTCCGGCAGTTTGTCGATCACCCGGAAGCGGTAGAGCAGCGGGCACTGCATGAAGTCGCCCGCCCGGGAGGGGGACAGCGAGGTCGGCGGTGTGGCCGCGCTGGTTCTCATGGGGAAAGACCCTACGGCCCACCACTGACAAGGGACACTTACCATCGACGGCAGACCCCTCGCATCGCATGATCGTCAGGACCGCGCGGAGCAGCGGGGTGCGAGAGGGCAGCAGCAGAGGGGAACCCGTGGCGGACACGGACAACGACGGGAAGCCGCGGAGCGACGGCTCAGGCGGGGCGAGCGGCGGCGAGCGCCGGTCCCCGAGCACGCCCGAGACCGCGTCCGAGGCCATGGGGGAGGACAAACCCGCCCCCGCGAACACCCCCGCCGCTGAGGCCGCCCCACCCCCTGAGCGAAACTCCCGGCCCGCCCTCGAAGAGGGCCACCAGGCCGCCTCCGAAGACGGCCCGGCCCCCGTACGCGAGGAAAAACCCGACCGCGCCGGACACGGCCCCGCCGAGCCCGCTCCGACCGAACACCCGGCCGAACAGACCGGGCCCGCTCCGGACGCGCGCCCGGCCGACGAGCAACCGGAGTCCGCCGCGGGCAAGCCGGAACCCGTCCTGGAGAAGCCGGAGCCCCCCGCGGACGGGCCGGCGTCCGCCCCGGGCAAGCCGGAGTCCCCTGCGGAGGAGCCGGATTCCGCTCGGGAGGAGTCGGAGTCCGCCGCGCACGAGCCGGAGCCCGCCGCACACAAGCCGGGTTCCGCTCCGGACAAGCCGGCACCCGCCCCGGGCGACCGGTCCACTCCGGACGGGCGTCGGCCCGCCCCGGCCAAGACCCTGCCCGCCGAGCGCGAGCGCCCGCGCCCGGCAGGCGGCGGCATTCTGATGGGCCGCCCCTTCGGCGTACCCGTCTACGTCGCCCCTTCCTGGTTCCTCGTCGCGGCGCTCATCACCTGGGTCTTCGGCGGCCAGCTCGACCGTGTGCTGCCCGAACTGGGTGCCGCGCGCTACCTGATCGCCCTGTTCTTCGCCGTCGCCTTCTACGCCTCGGTCCTCGTCCACGAACTGGCCCACACCGTCGCCGCGCTCCGCTTCAAGTTGCCCGTGCGCCGCATCCAGCTCCAGTTCTTCGGCGGCGTCTCCGAAATCGAGAAGGAGTCCGAGACCCCCGGCCGCGAATTCATCCTCGCCTTCGTGGGACCGCTGCTCTCACTCGTCCTCGCGGGCGTCTTCTTCGTGGGCATGCGCGCCGTGGAGCCCGGCACCGTCCCCGGCGTCCTGCTGGCCGGACTGATGATCTCCAACCTCATCGTCGCCGTCTTCAACCTGCTGCCCGGCCTCCCCCTGGACGGCGGACGCATGCTGCGCGCCGTCGTCTGGAAGATCACCGGCAAGCCCATGACCGGCACCGTCGCCGCCGCCTGGGTGGGCCGGGCGCTGGCCGTCGCCGTGCTGATCGGCCTCCCGCTCGCCGCCCAGACCGGCGGCGTCGCCAAGGGCGGTGTGAGCGGAATGGACTCCCTCACCGACGCCCTGCTCGCCGCGATCCTCGCCGCCATCATCTGGACCGGGGCCGGAAACAGCCTGCGTATGGCCCGGCTGCGCGAGCGCCTCCCCGAGCTCCAGGCCCGCAACCTCACCCGCCGGGCCGTCCCCGTCCGCACCGACACCCCGCTCTCGGAGGCACTCCGCCGTGCCAACGAGGCCGGAGCCCGCGCCCTCGTCGTCGTCGACGGCCGAGGAGAGCCGCTCTCCCTCGTCCGCGAGGCCGCCCTCGCCGGCGTGCCCGAACACCGCCGTCCCTGGGTCGCCGTCAGCACCCTCGCCCAGGACCTCAAGGACGGGATGCGGGTCCCCGCCGAAATGGCCGGCGAGGACCTGCTGGAGTACCTGCGCGCCACCCCCGCCACCGAATACCTCGTGGTCGAGGAGACGGGCGAGATCTACGGAGTGCTCTCGGCCGCCGACGTCGAGCGCGCCTTCGTCGCGGCCATGGCAAAGCCCTCCGCGTAACAGGCTGCTCAGGACCGGATAGGCTGTGCGCATGTCCGAACCGACCGGTGCCGCCCGCCGTCGCGGGCCCTTCAAGGTCGGGGATCAGGTCCAGCTCACAGACCCCAAGGGACGCCACTACACGATCACCCTCGAAGAGGGGAAGAGCTTCCACACCCACAAGGGAGCCTTCCCCCACGACGAGCTGATCGGTGCGCCCGAGGGAAGTGTCGTCCGTACCACGGGAAACGTCGCCTACCTGGCGCTGCGCCCCCTGCTCCCCGACTACGTCCTGTCCATGCCGCGCGGAGCCGCCGTCGTCTACCCCAAGGACGCCGGACAGGTACTCGCCATGGCCGACATCTTCCCCGGCGCACGCGTCGTCGAAGCCGGCGTCGGCTCCGGCTCGCTGAGCACCTTCCTGCTCCGCGCCATCGGCGACCAGGGCATGCTCCACTCATACGAGCGCCGGGCCGACTTCGCCGAGATCGCGCAGCAAAACGTGGAGCGCTACTTCGGCTCCCCGCACCCCGCCTGGACCCTCACCGTCGGCGACCTCCAGGACAACCTCTCCGACACCGACGTCGACCGCGTCATCCTCGACATGCTCGCCCCTTGGGAATGCCTTGAGCCGGTCTCCAAGGCCCTGGTGCCCGGCGGCATCCTGTGCGCCTACGTCGCCACCACCACGCAGATGGCCCGCATGGTCGAGTCCATCCGCGAGTTCGGCACCTTCAACGAGCCGCAGGCGTGGGAGACGATGGTGCGCAACTGGCACATCGAGGGCCTCGCCGTACGCCCCGACCACCGGATGATCGGCCACACCGGCTTCCTGCTCACCGCACGCCGCCTCGCCGACGGCGTAGAGCCCCCCTTGCGCCGCCGCCGCCCCGCGAAGGGCGCGTACGGCGATGACTACACCGGCCCCGGCAGCCAGTCCGGAGGTCGCACCTCCGCCTGACGGCCCCGCGTCCCCGGCCCCAAGCCGCCACACTGGCCGGGCAACAGGGCCGAGAACCTCACACGAAGAGCCGAGACGAGGCACCGGAGGCACCTGCCCCGGTGCCTCGTCGTCGGCTCGTACGAAGCCGTCACCGGTCCCGCTCCAGTCCTCAAACAGGAGCGAAACCAACACTGTTGAGCCTGACGCCGGGCCGCCCGTTCATGCGTTTGCATGATCGTAGGACGCACTCCATCTCGGCAAAGCGACACCCAATCGGCAATCCCGCCGCCCCGCAGGCACCAACGGGACCCGGGCGTTCCACGCCGGTGTGACGTATGGCACGATGCTGAGCACCTCCCCGCACCCACCTCCCCAGGAGTCACCCCGCGTGACGGATCTGCCACACACCCGTACCCGTACGGTCCACTGGCTGGCCACCGCCGCAGCGCTGGCCGCCGTGCTCGGTGCCTCGGCGCTCCTGCCCTCCGACGCCACCGCCAACCCGGCCCCCCGAGCGGAATCCGGCAAGGCCCCCGACCCCGCCACCGCGCACTACCCCCTCGACTGCGGCCCCGCCGGCACCAAGACGGACGTACTCGACGAGGGAGCCGCGGACTTCGACGGCGACGGCGCCGCCGAAACCGTCGCCGTCGTACGCTGTCGGGCCCAAGGCGGCACCCCGCCCAGCGCGGTCTTCGTCCTCACCCACGCCGCCGACAGCCGCACCCCCGAAGTGGCCGCCACGCTCGTGGCTCAGAAAGAACGGATGACGGTCAAGGACCTCAAGGTCCACGGCACCACCATCTCCGCGAAGCTCCTCGGATACTCCACCCCCGACGTACCGCGCTGCTGCCCCGACAAGCAACGCCGCGTCAAGTGGGAATGGAAGAGCGGGAAGTTCGCACTCACCCCCGCACCCGTCGCCGGCGGCGGCATCAGCGCCTGAGCGGCACTCCGGAACACGCTGCGGGCCTCCCCGCGGCACCCCGGAACACGAGATTCACTCGGCCTCGGGGCCGTAGACCTCGACCTTGTCCGAAATTCGCCGCACATGGATACAGTCCCCGGGGCACTCCTTGGCCGAGTCCGCGACATCGCGCAACAGCGGAAGGGGGACGGCCGTGGTCGCACCGGGATCCTGGAGCAGCTCGTCATCCCCGCTCTTCACATACGCCAGCCCGTCGATGTCCAGCTCGAAGACCTCCGGAGCGTACTGCGCGCAGATCCCGTCACCCGTGCACAGGTCCTGATCGATCCAGACCTCAAGGGCCTCCTCCGCTGTGCTCATCCTGGTGACCGCCGCTCCTGCAACTCGTGACGAAATAGGGCCGCCCCTGAAGGGTGTTGAACGACTTGACGATACAACCGGTCGCTTTCAGATGGTGATGGGTGGGTATTCCCCAGTCGTGAGGGAGTGCGCAAGGGTGAAGATCGGACACGCCCCGACCGTTCTTTGTGATCTAGGGGTTTCAACCCGCACCGGCCCAGGTAGGGTCGAAGCGTCCAGCTCCCCCTGGAGGAGGTGAGGACCGTGGCAGCCCACGACGACGACATCAACCGCGGCATCCGGCCCGGTCGGGGTTCGGAGGACCCGTCCGGCCAGATCGCCTATCTTGAGCAGGAAATCGCCGTCCTGCGCCGCAAGCTCGCCGACTCTCCGCGTCACACGAGGATTCTCGAAGAGCGGATCGTCGAGCTGCAGACCAACCTGGCCGGCGTGTCCGCCCAGAACGAGCGGCTCTCCAACACTCTCCGCGAGGCACGCGACCAGATCGTGGCCCTCAAAGAAGAGGTGGACAGGCTCGCCCAGCCACCGGCCGGCTTCGGCGTCTTTCTGCAGGCCAACGAGGACGGCACCGCCGACATCTTCACCGGAGGCCGCAAACTCCGGGTGAACGTCAGCCCCAACGTGGAACTCGAAGAGCTGAAGCGCGGCCAGGAGCTGATGCTCAACGAAGCGCTCAACGTGGTCGAGGCCATGGAATTCGAGAGTGCCGGTGACATCGTCACCCTCAAAGAAGTCCTGGAAGACGGAGAGCGCGCCCTGGTCGTCGGCCACACCGACGAAGAGCGCGTCGTACGGCTCGCCGAACCCCTGCTGAACGCGACCCTCCGCGCCGGAGACGCCCTCCTCCTGGAGAGCCGCTCCGGATACGTCTACGAGGTCGTACCCAAGAGCGAAGTCGAAGAACTGGTCCTCGAAGAGGTCCCCGACATCGACTACACCAAGATCGGCGGCCTCGGCGGACAGATCGAACTGATCAGGGACGCGGTAGAGCTGCCCTACCTCTACCCCGACCTCTTCCGCGAGCACGAACTGCGCCCGCCCAAGGGCGTCCTGCTCTACGGCCCGCCCGGATGCGGCAAAACCCTGATCGCCAAAGCCGTCGCCAACTCGCTGGCCAAAAAGGTCGCCGAGGTCACCGGCCTCCCACAGGGCAAGAGCTACTTCCTGAACATCAAGGGCCCCGAACTGCTCAACAAATACGTGGGCGAGACCGAACGGCACATCCGCCTCGTATTCCAGCGGGCCCGCGAAAAGGCCAGCGAGGGAACCCCCGTCATCGTCTTCTTCGACGAAATGGACTCCCTCTTCCGTACCCGCGGCTCCGGAGTCAGCTCGGACGTGGAAAACACCATCGTCCCCCAGCTCCTCTCCGAGATCGACGGCGTGGAAGGTCTGGAGAACGTCATCGTCATCGGCGCCTCCAACCGCGAAGACATGATCGACCCCGCCATCCTCCGACCCGGCCGCCTCGACGTGAAGATCAAAATCGAGCGCCCGGACGCCGAAGCCGCCAAGGACATCTTCTCGAAGTACCTCACCGCGAACCTCCCGCTGCACTCCGACGACGTCTCCGAACACGGCGACAGCAAGCCCGCCGCAGTCGACGCCATGATCCAGTCGGTCGTGGAGCAGATGTACGCGGAGTCCGAGGAGAACCGTTTCCTGGAAGTCACCTACGCCAACGGCGACAAGGAAGTCCTCTACTTCAAGGACTTCAACTCCGGCGCCATGATCGAAAACATCGTCGGCCGCGCCAAGAAAATGGCCATCAAGGCGTACCTCGACCAGAACCAGAAGGGCCTGCGCGTCTCCCACCTGCTCGCCGCCTGTGTCGACGAGTTCAAGGAGAACGAAGACCTCCCCAACACCACCAACCCGGATGACTGGGCCCGCATCTCCGGCAAGAAGGGCGAACGGATCGTCTACATCCGCACGCTCGTCACCGGCAAACAGGGCGCGGACACCGGCCGTTCCATCGACACGGTCGCCAACACCGGTCAGTACCTGTAGCGAGGACCAGTCCGGCTGCGGGGCCCCAAGGGCACCCGCAGCCGGACTGTTTCCCCGGAGCGCCAAGGAAGTCCGCAGAGTGATCTCCCCACTTCAGCCTGTGCGGCATAGGCTCTTCCGTACCGCCGTGAAGCGCAGTGCGGACGAGGGGACCGCGCACGGGCCGGATGCGCAGCGGGACTTGAACGGTGGTCCAACGGCGGACCGCCGTCAGGCAAGGAGGGCCGCATGACCGTACGGCGAGTAATGGGCATCGAGACCGAGTACGGCATCTCCGTGCCCGGCCACCCCAACGCCAATGCCATGCTCACCTCGTCCCAGGTCGTCAACGCCTACGCGGCGGCGATGCACCGGGCGCGCCGCGCCCGCTGGGACTTCGAGGAGGAGAACCCGCTGCGGGACGCCCGCGGCTTCGACCTGGCACGCGAATCCGCCGACAGCAGCCAGCTCACCGACGAGGACATCGGCCTGGCCAACGTCATCCTCACCAACGGGGCACGGCTCTACGTCGACCACGCACACCCCGAATACAGCGCACCCGAGGTCACCAACCCCCGCGACGCGGTGCTGTGGGACAAAGCGGGTGAACGCGTCATGGCCGAGGCCGCCGAACGCGCCGCCGAGGTCCCCGGCACCCAGCCCATCCACCTCTACAAAAACAACACCGACAACAAAGGCGCCTCCTACGGGACGCACGAAAACTATCTGATGAACCGGGAAACCCCGTTCTCGGACATCGTGCGCCACCTGACCCCGTTCTTCGTCTCCCGCCAGGTCGTCTGCGGCGCCGGCCGCGTCGGCCTCGGCCAGGACGGCAGCGAGCACGGCTTCCAGCTGAGCCAGCGCGCCGACTACTTCGAGGTCGAGGTCGGCCTGGAGACGACCCTCAAGCGCCCCATCATCAACACCAGGGACGAGCCGCACGCGGACGCCGAGAAATACCGCCGCCTCCACGTGATCATCGGAGACGCCAACCTCTCCGAGGTCTCCACCTACCTCAAACTCGGCACCACCTCCCTCGTCCTCTCCATGATCGAGGACGGCTTCATCGCCGTGGACCTCGCCGTCGACCAGCCCGTACGCACCCTGCACCAGGTCTCACACGACCCGACACTCCAGCGACTGGTCACCCTCCGCAGCGGGCGCACCCTCACAGCCGTACAGCTCCAGATGGAGTACTACGAGCTGGCCCGCAAATACGTCGAGGAACGCTGGGGCGCCGACGCCGACGAGCAGACCACAGACGTGCTCACCCGCTGGGAGGACGTACTCAACCGGCTGGAGAGCGAGCCGATGAGCCTCAGCGGAGAGCTGGACTGGGTCGCGAAGCGCGAGCTGATGGAGGGCTACCGCCGCCGCGACAGCCTCGACTGGGACGCCCCCCGGCTCCACCTGGTGGACCTCCAGTATGCCGACGTACGCCCCGACAAGGGCCTCTACAACCGGCTCACCTCCCGCGGCAAGATGCAGCGGATCGTCTCCGAGGAAGAGGTCAAGCACGCCACCACCAAGCCGCCTGAGGACACCCGCGCCTACTTCCGGGGCCGCTGCCTGGAGCAGTACGCGGACGATGTAGCAGCCGCCTCCTGGGACTCGGTCATCTTCGACCTGCCCGGCCGTGACTCTCTGCAACGAGTCCCGACCCTGGAGCCGCTGCGGGGTACCCGGAACCACGTCAAAGCACTGCTCGACCGCTGCCGGACGGCGGAAGAGCTGGTGAAGGTGCTCTCGGGGGGCTGAGGCGCGCCTATTCGGTCCCGGGTCCGGGAATCATCGAGGTGGTTACTGGACGTTGAAGGAACAGAGAAGCCGATGTCAGTCCCGGCTTGTAGGGTCTGACCTGTACGTTCCGCGCACACCACCGATCTGAGCGGGGTGAGGGATATGGCGACCAAGGACACCGGCGGCGGACAGCAGAAGTCGACGCGCCAGACCGAGGAGGAGTACGACTCGGGTTATGAGTCGGATTCCGACTCAGGCTCCGAGGACCTCAAGGAGCGCCAGGAGGCGCTTTCCGACGACGTGGACTCCGTGCTGGACGAAATCGATGACGTGCTCGAGGAGAACGCAGAGGATTTCGTGAGGTCCTTCGTGCAGAAGGGTGGACAGTAGTCCACGTATATGAACGGAAAGCGGTGTCCGCGTTGCGAGCAGGTGTTGACCCGGGAAGCATGCGGGCCGCACCGAGGACGGCCTGACGGCCGCCAGGACTATTGCAGGCCGTGTGCTCGTGAATACGCGAAGCAATGGGACCGAAGGAAACGTCAAGAGCGACGTGAGCTGAAGAACCCGCCGGTCCCGGCGGGGCATAAGAGATGCCATCACTGCGGCGAAGTGAAGCCGCATGCCGAATGGCACCGGAACACGGCTGCGTCCGACGGGCTTTCAACGCGCTGTAAGTCGTGTCGCGCCGAGGAGAGCCGGGCCGGACATCTCAAGCGCAAGTACGGGATGACCGTCAGCGAGCGACAGACCCTGTTCGACGAGCAGTTCGGGATCTGTCCGGTCTGTCTCAAGCCGGACCCGGAGCATGTGGACCACGATCACGAGACGGGTAGGGTCCGTGGCGTACTGTGCTTCAGCTGCAACGCCGCGCTGGGGCAGTTCAAGGACCGGCCGGACGTCATCAGGCGTGCGGCCGGCTACGTGGAAGGAAACGTGTGGAAGCCGAAACTCGTAGCACCGGGCGTCTACCTGCTGCCTTCCTGACGCCAGGATCCTCGTCCTTCATGGACTTCCTGTCCCAGCACGCTCCGGAGCAGCTGCCGGGGGCGCGGCCTCTGCCGCCGGTGGAAGGTGCCATTCAGGTGCCGCACGGTACGACGATCGTTGCCGTGTCTTTTCCGGGTGGTGTGGTGCTGGCGGGTGACCGGCGGGCGACGATGGGCAATGTCATCGCGCAGCGGGATATCGAGAAGGTCTTTCCGGCGGATGAGCATTCTGCCGTGGGGATCGCGGGTACCGCTGGGCTGGCGGTGGAGATGGTGAAGCTGTTCCAGCTGGAGTTGGAGCACTTCGAGAAGGTGGAGGGGTCGACGCTCTCGCTGGAGGGCAAGGCCAATCGTCTCTCCACGATGATTCGCAGCAATCTCGGTATGGCTCTTCAGGGGTTGGCGGTCGTCCCGGTTTTCGCGGGGTATGACGTGGACCGGCAGAAGGGCCGCATCTTCTCCTATGACGTTACGGGTGGCCGTTCGGAGGAGGTGGGTTTCGCCGGTGTCGGTTCGGGGTCGGTGTTCGCGCGGGGTTCGCTCAAGAAGCTCTACCGCGAGGACATGACGGAGCGTCAGGCCGCGATGGTGGTGCTTCAGGCGCTGTACGACGCGGCGGATGACGACTCGGCCACCGGTGGTCCGGATATGACGCGCCGCATCTACCCTGTTGTCGCGGTGATCACCGAGGACGGCTATCGCAGGCTGTCCGAGGAGGAGGTCGCGCAGTTGGTTCAGACGGTGCATGAGGGGCGTCTGGAACTGCCCAACGGGCCGCAGGCCCCGGTTTCCTAGGCACCTCTACGGACAGGAAGGGACGGATAGCCGGTGTCGACGCCGTTCTATGTGTCACCCCAGCAGGCAATGGCCGATCGTGCGGAGTATGCCCGTAAGGGCATCGCGCGCGGGCGCAGTGTGGTCGTGTTGCAGTACGTGGACGGCATCGTCTTCGTCGCGGAGAACCCGTCCCGGGCGCTGCACAAGGTCAGTGAGATTTATGACCGGATCGCTTTCGCGGCGGTCGGTAAGTACAACGAGTTCGAGAACCTTCGTATCGGCGGGGTGCGTTACGCCGATCTGCGTGGCTATACCTACGATCGCGAGGATGTCACCGCTCGTGGTCTTGCCAACGTTTATGCGCAGACGTTGGGCACTATTTTCTCGGCGAATGCGGAGAAGCCGTATGAAGTCGAGTTGATTGTCGCGGAGGTGGGTCCGGCTCCGGAGGACGATCAGATCTATCGGCTGCCGCATGACGGTTCGATCGTAGATGAGCATGGTTCGGTCGCGGTCGGTGGTAATTCCGATCAGATCGGCACGTATATGGATCAGCGGCACCGCGAGGGTATGTCCCTGGCGGAGGCGTTGAAGCTGGCGGTCGAAGCGTTGAGCCGGGACAGCAACGGCAGTGAACGGACGCTGACCGCCGAGCAGTTGGAGGTGGCTGTGCTGGATCGTGGCCGCCCGCAGAAGAGGAAGTTCAAGCGCGTCCCGGGTTCTCAGGTTGCCGAGTTGCTGGGCGAGGCTGCCGGGTCGGAGGCTTCGTCGGAGGGTGAGGCCGGGGACTCGGAAGGGTCCGGGCCGGAAGGGTCCGGCTCGGAGAGCGAGAGCTGAGGTTCAGGGGCCCCTGCCTCTCCTCCTCCGTGTCCTGGGCGGTTGCCGCACTAGGGGCGGGGGTGGGAGGGGCGGGGGCCTGTTGATGTCCGGGCCTTCAGGTGTACGGGAAGGCGTGTGGTTGCTGGGCGCCGGCCGTCGAGGGTGTCGAGCAGGGCGTTCATGGCGGCGGCGCCCGCGTCCGCGGCGGGCAGCCGGATGGTCGTCAGTTCGGGTTCCACGGCGGTTGCCAGGGCGAGGTCGTCGAAGCCGGTCACGGAGAGGTCCTGGGGCACGCGCAGGCCCAGTCGGCGGGCGGCTTTGAGGGCGCCGGCGGCGAGCAGGTCGTCGTCGCACACCAGCGCGGTGGGGGTGCCGTCTGTGTGGTGGCTGGTGAGGACGTGGGTGGCGGCTTGTTGTCCGGCCGGGACGCTGAGTGCGGCGGGTTCGGTGTGCATGAGTGTTCCTCCGCCTTGGGCGAGTGCCTCGCGCAGGGCGCGGGCTCGTATGGCGAAGGTCCAGGAGTCGACGGCCGCGGCGATGTGGGCGATGTGCCGGTGTCCGAGTTCCAGCAGGTGGGCCGTCAGCTGGCGCATGCCGTCTGCGATGTCGTAGTTGACGGTGGCGTCGGCGGCTGAGTCGTCGCTGTCCAGCGCGATGAGCGGGAGACCGTCCCGGCGCAGGATCTTCAGGGCTCCTGGGGCCATGGAGGTGGCGATGACGCCGTCGAGGGCGGAGCGGGCGGAGGCGAAGGGGTCGGGGGCCGTGGAGATGCCTTCGGGGGAGGGGTAGAGGAGCAGGCCGAAGTCGTGTGCGGAGGCGACTTCGACCGCGCCTTGGTGCACGGCGGCGAAGAAGTCGCCGGCGAGTGCGGGGATGACGAGCAGGGCTGTGCGGGTGCGGCCGAGGCGGAGGTTTCGGGCGGCGAGGTTGGGGCGGTAGCCCAGTTGGCGTGCGGCGGTGCGGACTGTCTCGGCTGTGCGTGCCGAGACGCGGCCTTGCCACTTTCCGCCCAGTACGAGGGAGACGGTGGCTTGTGAGACGCCGGCGGCGCTTGCTACGTCGTGTCCTGTGGGCCGGGCACGGGGTGGTTCGCCGGGGGTGTCCGGGTTGGTGGCGGTGTTGATGCGGGCGGCGGCTGTGCCGGCTTCCGCGCCTGGGCTGATTTCCGCGCCTGTGCCGTCGCCGGTGCCCGCGTCCCCGCCCGGGCTTGTGGGGGTGTCCGCGCTCGTGCCGGTCTCCGCGCTCGCGTCGGTGCCTGTGCCCGGGCCGGCGTCGATGCCCGGGCCTGTCTGTCGCTCTCGCACGGAAAACTCCTTCACCGTGGCTCCTCCCGCATGGTACGTATAACCCCGGCCGTTATACGTACAACTCCCGGGGGTCGGGCCTCCGGTGGAGGGGTGGGGCGGATGATGACGGGCTATGGCGAACTGCTGCGTGCCCGGCATGCGATGCGGCTGCTCGCCGGCACGCTGGTCGGCCGGCTGCCGAATGCGACGGGGCCGATCGCCATCGCGCTGTTCGTCCGCGCGGAGGGCGGTGGGATGGCTCTGGCGGGTGCGCTGTCGGCGGTCTACGGGCTTGCCACGGCAGCGGGTCAGCCGATGCTGGGGCGGCTGGTGGATCTGTTCGGGCAGCCGCGGGTGATGCTGCCCGCTTCGCTGGCTTCGGCGCTGGGCGCCGGCGCTCTCGCGGTCACGGGCATCGGCTCGCTGGTTCTCTCATGCGCCTGTGTGCTGGTTTTCGGGCTGTTCACGCCGCCACTGGAGGGCGGGTTGCGTGCGCTGTGGCCCAGCGTGCTCAAGCGTGAGGAGCGGGTGCATGCCGCGTACGCGCTGGACGCGGTGGCGCAGGAAGTGATGTTCGCTGCGGGGCCGTTGCTGGTGACTCTTCTGGTGGCCAGGTGGGATGAGACGGCGGCGCTGCTGGTGGTCAACGCGCTGGGGGTGCTGGGTGCGCTGTCCGTGGTGGTCTCGCCGCCCTCCCGTGCCTGGCGTTCGGCACCTCGTAAGGCTCACTGGCTGGGTGCGTTGCGCTCGGGCGGGCTGAAGGTGCTGCTGGCGGCGTTCTTCTTCGTCGGGCTGACGCTGGGCACCTTCGCGCTGGCGGCGGTGTCCTATGCGCAGGACCACGGGGACAAGCTGATTTCCACCTATCTGCTGGCGGCCCAGGGGGCGGGGGCGCTGGTCGGCGGGGTGGTCTACGGGGCGCGAGAGTGGCCGGGGGTGTATGAAGGGCGGCTGAGGGTGTTGGTGGGGCTGTTCGCGGTGGGGAATCTGCCATTGGCCCTGGTGCCGGGGGTGGGGCTGATGGCGGCCTTCGGCGGTCTGTCGGGGCTGTTTTTGGCCCCTGCGCTGGCCTGTGCGTTCGTCGTGGTGGACCGGCACGCGCCTGCGGGCACGGTGACGGAGGCGTTCTCCTGGCTGGTCACCACCTTCGGGGTGGGTGCTGCGGTGGGGACGGCCGGGGTGGGCTCGGTCATCGAGTGGGGCGGCACGGGTGCCGGTTTCGGTCTGGCCGGCGCGGGCGGGGTCGCCGCGCTCGTCGTCATGCTCCTGACCACCCGTCTGCTGGCGCCTCCCCGTCCGGCCGGGGCGGAGGGTTCGCGGGACGGGTCCGGGGAGGCCATGGGCGTGGCGGGGCCGGCTCCCGCCGCAGGTCCCGAAGGTGTGTCAACCTCGTTGGCGGGTGCTGAAACTGATCGCAACCGTGCGGTCGAACCCGGTTTCAGATCCGGCCATCAGGCGTAATGTTCAGTCATGGACCGCCGAATCTTCGGGCTGGAGAACGAGTACGGCGTCACATGTACGTTCCGGGGGCAGCGGCGGCTGTCCCCCGACGAGGTGGCGCGGTACCTCTTCCGCCGAGTTGTGTCATGGGGCCGCAGCAGCAATGTGTTTCTGCGGAACGGCGCGCGCCTCTACCTGGATGTGGGCTCGCACCCGGAGTACGCCACTCCTGAGTGCGACAGCGTGACCGAACTGGTCACCCACGACAAGTCGGGCGAGCGCATTCTGGAGGGTCTTCTCGTCGATGCCGAACGCCGCCTGCACGAGGAGGGCATCGCGGGCGACGTCTATCTCTTCAAGAACAACACCGACTCGGCGGGCAACTCCTACGGCTGTCACGAGAACTATCTCGTCGCGCGCCACGGGGAGTTCTCGCGGCTGGCGGATGTTCTCATTCCGTTTCTCGTCACCCGGCAGCTGGTGTGCGGTGCGGGCAAGGTGCTCCAGACGCCGCGCGGCGCGGTCTTCTGCGTCAGCCAGCGCGCCGAGCACATCTGGGAGGGCGTCAGCTCGGCGACGACCCGTTCCCGGCCGATCATCAACACCCGCGACGAGCCGCACGCGGACGCGGAGCGCTATCGCAGGCTCCACGTGATCGTCGGCGATTCGAACATGTCCGAGACGACGATGCTGCTGAAGGTCGGGGCCACGGATCTGGTGCTGCGCATGATCGAGGCGGGCACGGTGATGCGGGACCTGACGCTGGAGAATCCGATCCGGGCCATCCGTGAGGTCAGTCACGACATCACGGGGCAGCGCAAGGTGCGGCTGGCCAGTGGTCGGGAGGCATCGGCGCTGGAGGTGCAGCAGGAGTACTTCGA
Organism: Streptomyces axinellae; assembly: GCF_039532135.1. Lineage (NCBI taxonomy): Bacteria > Bacillati > Actinomycetota > Actinomycetes > Kitasatosporales > Streptomycetaceae > Streptomyces > Streptomyces axinellae. Next base: position 237,636 of record NZ_BAAARJ010000001.1, read on the forward strand.
CAAGGCGCTGGACTTCTGCGACCGGCGCGGCATCCGCAGCGGCCGGGTCGAGCAGGTGCTGGAGCTGTGGGGCCGAGCGCTGGACGCGATCCGCGCCCAGGAGCTGGACAAGATCAACACCGAGATCGACTGGGTGATGAAGTACCAGCTCATCGAGCGCTACCGGAACAAGAACAACATCACGATGTCCCACCCGCGCATCGCGCAGATAGATCTCGCATATCACGATATCCACCGCCGCAGGGGGCTGTACTACCTGCTGGAGCGCAAGGGCAAGGCGGCGCGGATCTGCAACGACCTCAAGATCTTCGAGGGCAAGTCCGTGCCCCCGCAGACGACCCGTGCACGGCTGCGGGGTGACTTCATCCGCCGGGCCCAGGAGCAGCGCAGGGACTTCACGGTCGACTGGGTGCATCTCAAGCTCAACGATCAGGCGCAGCGCACGGTGCTGTGCAAGGACCCCTTCCGCTCGGTCGATGAGCGAGTGGAGAAGCTGATCGCCGGTATGTGACGGCGCTGGTCGCAGGTATGACGGCGGCGGTGCGTACGGGCGGCCCCGGGGTGCCGGTGGGCCGCCCGTACGCTTGCGCGTCAGCGTGGGTTGACCGGTGCCGCAGGGGATTCCGTGTCGCAGGTGGCGAGGGTGCCAGGGCGTAGTCGTAGGCTGTCAGGACTGCCCGGACCACCCCTATACCCACGAGTGGGACACATGCTGCATCTCTCCGGGGGTTCGACCCCCCGCACCCCCCGCGCTACCAGCACTTTCTCCGTGAAGACCGTGCGTCGCACAGCCGCCGTACTGGCTGTGCCCCTGCTGATCGTCTCGGCGGCGGCCTGCGGAAGCGATGACGGTGGGTCCGATTCCAAGGGCGGCGTCCCCAGCGTCTCCGGGGCGCTGGGACAGAAGCCCAAGATCGAGAGGGGCGAGGGTGATCCGCCCAAGAAGCTCGATGTGAAGGTCCTCAAGGAGGGCAAGGGGCAGAAGGTCGAAAAGGGCGACGCGCTCAACGCGCACTACGTCGGCCAGCTGTGGAACGGCAAGGAGTTCGACAGCAGTTGGAAGCGCAAGCAGCCCGCGACCTTCCAGATCGGCAGCGGCAAGGTCATCAAGGGCTGGGACGAGGCGCTCGTCGGCAAGAAGCTCGGCAGCCGCGTGGAGATCGTCGCCCCGCCGAACAAGGCGTACGGCAAGCAGGGGCAGCCGCCCACCATTCCCGCCGACTCCACGCTGGTCTTCGTCGTCGATCTGAAGAAGATCATGCCGAGCCAGATCGACGGCAAGCCCGTCGACAAGCCGCAGAATCCGGACCTTCCCAAGGTCAGCACCAAGGTGGTCAAGGACAAGGCGCCGTCCATCGAGATGCCCAAGGGCAAGGACGAGGGACCGGACAAGCTGGTCAGCGAGACCGTGGTCCAGGGCGACGGCAAGAAGGTCGATGAGAAGAGCACCGTTTTGACCAACTTCACGGCCAAGATGTGGAAGGGCGGCAAGCAGCTCGACAACACCTGGGCGCAGGGCGGCCCGCAGGAGATCCCGGTCTCCCAGATCCCGGGCTGGAAGGACGGCCTCAAGGGCGCGAAGGCAGGCAGCCGCGTGGTGTTCTCGGTGCCGCAGGAGACCTTCCCCAAGGAGCAGCGCAAGCAGTTCACGTCGGGCGTCGTCTTCTCGGTGGACGTCCTTTCCGTCAGCTGAACGCTTCCGTGGCAGACTGGCGCGGTTGTCCCCCAGATTCTTTCGTAGGAGCAATTTCGTGAGCATCGACAAGCCCGAGGTCGACTTCCCCGAGGGCGCGGCGCCGGCCGAGCTTGAGATCCAGGACCTGTGGGTGGGCGACGGCCCCGAGGCGAAGGCCGGGGACAACGTCTCCGTGCACTATGTGGGCGTCTCGTTCTCCACGGGCGAGGAGTTCGACGCCAGCTGGAACCGGGGCAAGCCGCTCCAGTTCCAGCTCGGTGCCGGTCAGGTCATCGAGGGCTGGGACAAGGGCGTGCAGGGCATGAAGGTCGGCGGGCGCCGCCGACTGACCATTCCGGCGCACCTCGCTTACGGGGAGCGCGGCGCCGGTGGCGGGCGGATCAAGCCGAACGAGACGCTGATTTTCGTCTGCGACCTCATCTCGGTCTGAGCCGCACCGCCTGAGCTGTACCGTTTGAGCCGTACGGTCCGTATCCGGGCCCAGCCCGTCCGGTCCGTCCGGTTCACCAGCCGGTCCCAGCTATCGGGAGCGGTGGCCGGAGCGCCTCGCGTTCCGGTGTCCGCGTACCCGTCGGGAGCCCCGCTGCGGCGGGGCTCCCGGCTTTTGCCCTCCGCCGCCCGGCGGTACGGTCGAGGGCCGAGAACAGCATGAGAGAGGGCACGAGGGAACCCATGGCGATTGCCAAGGCCGAGCGGCTGATGAATCTGGCGCTGTGCCTACTGGGGGCCCGGCGCCCGCTCACCAAGCGTGAGCTGCGGGAATCCATCGAGGCGTACGTGGAGACGTTCGGTTCGGGGGAGAGCCAGGCGGCGAGCGAGGAGTCCTTCAACCGCATGTTCGAACGGGACAAGGACGATCTGCGCGAGCTGGGGCTGGTGATCGAAACCGTCGACAACCTCGACGGCGAGACCGGCTATGTGGCCCGCCGGGACAGCAACCGCCTCCCGCCGATCACGCTGGACGCCGCCGAGGCCACGGCGCTGGGCCTGGCCGCGCGCGTGTGGCAGCAGGCCCGGCTGGCCGCCGCCGCCAGCGGAGCCCTGCAGAAGCTGCACGCGGCCGGGGGCATGCCGGGGGTGACCGTTCCCGAGCAGGCGGGGGAGCGTGCGCAAAGCACGCTGGAGCCGCACATTCCCGCGCGGGAGGCCGCGTTCGAGCCGTTGATGCTCGCCTGCCGCGACCGCCGTCCCGTCGTCTTCGACTACCGCAAGTCCAACGCGGCGCGTGCCGAGCGCCGCCAGGTCGAGCCCTGGACGCTGGAGTGCTGGCGGGGCCACTGGTATCTGGCCGGGTACGACCGGGAGCGGCAGGCCGAGCGGGTCTTCCGGCTCTCCCGTATCACCAGCCCCGTGCGCTCTCGTGCCGCGGCGTTCACCGCGTCCGTGCCCGACCAGGTCACCGTGCGCGAGACGGTCGAGCGCTGGGCGGGGGAGAGCGCCACCGGCACCGCCCGCATCCGGCTGCGCTCCGGCTCCGGCTACCCGCTGCGTGCCCGTGCCCTGACGACCCGGGAACTGGACGGGGGCTGGGAGGAGTTGGAGATCCCGTACGGGCACGGGCTGGATGCCTGGCTGGTGGAGTTCGGCCCGGACGTCGTCGTGCTGGAGCCCGCCGAGCTGCGGGCCGACGTGGTCGACAGGCTGCGCGCCGTGGCCAAGGGCTGAGGGGGAGGAGCGCCATATGGCCGTCAACGCCATCGACCAGACTCGCAGGATGCTCTCGCTGGTCACCTATTTGAGGGACCGGCCCGGCGCCCGCGTCGAGGAGGTCGCCCGCGCCTTCGGAATCTCCGAGGACGAGCTGATCTCGGATCTGAACGTGCTGCCCATGTGCGGCACCAGCTTCCGGGGCGGCGACCTGCTGGAGATCGACACCGACGGCGAGCGCATCTGGTGGCGGAACGCAGAAGCGCTCGGCAGCGACACGGCCCAGCCGCTGCGGCTGGCCGCCGACGAGGCCACCGCGCTCCTGGTGGCCGCGCGGGCCGTGGCCACGCTCCCCGGGCTGCGCGGCAGCGACCGGGACGCACTCCAGCGGGCCACCGCCAAGCTGGAGACGGCGGCGGGGGAGAGCGCGGGGGCCAGCTCCCGGCTCTCGGTCACCTTCGAGTCCGAGGGCGGCGTCTTCGCCGACGTGGACCGGGCCATCGCCGAGCGCCGCAGGCTGTGGCTGCGCTACTACTCGCCGGCCAGGGACGAGCTGACCGAGCGCGAGGTCGATCCCATCCGGCTCTTCGCCGTCGGCCACACCTACGTCGAGGCATGGTGCCGCCTCTCGGAGGCGCGGCGCACCTTCCGGCTGGACCGGGTCGCCGAGATCAAGCTGCTGGACGAGCGCTCGGATCCGCCGCCCATCGAGCCGAGGGACCTGAGCGCCGGGCTGGTGCAGCCCTCGGCCGAGGATCCCGAGGTCGTCATCGAGGTCGGACCCGGCGGGCGCTGGGTCGCCGAGTACTACCCGTACGACAGCGCCGAGGAACTGCCGGACGGCGGGCTGCGGATCACGCTGCGCACCCCCGACCCGGCCTCGTTGCGCCGCCTCGGGCTGCGGCTGGGCAGGGACGGCCGGATCATCGCGCCCGCGGAGCTGGCCGACAGTGCCAGGGACGCGGCCCGCAGGGCGCTGGCCGCCTACGGCGAATGAGGACCGGCGTCCTGGGGCCGCGGCGGGAAATCGGCGGCGGTGCCAGGCACTAGGCTGCTCCTCATGCTCTGGCCGATGGTGTTTTTGGCGCTCGCGTTCTGCGGGGTCGCCGTGCTCGGGGTGCTCGCCGTACGCGTCGGGCTGGAAGTGCGCCGTCTCTCACGTGCGGTCGGCGACAGTTCCGAGCGGATCACCCGGGCCGCGGAAAATCTGGAGCGTGCGGCGGTGCCGCTGGCGGCCCGCGGCGGGCGGCAGTCGGGCTCGGGCGAAGCGCAGGACCCTTACGAGACATAGGAGGCCGAAGGCGGCCCCCTGGTCCGGACCGCCGGGGGGTAGGGTGCCAGGTGCCACGTCGATGACGGCTGGAGCGTGCAACCGGGCGGATGCACGGGGATTGCCCGGTGTTCACTCCACAGGGTTACGATCGATGCTGGCACGTCAGCACGATGCAGCCAGTCCGATTCATCCGGCGGGCAAGGGAATACGCCGCCCCGGCGAGAAGGTAGTGGCACATGATCGCAGGTTTGAAGCCCATGGAGATCGTTCTGATTCTCCTTGTCATCCTGCTGCTGTTCGGCGCCAAGAAGCTTCCGGACATGGCCCGTTCGCTCGGCAAGTCGGCGCGCATTCTCAAGAGCGAGGCCAAGCAGATGAAGAAGGAGGGCTCCGCCGACGGCGAGGCCGAGGCGGGCAAGACCGCCGACGCGCAGCAGGCGGCGCCCAAGACCATCCAGGCCGCGCCGGGGGATGTCGCCACCTCGCGTCCCGTCACCGAGCAGAGCCAGCAGAAGCAGGGCTGAACACCGCGCCCCCAGGATCGTTTCCGACACTTCGAGACCACTGAGGACGAAGGTTGCTCAAGTCCGCCCGCAAGCAGGGTAAGAGGGAGAAGGATCCCGAGGGCCGGATGCCCCTTGCGGACCACCTGCGGGAGCTGCGCAACCGCCTGATGAAGTCGGTCCTGGCGATCCTCGTCGTCACGATCGTGGCGATGTTCTACTACAAGCAGATCGCCGACTTCCTGATGGAGCCGGTCAAGGACTCGGTGGGCTGCACCAAGGGGTTCGGTGAGGCCGCCAAGGAGGGCGAGACCTGCGCCGAGATCACCATCAACGGTCTGATCGCGCCCTTCACGATCATGCTGAAGGTGGCGCTGACCGCGGGAGTGGTGGCCGCCTCCCCGATCTGGCTCTACCAGCTGTGGGGTTTCCTCGCGCCGGGGCTGCACCAGCACGAGAAAAAGTACGCGCGCTCTTTCGTGGGCGTCGGTGTGCCGCTGTTCCTCGCGGGCGCCTGCCTCGCCTATCTGATCCTGCCCTCGGCGGCCAAGGCCCTGCTGGGCTTCAGCCCGGAGGGCGCGGGCAACCTCATCCCGCTGGACGACTTCCTCGACATCGTCACCCGCCTCGTCATCGTCTTCGGCCTGGCCTTCGAGCTGCCGCTGCTGCTCGTGCTGCTCAATGTCGGCGGGGTGCTGACCGGGAAGCGGCTGCTGGGCTGGTGGCGGGCCATGGTGCTGGGCATCACGGTCTTCGCGGCCGTCGCGACTCCGACCGGTGACCCGCTGACGATGTGCATGCTGGCGGCGCCGATCGTCGCGCTGTACTTCGGCGCCGTCGTGATCTGCCTCATCAACGACCGCCGCCGCGTCCGCACCAACCCGTACGCGGGGCTCGACGACGACGAAGCCTCCTCGCTCGACCACGCCCCCGAACCCCTCGGCGGCCCGGAAGCCGTCCCCGGGCCGCGTCCCGTCTCCGACGACGACGAGCCGGGCGGACCGCGCAGGCTGAACGGCTACGACGACGCCACCTGACGCTCGGGCGGTCGCCTGCCCGGGCCGGGGCCCGTGTGACCGGCGTGATGCCGTGTGACGTCATGTAACGCCATGTGAGGGCCGGGATGCCGTCCGCCGAGTGCGGAGCTGTGCGGCTGCGGGGCTCTGACCATGGGGTTCCTGCCATGGGCCGGTAAAGATCGTGAGTTCTGTCAGAGGTGGCCGGTAGTCTCGTAAGCACAATGACCGAGGACCTGCCCCCTGCTGAGCGGTACTCCATGGCGCGCAGGCGCGCCGAGGAGGAGGCCACCGCTCTCGCCCCCTTCCGTGACATGTACGACTTCGATCTGGACGCGTTCCAGATCGAGGCGTGCCAAGCCCTCGAAGCAGGAAAGGGAGTGCTGGTCGCGGCGCCGACCGGCTCCGGCAAGACCATCGTGGGCGAGTTCGCCGTCCACCTGGCCCTCACGCAGGGCCGCAAGTGTTTCTACACCACGCCCATCAAGGCGCTGTCGAACCAGAAGTACCAGGACCTGGTCAAGCGCTACGGAGCGGCCAAAGTCGGCCTGCTGACCGGTGACAACAGCGTCAATGCGGAGGCTCCCGTCGTCGTGATGACGACGGAGGTCCTGCGGAACATGCTCTACGCCGGCTCCAAGTCCCTGCTGGGTCTCGGCCACGTCGTCATGGACGAGGTGCACTACCTCTCGGACCGCTTCCGCGGCGCGGTGTGGGAGGAGGTCATCATCCACCTCCCCGAGTCGGTGGCCCTGGTCTCCCTCTCGGCGACGGTCTCCAACGCCGAGGAATTCGGCGACTGGCTCGACACCGTGCGCGGGGACACCGAGGTGATCGTCTCCGAGCACCGGCCCGTGCCGCTGTGGCAGCACGTGCTCGCGGGCCGGCGCATGTACGACCTGTTCGAGGAGTCGGGTGACAAGCGCGAGGTCAACCCCGACCTGGTGCGCATGGCCCGGATGGAGAACAGCCGGCCCAGCGGCCCCAGGGAGCGCAGAGGAGGCCGTCCCAAGCGGGAGGCGGACCGGGAGCGGGAGCGCCGCCAGCGCTCGCGTATCTGGACCCCCGGCCGCCCCGAGGTGATCGACAGGCTGGACTCGGAGGGCCTGCTGCCGGCCATCACCTTCATCTTCAGCAGGGCCGGCTGCGAGGCCGCCGTACAGCAGTGCCTGTACTCCGGTCTGCGGCTCAACGACAACGCGGCCCGCGCCAAGGTCCGCGAGCTGGTCGAGGAGCGTACCGCCGACATCCCCGACACCGACCTGCACGTGCTGGGCTACTTCGAGTGGCTGGAGGGCCTGGAGCGGGGCATCGCCGCGCACCACGCGGGGATGCTGCCGACCTTCAAGGAGGTCGTCGAAGAGCTGTTCGTGCGCGGGCTGGTGAAGGCCGTCTTCGCGACGGAGACGCTGGCGCTGGGCATCAACATGCCCGCCCGCTCCGTCGTGCTGGAAAAGCTCGTCAAGTGGAACGGCGAGCAGCACGCCGACATCACCCCCGGCGAGTTCACGCAGCTCACGGGCCGGGCCGGGCGGCGCGGCATCGACGTCGAGGGTCATGCGGTGGTGCTGTGGCAGCGCGGCATGGACCCGGGGGCGCTCGCCGGGCTGGCCGGGGCGCGCACCTATCCGCTGCGCTCCTCCTTCAAGCCGTCGTACAACATGGCCGTCAACCTCGTCTCCCAGTTCGGCAGGCACCGCTCCCGCGAACTGCTGGAGACCTCCTTCGCGCAGTTCCAGGCGGACCGCTCGGTCGTGGGCATCTCCCGCCAGGTGCAGAAGAACGAGGAAGGGCTGGAGGGCTACCGCGCCTCCATGACCTGCCACCTGGGCGACTTCGAGGAGTACGCGCGGCTGCGCAGGGACTTGAAGGACCGGGAGACGGAGCTGGCCAAGCAGGGCGCGGTGCAGCGCCGGGCGCAGGCCGCCGCGGCGCTGGAGAAGCTCAAGCCCGGCGATGTCATCCACGTGCCCACCGGCAAGTTCGCCGGGCTCGCACTGGTGCTGGACCCGGGCGTCGGCGGCGGGCGGGGCAGCCAGGGCCACCGCAGGGGCTATGACCGGCACGCCGAGCCGGAGGGGCCGCGTCCGCTGGTGCTCACGGCGCAGCGGCAGGTCAAGCGGCTGGGTGCGATGGACTTCCCGGTGCCTGTTGAGGCCCTGGACCGGATGCGGATCCCCAAGAGCTTCAACGCGCGCAGCCCCCAGTCCCGGCGCGATCTGGCCTCCGCGCTGCGCACCAAGGCCGGGCACCTGGTGCCCTCCCGGCACCGCAAGGGCCGCTCGGAGGCCGCCGACGACACCGAGATCAACAGGCTGCGCGCCGCCATCCGCCAGCACCCCTGCCACGGCTGCGACGAGCGGGAGGACCACGCCCGCTGGGCCGAGCGCTACCACCGTCTCAAGCGCGACACCCGGCAGTTGGAGCGCCGTATCGAGGGCCGCACCAACACCATCGCGCGCACCTTCGACCGCGTCTACGCGCTGCTGTCCGAGCTGGGCTACCTCTCGGGGGACCACGTCACCGACGACGGCAGGGTGCTGGCCCGGCTGTACGGGGAGCTGGACCTGCTGGCCTCCGAGTGCCTGCGCGACGGCGTGTGGGAGGGCCTGCCGCCGGCCGAGCTGGCCGCCTGCTGCTCGGCGCTGGTCTTCGAGTCCCGCAACAACGACGACGCGCTGCCGCCCAAGCTCCCCGGGGGCAGGGCCAGGACGGCGCTGGGCGAGATGGTGCGCATCTGGGGCCGGTTGGACGGGCTGGAGGAGGATCACCGCATCACGGCTGCCGAGGGCGTGGGGCAGCGCGAGCCCGATCTGGGCTTCGCCTGGGCCGCCTACCAGTGGGCCGAGGGCCATGGGCTGGATCAGGTGCTGCGCGAGGCCGACATGCCCGCCGGCGATTTCGTGCGCTGGTGCAAGCAGGTCATCGACGTCCTGGGCCAGTTGGCGGCGGCGGCCCCCGACGGCGGCACGGTGCCGAAGAACGCCCGCAGGGCCATCGACGCGATGCTGCGCGGCGTTGTGGCGTATTCGAGCGTCGGGTAGCCGCCGGGCGGGGATGTTCAGCAGTGCGTCAACTGCCGGGCACGGTATGGCCGTACGGGTCCGGCACCCTCTCGTGTGACATGCGCGATCCCGCGCGTCCCGACCGATCAGGGGGCTGAAGTGCGTACGAGAACCAGATCCCTCCTCCGCCGCTGGGCCTGCGCCGTGACCGCGATCGCCGCGGTCACGGCGCTCTCGTCCGCGGCCCAGGCCCGGCCCGGCGGCGAGAGCCCTCGCCAGAGCCACCGCGCGGACCCGGCCGGAGACCTGAAGCTGACCCAGATCCAGGCCATGGCCACGCACAACAGCTACCACCGCGAGGCCGTCCTCCCCGAGCAGAAGCTCATGTCGCAGCACGACCCGAACTGGCAGACGCTGCTCTACAGCCACTCCTCGCTGCCGGTCCAGTTCGAGCGGCAGCGGGCGCGGGGCATCGAGCTGGATGTCTTCCCCGACCCCGAGGGCGGGCTCTACGCGGACCCGTTGATCCGCAGGCAGGCCGGGCTGCCCCCGCTGACCGATCCGGACTGGAAGAAGCCCGGCTTCAAGGTGCTGCACTGGGCGGACTTCGACTACCGCTCCACCTGTGTGACGCTGCGCGGCTGCCTGCGTGAGGTCAAGGAGTGGTCCGACAGCCGTCCCGGCCATGTGGCCGTACCGGTCCTGCTGGAGCTGAAGCGGACCGATCCGCGCCTGGAGGAGCTGGGCGGCGCCAAGAGCCCGCCGTGGGACACCGCGATGCTCGACGCGCTCGATGCGGAGATCCGCTCCGTCTTCCCCGACCAGGAGACCGTGACCGCCGATGACATCCGGCACCGGGGCGAGACGCTGGAGCAGTCCGTGCTCAAGCGGGGCTGGCCCAGGGTGCGGGACACCAGGGGGCAGGTCATGTTCTTCATGGACAACGACGCGCGGGACATCCAGGACGCCTACCGCGCGGGGGGACGCGAGAGCCTCCAGGGGCGGGTCCTGTTCACCGACTCCGAGCCGGGGCGGGCGGATGCGGCCTTCATGAAGGTCAACGACCCGACCGGCGCGAACAAGGCGGCGATCCGCGACCTGGTGGGCCGGGGGTACTTCGTCCGCACACGCTCCGATGTGCCGCTGGAGCAGGCGTCGAGCGGAGATACGGGGATGCTGCGCGACGCGCTGGCCTCGGGGGCGCAGATGGTGAGCACCGACTTCCCCGTACCGGGGCTCGCCGCGCGGTACGGGTCGGACTACGTGGCCGAGCTACCGGGGGACCGGGAGCGGACGGTGCGGTGCAACCCGGTGACGGCACGACGCTGCCCCGGGGGCGCGCTGGAGCGGTGAGGGCATGGGAGCGCTGAGGCCGCCCGGCCGCTGGTGATCAGCCCCGGCCGGGCCGGGCCCGGCCGGGTCCGGCCAGATCGGCCCGGCCGGCGTGCGGCGGCCGGTCGGCCGGGTGAGTGAGCGGTGTCAGGCAACGGTGCCGGAGCGCCGGTGTCTGGTCACCGGTGCCGGGCCACCGGGCTCAGGCCACCTGCTGGGGGCGCTCCTGCTCTGCCTCGACCTGCTCGTTCCACTCCTTCTTGGACGCCTGCCAGCCGTCCTCATCGGCACCCAGGCGCCAGTAGCCGGAGATGGAGAGCTGCTCGCGGGCGATGCCGCGCTCCAGGCGCAGATGGCGGCGCAGTTCCTTGACGAAGCCGGCCTCGCCGTGGACGAAGGCGTGCACCTGGCCGGTGGGGAAGTCGAGATCGCGGACGGCCTCGGTGAGGTGTTCGCCCACGCGGGAGGCGCCCCGGTGCAGCCATACGATCTCGGCGCCGGGCACCGGGGGCAGTTCCAGCTCCTCCTCCGGGCCCGCGACCTCGATGAACGCGCGTACGGGCGCGCCCTCGGGGATGCGGGCGAGCGCCGCCGCGATGGCGGGCAGTGCGCTCTCGTCGCCGGCGAGGAGGTGCCAGTCGGCCTCGGTGCTGGGCGCGTAGGCGCCGCCGGGGCCGAGGAAGCGCACCTCGTCGCCGGGTGCCGCGGCCAGCGCCCAGGGGCCGGCGAGCCCCTCGTCGCCGTGGACGACGAAGTCGATGGACAGCTCCAGGACTGCCGGGTCCCACTCGCGCACGGTGTACGTACGCATGGCGGGCCACTGGTCGCGGGGCAGGTCGGCGCGGATGCGCGCCATGTCGAACGGCTCCCCGTAGTCCACGTCGGGGCGGGGGAAGAGGAGCTTGACGTAGTGGTCGGTGTACTCGCCGGCCGGGAAGCCCGTCAGGGACTCGCCGCCGAGGACGACGCGGACCATGTGCGGTGTGAGCCGCTCAGTGCGGACGACTCGCGCGTGGTGGATCTGGGGCTGCTTGCGGGCCGGGCGGTCTGCCACGGGGGCCTCCTGGAACACGGCTGTGTCACGGCTGCGGATCTGAGAACTTAGGTTTACCTAAGCTAACAGATCAGCTGTCCAGCGCCGAGAGCAGCCGCCGCAGTGAACTGCCCAGTCCCCAGCGCTCGGAGAGGGCCTCCAGCGCCTGCGGATCGCGCGGGGTGCGCGGCAGCGTGAGGTCGGTGTCGGGCAGCTCCACCTCGCGGGCGACCCGCACCACCCGGGGTGCGGCCTTGAGGTAGTCGGCGGCCTCGCGGAACTTGGTGCGCTGGGCCGCTGTCAGCTTCGAGGCGGGCTGCTCGACGGCGGCCAGGATTCCGGCGAGGTCGCCGTACTCGGCCAGCAGCTTGGCCGCCGTCTTCTCGCCGATGCCGCGCACGCCGGGCAGCCCGTCGCTGGGGTCGCCGCGCATCAGGGCGAGGTCGGCGTAGCCCGAGCCGTCCACGCCGTACTTCTCCCGCAGCGCCGCGCCGTCGTACACGGCCAGGCTGCCGACGCCCTTCACCGGGTAGAGCACCCGCACCGCGCGCGCGTCGTCGACCAGCTGGAAGAGGTCGCGGTCGCCGGTGACGATGTCCACGGGTCCGCCGGCGCGTTCGGCGAGGGTGCCGATGACGTCGTCGGCCTCGTACCCCTCGGCGCCCAGCCGGGCCAGGCCGAGCGCGTCCAGTACCTCGTCGATCACCGGGACCTGCGGGCTGAGGGTGTCGGGGGTCTCTTCGGTGTCCGGGCCGCCGGAGACCTCCTCGGCGACGCGGTGCGCCTTGTAGGAGGGGATCAGCTCGACGCGCCACCGGGGGCGCCAGTCGAAGTCCATGCAGGCTGCCAGCGCGTCGGGGCGGTGGTCCTGGACCAGCCTGGCGATGAAATCGAGCAGTCCGCGCACGGCGTTGACGGGGGTGCCGTCGGGGGCGCGGACCGAGTCGGGGACGCCGAAGTAGGCGCGGAAATAGAGCGAGGCGGTGTCCAGCAGCATCAGACGGCTGTGTGCGGTGTTCGCTGTGGTAATGGTCACGGGCTGATGATGCCGTACCGGACCGACAGCGGCTGCTCGCTCCGGCGGTGACCTGCGCGCCCTGAATCGCCGGTATGAAGCGCGTCACTGCCGGTTTGAGATCCCCGCCTGTGAGCAGGAGCAACCTGGCAGAGCCTTGGTGTAGGGTGCACTTTTCTGGTATGCGCCGTTTGCAGCGATTTACACCGCTCCATCTACAGCGTGCGGGGATGCCGGGTAACTGTTGTCGATCCAAGAGGTGAATGTGTCCAGGCTGAGAGCTGAACACCTGTACAAGGTGTTCGGGAGGAGATCAGACCAGGCCGTAGCCCGGCTGGAAGCCGGTACCGACCGCGAGGAACTGCGTGCCCAAGGCACGACCGCGGCCGTGATCGACGCCTCGTTCGAGGTCGAGGAGGGCCACATATTCGTGGTCATGGGCCTCTCCGGCTCCGGCAAGTCCACGCTGCTGCGCATGCTCAACGGGCTGCTCGAACCCACGGCAGGCCGCGTGCTGTACGACGGTGACGATCTGACCGCGCTCCGTCCGCGCGAGCTGCGGGAGGTCCGCGCCAAGAAGATCAGCATGGTCTTCCAGCACTTCGCGCTCTTCCCCCACCGCAGCGTCCTGGAGAACGCCGGCTACGGCCTTGAGGTGCAGGGCGTCCCGCGTGAGGAGCGCGAGCGGCGCGCCACCGAGGCGCTGGAGCTGGCGGGCCTCAAGGGCTGGGAGAAGTCCTGGCCCGACGAGCTGTCCGGCGGCATGCAGCAGCGTGTCGGCCTGGCCCGCGCGCTGGCGACCGACGCCGACCTGCTCCTCATGGACGAGTCCTTCAGCGCACTCGACCCGCTGATCCGCCGGGACATGCAGGACCAGCTCCTGGAACTGCAGAAGACCCTGAAGAAGACCATCGTCTTCATCACCCACGACCTGAACGAGGCCATGCGCCTCGGCGACCGAATAGCCGTCATGCGGGACGGCCGCATTGTTCAGATCGGCACCGCGGAGGACATTCTCGTCCGCCCGGCCACCGACTACGTCGCCTCCTTCATCCAGGACGTGGACCGCTCGCGGGTGCTGACCGCCGGTTCGATCATGGAGGACGCCAAGACCGACGACTCCGCCGTGCAGGACGACGCCTCCACCGTCACCGCGGAAACCCCGATCGCCGAGCTGTTCACCCCGTTCTCCACCAGCGAGGACGCGATGATCGTCACCGATGACGACGGCACCCCGGTCGGTGTCATCGACCGTGAGCGGCTGCTCGCCGCGCTGGCCGAAGAGCCCCACGTTGAGAGCCCAGGAAGCCCAGGAAATCCGGAGGGACCGGGAAGTTCCGGTGCCTCCGAGCCCGGCGCCGCCGGGACCGACACCGGGGACACCTCCAAGGACGCTGGGGTGACCGCACGTGCCTGAGTTCCACCCCGGTGACTGGGTCGAGACCGCCGTCGACTGGCTGCAAACCCACCTCGGCTGGCTCTTCGACTTCATCAACACGGTCCTGACCGGGCTGTACGACGGGATCAACGCGGTCCTCTCGGGCGGTGAGCCGCTGCTGCTCGCGGCGATCTTCGCCGTCATCGCGTTCTGGCTGCGCGGACTGCTCGCCGGAGTCGTCGCCTTCGTCGGCTTCGCACTGGTCGATTCCTTCGGCCTGTGGGGCGAGGCGATGTCGACGCTTTCGCTCGTCCTCGCCGCGGCCGTCATCACCATCGCGATCGCGGTGCCCGCCGGTATCTGGGCGGCCCGCAACAAGGCCGTCAGCACCACGCTGCGCCCCGTGCTCGATGTCATGCAGACGATGCCCGCCTTCGTCTACCTGATCCCGGGCGTGATGTTCTTCTCCGTCGGCACGACCCCCGGTCTGCTGGCGACGATCATCTTCTCGATGCCTCCCGGCGTCCGGATGACCGAGCTGGGCATCCGGCAGGTCGATGGCGAGCTGGTCGAGGCCGCCGAGGCTTTCGGCACCAGCCCCAAGCACACCCTCACCCGGGTGCAGCTTCCGCTGGCGCTGCCGACGATCATGGCCGGTATCAACCAGGTCATCATGCTGGCGCTGTCCATGGTCGTCATCGCCGGTATGGCCGGTGCCCCGGGCCTGGGCGAGCGCGTCTACGCGGCCGTCACCCAGGTCCAGGTCGGACTCGGTGTGGAGTCCGGCGTGGCCGTCGTCATCCTGGCGATGTACCTGGACCGGATGACCGGTGCGCTCAACGCACGTGTGTCTCCGCTGGGCCGCCGCGCCGCCGCCAAGGCGTCCGCCGCGCTGGGCGGGCTGCGCTTCACCCGCTACAAGCCGGGCACGGCCGTCGCGCTGTGCGGTGTCGTCATCCTCGCGCTGGTCGCGGGCGGCATGAACATCGCGGGCACCAGCTCCGACAGCGAGGCCGGCGGCTCCGCCGACGTCGGCAAGGGCAAGCAGCTCAACATGGGCTACATCCCCTGGGACGAGGGCATCGCCACCTCCTACCTGTGGAAGGAGGTGCTGGAGCAGCGCGGCTACAAGCCGAACCTCACCCAGCTGGACGCCGGCCCGCTCTACACCTCCCTCGCCCAGGGCAAGACGGACTTCCAGACCGACGCCTGGCTGCCCACCACGCACGCCCAGTACTGGGACAAGTACGGCTCCAAGATGGAGAAGCTCGGTGCCTGGTACGGGCCGACCTCGCTGGAGCTGACCGTTCCCTCGTACGTCAAGGGCGTCAAGTCCCTCGCGGACCTCAAGGGCCAGGGCAAGAAGTTCCACGGCAAGATCATCGGCATCGAGTCCAGCGCCGGTGAGATGAAGATCCTCAAGGAGAAGGTCCTCAAGGACTACGGCTTGGAGGGCGAGTACAAGGTCGTCTCCTCCAGCACGTCCTCGATGCTCGCCGAACTGAAGCGCTCCATCCAGAAGAAGGAGCCGGTCGCCGTCACGCTCTGGTCGCCGCACTGGGCGTACAACGCGTACGACCTGACCAAGCTCAAGGACCCCAAGGGCTCCTTCGGCAAGGGCGAGCAGCTGCAGAACGTGGCCCGGAAGGGCTTCGCCAAGGACGAGCCGACCGTGGCCTCCTGGCTGAAGAACTTCAAGATGTCGGAGAAGCAGCTCACCTCCCTGGAGGACAAGATCCAGAGCGGGGGCAAGGGCCAGGAGCAGAAAGCCGTCAAGGACTGGCTCAAGGAGCACCCGGGCTTCGTGGACAAGATGGCGCCGGTGCCCGGCGGTAAGCAGAAGAAGGGCAAGGACGCCGGGAAGCCCGTCAACATGGGCTACTTCCCCTGGGACGAGGCCATCGCGACCACCTACCTGTGGGAGAACGTCCTGGAGGACCGGGGCTACAAGCCGAACGTGAAGCAGCTCGACCCGGGCCCGCTCTACACGGCCATGTCCCAGGGCCAGATGGACGTCCAGACGGACTCGTGGCTGCCGACCACCCATGAGCAGTACTGGCGCAAGTACAAGTCCAAGCTCACGGATGTCGGCGAGTGGTACGGCCCCACCTCGCTGGAGCTGTCCGTGCCCAAGTACGTCAAGGGCATCGACTCGCTCTCCGACCTCAAGGGCAAGAGCAAGGAGTTCGGCGGCAAGATCACCGGTATCGAGTCCAGCGCGGGCGAGATGAAGGTGCTCAAGAAGGTCCTCAAGGAGTACGGGCTGGACAAGGAGTACAAGGTCGTCTCCTCCAGCACCTCCTCGATGCTCTCCGAGGTCGACCGCTCCGTGAAGCAGAAGAAGCCGGTCGTGGCCACCACGTGGTCGCCGCACTGGGTGTACAGCAAGTACCCCATGAAGAAGCTCAAGGACCCGAAGGGCGCCTGGGGCAAGGGCGATGACATCCACGTGACCGCCAAGAAGGACTTCGAGAAGGACTTCCCCGAGCTGTACGGCTGGATGAAGAACTTCACGTTGTCCGAGAAGGACCTCGGCTCCCTCGAAGCCGCGATCCAGAAGGGCGGCAAGGGCAAGGAGAAGGAGTCCACGCGCAAGTGGATGGACTCCCGCCCTGGCATCGTGGACAAGCTGGCTCCCGTCAAGTGAGCAGGTCCGCCGCCTGAGAGGGCGGACGCCGCGATGACACCGGGCCGCCCCGCATCCGTACGGAGTGCGGGGCGGCCGTCGCGTTTCCGAGCGCTGCCCGGACCGGGCCGCGGGAACGCCACGGCGATGTGACGGGGAGTCAGGGGCGGCGTAGGGTGCGGGACATGCCGCCTCGCACCGTGGTCTCCCTCGTGCCCTCGCTCACCGAGGCGGTCGCCGCCACCGCGCCGGAGCTGCTGGTGGGCGTCACCGACTGGTGCACACACCCGCCGGGGCTCGGCGCCGCCAGGGTGCGGGGCACCAAGAACCCGGACATCGCGGCGATCGCCGCACTGGCCCCCGGCCTCGTGCTGGCGAACGAGGAGGAGAACCGCCCGCAGGATCTGGCAGCACTGCGCGCGGCGGGGCTCCGGGTGCTCGTCACCGAAATCCGCACCCTGGCACAGGGGTTCGCCGAACTGCACCGGGTGCTCACCGAGGGGTGCGGGCTGCCGCGTCCGGACTGGCTCGACGCGGCGGAGGCGGCCTGGCGTCAGGCGCGTGCCGAGTTCGACGTGCGGGCCGTGGTGCCCGTCTGGCGCAGGCCCTGGATGGTCCTGGGCCGCGACACCTTCGCGGGCTCGCTCCTCGCCCACCTGGGCGTGCGCAACGTGTACGCGGCCGACGCCGAGCGCTATCCGAAGGTGCCGCTGCCGCGGCTGGCCGCACCGGGCCATGCCGATGTGGTCGTCCTGCCCGACGAGCCGTACCGGTTCACCGCCGAGGACGGCCCCGAGGCGTTCCCCGCGACCCCGGCCGCGCTCGTCAGCGGACGTCATCTCACCTGGTACGGGCCCTCGTTGAGCGAGGCGCCGGCGGTCATCGGCGCGGCACTGCGAGCAGCGATCCGGTGAACAGGCCGCCCGCCGTGCGGATGGCGGCGGTCACCCAGGCCACCACGAGGAGCGCGTAGAGGCCGACGGCCAGCCAGCCGAAGGCGGGCAGGCCCGTGTGCCGGTGCAGCGCGGCGGCCCCCGTCACACAGGTGCCGACGGGGAAGGTGAAGGCCCACCAGGTCATCGCGAACCCCATGCCCCGCCTCGCCGCGCGCACCACCATGGCGGCCGACAGCGCCAGCCACATCAGCGCGAACCCCATCACCGGCACCCCGTACAGCACCGAGACCGTGCCGAACGTGGCGGGGGAGGAGTCGGCGAGGTTGCCCAGCGCCGTCGTGGACTGCCCCAGCGGGCCGAGCACCAGGAAGAGCGTGGGCGTCATCGGCAGCGGCAGCTCCCCGTGGTGCATCAGCCGGGAGAAGACCAGGGGCAGGATCAGCAGTGTGGACAGCAAGCTCATGCCGAAGAGCGCGTAGCAACCCATCAGCATCGTCACCCTCGCCTGCCCGGCCGGCAGGTGCATGGCCAGCGGCGGGCCCAGCGCCGCCGCGACCATCGGTGCCACCACCGGCAGCAGCCACACCGGACCGGCGCCGCCGGGCTCGACCTTGTGCCGGGTGGACATCAGATAGGGCACGCCCACGGTAGCCAGCAGCCCCACGGCCGTGCCCGCCGTCCACAGTGTCGTATCCAGCCCGACGGCGCCTGGCACCGACAGGGCCAGCGCCCCGCTGCCGACGGAGAGCAGCGCCATGGACAGGCAGCCGTAGAACGGTGCGACCGCCGGGTCGTGCAGGTGCCGGCGGGCCTGGTCGCTGTGGCGCGCCCAGTGCCCGGCGCGCGCCACCATCAGCGCCGCCAGCATCACGGCGGCCAGCACCCACACCGACACCAGCAGCGGGCGCGGGAGATGAACGGGGAGGGCCTTCCCGGCGCCCGCGACGATCGCCGTGCCCATGACGGAGGCGTACCAGTTGGGGCCGAGCGCGCGCAGGCGCGAGGGCGGCCGGGGAGGCGGTGCGGCGGACGGCTCCGCCGGGGGCGGGTCTGCCGGGGTGGCGGCGGCCGGGAGGGGAGCGGCCGGGGTGGGGGAAGTGGGGGCGGCCGGGGCCGGAGTCCGGGCCCCGGGGTGGGAGGACGAGGCGGACGTCTCCCCCTCCGAAGCATCTGGTGCGGGCGGGCCGCCGGAAGTGGCGGGGGCGGAAACGGTCATGTGCCCCACGCTCGCGCTGCCCGGGCGCTACCGCCAGGGAGCATCCCCCTATGAGGGACATAAGGTGGCCTTATGGGAGCCGAGGAACAGCACGGTCCGGATGGACGGCACGGGCCGGACGGGCCACACGAGCCGGGCGGCCGACACCCGCGCGCCGGACGGGAGAGGCCAGGCGGGCGGCGCGCGCCGAGTCCGCAGTCACCGCCCAGCAGGCAGCCCCGGCCTGGCGCTCAGCCCCCGCCGGGCGGGCCGTACCGGCCGGGGCTGGCACACCGGGTCCCGGAACTGGGCGCGCTGGAGCTGCTGTTGGCCGTGGCCCGGCTCGGCAGCCTGGGCCGCGCGGCGCGGGAGACCGGCGTCAGCCAGCCCGCCGCCAGCGAGCGCATCCGCTCCATGGAACGGATGCTCGGCGTCACCGTGTTGGAGCGCTCGCCGCACGGCTCCCGCCTCACCCAGGCGGGAGCGCTGGTCACCGACTGGGCCCGGCGCATCGTCGAGTCCGCCGAAGCCTTCGACGCCGGAGTCGGCGCCCTGCGCGATCGCCGGGACACGCGGCTCGGCGTCGCCGCCAGCATGACGATCGCCGAGTACCTCCTGCCCGGCTGGCTCATCGCACTGCGCTCCGAGCGCCCCGATACGGCGGTCTCCCTGCGCGCGGGAAACAGCGCCGCCGTGACACGCATGCTCCTCGGCGGCGAGGCCGACCTGGGCTTCGTGGAAGGACTCGGGGTCCCGGCGGGGCTGGACGGCACGGTCGTCGCCCACGACCGGCTGCTGGTCGTGGTGGCCCCCCGCCACCCGTGGAGCCGCCGCCGCGCTCCACTGGACCCGGCCGAACTCGCGCACACCCGGCTGGTGCTGCGCGAACCCGGCTCCGGCACCCGGCAGGTCCTGGACTCGGCCCTCGCCGGACACGGCGGCCTCGCGCCCCCGTTGCTCGAACTCGCCTCCACGACGGCCGTCAAGGCCGCCGCCATCAGCGGCGCGGGCCCCGCCGTGCTCAGCGAACTCGCCGTGGGGGAGGAGCTGTCCGCCCGGCGGCTGGTCGCCGTGCCGGTGGCGGACACCGCACTGACCCGCGAACTGCGCGCCGTATGGCCCCGGGGAGCCCGCCCGGCCGGCCCGGCCCGCCGGCTGCTCTCCCTCACCCGCGGCCGGTGAGGGCCGGGATTCACGCCTCCGCTTCACCCCGCGCCCGGATGCGCCCCGACGCCTCGGTGGCCAGGGCGCGCATCAGGCGGAGGTCCTCGCCCGCCTCGGGGTGCCACTGGACGGCGAGCACGAAGGCGGCGGCGCCCGGGAGTTCCAGCGCCTCGACCGTGCCGTCCACCGCCGCGTACGCGCCCGCGACCAGGCCCTCGCCGAGGCGGTCAACGGCCTGGTGGTGGTAGGTCGGGACATCCGCCGGGCCGGGCAGCACCGAGGCGAGCAGGGTGCCGGGTACCGGCTCGACCGGGTGGGTGGTGAAGATGCCGGGCGCGCCCCGGTGGGCGTGCGTGCGGGGCAGGTGCTGGACGAGAGTGCCGCCGCGGGCGACGTTGAGGACCTGCATCCCCCGGCAGATGCCCAGCAGCGGCACGCCCTGGGCCAGGGCCTCGCGGGTGAGGGCCAGCTCCCAGGCGTCGCGCTCGGGGTGGGCCGGGCCCGACTCCGGTGCCCTGGGCGCCCCGTAGCAGGCGGGGTCCACGTCGGGGCCGCCGGCCGTGACGAGGGCGTCCAGGCGGGCGACGGTGTCGGCTGCCGCCGCCGGGTCGTCGTCCGGCGGCAGCAGGACGGCCCGCGCGCCCGCGCGCTGGACCAGCCGGTGGTAGCGGGCGGGGAGCAGCGCGGCGGGCAGGTGCCAGTCGCCCCAGTGGGCGCTCGGCTCCAGGTAGGTGCTGATGCCGATGAGCGGGGGAGGGGGTGCGGGCGGGGATGTAGGCGTCACATGTCCTCCGGCTGTGCCATGCGCTGTGCCCAGCGCGCTGTGCGGGGTGCGGGCCCCAGACTGCCGCAGCCCCGGCTCCGTTGCCGCGTATTCGCTGCCGGTGTTCAGTTCCGCTGTTTCAGTTCCGCCTCGGCCTCGGCCAGCGCGGCGAACTCCTCCTCGGGGGCGGCGGCGACGAGATGCCGGTGGGAGTAGAGGGCGAAGTAGGCCACGGCCACCCCGTAGACGAGGAGCGCGATCAGCGCCGCCTGCTCGTCCACCAGGAACGTCGCCACCAGCGCGGCCAGGGCGAGGACGAAGGCGACCGACGAGGTGAGCACTCCGCCCGGGGTGCGGTACGGCCGGTGCAGGCGCGGCTCGCGCCGGCGCAGCACGATGTGGGAGAGCGACATCAGCGCGTAGGAGATGGTCGCGCCGAACACCGCGACGTTCAGCATCGTGGCACCGTCCCCGCTGCCGGCCGCCAGCGCGAAACCGAGCGCCCCGGGCAGCAGCAGACCCAGATAGGGGGCCTTGCGGCGGCTGGTGAGGGACAGGAAGCGGGGCAGGTATCCGGCGCGTGAGAGCGCGAACAGCTGCCGTGAGCCCGCGAAGATCAGGGAGAAGAAGGAGGCGACGAGCCCGGCCAGGCCCGCGTAGTTGACGACGCGGGAGAGCGCGGTCGCCTTGCCGTCCGGCTGGAGCGCCTCGACCAGCGGGTTGCCCACGTCCTGGAGCACGGCGGAGCCGCGCGCCCCGGTGGCGGCCAGGAAGGTGAGCAGGGCCAGGAGCAGCAGGATGCCCATGGACCAGGCCATGGCCCTGGGCAGCGTGCGTGCCGGGTCGCGGGTCTCCTCGGCGGCCAGCGGCACCCCTTCGACGCCGAGGAAGAACCACATGCCGAAGGGAAAGGCCGCCCAGATTCCCAGCACGCCGAACGGCAGCCAGGAGCCGGAGCCGAAGGCGCCGGGGTCGGCGGGGATGTCGTCGAGGTTCGCGGTGCTGAACTCGGTGAACGCGCCGAGGACGAAGACCAGCAGCGCGGCGACGGCGATGGCGGTCACCACGAGCGAGAAGCGCAGCGCCTCACCGACGCCCCACAGGTGGACGCCGATGAACAGCACGAAGCAGACGAGGTAGACCGGCCAGGCCGACTCCAGGCCGAACAGGCCCAGCGATTCGACGTAGTCGCCGATGAAGCAGACGATCGCGGCCGGGGCGAGCACGTACTCGATCAGGATCGCGGTGCCGGTGAGGAAGCCGCCCCACGGGCCGAGCGCGCGGCGCGCGAAGCCGTAACCCCCGCCCGCCGTGGGCAAGATGGCGGACAGCTCGGCGAGCGCGAAGACCATGCAGGTGTACATGAGACCCATGAGGACGGCGGCGATCGCCAGCCCGCCGAAGCCCCCCTCGGCCAGGCCCGCGTTCCAGCCCGAGTAGTCGCCGGAGACGACGTAGGCCACACCCAGGCCGCACAGCAGCAGCGGGCCCGCGCTGCCGCGCCGCAGCTCCCGGCGCTCCAGATATGCCGCGTCCGGGCCGGCGGGCGCGGTGTCGGCAGGGCCGCCGGTTGCCGTGGGCGAGTCGGTCTCTTCGGTCATGCGCCACACTCCCGCCGTTCAGCCATTGGTGTGCTGGCATACCTTTGTGCGGAGGGCCGGTGCGGCGCAACCCCTGTGCGGGAACGAGGTGTTGCCGCACGCCCCGTACCGGCACCGGAGCGGGCCCGCGCCCGGCAGCGGGAGGGAACTGGTCCCCGGCGGGATCCGGCCGCGACAGGGATCCGGCCGCGGAAGGAGGAGGGCTCAGGACAGGAAGCCGCGCAGCAGTGAGGCCGTGCCCGCGCAGTGCTCGCGTGCGACCGCCCGCGCGCTCTCGCCGTCGCCGTCCAGTACGGCCGCCACCAGCGCTGTGTGCTGCCGCTGTGCGTGCTCCAGGTTCCTGACGAGCAGCGGGATCCGGTTCAGCAGGTCGTTGAGGGTGGCGCGGACGGCCGCGTACTGGGCCGTCAGGGAGGGGGAGCCCGCCAGCTCCACGAGGGTGAGGTGGAAGAGGGTGTCGTGCCTGCGGTAGTCCTCCAGCGCGGCCTCGCTGGTGGCGCCCAGCGCCTCCCCCAGCCGTACCTCCTCGGCCACCGACAGGCCGCGCGCCGCGCACAGTTCGGCCGCGCCCGTCTCCAGGACCTCGCGGAAGCGGAGCGTGTCCGACAGCTCCGGGTCCGCCGCCGGTCCGCGCAGCGGCCCGGGGGCCGCTCCCCGCGCCGGGCCGCCCGCCGCCCCGTGGGGCAGGACGAACGTGCCGCCGTACCGTCCGCGCCGGCTCTCCACGATGCCCTGCTCGGCCAGTGCCCTGAGCACTTCGCGGAGGGCGACCCGGCTGATGCCGAGGCGCTCGGCCAGCTCCCGCTCGGCCGGCAGCCGCTCGCCCGCCGGGACGAGTCCGAGGCGCACGATCTGGAGTATCTGCTCCAGCGCCTCCTCGAAGCCGTTGCCCGCCCGTACCGTCCGCAACACCGTCGCCAGCCTGTCGTCCTCCCGCATGGAACCTCTTCCGTTTCAATGGTCTTCACGACTACCTTATGGCTTCCGGCGGACCGACAGGAGGCCACTCGTGGCAGACCGCACACCACCGCTCGACGTCGAGGAACTGCGCGGACTCGTCGAGGGCGGTGAGATCGACACCGTCGTCCTGGCCTTCACCGACATGCAAGGGCGCCTCCAGGGAAAGCGGTTCGCCGCGCCCTACTTCCTCTCCGATGTACTCGACGGCGGCAGCGAGGGGTGCAACTACCTCCTGGCGGTCGATGTCGATCTCAACACCGTCGAGGGCTACCAGATGTCCTCATGGGAGCGCGGCTACGGCGACTTCGCCATGCACGGGGACACCGCCACCCTCCGCCGTGTCCCCTGGAACCCCGGCACCGCGCTGCTCACCGCCGACCTGGCCTGGCACGACGGCAGTCCGGTCGCCGCCTCGCCCCGGCAGATCCTCCAGCGCCAGCTCGCCCGGCTCGCCGAGCGCGGCTGGGGCGCCTGCGTGGGCACCGAGCTGGAGTTCATGGTCTTCCAGGACACCTACGAACAGGCGTGGGACGGGGGCTATCGCGGACTGACCCCCGCCAACCAGTACAACGTGGACTACTCCATCCTCGGCACCGGCCGCGTCGAGCCGCTGCTGCGCCGCATCCGCAACGAGATGGCCGCCGCCGGGATGACCGTCGAGTCCGCGAAGGGCGAGTGCAACCTCGGCCAGCACGAGATCGCCTTCCGCTACGCCGACGCGCTCACCACCTGCGACCAGCACGCCCTCTACAAGACCGGCGCCAAGGAGATCGCGGCACAGGAGGGCCAGGCCCTCACCTTCATGGCGAAGTACGACGAGCGCGAGGGCAACTCCTGCCACATCCACCTCTCCCTGCGCGACGACTCCGGCGCCGCCGTGCTCGCCGACGAGGCGGGGGAGTACGGGATGTCGCCGCTGATGCGGCACTTCCTGGCCGGACAGCTGGCCGCGCTGCGTGAGTTCACCCTTCTGTACGCGCCGAACATCAACTCCTACAAGCGCTTCCGGCCCGGCTCCTTCGCCCCCACCGCCGTCGCCTGGGGCCCGGACAACCGCACCTGCGCCCTGCGTGTCGTGGGCCACGGCCATGGCCACCGGCTGGAGAACCGGGTGCCCGGGGGCGATGTCAACCCCTACCTCGCCGTGGCCGGGATGATCGCCGCCGGGCTCCACGGCATCGACCACCAACTGGAGCCCCCCGAGGCGTGCACCGGCAACGCCTACAAGAGCGACGCGGCGCATGTGCCCGCCACCCTGCGCGAGGCCGCCGGACTGTGGGAGGACAGCTCACTGGCGCGCGACGCCTTCGGTACCGAGGTGGTGGACCACTACCTCAACATGGCCCGTGTGGAGCAGCGGGCCTACGACACCGCCGTGACGGACTGGGAGCGCTACCGCTCCTTCGAACGTATGTGAGGAGCGCAGTGCAGCAAGGCCAGCAGGCGGGCCCGGCCCCGCACGAGCACGAGCACGGACACGGGAATGCGCAGGGGTGCGGGAACGCGCAGGGATACGGGAGGGAGCGGCGCGGGACACCGGCGGACACGCTCGACATCGTCAACCCGGCGACCGAAGAGCTGATCACCAGCGTCCCCGCCACCACACCCGAAGAGGTGGACCGCGCGGTCGCCCGCGCCGCCGGGGCGCAGGCCGTCTGGGCGGCGCTCGCCCCCGCCGACCGTGCCCGGCTCCTGCGCCGCTTCGCCGCGCTCGTCGATGCGCACACCGAGGAACTCGCGCAGGCCGAGGTCCGCGAGGCGGGCCACCCGGTCGGCAACGCACGCTGGGAGGCCGGCAACGTACGGGACCTGCTGGAATACGCGGCGGGCGGGGTCGAGAGGCTGACGGGAAGTCAGATCCCGGTCGCGGGCGGAGTGAACCTCACCTTCGCCGAGCCGCTGGGTGTCGTCGCCGTCATCGCGCCCTGGAACTTCCCGATGCCGATCGCCGCCTGGGGCACCGCGCCGGCGCTGGCAGCCGGCAACGCCGTCCTCCTCAAACCGGCCGAGACCACCCCGCTGACCGCGTTGCGGCTGGCCGAACTGGGCCTGGCGGCCGGGTTGCCCGAGGGCCTCTTCCAGGTGCTGCCGGGGGAGGGCCCGGTCACCGGCCACGCGCTCGTCGAGCACCCGCGCGTCGCCAAGGTCGTCTTCACCGGCTCCACCGCCATCGGCAAGCGCATCATGGCCCAGTGCGCCGCGAGCGTGAAGCGCGTGACCCTCGAACTCGGCGGCAAGAGCCCCAACATCGTCTTCGCCGATGCCGACCTGGAGCGCGCCGCAGCCTCGGCCCCCGGCTCCTTCCTCGACAACACGGGCCAGGACTGCTGTGCCCGCAGCCGTATCCTCATCCAGCGCTCCGTCTACGACCGCTTCCTGGCGCTGCTGGAGCCGGCCGTGCTGGCCTGCACCGTCGGCGACCCGGCAGACGAGGGCACCGGCATAGGGCCCCTGATCTCCGCCCGCCAGCGCGAGCGCGTCCGCTCCTACGTACCCGAGGACGCCCCCGCGCTCATCCGCGGGCAGGCCCCCGACGGCCCCGGCTACTGGTACCCGGCCACCGTGCTGGAGGCCGCGCCGGGCGAGCGGACGGCGGTGGAGGAGATCTTCGGCCCGGTAGCCGTCGTGATCCCGTTCGAGGACGAGGAGGAGGCCGTACGCCTGGCCAACGACACCCCCTACGGCCTCTCCGGCTCCCTGTGGACCCGCGACGGGGCCCGCGCCCTGCGCGTCGCGCGCGCCGTCGCCGCCGGGAACCTGTCCGTCAACTCGCACAGCAGCGTGCGCTATTCGACGCCCTTCGGGGGCTACAAGCAATCGGGGCTCGGCCGCGAGCTGGGCCCCGGCGCGCTGGCCGCCTTCACCGAGACCAAGAACGTCTTCATCAGCACGGAGGAGAGCACGTGAGCGACAGCGAAGCCGGCGGCACCGCCCCGGCCGCCCAGGCCGGTCCAGCCTCCACGGCCTCACCGGCAGTCCCGACCGACCCGGCAGCCCCGGCCGACTCGACCGCCCCGGTCTGCCGGCGCCTCGTCGGCCGCACAGCCGTCATCACCGGAGCGGGCAGCGGCATCGGCCTCGCGACAGCCCGGCGGCTGGCCGCCGAGGGCGCGCACGTGGTGTGCGCGGATGTGGACGCGGTCAGCGGCAAGGCCGCCGCCGAGGCCACCGACGGCCTCTTCGTCCAGGTGGACGTCACCGACCCCGACGGCGTCCAGGCCCTCTTCCGCGCCGCACACGACACCTACGGCTCGGTCGATGTCGCCTTCAACAACGCGGGTATCTCGCCCCCCGACGACGACTCCATCCTGGAGACGGAGCTGGCTGCCTGGCAGCGTGTCCAGCAGGTCAACCTCACCTCCGTCTACCTGTGCTGCAAGGCCGCGCTGCCCTACATGCGCGCGCAGGGGCGCGGCTCCATCATCAACACCGCGTCGTTCGTCGCCGTCATGGGCGCCGCCACCTCCCAGATCAGCTACACGGCCTCCAAGGGAGGGGTGCTGGCGATGTCCCGCGAACTGGGCGTCCAGTTCGCCCGCGAAGGCATCCGGGTGAATGCGCTGTGCCCCGGTCCGGTGAACACACCGCTCCTGAAGGAACTCTTCGCCAAGGACCCCGAGCGCACCCAGCGGCGCCTGGTCCACGTGCCGGTGGGGCGGTTCGCCGAGCCGGAGGAGATCGCGGCGGCGGTCGCGTTTCTCGCCAGCGACGACGCGTCGTTCGTGAACGCCGCCGAGTTCCTGGTGGACGGGGGCATCGCCGGGGCGTATGTGACGCCCGTGTAGGGCGCTCCCGTGCCCGGCGTCGCGCCGGGGAGCGTCCGGCGAGCGGGGGCGAGCAGGGGGCCGTCGGGACAGCAGGGCCAGGTCCGGTTGTCCTATGGATGTACGGTGCACACGGTCAATGTCGACAACCCAGGAGGGGCGCCACATGCGCAGCAGATCCGTCCTGACCGGTCTCACCGTGGCCGCGGCCCTCGCCGCGACCCTCACCGCCGCCCCCGCCCAAGCCGACGCGCACCAGCGCGGTGGCGGCCCTCACCACTGCCCGCAGCTGTCCGAGAAGCTGCCCTGGTACGGCGCCAACCGCGCCAAGCTCCAGCGCACCATCGACGAGCGCGGCACCTGCTCCCCGCACTGGCGGGGCGGCAAGCACCGCCCGGTCGCCGCGTTCGACTGGGACAACACCATCGTCAAGAACGACTCGACCGACGCCACCATCGCCTGGGCCCTCCAGCACGACAAGATCCTGCGGCCCAAGAGCTGGGCGGCCACCAGCACATGGCTGACCCCCGCCGCGGACCGCGCGCTGACGAAGGCGTGCGGCACCAGCGTCCCCGTCGGCCGCCCGCTGCCCACCTCGACCGACACCGACTGCGCCGACGAGATCCTCCAGGTGCGCGGCGAGGCCGAGACAATGGGCGGCGAGGCGGCGTTCGCCGGGAAGTGGAACCACCGCCGTACCGTGCCCGAATACGCCTGGGTACCGCAGCTGTTCGCCGGGCATACGGTCGCCGAGCTGCGCTCCTACGCACGGGCGGCCCGCGACGAGGCGCTGGCGGCCCCGATCGGCAGCGAGCAGAAGGTCGGCACCCACACCGTGCCCGGCTACAGCCGCTACTACGACCAGCAGAAGGATCTCATCCGCACCCTCCAGAAGGCCGGGTTCGACGTCTACATCGTCTCGGCCGGCTCGGAACCGGTGGCCGAGGAGTGGGCGAGCGGCGTCGGCATCGACCGCGCGCACACCCTCGCCATCCGCAGCGTCGTCAGGCACGGCCGGATCACCACCTCGACGGAGGGCTGCGGCGACGTACCGGCGGGCCAGGGCGAGGCGATCCCGTACATCGACGGCAAGCGCTGCGTCATCAACCAGGAGATCTTCGGCATCAAGGGCGCCAGGGCCTGGCAGAAGCAGGACCGGCGGCACCGTATCGCGATCGGCGGCGGCGACGCGGACACCGATGTGACCTTCGTCGGAGACGCGACGGGCACCCACCTCGTACTCAACCGCAACAAGCCCGAGATCATGTGCCGGGGCTACGACGACGCCGACGGCCGCTGGGCGGTGAACCCGATGTTCATCGAGCCCCTGCCGCGCAAGAGCGCACCCTACCCGTGCGCCACCAAGGGCTACATCCGCCCCGACGGCAGCCTCGGCCCGGTCCGCCGAAGCGATGGCACCGTCATCCCGGACCAGGAGGACACGGCATCCGGCAAGAGCGCGGCGGGCGTCACCTCCGGCACGGGCGGCGGGAGTGCCGGGGGCCGGGCTCGCGGCACTGTCTGACGCACGCTCCACCGGCCCCCCTGTCTGCCGCACAGGTGTTGCCCATAAGGTGCGTGCGTGAGCATGACGACGCCGCCCGGCTGGTACCCCGATCCGGGACAGACACCCCAACTCCCGCCCCAGGAACGCTGGTGGGACGGCACCACATGGAGCGCGCACACCCGCCCCGGCACGGGCATACCCCCGGCGCCGCCATCCCCTCCGGGTGGCGGCGCCGGGCGCGGGCCGCTCATCGCGGGGATCGTGGGCGCGGTCGTCCTCGTGGCGGCGCTCGCCCTCGCGGGCGTCCTCCTCGTCGGCGGCTCCGACGACGACGCCGACGGCGGCGGCCCCGAAGCCGGTTCGAAGCCCTCGCCGTCCTCCCCGGAGAAGCCCGGCGACGAGGGCGACGGCGGTCCCTCCGGGGAGGAGTCGCCCGCACCCGGTACCGGCGGGGTCGTCGGCGACCCCCGGGCCGGCGTCGGCATGCCCGTCCTGGACGGGTGGGAACAACCCCACCCCGACTCCGCCTTCGTCAGCAGCAAGACTTCCTACGCGTGCCCGAAGCCCCAGTCCCAGGAGTGCGTACGCGGCGGCGCCAGCGTCCTGCCGGTCTCCAGCGGCTGGGACGGCGAGAAGGCACTCAAGGAAGCGGCCGGACTCCAAGTGGCCAAGAACGCCGAGGAGTCCTACGCGAAGAAGGCGTACGGGGGCATCACCTCGCACAAGGTGACGGAGAAGGGCGCCGTCACCGTCATGGGCCAGTCCGGATACCGCGTCCGCTGGCGCATCGACAACGAGAAGGGCCCCGACGCCTACGTCGAGTCCGTCGTCTTCCGCTCCCCGCATCTGCCCGAGGAACTCCTCACGCTCTGGAGCAGCGTCGATGTCGCGGACGACGCCCCGCCGCCCGCCGATCTGGACGCGCTGCGCACGGGCCTGGTCAAGACGGAGCTGGGCGGCGGGGACTCCGGCAGTGGGGAAGCCGTCTGAGTCCCGCCGCCGGAGGCGGACTTGGCGCCGTCTTGGGGCGGCCGGGACCGGGGCCCGGGCCTCACAGGAAGGTCATGCCCTCGCCCCGGTAGGTCGGCACGTTCGCCGTCACCCGCGAGCCCTCGACCAGGTGGAGGGTGTCGAACCGCTCGCACAGCTCGCCCGCCTTGGCGTGGCGGAACCACACCTTGTCCCCGATCAGCAGATCGTCGGCCGGCTGCCCCAGCAGGGGGGTCTGCACCTCGCCCGGCCCCTCCTGCGGGTCGTAGCGCAGCCCCGCGGGCAGATACGGTTGCGGCAGCCGGTCCCTGCCCGCGACGCCGGAGGCCGGGTAGCCGCCGCCCAGCACCGTCACCACGCCGACCCCGGGCCTGCGCACCACGGGCAGCGCGAACAGCGCGGCGGGACGGCCGGTGAAGGAGGTGTAGTTGTCGAACAGTCGCGGGACATACAGGCCCGACCCGGCGGCGATCTCGGTGACAGCGTCCTCGGCGGCCGTGTGCTGCACGCTGCCGGTACCGCCGCCGTTGACGAACTCCAGGTCGGGGGCCACCGCGCGCACCGCCCGCACAGCGGCTTCCCGCCGCCCCGCCAGCTCGCGCCGCGCCGCCACCTGCATCAGCCGTACCGCACGCGAGCGCAGCGGCGCCCCCGGCACCGCGTCACCCACGCCCGCCACATGGCCCTCGTACGCCATGACGCCCACCAGTCGGAATCCGGGACGCCGGGCCACGGCGCGCGCCAGTTCGGCCAGGTCGGCGGGGGAGTGCAGCGGGGAGCGGCGGGCCCCGACGCGCACCCGGCCGCCCAACAGCCACAGCGAGGTGTCCAGTTCGAGGCAGACGCGGATCTCCTCACATCCGCCCTCGCGCGCGGCGTCGATCAGGGTGAGCTGGGCGAGGTCGTCGACCATCACGGTCACCGCCTCGGCCAGCTTGGGATCGGCGGCCAGCTCCGCGTAGCCGGCGCGGTCCGCCGACGGGTAGGCCAGCAGCACATCGCGCACGCCCGAGCGGGCCAGCCACAGCGACTCGGCCAGGGTGTAGCTCATCACCCCGCTGAAGCCGTCCTTGGCCAACACCCGTTCCAGCAGGGCGCGGCAGCGCACCGATTTGCTGGCCACGCGCAGCGTCTTGCCCCCGGCGCGGCGTACCAAGTCGTCGGCGTTGGCGTCGAACGCCGCCAGATCGACCAGCGCGAGCGGCGCGTCCAGGAAGGCGGTCGCGCGGTCGTACCGGGCGCGGTCAGCGGCGAGATCGGCAGTCGTATCGAACACCCTTGCAGCTTGCCAGAGCCCGGCCCCGGGGCACAGTCCTCACCGCGCGGGAGCCTCAACGGCCTCCGCCCCGGCCCGCGTCACGGCCGTCATGGCCCGCGTCGCGGGCTCCGTCCGCGCACCTCGGGCGGGTTGCCGTCCTGCCCGGTGGGCACCGTAGAGTGACGCCACGCCGTAGCGGGATGGCACGCGGCGTATTGTCCGATGACGAACCCGCCTGCCCCGCAGGGGCATTCGTGCGAGGTGGCACCGCGGGAGGGGGTGCGGATGAGCACTGACGCCGACCGTGCCCACGTCCCCGAGCCTCCCAGCACCCCGCCCAGGCCGTCGGGCGACCCCGCGGGCATCCCGCGCAAGCCCGCGCACGAGCCCGCTGTCCCCCCGCCGCCCGCCGCCCCGCCCCGCCCCGCTGTCCCCCCGCGCCCGAGCGTCCCCCCGAAGCCCGCCACCCCGCCGCCGACGGCCCGTACCGAGGGGAGCGCGGACCCCGCCAGCGACGCGGCGGGACCCGGGCGGGCGGCAGAGCCGATCCCGGAAGACGAACCCAGCGAACAGATGCCGACATCCCGGGAAGGGGAGGCGGACGAGGCCACGCGTGCCCAGGTCCCCGCTCCCCGCGACCGCTCGCGTACGCTCCGCCCCCCGGCGCCTGTCTCGCCGCCCCGGCCCGCCCCGCCCACGGGTGAGCCCCTCACGGCTCCGCGCCTGCCCGCACGCCCGAAGGACCTTCCCCCGCCCCCCGCCGTCCCCCCGCGAGAGGCCGGAGGACGGGCCGCCGCCGCTCCCGGCCAGGCCGACGACGCGGGAGCAGCCGCCATTTCGGCCGCGGTCGGCACCCCGGGGAAGAGCGGCACCGCCGGAAGGACCGGCACCACGCGGTCGGCCGCCCGCCCGGCCACGGCGGACCCGGCCACGCCGGATCCCGCGGCCACAGCGCGCCCGGCCACGGCGGACGCGGCGACAGCAGCTCCGGCCGCCCCCACTCCCGTGACAGCGCCCGCGCGGGCGCCCGGCGACGGGGAGCGCCCCGGCGTCCACTTCGCGGGCGCCCCGCCGGAGCCCGTAGGACAGCCACACCCGGCCGACTCCATACGGCCGCCGCACCACCCGGCACCGCCGCCCGTGCCGCCCCGCACTCCGGTCGCGGTTCCGCCGCCGCCCCGTCCGCCCGTCCGCCCCGGGCACTCCCCGCTGGGTGCCCGTACGGTCGCTGCCGCCGCCTGCCTCGTCCTGGGCGTCGGGCTGCTCGGCGGCGCGGGCGCCGGAGCCTGGCTGACGGGGGACTCCAGCGAACGCCCCGGCCCCGGCAAGGCGTTCGACGACGCCCGCGCCGCCTGGCACCAAGTCCCCGTCGATACGCTCTTCCCGCGCACCCTCAAGGGCCGGGGGGCGGGGCCCGGCGGCGCCGACCGGAACTGGACCCGGGTCGCCGTCGCCCCCGACAGCGGCTGCTCCCACGCCTTCGACCCGCTGCTGACCAAGGCCCTCTCACCGGTCGGCTGCGCACGGCTGGTGCGCGCCACCTACACGGACGAGACCACCAGCGGAGTCACCACCGTCGGACTGCTGTTCACCAAGGCCGGTCCCGAGGCCATGCGCGATCTGCGCAAGCGCTTCGCCACCGAGAACCTGACCGAGCGCAGCGACCTGATGCCCCGCCCCTACGCCGGACGCGGCACCGTCGCCGCCGACTTCGGCGACGCGCAGCGGGCCAGCTGGACCGTCCATGTGCTCGACGACGTCCCCGTCGTCGTCTACTCGGTCAGCGGCTTCGCGGACGGGCGCGCGGTCAGCGACCCCCAGTCGGCGTCCGACGCGACCCGCGAGGGCGAGACCTCCGCGGCGGCACAGGCCGGGCTCGGCCACGACGCGCAAGGCATCGCCGACCGCGTCGAGCGCGGCCTGCGCAAGGAGACCACGGGCGACGGCCCCGAGCCGGGCGACGGCCCGGACCAGGGCGCCGACGGGGGCCCGAAGGGCAAACCGGCCCCGAACAAGAACGGCGGACGGGCCCAGGACAAGAACGGCGGACAGGCCCCGGACAAGAACGGCGGAGCGGCCTCGGACAAGGACCGGCAGGCCGCGCCGGAGGAGAAGGACGAGCGCCGATGAACCGCGGGCACACCGGCCGCTTGCTGACCGCCTTCCTGACCGCCCTGCTGGTCCTCGCCCCGGCCACCGCCGGTACGGCGCACGCCCAGGGCGAGGGTATCCAGGCGCAGGAATGGGCCCTCAAAGCCCTCAAGGCGAAGGACGCGTGGAAGACCACGAAGGGGCGGGGCATCACCGTCGCGGTGCTCGACACCGGCGTCGATGCCGCCCACCCCGACCTGTCCAAGAACGTCGAGAAGGGCAAGGACTTCCTCGGCATGGGCGCCCAGAAAGGCGACCGCGCCTGGGCCCGGCACGGCACCGCCATGGCCGGCATCATCGCCGGTCACGGCCACGGCTACCGGGGCAGGGACGGGGTGCTCGGCGTCGCCCCCGAGGCCCGGATCCTGCCCGTACGCGTCCTGCTGGAGGACTCGGACCCGCAGCGCAAGAAGGCCCGCGCCGCCCGGGGCACCGCACTCGCCGACGGCATCCGCTGGGCGGCCGACCACGGCGCGGACGTCATCAACCTCTCACTCGGGGACGACAGCGACTCCGCCCACCCCGAACCCCGCGAGGACGCCGCCGTCCGCTACGCCCTGCGCAAGGGCTCCGTCGTCGTCGCCTCGGCGGGCAACGGCGGTGAGGACGGCGACCACATCTCCTACCCGGCCGCCTACCCCGGGGTGATCGCCGTCGCCGCCGTGGACCGCTACGGCGCGCGCGCCGCCTTCTCCACCCGCCGCTGGTACGCCACGGTCGCCGCGCCCGGCAAGGACATCCTCATCGCCGACCCCGACCGCACCTACTACGAGGGCTGGGGCACCAGCGCGGCGGCGGCCTTCGTCTCCGGCGCCGTCGCCCTCATCCGCGCCGCCCACCCCGACCTGAGCCCCGCGCAGATCAAGGAACTGCTCTCCGACACGGCCAGGAACACCCCCGAGGGCGGGCGCAGCGACGCGGTGGGCACCGGGGTGGTGGACCCCTCGGCCGCCATCGAGATGGGCACCCACATCAACGCGCGCAAGCAGCGGCCCAGCGCCGCCGAGTACTCCCACGGCTACTTCGGTGCCGGACCGGTGGACGGCGGCGGGCCCGGGTGGTTCGCCGTGGCCGCCGCCGTCCTCGGGGCGCTGCTGATCGGTACGGCGCTCGCCATCTGGCGGGGCTTCACTCCGCCGTTTCCGCACGCGCTGCGGGATCCCGCGCTGCGGATCCTCTCCGTGCCCGCCCGGTTGCGGGACAAGGGGCGGGATCGGAGCCGGAGGCCCGGGCAGCATCCGCCGGGCGGCTACTGAGGCCGCTGAGGCTTCCCGGCGAGAGCGCGGCGACGGCGGCACACGCGGCCTCCTCCACCCGCGCGATCCCGCCCTCGCGGGTGGTGTGCCCGTCCGAGCACGGCCAGCAGCCAGGAGCGCCCGACCGCCGTCACCCGGCCCACGCTGTTGAGCACCCACAGGCCCGTCGCCGTGCGCGGCAGCCAGCCGTTCTTCAGCTCGACCGGCGCCCTGGAGGCCCCGGCGGCGGTGACGCCCCAGCGCTGCGGGCCCACTGCCCGCCCCATCGGCTCCCGGATCCGCTCGCGCGCGCCGTCCGCCAGCCTGCCGGGCGCATCCTCACCCCGGCCGAAGACGGCCTCCAGCAGCGTGAGTTGGTCGGCGGCCGTCGTACAGCTCAGCCCCCAGCGGTCCGAGCGGTGCGGCTCGGTACGGGTGAGGCCCAGGCGACGGTTGGCCCGCGCGATGCCCTCGGCGCCGCCGGCCGCGCGCCACAGCGCGTTGGCCGCGTCGTTGTCGCTGCGCTCGATCACGGCTTCGGCCTGCGCGCTCTCCCGCGCGGACAGCTCCCAT
This sequence comes from Streptomyces axinellae, assembly GCF_039532135.1. Taxonomy (NCBI): domain Bacteria; kingdom Bacillati; phylum Actinomycetota; class Actinomycetes; order Kitasatosporales; family Streptomycetaceae; genus Streptomyces; species Streptomyces axinellae. The sequence continues at coordinate 272,217 of NZ_BAAARJ010000001.1, forward strand.
GGGTCCGCCCCGGCCGTGCCGGCAGCAGCTGTGACCTCCCCCGCCACGGTCAACTCCCGGGCGCGGCCAGATGGTTCGTCCTGCCGCCCCGGCAGCAGCGCGGCGAGGATGTTCACCTTCATCACGCTCGCCGCGACATACAGCCCGTCCCCGCTGACCGCGGCGCGCGGCGTGTCCGCCTCCCGTACCGCCACCGCCGGCCGTCCCTCACAGCGGCTCCGCACGGGCGCGAGGGCGTCCGCCAACAGTGCGCTCAACTCCCCGTCCCGCCCCGCCCCGCCCCGTCCCTGCCGTCCATGCCCCTCCATCCCGTCCATGCCCGGTCCCCGCCATCCTCCTCCCCTCTCTTCCCTCGCCTCCCCTTCCGCTGCCGCCCATTGCCGCCACCACCTCCCGGGCGGCCGGTACCCACCGGATACGCTCAGCGTGTGGCGCTCAAGAACATCCCCGCATCGGCCTTCTCCGGCGACGACGGCACCGCCGACCCCGCGCTCGCCGAAGCGCTCGCCGCCTGGCGGGCGGGCCCCGGGCCCGGCACCGAGGCGGGAGTCCTCCAGGCGCTGCCCGGCGCCCGGCTCCTCGTCCCCGTCGTCGCCGTGCTGACGGAGGCGGAGACCGGCGAGGACGGGCTGCGCCGCGACAAGACCAGCGACATGGCCGTCCCCACCCTCAACGCGCCCGGCGGACGCCGCGCCCTGCCGGCCTTCACCTCCACCGAGGCCCTCGCCCGCTGGCGCCCGGAGGCCCGCCCGGTGGCCGTCCCGCTCCACCAGGCGCTCCAGGCCGCGGTACACGAGCAGGCCGACACCGTCGTCCTCGATGTGGCGGACCCGGTGCCCTACGAGCTGACCGGCTCCGCCCTCTACGCGCTGGCCGAGGGCCGCACCCCGGCACGCCCCGCCGACGATCCAGCGGTGGCCGAGGCGCTGCGCGCCGTGCTCGCGGCCGAGCCGGGAGTGACCGGCGCCCATCTGACGCCCGGCGGGGACTCCTCCGACGGCACGCTCGCGCTCGCCCTCGCGCCCGGAGCCGACGTCTCCGCCGTCGCCCAGCGGCTGGCCGGCGCCCTCGCCGCCGACGAGGCGCTGCGCGCGCGCCTGGTGCGCGGGCTCGACCTGGCCCTGCTCCCGGCCGGCAGCGCGCTGCCGGAAAGGGCCCTCTACCGGAGTTGACCCCGCCCGAGGTGCGGTGCGGGGCGGCCCGTCGGACACTCGGGAGGAGTGCCGGGACAGACCGATCCCCGGCAGCCTCTACGACCCCCACGGGAGGTCGACATGCAGGTCAAGTCGCTCCAGCCGAGCCCGGCACAGCTCAGGAACCTGGAAGACAAGCCCCAGCCGCTGGCCGCCGAGTTCCTCGGCACGCTGCTGCTGGTCTTCTTCGGCGTCGGTGCCGCGGTGCTGGCGGCGGAATACGTCGGCACGCTCGGCATCGCGCTCACCTTCGGTTTCGTGATGCTCGCGCTGGCGTACGCCATCGGCCCGATCTCCGGCTCCCATGTGAACCCGGCTGTGACGCTCGGCATGCTGCTGGCCGGGCGTATCGACCTGGAGATGGCGGTCAAGTACTGGATCGGGCAGATCGTGGGCGGCATCGCGGGGGCCGCGCTGCTCTTCCTGGTCGCCAAACAGGTCCCGGGTCTTCGGACGAGCGAGACGTTCGGCAGCAACGGCTTCGGCGACCGCTCGGCGGTTCACATCAACACTGGTGGCGCCTTCGTCGCCGAGCTGATCTTGACGTTCCTGTTCGTCTACGTCGTCCTGGCGGTGACCCACAAGGTCGCCGTGATCGGCTTCGACGGGCTGCCCATCGGCATCGCCCTCGCCACTGCCCACCTGGTCGGCATTCCGCTGACGGGCACCTCGGTGAACCCGGCGCGGAGCATCGGCCCCGCCCTCTTCGCGGGCGGCGCCGCGCTCACCCAGCTGTGGCTGTTCATCGTGGCCCCGCTGGTCGGCGCGGGCATCGCGGCGTACGTGCACATGATCACGCACCCGCGGCCGAACAGGATGCCCGCGACCGAGCCGGACGTGGGCTGACGAGTGCGTGCCCGCGCGCCGCGCGCCCCCGCCACGCGTGCTTCCGCGCCGCGCGGCGGTCAGGGGCGGGCGGCCTCAGCCGTGTACCGGTCCGGTGTACTTTTCGCCGGGGCCCTGGCCCGGCTCGTCCGGAACGGTGGACGCCTCGCGGAAGGCGAGCTGGAGCGACTTGAGGCCGTCGCGCAGCGGGGCCGCGTGGTAAGAGCCGATCTCGGTCGCGCTCGCCGTGACCAGGCCGGCCAGGGCGTGGATCAGCTTGCGGGCCTCGTCCAGGTCCCGGTGCTGCTCGCCCTCCTCGGCCAGCCCGAGGTTCACGGCGGCGGAACTCATCAGGTGCACCGCTACGGTGGTGATCACCTCGACCGCCGGCACATCCGCGATGTCGCGGGTCATGCTGTCGAAGTCGGGGGTCTGGCCGGAGGGCCCGGCTGCGGCGTCGCTCATGCGGATCACCCTATGCCCAGGCCCGTCCGCACGGACGTGCGGGCTTCGGGGGGCGCGCTTCCCGTCGGCCCTGGTATGGTGGACGTACGACCGGCTGAAGACTGTCCCGAGCGACGGGCCTCAGCCCGCAAGTGGAGGCTCCGATCTCCCACCTGGCGGCTTTCCTGGCCGCGGGTCAACGGTCAGGCTGCGCCCCGCGGTGACCCGCGGCGGTGCTCCCGGTCTGTGAGGAGCCCCGCCTGTGTCCCGTCCGGGGCGTTTTGTGCGTCCGGGCACGGTGGTCACACTTATCAGAATCATGCGCGGCCGTCCGCCAGACGCTCGCGCGGTGTACCCGAGGAGGCCCCATCAGCGCCGAGCCCCGCATCAACGACCGGATTCGCGTCCCCGAGGTGCGACTCGTCGGTCCCAGTGGCGAGCAGGTCGGCATCGTGCCGCTTGCCAAGGCCCTGGAGCTTGCGCAGGAGTACGACCTCGACCTCGTCGAGGTGGCGGCACAGGCCCGCCCGCCCGTGTGCAAGCTCATGGACTACGGAAAGTTCAAGTACGAGTCGGCCATGAAGGCCCGTGAAGCGCGCAAGAACCAGGCGCACACGGTCATCAAGGAGATGAAGCTCCGGCCGAAGATCGATCCGCACGACTACGACACCAAGAAGGGTCACGTCGTCCGGTTCCTCAAGCAGGGTGACAAGGTCAAGATCACGATCATGTTCCGCGGTCGTGAGCAGTCCCGCCCCGAGTTGGGCTTCCGACTGCTCCAGCGGCTCGCCGACGACGTGGCCGACCTGGGCTTCATCGAGTCCAACCCGAAGCAGGACGGCCGGAACATGATCATGGTTCTCGGTCCGCACAAGAAGAAGACCGAGGCCATGGCCGAGGCCCGCGAGGCGCAGGCCGCCCGCAAGGCGGAGCGTCAGCAGGACTCCGCTCCCGCTGAGGAGCTCGCCGAAGAGCAGGAGTCCGCCGAACAGCAGGAGCCTGCCGAGGCGTGAGCCCCCCGGGGCACCCGCCCCGGTAATCCCACACGAACCAGATGGCGCTTCCGCATGCCCTGTGGCGGCGCAGGCGCCACCGACGAGGAGAGAACGGCGACATGCCGAAGAACAAGACGCACAGTGGTGCCCGCAAGCGCTTCAAGATCACCGGATCGGGCAAGGTGATGCGCCAGCGCGCCGGTCGCCGCCACCTTCTCGAGCACAAGTCGTCCACGCTGACGCGCCGCCTTGCCGGCAAGACCGAAGCGGCCCCGGCCGACGCCAAGAAGATCAAGAAGCTTCTCGGCAAGTAGGACCCCGCAAGACCGGGACCCACCGATCCGGGCTGAGCAGGCACAAGCCGGCCCGGCCCCCCAACAAGGAGTAATCACGTGGCACGCGTCAAGCGGGCAGTAAACGCTCAGAAGAAGCGCCGGGCGATCCTGGAGCAGGCCAGCGGCTACCGGGGTCAGCGCTCGCGCCTGTACCGCAAGGCGAAGGAGCAGGTCACCCACTCCTACGTCTACAACTACAACGACCGCAAGCGCCGCAAGGGCGACTTCCGGCAGCTGTGGATCCAGCGGATCAACGCCGCCGCCCGCGCGAACGGCATCACCTACAACCGCTTCATCCAGGGTCTGAAGGCCGCCTCCATCGAGGTGGACCGCAAGATGCTGGCCGAGCTGGCAGTGAATGACGCCGCCGCCTTCACCGCGCTGGTCGAGGTCGCGCAGAAGGCCCTGCCGAGCGACGTGAACGCGCCCAAGGCCGCGTAGTCGGCACAGCCGGCGTCATCGGCCTCGCCGCCGGACGTCTGTGCGGCCGGTGCATCCGGCCTTTCGCCGGATCCTCGCCGTCGTGGTTCCCGCCCCCGTGCTCCGCACAGGAGGCGCCCCACGGCGGCGAGTTGTTGTAGAGCCGGGCGGCTTCGCCGCCCTACAGAGAGCGAGCGCTGCCCATGCCACCTGAGCTGACCTCCCCGCGCTCCCCGCGTGTCGTGGCCGCGCGCAAGCTCGGGAAGCGGAGCTTCCGGGGCAAGGAGCGGCGGTTCGTCGCGGAGGGGCCGCAGGCGGTACGGGAGGCGATGGAGCACCTGATCGAGGTGTATGTGACGCCGGAGGCGGCCGGGCGGCACGCGGAGATCCTGGACGCGGCCCGCGCCGCGCGGGTGCCCGTGCTGACCGCCTCGGACGAGGTGATCGGCGAGATGTCGGACACCGTCACCCCGCAGGGCATCGTCGCGCTGTGCGGCTTTGTCGACCGGCCCTTCGCCGAGATCCTCCAGGCCCGCCCCCGGCTGGTCGCCGTGCTCGCGCACGTGCGCGACCCGGGCAACGCGGGGACCGTGCTGCGCTGCGCCGACGCCGCCGGGGCCGACGCCGTCGTGCTGACGGACGCCTCCGTGGACATCTACAACCCCAAGGCCGTGCGCGCCTCGGCCGGCTCGCTCTTCCATCTGCCGGTGGCCGTCGGAGTGCCCGTCCAGGACGTGGCGAGCGGACTGTCGGGCGCGGGGGTGCGGGTGCTGGCCGCCGACGGCGCGGGGGAGCGGGACCTCGACGAGGAACTGGACGACGGCGCCATGGCCGGGCCCACCGCCTGGGTGTTCGGCAACGAGGCGTGGGGGCTCCCGGCGGAGACCCGCGCACTCGCGGATGCGGTGGTGCGCGTCCCCCTGCACGGGCGCGCCGAGAGCCTCAATCTCGCTACCGCCGCGGCGGTGTGCCTCTATGCCTCCGCGCGCGCCCAGCGCACCCGCCGAGGGTGACGTCCGGTCACACCGAGCTAGTAGGGTGTCGGCCCGGACGCGGGCCGTGACGGCGCGGCAGGAGGGCAGGACGGATGGACGTGAGGGCTTCGGACAGCCGTACACGCGAGGCCGCGCTCCCTGACGCCGCCCCCGCCCTCGGCGTCCCGGCACCCGGCTTCGCTGCCGAGGGCCCCGCCGGCGGCGAAGCCGGGGGCCGGGAGAGCGGTCCCGGCGGCGTGCACCCGGACGACCTGCCCGACGGGCTCGTCGTCGCCGACAGCACAGGCAGCGTCGTCTGCTTCAACTCCGCTGCGGCCCGCATCACCGGATACGCGCCCACCGAGGCACTCGGCCGCCCCCTGCACACCGCGCTCCCGCTCGAAGACCTCGACGGGCGCCGCTGGTGGCACCTCACAGACCCCTACGGCGGGCTGGCCATCCGCAACGGCCAGCCCGAGCGCAATCTGCTGCTGCCCGGGGGGCGCGAGGTGCTGGTCTCCGCGCGCTATGTCCGTACCCGGCCCCGGGGGGAGGTGCGGCGCGTCGTGGTCACGCTGCGCGGCACCGAGGCCCGGCGGCGTACGGAGCGCAGCCACGCCGAACTGATCGCCACCGTCGCCCACGAGCTGCGCTCGCCGCTCACCTCCGTCAAGGGCTTCACCGCCACGCTGCTGGCCAAGTGGGAGCGCTTCACCGACGACCAGAAGCGGCTGATGCTGGAGACGGTCGATGCCGATGCCAACCGCGTCACCCGGCTCATCGCCGAGCTGCTCGACATCTCCCGCATCGACTCCGGACGGCTGGAGGTGCGCCGCCAGCCGGTGGACATGGCCGCCGCCGTGCGCCGGCACATCGACGCGCACCTCGCCGCCGGGCAGAGCGGCAACCGCTTCGCGCTCCGTATCGCCGAGGGTCTGCCGGGACTGTGGGCCGATCCGGACAAGATCGACCAGGTGCTCGGCAACCTGCTGGAAAACGCGGTGCGGCACGGTGCGGGAACTGTCACGATCGACATCCAGCCGGCATCCTCGCCCCGCGAGTCCGAGGACACCGGCACGGCGGTCACCGTCAGCGACGAGGGGCCCGGCATCCCGGAGGAGTCCATGAGCCGCGTCTTCACCCGCTTCTGGCGCGGCAGCAGGCGTGGCGGCACCGGGCTGGGGCTCTACATCGTCAAGGGCATCGTCGAGGCGCACGGCGGGACGATCGCCGTCGGCCGCTCCGCGGTCGGCGGGGCCGAGTTCCGATTTACCCTGCCCGTGAGCGCCCCGGCCTTCATGGCCTGATCACGCGGCGCACACGGGCTCCTCCGCACCGCGAACCCCCGCACGGCCCCCACGATGCCCCAGTGGCCTCCGCGTTCAGGAGCCCACGTACGCCCCTTAGACTCGACCTTTGGCACGCCGGTCATGGGGCGGGGCGCAGCCGGGGGGCACCTCCCAGCGACAGCTGGGGACAATCGGAAGCACGGGAAGAGATGTCGGCACCGAACAAGTCGTACGACCCTGTCGAGGTCGAGGCACTGAAACCGGAAGAGATCGACCGGGCGAAGGACGCGGCGCTCGCCGCGATCGCCGCGTCCGGCGACCTCGAAGCGCTGCGTGAGGTGAAGGCGGCCCACGCGGGCGACCGTTCGCCGCTCGCCCTCGCCAACCGCGAGATCGGCGCGCTGCCCCCGCACGCCAAGGCCGAGGCGGGCAAGCGCGTCGGTCAGGCGCGCGGCGCGGTGAACAAGGCACTCAAGGCCAGGCAGGAGGAGCTGGAGCGAGAGCGCGACGAGCGGGTGCTGGTCGAGGAGGCGGTCGATGTCACCCTGCCCCATGACCGCATCCCGGCGGGCGCCCGGCACCCCATCACGACACTGTCCGAGCGCATCGAGGACATCTTCGTCGCCATGGGGTACGAGGTCGCCGAGGGCCCCGAGGTCGAGGCGGAGTGGTACAACTTCGACGCGCTCAACCTCGACCCCGACCACCCGGCCCGCTCCATGCAGGACACCTTCTTCGTGCGGGGCCCCCGAGAAGCACGGGAAGACCGGGCCGGGCAGGCGGCCGAGGACAGCGGTGTCGTACTGCGCACGCACACCTCGCCGGTGCAGATCCGCTCCCTGCTGGCCCGCGAGCTGCCCGTCTACGTCATCTGCCCGGGGCGCGTCTACCGCACCGACGAGCTGGACGCCACCCACACCCCCGTCTTCACCCAGGTCGAGCTGCTCGCCATCGACAAGGGCCTGACCATGGCGGACCTGAAGGGCACCCTGGACCACATGGTGACGGCGCTGTTCGGGGAGGGGCTGAGCACGCGGCTGCGGCCCTCGTACTTCCCGTTCACCGAGCCCTCCGCCGAGATGGACATGGTGTGCTTCGTGTGCCGGGGCGCCTCCGTCGGTGACCCGGACAACCCCTGCCGCACCTGCGGCAGCGAGGGCTGGATCGAGCTGGGCGGCTGCGGCATGGTCAACCCGCGGGTGCTGACCGCCTGCGGCGTCGATCCGGAGGTCTACAGCGGATTCGCCTTCGGGTTCGGCATCGAGCGGATGCTGATGTTCCGCCACAACGTCGAGGACATGCGAGACATGGTCGAGGGCGATGTCCGTTTCGCCCAGCCGTTCGGGATGGAGATCTGATGCGGGCCCCGCTTTCGTGGCTCCGGGAGTACGTCGAGCTGCCGGCTTCGGAGACCGGCCGCGATGTCGCGGCCAGGCTGATCTCGGCCGGACTCGAGGTCGAGACGGTCGAGCAGACCGGTGCCGGGCTCAAGGGCCCGCTGGTGGTCGGACAGGTCCTCGCCATCGAGGAGCTGACCGGTTTCAAGAAGCCCATCCGCTACTGCCAGGTGGACGTCGGCACGGCCGGGACCCGCCCGGGCGAGCCGCAGAACCTCATCTGCGGCGCCACCAACTTCGCCGTCGGCGACAAGGTCGTCGTCGTGCTGCCGGGCGCCGTGCTGCCGGGCGGCTTCGAGGTCGGCGCGCGCCAGACCTACGGCCACCTCTCCGAGGGCATGATCTGCTCCGAGCGCGAGCTGGGCATGGGCGAGGACCACGACGGGATCATGATCCTCCCGCCCGAGTACGAGCCCGGCACCGACGCGATCGAACTGCTGGAGCTGGTCGACGACGTCCTCGACATCGCCGTCACACCCGATCGCGGATACTGCCTGTCGATGCGCGGCCTCGCCCGGGAGACGGCCACCGCCTACGGGCTGCCGCTGCGCGACCCCGCCCTCCTGGACGTGCCCGCGCCCAACCCCGACGGCTACCCCGTCCAGGTCGCCGATCCGCTGGGCTGCGACCGGTTCACCGCCCGTACGGTCAGCGGACTGCGGCCCCGGAGCGCGTCCCCGATCTGGCTGCGGCGCAGGCTCCAGAAGGCCGGCATGCGTCCGGTCTCGCTGCCCGTGGACATCACCAACTACGTGATGCTGGAGCTGGGCCAGCCCCTGCATGCCTACGACAGGTCGCGCGTCGAGGGTGCCATCGGGGTGCGCCGGGCAGGCAGTGGCGAGAAGCTCGTCACGCTCGACGGCGTCAAGCGGACCTTGGACGCCGAAGACCTGGTCATCACCGACGACCGCGGCCCCATCGGCCTCGCCGGTGTCATGGGCGGTGCCAACACCGAGATCGCCGACGCTGCGGAGGACCCCGGGACCGGCGGCGCTGGGGGGACCACGGACGTGGTGATCGAGGCCGCGCACTTCGACGCGGTCTCCGTCGCCCGCACCGCGCGCCGCCACAAGCTCTCCTCCGAGGCGTCGCGCCGCTTCGAGCGCGGCGTGGACCCGGAGGCGGCCTCCGCCGCCGCGCAGCGCGCCGTCGATCTGCTGGTCCTCCTCGCGGGCGGTACGGCGGAGGCGGGCGTCACCGAGATCACGACGCCCTCCGGTCCGCGCACCATCCGCATGCCGGCCGACCACCCCGACAAGGTCGCCGGTGTCGCCTACGGCCGCGAGACCGTCGTACGCCGCCTCCAGCAGGTCGGCTGCGACGTCTACGGGACGACCGAGCTGACGGTCACCGTCCCCTCGTGGCGGCCCGACCTGACCGACCCCAACGACCTGGCCGAGGAGACCATCCGGCTGGAGGGCTACGAGAACCTGCCCGCCACGCTGCCCAGGCCACTGCCAGGACACGGGCTGACCGAGCGGCAGCGGCTGCACCGCCGGGTCGGCCGGGCCCTGGCCGCCGCCGGCTACACCGAGGCGCTCTCCTACCCGTTCGTGGGCGAGGCGGCTTTCGACGCGCTCGGCCTGGACGCGGGAGACCCTCGCCGCCGCACTGTCCAGCTCGCCAACCCGCTCTCGGACGAGGAGCCGGGCCTGCGCACCACCTTGCTGCCCGGACTGCTCGCCACACTGCGCCGCAACGACGGACGCGGGGGCCACGACCTGGCACTGTTCGAGACCGGGCTGGTCTTCCTGCCCACCGGCACCGAGACAGCGCCCGACCGGCTGCCGGTGACCGCCAGGCCCACCGAGCGGCAGCTGGCCTCGCTGGACGCCGCACTGCCCGAACAGCCCCGGCACGCCGCCGCCGTCCTGGCGGGCGCACGCGAGCGCGCCGGATGGTGGGGCGGGGGCCGGCCCGCCGGATGGGCGGACGCGATCGAGGCCGCACGCACCGTGGCGGCCGAGGCTGGTGCCGAACTCACGGTGGAGAACGCCCAGTTCGAGCCCTGGCACCCGGGCAGGTGCGCCGCGCTCCACGTCGTCCTGGACGGCGAGCGGGTCCTGGTGGGCCACGCGGGGGAGCTGCACCCGCGTGCGCTGAAGGCCCTCGGCCTGCCCGAGCGCAGCTGCGCCATGGAACTGGACCTCGACCTGGTCGAGCGCGCCGGAGCCGGGGCCGTCCGCGCGCCGCGCGTCTCCACCTTCCCGGTGGCCACCCAGGATGTGGCGCTCGTGGTGGACGCCTCCGTTCCGGCAGCGGATGTGGAGAGCGCGCTGCGGGCCGGTGCCGGTGAACTGCTGGAGTCCCTGCGGCTGTTCGACGTCTTCACCGGTGAACAGCTCGGTGGGGGGCGCAAGTCGCTCGCCTACGCGCTGCGCTTCCGCGCTCCGGACCGCACGCTGAAGGCCGAGGAGGCATCGGCGGCACGGGACGCGGCGGTGGCCGCGGCCGTCGAACGCACGGGTGCCGCCCTGCGCGGCGCCTGAGCCCGGGCCCGCGGGCGCGCGTCCGGACACCTGGCTCGGCCCACCGGAGACCCGGGCCGGTGGGAGGTGGCGGACCAGGACGCCGCCGCATCGGCAGGCACATACGAGGGGCACCCGTCTCGCACGGGTGCCCCTCGGTGCGTGTCCGCGACCGTGCGTGCCCGTGACCGTGTCCGCGATCGCGCGTTGATCGCGCGCGGTGTGAGGGGTGGCGTGTGAGGCCGGTGTGCGAGGGGTGGCGTGCGCGGCGAAGGCGGGGCGCCGTGCCGCAAGCCGACGCCGTGCCGCAAGCCGACGCCGCGCCGCTGGGCGACCCGCGCCGCTGGGCGACCCGCGCCGCTGGGCGACCCGCGCCGCTGGGCGACCCGCGCCGCTGGGCGACCCGCGCCGCTGGGCGACGCCGTGCTGTCGGCGGCGCCGTCTCCAGGGCGCTCGGCGTCCTTCCGCGAGGCCGCCCACAAGGAGCCCCGCCTCCCGCCCCCGCCCCGGTGAGGTGCCGCGTCGTCCTGCGCCCGCTGAGCCAGGGAACACACCTCGGCCGGCCGAGAAGGAGGAGCTCGAAGCTCACGCTTTCGGGTGAGAACGGGAGGCGCAGTCCTGACAGAGGGGCAAGGCTGGTTAGGGGTGACGGGGTGGCAGCAGCGAACTCATCATCCCGTCCGGCGGACGCACCGATCCGCAGCCTGATCCCCGCGCGAATCGACCGGATGCCGTGGTCCGGCTTCCACACCAAGATGATCGCGGCGCTGGGGTGCGCGTGGATCCTGGACGGGCTGGAGATCACGGTCGCCAGCTCGGTCACCTCCATCCTCACCAAGGAGGACACCCTCGGTCTGTCCTCCAGTGAGGCGGGCCTGATCGCCACCGTCTATCTGGTCGGACAGGTTCTGGGAGCCCTGTTCTTCGGGCGGATGGCCGACCGGTTCGGGCGCCGGAAGCTGTTCCTGCTCACCTTCGGCGTCTATCTGTTCGGCAGCGGTCTGACCGCCTTGACCTACGGTCAGGGACCCGGCTGGGACGCCTACCTGTATCTGACCCGCTTTGTCGCGGGCACCGGCATCGGCGGGGAGTACGCGGCGATCAACTCCGCGATCCAGGAGATGATGCCCGCCCGCTTCCGGGGGCGGGTGGACCTGCTGGTCAACGGCACCTACTGGGCGGGCGCCATCGTCGGCACCGTCGCCGAGCTGCTCATTCTCGGCCACTTCGAAGACGGCACGGCATGGCGGGTCGGCTTTCTGCTGGGGCCGGTGCTGGGCTTCTCCGTGCTGTTCGTGCGCCGTCATCTGCCCGAGAGCCCGCGCTGGCTGATCATGAACGGGCGGGAGCGGGAGGCCGAGGAGGCCATCGGCCGCATCGAGGAGGCTGTACGCAGGCACGGCAAGAAGCTGCCCGAGGTGGACGAGAAAGCCGCGATCGAGATCAGCGAGTCGGCGCACAGCACCTACCTCACGCTGCTGCGCGTGCTCTTCAAGCAGTACCCGCAGCGCGCCGTGCTGGCCTCCACGCTGATGATCACGCAGTCCTTCCTCTACAACGCGATCTTCTTCACGTACACGCTGGTGCTCACGAAATTCTACGGAGTGCCCGACGACCAGGCGCCGATGTATCTGCTGGCGTTCGCCGCGGGGAACCTGCTGGGTCCGATCGTGCTGGGCCCGCTCTTCGACATCCTGGGACGGCGCTGGATGATCGCGGGAACCTATCTTTTTTCCGGGTGCGCGCTGGTGGTGACCGCGACGCTGTTCGAGGCCGATGTGCTGACGGCCTTCACCCAGACCACGGCCTGGTGCGTCATCTTCTTCTTCGCCTCGGCCGGAGCCTCCTCCGGCTATCTGACGGCGGGGGAGATCTTTCCGCTGGAGGTGCGCGGGAAGGCCATCGCGCTCTTCTTCGCCATCGGGCAGGCCGCGGGTGCCTCCGGGCCGTACTTCTACGCGTGGCTGATCGGGGACGGCAGCGACCGGGGGCGGCTGTTCATCGGCTTCCTCATCGGCGCCGCGATCATGATCCTGGGCGGGCTGGCGGAGGTGTTCCTCGGCGTGGACGCCGAACGCAAGCCGCTGGAGGCCGTGGCCAAGCCCCTGTCCGTCGTCCGCACCTCGGTGAGCGCCGCGAAGCGGGGCACGGCCCGCCGGCTCAAGAAGACCGACGAGGAACCCCCGCCCCCGCCCCCGGCACCGGAAGCCAGTGACGAGGACCCCTCCTCGGGCGCCAGCCCTGTGTGACGCGGGCAACCGGCCGACGCGTGGCCCCTCGTGCGAGCGCCTGGCCGGGTGGGGCCTGATGACGGCGGGCCTGATGACGGGAGTGCCGGCCCGGGGGCCGGTCGTACGACCGGCCCCCGGGTCAGGTCAGTCGTAGGAGTAGAAGCCCGCGCTCGCCTTGCGGCCGAGGCGGCCCGCATCGACCATGCGCTGGAGCAGCGGCGGCGCGGCGTAGAGGGGTTCCTTGAACTCCGCGTACATGGAGTCGGCGACCGAGGCGACGGTGTCCAGACCGATGAGGTCGGCCAGTTTGAGCGGGCCCATGGGGTGGGCGCAGCCCAGTTCCATGCCGTTGTCGATGTCCTCGCGGCTGGCGATGCCGGACTCGAACATGCGGATGGCCGAGAGCAGATAGGGGATCAGCAGCGCGTTGACGACGAAGCCCGAACGGTCCTGGGCGCGGATGGTGTGCTTGCCCAGGATGTCGCCGACGACCGCCTCGGCCCGCTTGATGGTCTCCTCGCCCGTGGTGAGGGCCGGGATCAGCTCCACGAGGCGCTGTATCGGAGCGGGGTTGAAGAAGTGGATCCCGATCACCTGGTCGGGACGCGAGGTCGCCACGGCGAGCTTCACCAGCGGGATGGACGAGGTGTTCGACGCCAAGATCGCGTCCGGGCGGGTCACCACCTGGTCGAGCACCTGGAAGATCTCCGTCTTGACCTGCTCGTTCTCGATCACGGCCTCGATGACCAGGTCACGGTCGGCGAAGTCGCCCAGGTCCGTGGTGAAGGTCAGCCGCTCCAGCGCCGCATCGCACTCCTCCTTGCTGAGCTTGCCGCGCTCGGCGGCCTTGCCCAGCGAGTTGACCAGCCGTGTGCGGCCGAGTTCCAGGGCCTCGCCGGTGGTCTCCGCGACCATCACCTCAAGGCCGGCCCGCGCGCACACCTCGGCGATACCCGCACCCATCTGGCCACAGCCCACCACTCCGACGCGCTTGACGTCGGCTTCAGACTCCGTCACCTCGTGCCTTTCGCTGAACTTCATGGTCCCGGTGCGGACCAGCCCGGCCTCGGCGGGGACGCCGGGCGCGCCGCCTCGCCGCCCGACGTTACCTGGGCAGGCACGTCAGGCGGAGGGCGGGTACGAAAGGTCATCTATGTGCGAGATGCCCTGGTGTCCGTGATCGGGCAGTGTGTGCGGGGAGCGCTGCTCGTGCCGTGACCGGCGATGTTCGCCGGGAGGGCACTAGCTGTGCCGCTCCGGCGCCTGGACCACGGAGTCGGGGCCGGGCGAGAGCACCGTCTCGTGGCCGTCCTCGAAGCGGACGCGGTACGGCGGCTCGCCGTGCGGCCCCAGCACTTCCACGATCTCGGCCACCCTGTCGTGCTGGCCTACCACTCGCCCGCGCATCAGCAGACGGTCGCCTGTGTTCGCTCGCATCAGGGGTGCCCTCCTGTTCGCCGTTCTCCACCGTGAGGTCCGTACGTGTGCGAGCCCCGTCAGGTCGTGCGATTCCCGGTTCGGCCCGGTGAGCCCAAGGCGGCGAACGGGAGTCGGGGCCCTGGCGGCGTCAGGCGCGAGTGCGCTGGACCACCACGATGCACACCAGCACGGCGACGGCTGCCACCGGCGCCGCGGGGGAGAGCCGTTCGCCGAGCAGCAGCACCGACCACACCAGCGTAAGCAGAGGCTGGACAAGCTGCACCTGGCTCGTACGGGCCACACCGGCCAGGCCCATCGCGCGGTACCACACGAGCAGGCCGAGGAACTGCGAGCCCAGCACGTTCCAGGCCAGCCCCGTCACCGAGTGTGCCGTGAGGGTCACCGGCTCGTGCAGCAGGGCGAACACGGCCCCGGCCGCCCCGAGCGGCAGGCAGCCCACCAGCGCCCAGCCGAGTACCTGTAGCGCGGGCAGCTCCCGCGCGAGCCGCCCGCCCTCCGCGTACCCGGCGGCACAGATCAGCAGGGCCCCGCACAGGTAGAGGTCGCCCAGCGTCGGGTGGCCTCCGCTCTGGTACAGCGCGAAGGCCACCGCCACCGCCGCGCCGGCCACGGCGGCCACCCAGAACAGCGGCGCGGGGCGGGTGCCGGTGCGCAACGAGGAGTAGACGGCTGTGGTCAGTGGCAGCAGGCCCACCACGACGGCGGCGTGCGAGGTGGTGGAGGTCTGGAGCGCGAGCGTGGACAGCAGCGGGAAGCCGATCACCACCCCGGAGGCGGCCACGGCCAGCCCAGCCCAGTGCCGGCGGGCGGGCAGCGGGACGCGCAGCGCGGCGAGAGCGACGGCGGCGATGAGGCCCGCGCCCACGACGCGCAGCGTCGTCGCCGTCCACGGACCGAAGCCCTCCAGGGCCCAGGCGGTGGCGGGGAACGTGAGCGAGAAGAAGGCGACGCCGAGGGCGGCGAGGAGGACCCCGCGGCCCGCTGCGGGTCCCTTTCCGGGGGTGTTCGGGGTTGAGGGGGTGTCCGGGGCGGCTGGGGTGCCTCGTGCGCCCGGTGCGGCAGTTGCCTCGGCTGTGATGCTCGTGGACGGTGTGTGCCGCGCGTCCGGGGCGGCAATCGCCCCTGCCGTGGCGCTCTTGGGCAGTGCGGGCCTCGTCCCGGCCATGGTCCCCGGACCGGTCTCCGCTATCGCGGCAGCGAGGGTAGCGCTATCGTGTGCTCTCATGTCGCAGCGTAGCAGTGTCGCAGAGCTGGCTCATTCTCTGCGCGGGGAGCTGGACCGCTACTCGCCCGGTGAGAAGCTCCCTTCCAGCCGGTCGCTCGTGGAACGGTTCCGGGCCAGCCCCGTGACCGTCTCCCGCGCGCTGTCGGTGCTCGCCGCCGAGGGGCTGGTCGTCACCCGCCCCGGCGCCGGGGCCTTCCGCGCTGAGACGCCCGCAGCGCCTGGGCCGCCCACCGGAGCGGGAGCGGGGCCCGGAGCCGGGGCCGGGGACACCTCCTGGCAGGAGATCGCGCTCAGTGCCGACGCTTCGGCCGATCAGGTACCGCGCAGCGTGGACGCCCGCGGGGTGACCGTCACGCTCGACACCCCGCCACCCGGCTCCACCGAGCTGAACGGCGGCTACCTCCCGCCCGGCCTCCAGCCCGAGCGCGCGCTGTCCGCCGCGCTCGCCCGCGCCGGACGCCGGCCGGGGGCCTGGGACCGGCCGCCCCTGGAGGGCGTCTTTGAACTGCGCGGCTGGTTCGCGCGGGAGATCGGCGGCCCGTTCGGCGCCGTGCTCCCCAGCGAGGTGCTGATCACGGCGGGCGGGCAGAGCGCGATCACCACCGCGCTGCGCGCCCTCGCCCCGCCCGGCGCTGCTGTACTGGTCGAGTCGCCCACCTACCCCGGCATGCTGGCCGCCGCCCGCGCGTCCGGGCTGCGGCCCGTACCCGTGCCGGTCGATACCGACGGGGTGCGGCCGGAACTGCTCGCCGAGGCGTTCCGCGCCAGCGGCGCGCGCGTCTTCGTGTGCCAGCCGCTCTTCCAGAACCCCACCGGTGCCACCCTCGCCCCCGGCCGGCGGCGCGAGGTGCTGCGCGTCGCCAGGGAGGCGGGCGCCTTCGTCGTCGAGGACGATTTCGCGCGCCACCTCGCGCACGACGACGCCGGAGCGCTGCTGCCCCCGCTGCGCTCCGAGGACCCCGACGGGGTGGTCGTCCACATCCGCTCACTCACCAAGGTCACCTCGCCCAGCTTCCGGGTGGGGGCCCTCGCGGCGCGGGGGCCGGTGGTGGAGCGGCTGCGCGCCATTCAGATCGTCGACAGCTTCTTCGTGCCCCGCCCCCTCCAGGAGGCCGCCCTCGAACTCGTGGGGGCGCCCGCCTGGCCCCGCCATCTGCGTGCCGTCGCCACCGGGCTGCGCGCCCGGCGCGACCTCATGCTCGCCGCGCTGGCGAGCGAACTGCCCGCACTGCCGCTCGCGCACGCGCCGCGCGGCGGCTACCACCTGTGGCTGCGGCTGCCCGACGGCACCGATGAGGCGGCGCTGGCCTCGGCCGCGTTGCGCGCCGGGGTCGCGGTGGCGCCGGGACGGCCGTACTTCGCCGCCGAGTCCCCGGCGCCGCACCTGCGGCTGACGTTCGCGCCCCCTGCCGAGAGCGAGATCGCGGAAGGCGTACGGCGGCTGCGTACGGCCTGCGCGGAAGTGCTGCCCGACCGCTGCCGCGACTCTCGAACATAGGGGCGGACGGCTCTACGATCGCGCCATGCCAGGTCGTCTGACACTGCTCGCCGCCGCCCGCAGCTCCTCCCTGCTCGATGTGCGCTTCGACGACGACCGGCCGCTGGATGCCGCCGGGTGGGAGGAGGTACGCCGGATGATCCCCTCGCTCTCCCACTTGGCGGGCGCCGAACTGCGCTACTGCTCCCCGTCCGTGCGCTGCCGCGAGACGGGTGATGTGCTCGGGCTCGGCCCGCTCGCGCAGCCCGCGCTGATCGACTGCGACATGGGCCGCTGGCGCGGCCGGACCCTCTCCGAGGTGACGGTCAGCGAACCGCGGGCCGTCAGCGTGTGGCTGGCCGACCCCCGCTCGGCGCCCCACGGCGGGGAGTCCTTATTGGCGTTCATCCAGCGGATAGGCGGCTGGCTCGACACCCGGCCGGTGGGGGAGGGCGGCTGGGCGGTCGCCGTCACCGAGCCGTCGATCGTGCGGGCCGCGCTCTGCTACGTGCTCAAGGCCCCGCCGCACGCCTACTGGAACATCAACGCCGCCCCGCTGGCCGCGCTCACCCTCACGGGGCAGGCGGGCGGCTGGCAGCTGAAGCTGCTGTGAAGCGACCCGGACGGGGGAAGTTCACCGCATCTGCTGCGGAGGAGGAGTGGGCGGCGCAGGCGGCCTTTCCCCGCAGGACGACCCGGAGTACGCCGTCGCGCACATGGTCGCCTGGTGAACGCGGAGTTGATGAAGAACGTGGCAGAGATCGGCCAGTTGCGGATGCTGCGCGCGGCCTCCCGGGAGTGAGGAGCCGCCCCTCGGCTTCGCAGGCCCGTCAGCCGCCGGGTCAGTCGAATCGATCGGGTCAGCCGGATCGGTCGGCCCGTGCACCGTCGCGGGCCGTGTCGCCGCGGGCTGTGTCGTGGAGGGCGCTGAGCAGCCAGAAGCGTTGCTGTTCGGGGCTGTCGGCTCCGCCGGTCATGGCTCGCCTCAGGTGACACATCACCGGCGGGCCGTCGGGCCCGGCCCCCTCCTCGCGCGTCAGCATGTTGCCCAGTGCCTGCCAGACGGCGGCCCGCCGGGCCTCGGGGTCGGGGCCGTGGCCCGGCCCGCGCGCAGCCGCGCGAGTGGCCAGGTCGGTGCGCAGCTGTGCGCGGGCCTCCGGCGGGCCGCAGCCGTCCAGCACCGCGAGGGCGAGCGTGTACAGGGCCTCGTCGGCGATTCCGTTGTCCCGCGCGGCCAGTTCGATCCCGTACCGCTCCATGTCGGGCACCGCGTCGGCGACCGGCCCGGCCAGAAAGCCCGCGAAGGGCTCCTCGGCCAGCAGGGGTGCATTCCCCGGCTCTTCGAGGAGTCCGTCGTCATCCGTCCCCGTGTCCTCGGTCATGCCGACGAGTATGGCCCGCGAGCCCGCCAGCGGGCACCGGGACGCGGAAGGCGAACCGGACGCGGAGAGCGCGCCTCCCGTCTCAGCGGTCGATGACGGAGAGCGCGCCCGCGTCGTAACGGGTGCCGGCGACCTGGTCGCGCGGGGCCGCCGCCTCGATCGCGGTCAGTTCCTCGTCGGTGAGGGAGAGGCCGAGCGCCGCGATGTTCTCCTCCAGGTACTTCTCACGGCGGGTCCCGGGGATCGGCACCACGTCGTCGCCCTGGTGCTGCACCCAGGCGAGCGCGAGCTGGCCCGCCGTGACCCCGCGCGCCCCGGCCAGCTCGTCGAGCTTGTCCACGATGGCCAGGTTCCGCTCCAGGTTCCCCTCGGCGAAGCGCGGCTGGGTGCGGCGGACATCCGATTCCGCCAGCCCCTCCACCGAGGTGTAGCGCCCCGTCAGAAAGCCGCGGCCCAGGGGCGAGAACGGCACCAGCCCGATGCCCAGCTCGCGGCAGACCGGGGCGATCTGGTCCTCCAGGTCGCGGGTCCACAGCGACCACTCGCTCTGCAGCGCGCTGATGGGGTGGACGGCGTGCGCCCGGCGGATGGTGCGGGCACCGGCCTCGGACAGGCCCAGGTGGCGTACTTTGCCCTCGGCGACCAGCTCCGCCATGGCCCCGACGGTCTCCTCGATGGGTACCTCGGGATCGACCCGGTGCTGGTAGTAGAGGTCGATGTGGTCGGTGCCCAGCCGCCGCAGCGAAGCCTCGCACGCCTGCCGCACATACGCGGCGTCGCCCCGGATGCGGGTGGGCTCGCCCAGCTTGTTGGCGAAGCCGAACTTGGTGGCCAGCACGGCCTGATCGCGCCGGCCGGTCAGGGCGCGTCCGATCAGCTCCTCGTTGTGGCCGGAGCCGTAGAAGTCGGCGGTGTCCAGCAGGGTGACACCCAGATCGAGCGCGCGGTGCAGGGTGGCGGTGGAGGTGGCGTCGTCGGACGAGCCGTAGCCGTGGCTCATGCCCATGCAGCCGAGGCCCTGTCCGGAGACTGCCAGGGTGCCCAAGTGGCGGGTGGGGAGAGTGGTCATGCGGTTGCCTCCTGGAGCTGAAGTCCGGCCCGTGGACGGAACGGTCACCGGCCGGCGGGTGACCGGGAGGCTGACGCTATGACCTGGAGTGCGCTCCAACGCAAGCCCTCCCCGCTCTCCCCCGGGATGCGGCATCTCGTCGTCCGCCCCGGGTCACCGATTACGCGTTACCGGTTATCGGTTGTCAGCTACCGGATACCGGTTACGGGGTGGGACCGGCCGCGCCGTCCTTGCGCCACACCAGCGCCGCCGAGACCGGGTGGCCGCGGAACTTCTCCCACTTCGGCTTGCGGGCCAGCCACCGCTCGTCCACGACGCCTTCGCGAAGCTCCACGAGCCGCCAGCCGGCGCCCAGACCGGCGCTCACATGGTCGCTGAGCAGGTGGACATGGGTGGTGATGGCGATGTGCTCGCCCGTCTCGTCGGTGAAGTGCGTCGGCATGCCCGACGCCATGATGAAGTGCGGGTGGAAGGCGACCACCACGCATACCGCCCCGGGCGCGGCCAGCCGCCACGCCTCGTCGTAGAACGGCCCCAGCTCGGGCAGGTGTTCGTCGATGAGCGAGGAGATCACCAGGTCGTAGACGCCGCTCGCCAGTCCGGTCGCGCGGACATCGCTCTGGAAGAGCCGGTCGTGCGAGCCCTTGGCCCGCGCCACCTCCAGCATCCCGGGGGTGAGGTCCACTCCGTCCAGGGCGCCCTCGACGCCCCGCCGCCGCAGCCAGGCCCCGGTGCGCCCCGTACCGCAGCCCAGGTCGGCGGCGCGCCGGACACCCGGCCAGCCGGGTACGGTCAGCTCGTCCAGCAGCGCGAGGTCCATCACATCCTCGACGGTGTCCTCGTAGGTGCTCACCCAGCGGCCGTAGCCGGTGGCGACATCGACGGTGCGGTAGCCACGGGTGTCGAAATCAGCGAAGTCAGCCATGCGGGCGAGTATCACGGGCGCCGTCGCGGGCGGGCGATCGGTTTTCCGTGGACGCCGGCTCGCCGCCGGCCGTGAGGGTCTCGCCCGTCTCCAGCAGCGTCTTGAGGTCGGACAGGATGCGCGGCCACCCCTCGCCCACCATCTGCCGCACGGTGCTCCCGGGCGGGAAGCCGGTGTGCGTCACGGTGAGCTTGACCAGGTCGCCGACCGGTTCGAGGGCGAAGGAGACCGTCGAGCGCGGCTCGGCCGCCAGCTTGGCGGGCAGCTTCGGCTCCAGCCCCACCGAGGCCGCGAACTCCTCGGTCATGGTGTGCCATGTGTAGGACAGGTGCCGGTGCGGCTCGGCAGCGACCACGACCTGCTCCGGGTCGTCGATGATCACGCCCTCCTGCTCCCAGGTGACGGTGGCGCCGGGCGTCCACTCCGAGGCGAAGCCGACACCCCAGTAGCGCTTGGTGAAGGCGGGCTCGGTGAGCGCCCGCCACAGCAGCTCGGGCGTGGTCCTGATGTAGGTCGTGTAGACGAAGTCCGGTGCGCCTTCGGTGGCTGATGCCGCGTTCCCGGCCGGTGTCCCGTTCTGTGTCCCGTCCGCCATGGTCTTCTCCTCCAGTGCTGTCTTCAGGTCCGCGAGCGCACTGGCGCGTTCGCGGTCGTACTGCCGCATCCAGCGGTCGGCGAGAGCGTTGATCGGCACGGTGTTGAGGTAGTGCAGCTTCTCGCGGCCCCGGCGGACGGTGGTCACGAGGTGGGCGGCCTCCAGCACCGCCAGGTGCTTGCTGACGGACTGCCGTGTCATGTCGAGCCCCGTGCACAGCTCGCGCAGGGTCTGCCCGTCATGCGCGTTCAGGCTGTCGAGCAGCCGCCGTCTGCTGAGGTCGGCCAGGGCCTTGAACACCTCGTCCTCCATGCTCCGCCCTCCCCGGTCACGGATATGCAGCCGTCTGGCTGCCAAAAAATTAGGCAGCCGTGCGGCTGCATGTCAACCCGGGTGGGCCAGGTGGGGGCGTCACCGGTTGAGCCGGTGACTCTCCATTCCGTCACCCCCTGGACCGGTGACGGTCGAGCGCGGGGCCGCGCGTGTGCGACCCGTGCGGACGGGGCGCATGCTGGAGACGGATGTGACATGAGCAACGCCGTCGGCCGGGTGACAGGCATACGACGCCGGGGCCGGGCCGTGGGAAAGGCAGCGATGAGGCATGGCAGCTCACACCACCGTCAAAGAAGTCCTGGCCGCCCTTGACGACGTCGATTTCCCGGCGGGGAAGGACGAGTTGCTGCGGGCGGCGTCCAACGCGCCCCAGGAGGTCTACGCCGCGCTGCGCGGCATCCCGCCGGAGGAGTACGCGAACCGCGAGGAGGTCGCCCGCTCCGTGCGCGTCGATCCCGACTCCGACCTCGACCTGAGCCCTGCTCAGCGCGCCGAGCAGGCGCGGCAGGGCGGCCGTCCCGGCCAGTCCGAGCGCCTGCGAGAGGCCCCCAAGCCCCCGGTGGAAGACGAACTCGACCGCTAGGGTCTGGATCCGCCCGTTCACCGGAGTGCCCCCACGGCTCCGCGACCCCACGACCACCGCGCCCCCGCATTCCCGTATCCCCGTACCCAGCGCCGGAGGAGGCCCCGCCATGGTGCGCAAGAAGGTGGAAGGCGACGAGGACCAGCGGCGCAAGGCCGCGCACAAGGCGTACCGGGAGGAGGAGTCGCCCAGCGCCCGGCACGCGACCACGGGTGCCTCGAAGCAGCGTGCCCACCGCGCGGGCGAACCCTCCCGGCACTCCCGAGGCGAGGAGTCGCCCGTCCAGCGGGAGGGCAAGCAGGGCCACAGCGCGGAGGCCCCGGATGCGGCGCCACGGAGCCCGGTCGGCCCCGAGCGGCCCGAAAGCCCGTTCCAGGGGCGCGGGCACCCCGGCTATTCGGCGGAGCACGAGCAGGTCTTCGCCGCGCTCGTCACGGCCGAGCGGCACAGCGGGGGCCGGCCCGTCCTCCTCGCGGACATCGCCCGCGCCGCGGACCGCCCCGAGGGGGAGACCCGTGTCCTCGTGCACGATCTGGTGACCGCCCACCACCTCGTCACCGAGCTTCAGGGCTCGGACCCGGTGGAAGGCCCCCGCTACGAGACCAAGCCCCGCCGCTGAGCGCGGGTCCCGTCTCTGCGTGAGGGCGGGCCGGGGGCTCTGGCCGTAGAGCGATGATCGGCTCCCTCCATTGCATAAAACTGCTGCGCTGCGTATAGTCATGCTCTCCAGGAGGAGGGCCGATGGCAGTGCGTGTGGCAGTTGCGGGAGCGAGCGGATACGCGGGAGGCGAGGTGCTGCGCCTGCTCGCCGGGCATCCCGGAGTCGAGGTCGGGGCGCTGACCGGGAACTCCAACGCGGGGCAGCGCATCGGCGCGCTCCAGCCGCACCTCACACCATATGCGGACCGGATCCTGGAGGAGACGACGTCCGGGGTGCTGCGCGGCCACGACGTGGTCTTCCTCGCCCTCCCGCACGGGCAGTCGGCGGCCGTCGCCGAGGCGCTCGGCGAAGAGAGCGTCGTGGTGGACTGCGGCGCCGACTTCCGGCTCGCGGATTCCGGCGACTGGGAGCGCTTCTACGGCACCCCGCACGCCGGCACCTGGCCTTACGGACTGCCCGAGCTGCCCGGAGCGCGGGAGGCGCTGCGCGGGGCGCGCCGTATAGCCGTCCCCGGCTGCTTCCCCACCGCCGTCTCGCTCGCGCTCGTCCCCGCCTACGCCGCCCGCCTGGCCGCACCCGAGGCCGTCGTCGTCGCGGCGACCGGCACCTCCGGCGCGGGCAAGGCACTCAAGCCGCACCTGCTGGGCAGCGAGGTCATGGGGTCGATGAGCCCGTACGGCGTCGGCGGCACGCACCGGCACACGCCCGAGATGATCCAGAACCTCTCCGCGGCGGCCGGGCAGCGCGTCAGCGTCTCCTTCACCCCCACCCTCGCCCCGATGCCGCGCGGCATCCTCGCCACCTGCTCGGCCAAGGCGGCCCCCGGGACCACGGGCGAGGGGCTGCGGGCCGTGTACGAGAAGGCGTATCAGGACGAGCCGTTCGTCCGGCTGCTCCCCGCCGGCCAGTGGCCCGCGACCGCCTCCGTGCAGGGCTCCAACGCGGTGCACCTCCAGGTCGCCCACGATCCGGACGCGGACCGGATCATCGTCATCAGCGCCGTGGACAACCTCACCAAGGGAACGGCCGGCGGCGCCGTCCAGAGCATGAACCTCGCTCTCGGCCTCGACGAGACGCTGGGTCTGTCAGCGGCGGGGATCGCGCCGTGAGCGCCGTGAGCGCCGCAAGGCCCGCCCGGCGCGGCGTACCGGCGACCGCCGGTCAGTCAGTACGGACAGCAGCCGCGCACTCCAGCCGCGCGGGCGCAGAAGCGAACGGAGAACAGCAGTGAGCGTCACAGCGGCCAAGGGATTCACGTCGTCCGGGATCGCCGCGGGGATCAAGGACAGCGGAGGCGCGGACCTGGCGCTCGTCGTCAATCAGGGGCCGAGCCGGGCCGCGGCGGGCGTCTTCACCTCGAACCGCGTCAAGGCGGCCCCCGTCCTGTGGTCCGAGCAGGTCCTCAAGGGCGGCCAGGTCTCCGCCGTCGTGCTCAACTCGGGCGGCGCCAACGCCTGCACCGGCCCCCTCGGCTTCCAGGACACCCATGCGACGGCCGAGAAGGCCGCCGAGGTGCTCGGCGACGCCCACAGCGCGGGCGAGATCGCCGTGGCCTCCACCGGGCTGATCGGGCAGCGGCTGCCGATGGACAAGCTGCTGCCCGGCCTCGGGACGGCGGTGGCGGCGCTCTCCCCGCACGGGGGCGAGAAGGCCGCGATCGCGATCAAGACCACCGACACCGTGCACAAGACCGCCGTCGTGGAGAGCCCGGCGGGCTGGACCGTCGGCGGCATGGCCAAGGGCTCCGGCATGCTCGCGCCGGGGCTGGCCACCATGCTCGTCGTCCTCACCACCGACGCCGAGGCGACGGCGGACGAGCTGGATGCCGCGCTGCGCGCCGCGACCCGCACCACCCTCGACCGGATCGACTCCGACGGCTGCATGTCCACCAACGACACCGTGCTGCTCCTGGCCTCCGGCGCGAGTCAAGTGCGCCCGGACGAGGCCGAGTTCGCGGAGGCCGTACGCGCCGTGTGCGACGACCTGGGCCAGCAGCTCATCCGGGACGCCGAGGGCGCCTCCAAGGACATCCGGATCGAGGTCGTGGGCGCCGCGAGCGAGGAGGACGCCGTACTGGTCGGCCGCTCGATCGCCCGCAACAACCTCCTCAAATGCGCCGTGCACGGCGAGGACCCCAACTGGGGCCGGGTCCTCGCCGCGATCGGTACCACGGACGCCGTCTTCGAGCCCGACCAGCTGAACGTCGCCATCAACGGCGTGCAGGTCTGCCGGGGCGGCGCCATCGGCGACGACCGGGACAAGGTGGACATGCGCTACCGCGAGGTCCGCATCACGGCCGACCTCGCCGCCGGGCCGGAGTCCGCCGTCATCTGGACCAACGACCTGACGGCCGACTACGTCCACGAGAACAGCGCCTACAGCTCATGAGCGGACCTCAGCCCACCCCGCGCAAGCACACCGCGCTGCCCAAGGCGCAGACCCTCATCGAGGCGCTGCCCTGGCTCACCCGGCACCACGGCAGGACCGTCGTCATCAAGTTCGGCGGCAACGCGATGATCGACGAGGAGCTGAAGGCGGCCTTCGCGCAGGACGTCGTCTTCCTGCGGCACGCGGGCCTGCGCCCCGTGGTCGTGCACGGCGGGGGACCGCAGATCAGCGCCCAGTTGGACAAGCTGGGGCTGGCCTCCGAGTTCCGTGCCGGGCTGCGGGTGACCACACCCGAGACCATGGAGGTCGTCCGCATGGTGCTGGCGGGGCAGGTCCAGCGTGAGCTGGTCAACCTCCTCAACCAGCACGGTCCGCTGGCCGTCGGCATGACCGGCGAGGACGCCCACATCCTGGCCGCCACCCAGCACTTCGCCGAGATCGACGGCGAGCGTGTGGACATCGGCCGGGTCGGCGACATCCACACCGTGGAGACCGGGGCGATAGAGGCGCTGCTGGACGACGGCCGCATTCCGGTCATCTCCTCCATCGCGCGCAGCGCCGACGGCGGGACGGGCGTCTACAACGTCAATGCGGACACGGCCGCCGCCGCACTGGCCGCCGCGCTGGGCGCCGAGACGCTGATGGTGCTGACAGATGTGGAGGGCCTGTACGAGGACTGGCCGCACAGCGACGAGGTCATCAGCCGGCTGACGGCGGGCGAACTGGAGACCCTGCTGCCCGAGCTGGCCAGCGGCATGGTGCCCAAGATGGAGGGCTGCCTGCACGCCGTGCGCAACGGCGTGCACACCGCCCGCGTGCTGGACGGCCGCGTGCCCCACTCCATCCTGCTGGAGATCTTCACCGATGAAGGCATCGGGACGATGGTCGTGCCCGACGCCGTACCCGACCCCCGGAAGGCGAAGGGCCCCGCATGAGTCTCGCCCACGACAACTCCACCCTCACCGGCCGCTGGCAGGGCTCGCTGATGAACAACTACGGCACCCCGCGCGTCCCCCTCACCCACGGCGAGGGCACCCGGCTGTGGGACGCGGCGGGCAGGCAGTACACCGACTTCGTCGGCGGTATCGCCGTCAACGCGCTCGGCACGGCGCACCCCGCGATCGTCCGCGCCGTCTCCGACCAGATCGCGACCCTGGGCCATGTCTCCAACCTGTTCATCGCCGAGCCGCCGGTCGCGCTGGCCGAGAAGCTGCTGGAGCTGGCCGGGCGGCCGGGCAAGGTCTACTTCTGCAACTCCGGAGCCGAAGCCGTGGAGGCGGCCTTCAAAATCGGCCGCCGCACCGGCCGGACGCACATGGTCGCCACCGAAGGCGGCTTCCACGGGCGCACCATGGGCGCGCTCGCGCTGACCGGACAGCCGGGCAAACAGGAGCCGTTCCGGCCGCTGCCCGGCGACGTCACCCACGTCCCCTACGGTGACACCGAAGCCCTGCGCGCCGCCGTCAGCGAGGAGACGGCGCTGGTCGTGCTGGAGCCGGTGCAGGGCGAGAACGGCGTCGTCGTCCCGCCCGAGGGCTACCTCGCGGCGGCCCGCGAGATCACCTCGGCCACCGGCACCCTGCTCGTCCTGGACGAGATCCAGACCGGCATCGGCAGGACAGGCCACTGGTTCGCCTCCCAGGCCCAGGGCGTCGAGCCGGACGTCATCACGCTCGCCAAGGGCCTGGGCGGCGGACTGCCGCTGGGCGCCACCCTCGCCTTCGGCGCCGCCGCCGAACTGCTGACCCCCGGGCAGCACGGCTCCACCTTCGGCGGCAACCCGGTCTCGTGCGCGGCGGGGCTCGCCGTGCTGGAGACGATCGCGGCCGACGGGCTGCTCGACCATGTCAAGCGCGTCGGCGCCCAGTTGCGGGACGGGATTCTCGGCCTCGGGCACCCGATGGTCGGTCAGGTCCGTGGCGCAGGACTGCTGCTGGGTATCGTGCTCACCGAGCCGGTGGCGCCGCTCGCCCAGCAGACGGCTCAGGACGCCGGGTTCCTGGTGAACGCTGTCGCTCCGGACGTGCTCCGGCTCGCCCCGCCGCTGATCGTGGGCGCGACGGAAGTGGAGGCGCTCGTCCGGGCCCTGCCCGCCGTCCTCGACGCGGCGGCGGAAAGACAGCGATGAGCCGAAGGGGTACGCGCACGATGACCGAGGAGCAGCACAACGGGCAGGCGGTTCCGCAGACGCGGATGGCCAGACACCGGCGGATCGTGGACATCCTGAGCAGACAGCCGGTCCGCTCGCAGAGTCAGTTGGCCAAGCTCCTGGCCGACGACGGGCTCACGGTCACCCAGGCGACCCTCTCCCGCGACCTGGACGAACTGGGCGCGGTCAAGATCCGCAACACCGGGGGTGAGCTGATCTACGCGGTCCCCGCCGAGGGCGGGGACCCCACCCCCAAGGCGCCGCTGGGCGAGTCGGCCAGCGAGGCCCGGATGGCCCGGCTCGCGGGCGAACTCCTCATCTCCGCCGAGGCGTCGGCCAACCTCGTCGTGCTGCGCACCCCGCCGGGCGCGGCCCAGTTCCTGGCCTCGGCCATCGACCAGGCCGGCGTCCACGAGATCATCGGCACCATCGCCGGGGACGACACGCTCCTGCTCATCAGCCGCGCACCCGACGGGGGACAGGCCCTCGCCGATCACCTGCTGGGCCTCGCCCAGAAGGAGCGCTGACCCAGAAAGAGCGCCAAGGGGGCCGGGGCCGGGGGCTTCCTCTGACAGGTACGCACCATTACTCTCCCTTTAGCCAGCAGCACACCCCCCACCCAGGTTGCTCACTGGCACGGGCAGCGCCTTCTCTCCTACGGCCCACAGCAGCCGGGTGACGAACCGTCCGCCGCCCCCGGGAGGATCACGGTGAAAGTTCGCACAGGCTCGGCCGTTGCCGGCACCTTCGCCCTGCTCGCCGCACTGACGTTATCCACGGCCTCGGCCCAGGAGCCCACGGGGCCCCCGGCAGCCGCCGCGACCGCCGGGAAGGCCGCGCCCCGGCAGGGGGACGCCGCGCTGACCAAGGTCACCGGGGACGCCGAGATGCCCACCGCCGGAGTCGCCGGCCCCGGCAACACCCTCTGGATCACCGAACGGCCCGGCAGAGTACGCGTCCTGGACAAGCAGGGGCTGGGCGCGCCCGTCCTCGACATCTCCGACGAGACCACCATCGACGGCGAGCGCGGTCTCCTCGGCCTCGCGTTCGACCCCGGCTTCGAGCACCTCTACATCTCGTTCACCAACCTCGAAGGCACCAGCACCATCGACGAGTTCGCCGTCGAGAACGGCGAACTCCGGCCCGACACCCGCCGCACCGTACTCACCCAGGAGCAGCCCTACTCCAACCACAACGGGGGCGACCTCACATTCGGCCCCGACGGCATGCTCTACATCGGCTTCGGCGACGGCGGCAGCGGCGGCGACCCGCACGGCAACGGGCAGAACCTCGACACGCTCCTGGGCAAGATGCTGCGTATCGATCCGCGCGGCGGCCTGCCCGAGAAGCCGTACGCGATCCCCGGGGACAACCCCTTCGTGGGCCAGAGCGGCGCACGCGGCGAGATCTGGGCGTTCGGACTGCGCAACCCCTGGCGGTTCTCCTTCGACGCGGCCAGTGGGGACCTGCTGATCGGCGATGTCGGGCAGAGCCTGCGCGAGGAGATCGACTGGGCCTCGGCCTACAGCCGGGGCGGCGAGAACTACGGCTGGTCCCGCATGGAGGGCTCGCTGCCCTTCCGCGACAACACCGAACCGGCCGGCCACGTACGGCCCGTCTTCGAGTACGACCACGACCCGCAACGCTGCTCGGTCACCGGCGGATACGTCTACCGGGGCAAGGCCATACCGCAACTGCGCGGAAAATACCTGTTCAGCGACTACTGCGAGGGCGCCATCCGGGCCCTGACGATGAAGAACGGCAAGGTCACCGGCGAGACCGACCTGGGGATCAGCGGCGGCGAGGTCGTCTCCTTCGCCCAGGACAGCGCCCGCGAGGTCTACGCCCTGGCACTCGACGGCAGCGTCTACCGCCTGGACCCCGCCGCGTAGCCGCTGGGCCGCCGCCCCGGCCCCGAAGGGGCGCGAGGCTGTGTCATATGCGGCTCCGCCGCGTGGGCGCGCCGAGCGCAGAACGCACCCGCACCCTGCGCGAGACAGGCAGGGGAACCCCGAAGGGGCGCGGGGAACTGCGCGCCCCGCGCGTACGACCTCGCACCCTGCACAGCACAGACAGGGGCACCCCCTACACAGCACCAGGAAAGAGGGCGACAGCGCCGTGCCCTCCCGGCAGGCTCCGGGAAGCCGCGGCGCGGGGGACAGGCCCCCGGGGCCGCTGCCCGCCCAGCGGCTAGCGGCCCCGCCGGGAGAGCCAGGCCGCCGCCAGGGCCCCGGAAACGTTGTGCCACACCGAGAAGACCGCGGCGGGCAGGGCGGCCAGCGGGCTGAAGTGGGCGGTGGCCAGCGAGGCCGCCAGGCCGGAGTTCTGCATTCCGACCTCGAAGGACATGGCGCGGCTGGCGGGCTCGCCCAGCCCGGCGAGCCGTCCGGCGCCGTACCCCAGGGCGAGCCCCAGGCCGTTGTGCAGGACGACCGCGAGCAGCACCATCAAGGCAGCCGACTTGATGGCGTCCGCGCTGCCCGCCACCACCACGGCGACGATCACCGCGATGGTCAGCGCCGAGAGCCACGGCAGCACCGGCAGCGCCCGCTTCACCAGCCGCGCCGCGACCAGCCGGACCAGCAGCCCGGCGAGTACGGGCAGCAGCACCGTCTTGAGGATGTCGGTCACCATCGAGCCGGCGTCCACCGGCAGGTACTCGCCCGCGAGCAGCAGCGTCAGCGGTGGCGTCACCAGCGGGGCCACCACCGTGGAGACGGTGGCCACGGACACGGACAGTGCCACATCGCCCCTGGCCAGATAGGTCACCACGTTCGAGGCGGTACCGCTGGGGGCGCAGCCCACGAGGATCACGCCGGCCGCGAGCTGTGGCGACAGGTGCAGGGCGTGTGCGATCAGCCAGCCCAGCCCCGGCATGAATATGTAGTGCGCCACCAGGCCGAGCGCGACCGCCCACGGCCGCTTGGCGACGCCCTTGAAGTCCTGCGGCGTCATCGTCACGCCCATGCAGAACATCACCACGCCGAGGAGGTAGGGCACCGCCTCGCCGCCGCCGGAGAACGTCCCCGGACTCACCAGGCCGAGGACTCCGGCGAGAAGTACGAGGAGGGGGAAGAGGGTCACCGCGCGGCGGGCGCCCCGCGCCTCGGCGGTGCTGCCGCTCGTGGTCTCGGTGGCGTCGGCGCCGGTGTCGGGCTGTTCGGTTCTGTCACTTCGCACCGTGTGAGAAAACGCCTGTTGGCGCGTACACGCAAGGGCGTCTCGCGATGTGACCTGCGGCCTTGTTGCGCGGGTCCACGGCGCTTCGCCCTTGGCGGGGCCGCGCAGCGCGAAGCGGGCGGTGGTGTGGACGGGGCCCAGGAGGTGTCGCAGCAGTCGCGCGAGACTCGGGATGCCGGTCGTGGAGGGACGTCGCCCGCACAATGTGAGACGTGTCAACATGCGAAGACGGCGCGGCGCCCGCACCCTGAATTCATGACCTCTCGCAAGAAGTTGACTGTACGAGTCCGCCGCGTCTACGAGGACCCGGAGCCCGGTGAGGACGGAGTGCGAGTCCTCGTGGACCGTGTGTGGCCGCGCGGCGAGTCCAAGGAGCGCGCGGCGCTGGACGCCTGGGAGAAGGCCGTGGCGCCCAGTACCGAGCTGCGCAAGTGGTACGGGCACGACCCGGAGCGCTTCGAGGGCTTCGCGGCCCGCTACCGCGCCGAGCTGGAGACCGAGGAGGGCGAGCAGGCGCTGGCGGACCTGCTCGCCCATGCCCCGCGCGGCGGCACGCTGACCCTGCTGACCGCCACGAAGGAGCCCTCGCTCTCCCATGCCCGGGTGCTGGAGGAGGAGCTGGAGAAGCGGGCGTGAGAGTAAGGGTGAGGGGCGGAGGCGGCGCCCCGGCCACGCGTTGACGAAACATGCAGAGGAATGCATACTTATGCTGTCTAGCGTACCGGCGATTCCGGTCCGGGCGGCACATTCACGGCACGGCGTGACCCGGCATAGTCTCGGGTCACCGCGCGTGCTGCCGTGCGCCAGGGCGCGCGACCGTACGCGCGGCGACCCGCAGTCAGCGAAGCAACCGCACGCACCCAGGAGCAGCGCACACAGTGAGCAGCACTGACAACGACAACAACGGCGGCGACGTCCGCCTCTGGGGCGGCCGGTTCGCCGACGGTCCCAGCGAGGCGCTGGAGAAGCTCTCCGCCTCCGTCCACTTCGACTGGCGCCTGGCGCCCTACGACATCGCCGGCTCCCGTGCCCACGCCCGCGTACTCCACGCGGCGGAGCTGCTCACCGAGGACGAGCTGCGGCGCATGCTGGAGGGGCTCGACCAGCTCGAACGGGACGTCGCTGACGGCTCGTTCGTGGGCACCGTCGCCGACGAGGACGTGCACACAGCGCTGGAGCGCGGCCTGCTGGAGCGCCTCGGCGCCGAACTGGGCGGCAAGCTGCGCGCCGGCCGCTCCCGCAACGACCAGGTGGCCACCCTCTTCAGGATGTACCTGCGCGACCACGCCCGGGTGCTCGGCGGGCTCCTCGCCGACCTCCAGGGTGCCCTGGTGGGGCTGGCCGAGGCGCACCCCGAGGTGGCCATGCCCGGCCGCACCCACCTCCAGCACGCCCAGCCGGTGCTGTTCGCGCACCATGTGCTCGCCCACGCCCAGGCCCTGTCCCGGGACGCGGAGCGGCTGCGCCAGTGGGACGCGCGGACGGCGGTCTCGCCCTACGGCTCGGGGGCGCTCGCCGGCTCCTCGCTGGGGCTCGACCCGGAGGCGGTCGCCGCCGACCTCGGCTTCGAGCGCGGCAGTTCGGCCAACTCGATCGACGGCACGGCCGCGCGCGACTTCGCCGCGGAGTTCGCCTTCGTCACCGCGATGATCGGCGTCGATGTCTCGAAGATCGCGGAAGAGATCATCCTGTGGAACACCAAGGAGTTCTCCTTCGTGACCCTCCACGACGCGTTCTCCACCGGCTCCTCGATCATGCCGCAGAAGAAGAACCCCGACATCGCGGAGCTGGCGCGCGGCAAGTCGGGCCGGCTGATCGGCAATCTGACGGGCCTGATGGCCACGCTCAAGGCGCTGCCGCTCGCCTACAACCGGGACCTCCAGGAGGACAAGGAGCCGGTCTTCGACTCCATCGACCAGCTGGAGATCCTGCTGCCCGCCTTCACCGGCATGATGGCCACGCTCACGGTGCACGGCGACCGGATGGGTGAACTGGCGCCCGCGGGCTTCTCGCTGGCGACCGACATCGCCGAGTGGCTGGTCAAGCGGGGCGTCCCCTTCCGGGTCGCCCACGAGGTCGCGGGCGAGTGCGTGAAGGTCTGCGAGCGCGAGGGCATCGAGTTGGACCAGCTCACCGACGAGCAGTTCGCCGCGATCTCCCCGCACCTGAGCCCGCAGGTGCGCACCGTGCTCAACGTCCCCGGCGCGCTCGCCGCCCGCGACGGACGCGGCGGCACGGCGCCGTCGGCTGTCGCCGCGCAGCTCGCCGACTTCCGCGCCGACCTGGACCTCCAGCGCGACTGGGCCGATGCCAAGCGCTGAGCGGACCTGAGCGGGCCCGAGGGTCCCGAGCGGCGCTGCTCAGCGCTGAGCCCGGCGCCCCGCCGCACCCTGACGCACCGTGGTCCGCACGGACACACGGGCCCCCGCACCGATGTGCGGGGGCCCGCACGCTGCCCGGTACGGTAGGGCCTCCCACCCAGCCGCCTGCCGGGAGACGCCATGCCCCTGACCCGCCTCGCCTCGGCGACGACCCCGACAGCCCACCTCGGGCTGGGCCTCGCCGCGATCGGACGCCCCGCCTACCTCACCCTCGACCGGGACGCCGAACTGCCCGGCGACCGCAGCCCCGAGGCGCTGCGCGCCCGCACCCACGAACTCCTCGACGCCGCCTACGCGCAGGGCGTGCGCTATCTGGACGCGGCCCGCTCCTACGGCCGCGCCGAGGAATTCCTGGCGGGCTGGCTCGCAGAGCACCCGGAGATCCAGGACGTGGTCGTCGGCAGCAAGTGGGGCTACGCCTACGTCGGGGAATGGCGTACCGAGGCCGACGTCCACGAGGTCAAGGACCACGGGCTCGCGGCGTACGAGCGGCAGCTGGCCGAGACCCGCGAACTGCTGGGGGAGCGGCTGGACCTTTACCAGATCCACTCCCTCACCCCGCAGAGCCCGGCCCTGAGCGACACGGCGCTCCACGAGCGGCTGGCCGAACTGGCGGCCGAGGGCGTCACCATCGGCTTCAGCACCAGCGGCCCCGCGCAGGCGGAGGCGATCCGCGCCGCGCTGTCGGTCACCGTCGCCGGCGAGCCCCTCTTCCGTACCGTCCAGAGCACCTACAACCTCCTGGAGCCCTCGGCCGGCCCCGCGCTGGCCGAGGCACACGACGCGGGGCTGAGCGTCATCGTGAAGGAGGGCATGGCGAACGGCAGGCTCGCGGCGGGTCACGCGCCCGGCCCACTGCGCGAGGTGGCCGAGGCGGCGGGCACGACACCCGACGCGGTCGCCCTGGCCGCCGTACTGCGCATGCCCTGGGCCAGTGTCGTGCTCTCGGGCGCCGCCACCGTCGGTGAGCTGCACTCCAATCTGCTGGGTGCGGCGGCCGACCTGGAGGAGTCCCAACTCGCCTCGCTGGCGGGCCTCGTGGAGGATCCGGCGGCCTACTGGCAGTACCGCTCCGAGCTGCCCTGGCACTGACGAGCGAGCCCCGATGCCGACAGGGGGCACGGGGAAACCCCAGGTCATGAGCTTCTAGTGAGCATGACATTCCGGATTCCGGGCAGGTCCCCCGTCGCACATTGACAACCGGGAGACCAGGAAATGAAAAAGGCATCGACAGCCGCAGTGGCGTTCACCCTCTCCGTGGCAGCGGTCGCGGGCGCCGTCGGATTCACCGCGGGAGCTTCCCACGCCGAGGCCGGGAGCCGCCCCGAGCCCGTCGTCCAGAACGAGTTCGACCCCCTCGGCCCGCCGATGCACCAGATCGAACACGCCGGCCGCACCGTGCACTACAGCGACACCGGGGAGAAGCACGGCGACCCGGTCGTCTTCATGGGCGGCACCGGCACCACCGCGCGTGCCGCCGGCATGACCGAATTCCTGCGCACCACCCGGGAGAAGCTGAACCAGCGCGTCATATCCGTCGAGCGCAACGGCTTCGGCGACACCGAGTTCGACAAGTCGCTCGGCTTCGAGGACTACACCTCCGACGTCAAGGCCGTCCTGGACAAGCTGGGCGTGCGCAAGGCGGCCGTCGTCGCGATCTCCGGCGGCGGCCCCTACGCCGCGCACTTCGCCGCCGAGGCGCCCGGCCGGATCGCCTCCCTCCACCTGGCGGCGGCGCTCCCGCCGTACGGGGCGAAGGCCGACTACTGCGGCAAGAGCGACAAGGAGCTGACGGAGTACTTCGGCGAGCAGATCCGCGACCCCCGCAAGTGGTGGGGCTACCCCGCCGACAGCCCCATGCACAAGATTCCCGGCTTCACCGACACGGCCGAGGAGGACGGCGCGCGCTCGTACTACCTGCGCGGCCAGAAGGGCGACCCGTCCGCGCAGGTCCATGAGCAGAAGCTCTACTGCGAGCGGCCCGGCCCCGACATGTCGCGGCTGAAGGCGCCGGTGTACGTCTACACCGGCCTCAAGGACGCCTCCGTGCCTCCCGCCACCCAGGCCCGCTGGAGCGAGGCACTGCCGAAGAAGCCGGTCACCCGGAAGTACGACGACAGCGGCCACGACGTGCAATACCGCCACTGGGACCAGATCCTGCTGGACATGGCCGGCTACGCCGACCGCACCCCGGTGTGCACGGGCAAGAAGACCCGGGTGCTGCCCGGGAACGAGGCGGCCCGTGCCCTCGAGCACGGTGCCACGTCGGGCAGTTGCGCCTGGCGTTGAGGCCCGCCCCCGAGGGGGGATCCTGAGCACTGGGCCCCGCCGCTCGCCCTCGCGTGCGGCGGGGCCACTTCTCTGTCTCGTGTGCGACAGTGGTGTCTCAAACGGTCTAACCTTGTCGCATGAATCTGGACAGGGAAGAGCTGCTGAGCACCGCGGCGGAAGTGCTGACCCGGCGCCCCACCTCGTCCATGGACGACATCGCCAAGGCCGCACGGATCAGCCGCGCCACCTTGCACCGGCACTTCGCGGGCCGCGACGCGCTGATACGCGCGCTCGAACAGCTGGGCCACCGCCGTCTGGAAGCGGCGCTGGACGCGGCCGGGACGGACGAGGGGGACGCCGCCGACGCGGTACGCCGCCTCATCGCCGAGACCGAACCCCTCGCCGGGTTCCTCGGCTTCCTCGTCACCGAGAACCAGCTGTTCGAACCGGGAGAACAGCACGAGGGCTGGATGAGGATCGACGAGCGCATCAGCGCCCTCTTCCGGCGCGGCCAGGCCGAGGGGACCTTCCGGCTCGACCTGACCCCCGCCTGGCTGACCGAGGCGCTCTACGCGCTGATCACCGCGTCCGCCTGGGCTGTCCAGGACGGCAGGGTCGCCGCGCGCGACTCCACCCACATGACCGCTGAGCTGCTGCTCGGCGGCGCACGACGGAGCATGGAGAGATGAGCAGCAAGATCGCCGGGCCCGGCTCCGGCCCCCGGGGTGCCGAGCCCCAGCCCCACTCGACCCGGCTGCGCTGGGTCGCGCTCGCGGTCCTGGTGCTGGCCGTGCTGCTGGTGGGCATCGACGTCACCGTCCTCGGCCTGGCAGCGCCCTTCCTCAGCGAAGACCTGCGCCCCTCCAGCACCCAGCTGCTGTGGATCGGCGACGTCTACTCCTTCGTCATCGCCGGGTTCCTGGTCTCCATGGGCAGCCTGGGCGACCGCATCGGCCGCAAGAAGCTGCTGCTGACCGGCTCGGTCGCGTTCGGCGGCATCTCGGTCCTCACCGCCTACGCGAGCAGCGCGGAGACGATGATCCTGTGGCGGGCCCTGATGGGCGTCGCGGGCGCCACCTTGATGCCCTCCACGCTCGCACTGATCCGCAACATCTTCCCCGACCCGCGCGAGCGCAGCCTGGCCGTCGGTATCTGGGGAGCCATGACGGCCGCGGGCACCGCCGTCGGCCCCCTCGTCGGCGGATTCCTGCTGGAGCACTATTGGTGGGGCTCGGTCTTCTTGATCAACCTGCCCGTGATGGCCCTCCTCGTCCTGGTCGGCATCAAGCTGCTGCCCGAGTCGAAGAACCCGGCCCCCGGCCCCTGGGACCTGCCGAGTGTGGGCCTGTCCATGGTCGGCATCATCGCCCTCGTCTACGCGGTCAAGGAGGCGGCGGCCTACGGTCTGCGCTGGGACATCGCCGCCGGCGCCGTGGTGGGTGTGGCCGCGCTGATCGTTTTCGTACGGCGCCAGCTGCGGCTGCCCCACCCGCTGCTGGACATGCGGCTGTTCAAGAACAGGGGCTTCACCGGCGCCGTCCTGGCCGATCTGCTGACCATCCTGGGGCTGTCGGGGCTGGTCTTCTTCTTGTCCCAGTTCCTCCAGATGGTCCAGTCCCGCAGCCCTTTTCAGGCAGGACTGGCCGAATTGCCCGCCGCGATCGGTTCGGTGGCCGCGGGTCTGCTCGCGGGCACCGTGGCGCGGCGTATCTCGGTGCGCGGTGCCGTCTCGGGAGGGCTGGCCGCCGTCGGCCTGGCACTGGGGGCCTGCCTCTGGCTCCAGGCGACGACCGGCTACCTGCTGCTGGGCAGCGTGCTCCTGGTCGTCGGCCTCGGCGCGGGGCTGGCCTTCACCGTGACAGCGGACGTCATCCTCTCCAGCGTCCCCAAGGAGCAGGCCGGCGCCGCCTCCGCCGTCTCCGAGACGGCGTACGAACTGGGAGCCGCGCTCGGTATCGCGCTGCTGGGGTCGGTCGTCACGGGTGTCTACCGCTCCTTCGTCACCCCGGCAGGCGTGCCCGAGGCAGCCGCCGAGGAGGCCAGACACTCGCTGGGGGAGGCCGTGCAGAGCGCGCACTCACTGGGCGGGGCACCGGGGGAGCAGCTGCTGGCCACCGCGCGGGACACCTTCACCGAGGGCCTGCGCTTCGGGGCGGGCGCAGGCGCGGTCATCCTGCTCGCCGCGGCGGTGCTGGCCTGGTGGCTGCTGCGCGGGCAGCGGCTCGGTGAAATCCCGGAGGACTAGCGAGGGGTACGCGTGAGGAGGGGAGGCAGGCAGGCCCATGGGCCTGGCGCCGCTGTGGACCCGCCCGTTACGGCGGACGCGCGGGCGGGCTCCGGGTGGGGTCCGCCCGCCCGGGTCCGGGGGGACCGCTAGGCGGCCTTCGCCTTGGTGGCGTAGATGTCCACGTACTCCTGGCCGGACAGCCGCATCACCTCGCTCATGACCTCGTCGGTCACGGCGCGCAGCACATAGCGGTCGCGGTCCATGCCGTCGTAGCGGGAGAAGTCCAGCGGCTCACCGAAGCGCACCGCGATCCTACGACCGCCGCCGATCTTGGGCAGGCCCTTGCCGCCCGGCTGCACCGCGTCGGTGCCGATCATGGCGAACGGCACCACCGGGGCGCCCGTCATCAGGGCGAGCCGCGCGATGCCCGTACGTCCCCGGTACAGCCGTCCGTCGGGGGAGCGGGTGCCCTCGGGGTAGATCGCGAAGAGGTTGCCTTCCTCCAGCACGCGCCGCCCGGTCATCAGGGCCGCGACGCCGCCGCGCCCGCCGTCCCGGTCCACCGGGATCATGCCGACGCCGGTGAAGAACCAGGCCATGAGGCGGCCCTTGAAGCTTTTGCCGGTGACGTACTCGTCCTTGCCGATGAAGAAGACCTGGCGGGTGGTGACCAACGGCAGAATCATCGAGTCGATGAACGTGAGGTGATTGCCCGCCAGGATCACCGGACCCGAACCAGGGATACGGTCGGCCCCTTCGACCTTCGGCCTGAACAGCACGCGAAGAAGCGGGCCGAGCACTGCCTTGAGCAGTCGGAAACGGGACAACGGACCCTCCGCCCAGTCGGTATCGGTCATGCGCACGGACGCGCAGATGAGGACGATACTCGCCGCTACCGGTGAGTCGCACGCCGGGTTCATTGCACCGATACGAAGAGTTGACGTGGTTTACGCCCCTATTGCGCACGCGGCCTTCCCCAGCCTCTCGCCGCACACGGCCGTCTCCCGGGAGACGGCCGTGCCCTGTGCGCGTTCTCTGTTCTCTCGGTTCGCCCGCACGCGCGGCCGTCCCTGATATGCCACCGTCCACCATCAGACGCGTGTTTCCCTCATGTTCCGCCTCATGTCTCCCCGGCGCTGTTCCGACGGTCCTACGATCGGCCCGACGTTCGGCAGGTGCCGGTCGCCGGTGCCACGGAGTTGAGGAGAGCGCATGGAAGAGGAGCAGCAGCCGGGCCGCAGAACCCTGCTCGGGGCGGCGGTACTGGGCGCGGCGGGCGCGGGCGCGATGGCGCTGGGCACCGGTACGGCGCACGCGGCCGGGGACGAGGCGGCCTCCGCGGGACGCTCCCGCGACCGGCACGGAGGCGGCGAACTCCCCTTCCCCGCCGTCATCGCCCACCGCGGCACCAGCGGCTACCGCCCCGAGCACACCCTCGGCTCCTACCAGCTCGCCATCGACATGGGTGCCGACGTCATCGAGCAGGATCTCGTCCCCACCAAGGACGGGCACCTGGTGTGCCGTCACGAGAACGACATCACCGCGACGACGGACGTCGCCGACCACCCCGAGTTCGCCTCCCGCAAGGCCACCAAAACCGTTGACGGGGCGAAGCTGACCGGCTGGTTCACCGAGGACTTCACGCTCCGGGAGCTGAAGACACTGCGCGCCAAGGAGCGCATCCCCGCGCAGCGTCAGCACAACACGCTCTACAACGGCCGCTGGGAGGTGCCCACCTTCGAGGAGGTCCTCGACTGGGCCGAGGAGCAGGGACGGCGGCGCGGGCGTCGTGTCTGGCTCCATGTGGAGACCAAGCACCCCACCTACTTCGCCAAGCTCGGCCTCGCCCTGGAAAAGCCCCTCGCCAAGCTGCTGCGCCGCTATGGCCGCCACAAGGCACACTCGCCGAACTTCGTGCAGTCCTTCGAGCCCAGCAGCATCGCCAAGCTGGGCAAGCTGGTGGACTGCCCCGGTGTCGTCCTGCTCGGCGCTCTCACCACCCGGCCCTGGGACTTCGTGGAATCCGGCGACCCGCGCACCGTCGCCGACCTGGTCAAGCCCGAGGGCCTCCAGTGGATCGCCGAATTCGCCCAGGGCATCGGGCCCACCCTGGAACTCGTGATCCCGCGCAACACGGACGGCACTCTGGGCGAGCCGACCACGCTGGTGCGGGACGCGCACGCGCGGAAGCTGCTGCTGCACCCCTACACCGTGCGCAACGAGAACACCTTCTTGCCCGTCGACTTCCGCAGGGGCCAGGACCCCAACGACTACGGTGACGCGTTCGGCCTCTTCAAGCGCTACTTCGCCACCGGCATCGACGGCCTCTTCTCCGACAACTGCGACACCGCGCTGCTGGCCGCCGAGGAATTCCGGGGCCGCGGCTGAGCCTCCTGGACACGCCCCCGCAAGCCGGTGGCGGTCCTCCGGCAGATCCGGCAAGCCTTCACGCGCCGCACCTGCGGGTGACATGCCGCCCGCTCCGCAACCACGGGGCGGGCGGTACGCGTGCAGCGGCGTATGACGGAACCCACCCTGCTGGACGCGCGGCTGCGCGCGCTGCTGCACGCCGAGTGCTCGGCGGAGGCCGCCGCACACCCCGGTACCGAGGCCGAGGACCTGCGGCAGAGCGTGTGGCTGCGCTGGCTGGAACACCTGAGCAGGCACGGGCTTCCCGCCGAACCTGCCGCCTGGCTGCGGCAGGCCGTCCGTGCCGAGGCCGAAACCGAAGCCGAGGCCGCGCGCCGCGCGACGGGGGAGACCCGTTCGGCGCGCCGGCCGGTCCCGCGCTCACCCGACGCCCACCGGGTCACCGCGGCCGACGGCAGGGCAGACAGCGTGAGCGACGCCGAGGCGCCGCTGCTGGCCGCCGAACGGCGCCGCACGCTGACCGAAGCGGTGACGCGGCTGCCGGGCCGCTGCCCCGCGCTGCTGGGCGCCATGCTGAGCGGAACAGACCGCACATACCCCGAAATCGCACATGAGTTGGGAATGTCACAGGGCAGTCTGGGCCCGCTGCGTTCCCGTTGTCTGGAATGCCTGCGCAGAATGCTCGCGACGGAGGTTGCACCCCCTGAACTTAGGGGAAGGGTGCGAGAGGCAACCGGCGTCACCAGGGCAGACAGCACGGGCGCGGCACCCTCACTCTCGCGTGCCCGCGCGCACACAACTTGGGGAGGCATGCGCACATGGGCATGAGCGTGACCATCTCTGCGGCGAGCGAGCAGGACGCCGAACAGATACTGAAACTGCAGTACCTCTGCTTCCAGAGCGAGGCCGAGCTGTACGGCGATTACCGCATCGAGCCGCTGGTCCAGACGCTGGAGGACTTCCGCGCCGAGTTGGCGCACAGCTGTGTGCTCGTGGCCCGGCTCGGCGAGGAGATCGTCGGTTCCGTCCGTGCCGTCGTCGATGAGGAGGGCACCGCCCGGATCGGCAGGCTGTGCGTGCACCCCCGCCTCCAGGGGCACGGGCTCGGCGGACGGCTGCTGGCCGCGGTGGAGAACCGCCTCGTCGCCGAATTCGACGCCAAGCGCTACCGCTTGGTGACCGGCAGCCGCAGTGAGGGCAGCCTCCGCCTCTACCGCAAGTTCGGCTACGCCCAGGTCGGCACCGAGCTGGACCGCCAGGTCACCTTGGTCTCCCTGGCGAAGGACGCCACCACATACGCCACCAGCGCGTAGTGCGCGCGAACCGGCGCCGGCTGACGCCGTGTTCGGCGGGGTCCGACGGGCCTCGCCGAACACGGCGTCGCTGTATCCGCTGTGTGCGCGGACGCGCTCCCCGCCCCCCGGCGTTGTTGCCGTGGTCGCCGTGACGGTGGTTCAGGCGTCCTCGGAGGCGCGCGAGCGGCGCAGCCACAGGAGCCCGGTCACCGGCAGCACGACCGGGATGAACAGGTAGCCCATCCCGTAGTCCGACCAGACCGTGGCGTCGGGGAAGGCCGAGGGCTCGGCGAGGGTCCAGGTGCCGACGGTCAGGACGCCGAGCAGTTCGACCGCGCAGCAGATGAGGGCCGCCTTGCGGGCGCCCTCACCGCCCCGGACGAGCGAGAGCGTGATGAACGCGTACACCAGCGCGGCCACCGCCGAGAGGACATAGGCCAGCGGCGCCTCGTCGAAGCGCGTCGAGAGCTGGACGATGGAGCGCGAGGCCGCGCCCACCGTGAAGATGCCGTACAGCGTGACCAGGAGCTTGCCCGGCCCGCTGCTGATGCCCCCGCGTGAAGTCGCGGGAGCGGCGTCCGTCGGCGTCTCAGGCAACGGTGCCGCCTCCCCAGATGTCGTAGAGCCGCACCTGGAGAACCGCCAGCACGACGGCGCCGGCCACGACCGTCAGCGAGCCCCACTTGGTGCGCTCCGTCAGCGAGATCAGTCCCACAACCGGCACACACGCCACGACCCCGACCAGGTACGACACGAAGATCACCGCGCCGTCCGCCGGGTCGTGCCCGCCGGCGAGCTGCACGATCCCCACCACGAGCTGCGCCAGCGCGAGAACCGTCACCACGGCCATGCCGATGAAGTGCCAGTCCTTGGTCGGCTGGTCGCGGTACGCCGCCCAGCCGCACCACGCGGCCAGCGCGAGCGCTGCCACGGCGAGCGTGACCGTCAGGGGGGTGAGCATGGACAGGAGTCTAAGAGGGCGCTCCAGGCCACCGGCGCGCGCCCCCGTACGCCGTCGTACGCTGGCACCTCATGAAGATCGAAGCCCCCGTGACCCTGCTGTTCGACAACGACGGCACCTTGCTGTCCTCCATGGAATCGGTGCTCCGCTGCTGGAGCGCCTGGGCCCGGGAGTTCGGGATCAGCGCCGAGGACTTCGCCGCCGTCGAGCTGCACGGCCGCCCCGCGGCCGAGATCGTCGCGGACCTGCTGCCGCCCGAGCGCGTGGCGGAGGCGGTCGCGCGGATCGCCGAGATGGAGATCGAGGACGTCGCGCACGGCGGCGTCGTCCCGCTGCCCGGCACCGCCGAGCTGCTGGCCTCGCTGCCGGCGGGCAGCTGGGCCGTCGTCACCTCCGCGACCCGCGAGCTGGCCGAGGCCAGGCTGCGCGCGGTGGGCATCGAGGCACCGCTTGTCATCGCCGCGGACGACATCACGCGCGGCAAGCCCGACCCCGAGCCCTATCTGCTGGCCGCCGGGAAGCTGGGCGCCGATCCGGCCCGGTGCGTGGTCTTCGAGGACGCCCCGGCCGGGCTGGAGGCGGGCCGCAGGGCCGGCATGTGGACGGTGGCGCTGGTCACGACCCACGCCCGCGAGGAACTGCGCGCGGACGTGGTGGTCGAGAACCTCTCCGCCGTCTCGGCGCAGGTCACAGCGGCCGGTGTGACGCTCACCGCAGCCGGCTGACCGGGCCGGGCGCGAGGGCGGGGGCGGGGGCGGGATCGAGCGCCGGTGTCCATGTTCGCGTCCAGCATGCGGACAGATGCCTCCGTTCGGCCCTTCCGGTCTGCTTTACTGAACACCATGAACACGACGAGCTGCCGCACCCTTGCGACCGACGCGAAGCACGCGCCGGGTGCTCGTTGTCCGCGTATGCGTGACTGCTCGCGTACCGCGCGGCGAATGTGTGCCCGCTGAGGGCCCCCGCCTGAGCTGACCGAGGCGACTCGCGCCCCGAAGCGAGTCAGCGCCCGCGCACTCCGCACCGTCCCGGAGCCGATCCCGCCGCCACTGGCGGCAGCCCCCGACCCCACCGCACCACGGGGCCGTGTGGCCGCGCTCCGCGCCTCTCGCGGAGTCCCGCGACACCGCGCACCTCATGAGCTACGTAAGCGCTCATCCCACCAACACCCACGGATGTTCCTGTGATCACGACCAAGGACCTGACGAAGGTCTATCGCACCCGGGACCGGGAAGTCACCGCGCTGGACGGCGTCGATCTGCACGTCCGCGACGGTGAGGTCTTCGGCGTCGTCGGCCAGAGCGGTGCCGGCAAGTCCTCCCTCATC
Organism: Streptomyces axinellae; assembly: GCF_039532135.1. Lineage (NCBI taxonomy): Bacteria > Bacillati > Actinomycetota > Actinomycetes > Kitasatosporales > Streptomycetaceae > Streptomyces > Streptomyces axinellae. Next base: position 315,027 of record NZ_BAAARJ010000001.1, read on the forward strand.
CGCTGCGTGAACCTGCTGGAGCGTCCCACCGCAGGCACCGTCACCGTGGACGGCCAGGAGCTGACGGCCCTCACCGGCAACAGCAAGCGCGCCGGCAAGGAACTGCGCCGGGCCCGCGGCCGTATCGGCATGGTCTTCCAGCACTTCAACCTGCTCTCCTCGCGCACCGTCCTCGGCAACGTCGAACTGCCGCTGGAGATCCTCGGCCACTCCGGCCAGGAGCGCACCCGCAAGGCCAGGGAACTGCTCGACCTCGTCGGCCTCGCCGAGAAAGCGGGCAGCTACCCCGCGCAGCTCTCCGGCGGGCAGAAGCAGCGCGTCGGCATCGCCCGCGCGCTGGCCGGTGACCCCAAGGTGCTGCTGTCCGACGAGGCGACCTCGGCGCTCGACCCCGAGACCACCCGCTCCGTCCTCCAGCTGTTGCGCGACCTGAACCGGCAACTCGGCCTGACCGTGCTGCTGATCACGCACGAGATGGAGGTCGTGAAGGCCGTGTGCGACTCGGCGGCCCTGATGAAGGGCGGCCGGATCACCGAGTCCGGCACCGTTCCCGAGCTGCTGGCCACGCCCGGCTCGGAGCTGGCCCGCGAGCTGTTCCCGGTCGGCGGGGTGCCCTCGGCGCCCGGCCGTACTGTCGTGGACGTCACCTTCCACGGCGAGACCACCACCGAGCCGGTGATCTCCAAGCTGTCGCGGACCTACAACGTGGACATCTCCATCCTCGGCGCCGCCATGGACACCGTCGCCGGCAAGCAGGTCGGCCGGATGCGCATCGAGCTGCCCGGCAGCTTCGAGGACAACGTCGTACCGATCGGATTCCTGCGCGAGCAGGGCCTGACCGTCGAGGTGGCCGCCGTCGCCACGCCCGCCGCCGGCGCCGCGTCCGAAGCGGGGAGCCGCGCCTCGGGCGCCGCGAGCCCCGATGAGGACGAGGCCGCACGAGCCGAGGAGAGTGCCAAGTGAGCTGGTCCGAAATACAGCCGCTGCTGTCCCAGGGATTCTGGGACACGCTCTACATGGTCGGCTGGTCCACGCTGATCGCCCTGATCGGCGGCCTGCCCATCGGTGTGCTGCTGGTGCTCACCGACAAGGGCGGCATGCTCCAGAACACGGTCGTCAACAAGGCCGTCAGCGCGATCGTGAACGTCGGCAGATCGCTGCCGTTCATCATCTTGCTGATCGCGCTGATCCCCTTCACCCGCGTCGTCGTCGGCAGCTTCATCGGCCCGACGGCCGCGATCGTCCCCCTCGCCATCGGGGCGATCCCGTTCTTCGCGCGGCTGGTGGAGACCGCGGTCCGCGAGGTGGACAAGGGCCTGGTCGAGGCAGTGCAGGCAATGGGAGGCGGCACCCCCACCGTCGTCTTCAAGGCCCTGCTGCCGCAGGCGCTGCCCTCCCTGGTGGCCGGTCTGACCACGACCGTCATCGTGCTGATCGGGTACTCGGCGATGGCCGGGACCGTCGGTGGCGGCGGCCTGGGCTCGGTCGCGGTGCAGTACGGCTACCAGCGCTTCGAGACCAGCGTGATGGTCGCCACCGTGGTCGCCCTGATCGTCATCGTCACCGCGGTGCAGCTCATCGGTGACGCCCTCGTCCGCGGCCTGGCCGCACACCGGGGCGGCGGCGCCGACGGCGCGGGCCGGCCCCTGGCGCGCCTGGGCAGGCCCCGCACCGTGGCCGTCGCCGTGGCGGTCGTCGTCCCGCTCGCGCTGATCGGCTACGGGCTCGGCTCGGGCGGCGACGACAAGCAGACCCTCAAGGTCGCCGCCTCGCCCACCCCGCACGGCGAGATCCTGGACTACGTGCAAAAGCACCTCGCCGCGAAGGAGGGACTCAAGCTGGAGGTGCGGAAGTTCAACGACTACGTCATCCCCAACACCGCCACCGAGAGCGGCGAGGTGGACGCGAACTTCTTCCAGCACAAGCCCTACCTCGACGACTTCAACAAGAAGAAGAACACCCACATCAAGCCCGTGGTCAACGTCGAGCTGGAGCCGCTGGGCCTCTACTCCAAGAAGGCCAAGAGCCTCAAGGACCTCACCGCGGGCAAGACCGTGGCGCTGCCCAACGACAGCACCAACGAGGGCCGGGCCCTGCACCTGCTGGCCGACAACGGCGTGATCGACCTCAAGTCGGGCGCCGGTGCCGAGGCCACGCTCGGCGACGTATCCGACACCAAGGGCCTGAAGTTCAAGGAACTGGAAGCCGCTTCCGTGCCCCGCGCGCTCGGTGACGTGGACGCGGCGGTGATCAACGGCAACTACGCGGTGGACACCGGCCTGAACCCTTCGAAGGACGCGCTGGTCGCGGAGAAGGTCAAGGGCAACCCCTACGCCAACTTCCTCGCGGTCAAGGACGGCAACCAGGACGACCCCCGCATCGAGAAGCTGGCCAAACTCCTGAACTCCGACCAGGTCAGGACATTCATCGAGCACAAGTACAAGGGGGGCATCGAACCCGCCTTCGGGCCTGTGGGATCGTGAACCCCAGGACCTGAACCGGGGAAGTCCCCGTATCGACAAGTCTCTTGAACGGCGCCGGGCACCCTCACCAAGAGGGGCCCGGCGCTGCACATCCTGGTGCCGATGCTGCATGCTGTGCACCCCGACGTGTATGGAGCGGCGCATGACCTCGACCTTCCCGGACATCTCGATCAGCACGGACCGGCTCGTGCTGCGCCCGTTCGAGGAAGAGGACATCCCTGCACTCACGGAGATGATGGCCGACGACCAGATCACCGCCTGGATGGCGCAGCCCCTGCCCTACACCGAGGCCGAGGCCAGGCACTTCATCACCCGCCGCGCCCCCGCACTGCGCAGCAGCGGCCAGGGCATCGTCTTCGCCGTCACGGAGTTCCTCACCCAGCGCCTCGTGGGCATCGTCGCGCTGCACGGCACCGACTGGCGCGTCCTGTCGGCGGAGGCCACCTACGCCACCGCCTCCTGGGCACGCGGTGAGGGCTACGCCTCGGAGTCCCTGCTCGCGCTCGCCCAGTGGCTCTTCCAGGACCAGAAGTTCGAGCGACTGGAGCTGCGCACGGCCGCCGACAACACCGCGGCCCAGCAGGTCACCCAGAAGCTCGGCTGCATCAGCGAAGGCGTCCTGCGCAACGCGTGGATAGCGCGTACCCGCACCGAGGGCTGGGGAGCCCCCCGGCCGGAGGCGAGCCTTCGGGCCGGCGCGCCCCCGGAGGGCGGGTGGACCGAGATCCGCACCGACCTCATCGTCTGGAGCCTGCTGCCCGAGGATCTCGACGGCGCCTTCGAGCAGTTGGCCGAGACCGGCGGCTACGCCCCCTACCCCGACTGGGCCCAGCACAACTGAGGCGGGTGCCGCCGCGCGCAGGCGTTCCGTACCGGGCGGCCCGTACGCGGCTGCTCCCTGCTCGGGCGTTCCGTACACGGCATTTTCCGTACGCGGGCGTTCCGTACGGGGGTGTCGCCCGGCCGGGCTCTCCCGGGGGCCGCCGGCCCCCGCAGGACCACCCGCTCGGTGTGACCGCACGGATACCCCGGGTACCGGAGGACCGCGTGCCGCGACAGGGAGTACTCTCAGTGGGCCCGACCTGCGATGAGCCCAGACCAGCCAGGAGACAGCACCCATGGCCGACCGCGTCACCGTGATCGGGTGGGACGGCTCGCCGCTGACCGACGCCGCCCGCTCGGCTCTCGCCGCGGCCACGCTCGTCGCCGGGGCCGCACACCATCTGGCCTTGCCCGAGGTGCCGCCGCACGCCGAACGCATCCGGCTCGGCAGCGCCTCACTCGCGGCCCGCCGCATCGCACGGCACCGGGGCTCCGCTGTCGTCCTCGCCGACGGCGACCCCGGCTTCTTCGGCGTCGTACGCACCCTCCGCGCGCCCGAACACGGCCTGGAGGTCGAGGTCGTCCCCGCCGTCTCCTCCGTCGCCGCCGCCTTCGCGCGCGCCGGAATGCCCTGGGACGACGCCCAGCTCGTGGTCGCGCACTCGCGCACGCTGCGCCGCGCGGTGAACGTCTGCCGCGCTCACAAGAAGGTCGCCGTCCTCACCTCGCCGGGCGCGGGACCGGCCGAACTCGCGCTGCTGCTCACCGGGGTCCACCGCACCTTCGTCATCTGCGAGGCCCTCGGCACGGAGCGCGAGGAGATCACCGTCCTCACCTCCGACAAGGTCGCCGACCACACCTGGCGCGACCCCAACGTCGTCATCGTCGTCGGCGGTACCGGCGCCGGGGCCGACACCGGCACCACGCAGGGCAGCGGCTGGCTCGCCGGGCTCGATGTCGGATACCCGCCCGCCGTACGGGGCTGGGCCCTGCCGGTGGCCGAGTACGCCGGCCGGCCCGCCGACGGCGCGCCCGGCGCCAGGGCGGGCGAGTCCGTCCAGCTGCGCGCCGCCCAACTCGCCAGGCTGGGACCGCGCATCGGCGATCTCGTATGGGACATCGGGTCCGGCAGCGGGGCCCTGTCCGTGGAGGCCGCCCGCTTCGGCGCCGCCGTGATCGCCGTCGATGCCGACGCGGACGCCTGCGCCCGCACCTACGCGGCGGCCCGGCGCTTCGGCGTCCAACTGGAGACGGTGCACGGGATCGCGCCACACGTGCTGGAGGACCTTCCGGAGCCCGATGTGGTGCGTGTCGGCGGCGGGGGAGTGGCCACGGTCACCGCCGTCGCCGACCGCCGCCCCGCCCGCATCGTCACGCACGCGGCCACCCGGGACGAGGCCGAGGCGTTCGGCAGGGCGCTCGCGGAGGGCGGTTACGCCGTGGAGTGCGCACTGCTCCAGTCGGTGGAGCTGGACACCGGGGACTGGGCGGAAACCGAACGGGCCGTTGTGTTCCTGCTGTCCGGTGTCCGGATCTGAATCGCTCTTCGCACCACTGTGATTCGCTGCGTGACGAACCCCGACGAAGTGCGGTTTCTCTCCCACCCATGGCCAGCGGGACACTCTGTGCCCGGTAGGCTGATGGACTGTTGTGCCACCGTTCGGGGTTGACGGTTCGTCCGTCATTGTCCGAATGGTGTAGGCGGAGGCACGTGCCGCACCGAGTGCGTGCTCGTTCTTCATCTACGGGGCGCGGCGGTCCGTCCGCCGGGTTGGAAGGAGCACTAGCGATGGGCGAGGGGAACGCATGACTGACACCGGTCAGGTCCCGGGAGAGGGGCTGCCGGAGAACGCAGGCGGGCAGCAGCAGGAGGGACAGCCGGGCGTTCCGGCCTCCGGCACCTACACCTTCGCCGACCCGGCCGACGGCATCGGCGGCGCAGCCCCCGCACCCTCCGCCCACGAATCCCCACTCGCCCAGCAGGACGACGAAGACCTGCTGCTGATGCCGGGCGCCCAGGGCGCCTGGAGCGAGCAGCAGGTGGTGCAGGGCCAGCCGGCCCCCGGCGGGCCCCAGCAACAGGTGCGGCAGCCGCAGTCCCCCGGGCCGGGGTACGCGGAACAGCAGTCGGTGTACGGCGATCCGCAGCAGGTGTCGCAGGCCGCTGCCGGACCTGAGTTCGCGGGCGGAGCGCAGCCGGATGCTTACGCGCACGACCCGCAGGCCCAGGCCGCGGCTGCTGCCCACGAATACGCACAGGCGGCAGCGCAGGCGCAGGCCCAGCCGCAGGGTTCCGCCCAGCAGCCGCTCCACGAAGGGCAGTTCCCGCAGGAGGTGCCGCACGCCCCTGGCGCCCAGGCCCCGGGCGCGGAGTACGCGCAGGGCGACTCGGGCTCCACCGACCCCGGTGCCGCCCACCCGTCCCAACAGCCGCAGCCGGCCCAGGCGTCCACGCACAGCCCGCCCGCACCGGCTCCGTCCACGCAGGGCCCGCCCTCGCAGAGCAGTACGCCCAGCCACGGGACGCGGCGCCCCCTCCACCTGGGCCCGCCCGTGCCGGAGCAGTCCGGCACCGTGCGCCCGCTCTCCGACCGGGGGCCCGCGCCCGTCCCCGCCGCGCAGCCCGCGCCTGCCGCCGCCCCTGCCCCTGCCCCTGCTGCGGCCCAGCTCCAGCCCCAGTCGGATGAGGCGCCCCAGGAGGCCGAGGGCCAGGCTCCGGGAGACCAGGGACAGCAGCAGGACAAGGCGCAGCAGCAGGGCCAGGCGCCCGCGGCGGATGAGCAGCAGGCCGCCCCGGCAGAACAGCCGCCCGTGGAACCACAGATGACAGCACCCGCCGTCACGGACCCGCAGCCGGCCGACCCGCAGCCGGCCGACCCGCAGTCGGCGGGCCAGGAGCCGGTGGGCCAGGAACGGCAGCAGGCTCCGCAGGCCCAGCCGGCTCAAGGCGACGGCGCAGCTCAGGGCCAGGACCAAGTTCCGTCGGCCGAACGGACGCAGCAGGTCCCCTCGGCCGAAAGCGCCGAGCAGGGCGCGCAGTCGGCGGAACCGGAATACCTCGACGTACCGCATCCCGGCACATCGAACACAGCGAGCGCATCGGCGGCGGAGGAGCCGCTGCCGGGCCCCCAGCTCGGTGAACTCCCGCCGCAGCGCGACCCCTGGACGGCTCAGCAGCCGACCGTTTCCCAGGACGCGGCGGCTGTGGCCGAGGCCGGTCAGGGCGCGGCAGAAACGGTCGCTCCCGCGCAGACCTCGGCCGGGGACATCCCGTCCGCCGAGGGCGCTCCGGGAGCCGAGGGCGCTCCGGAAACCGGAAGCGACTCGGAAGTCGTCAGCGTCCAGGAAGCCTTGGCCGTCCAGGAGGCAGCAGCCGCCTCCGAGGCGACGGAATCGACTCAGTCCGCGCAAGCCGCGCCGACCACCCAGGTCCCGCAGGGTGCGGAGGCGGACGCGGACGCGCAGACGGCTATGGAAGCCGCGCAGTCCGCACAGCCGTCCGAGCCGGCCGAGGAGCCCGTGCGCAACGGTCCCATCGAGGTCTCCGCGACCGGCGAAGCCGTTCCCCGGGAAGCCCGTGAAGCGCAGGAGCAGCAGGAATCGCCTGAAGGCCAGAAAGCTCAAGAGCCCCAGCCCCAGCCCCAGCCCCAGCCCCAGGACGTCGCTGCCCCGCCTCACGACACGGTGCCCGGGCCGCGCCAGGAGTCCCAGCCGCAGGCCCTCCCGACGGTGCCCGCTCAGGCGGGCGAGCCCGAGTCGCGTACGGACGCGGCCGTACCCGCCTCGGCCGCGCCTCCCATAAACCAGGAAGCGGACCAGCCGAAGCCCCAGCAGGACACCGCACCCGGCACCGAGGCGGGTGCGGGAGCCGCCGAGCCCGCTGCCGGGCCCGAGGCCCACATCCCTGAGCAGGCGACAGCCTCCGCTTCGCCTGCCGGCCAGTCGGCCCCGTCAGGCGAGACGACCCAGACGCCTCACCAGGCGGCGCCCGCGCCCGACGCCGAACCCGAGCCCGGCCCCGAGGCGACGACCACGACGGACACAGACACAGACACAGACACAGATACAGGCACCGACACGGACACGGACACGGACACGGCTGCAGCCTCCCCGGGCGCCTCGGACGCCCCCGAGACTGCCGCAACCGAGGAATCAGCCCCGGCCGGGACAGCGGAGGCAACACCCCAGGCCGACGAGCCCCCTCCGGCCGACAACGCAGCCCCGGACACCGGATTCTCGGACGCCGCACCCTCGGACACCGCGTCCCCGGGCGCCGCAGCCGAGACCGACACCGGTACGGAAGCCGCAGCCGACGGCGAATCGGCGGCCTCCCCCGGGGACGAGGGCGTCGCCGCAGCCGAACCCGAAGCGGTCACCGCGGCAGCGGAGCAGGACCCGGACATGCCCCCGGCTCAGCAAGGCAGCCACGCCGATGCGCCGCAGCGAGCAGGGACGGCGCAGGAAGCTCCGGCGGCAGAAGAGGAAGCGGAGCAGGAAGCTCCGGCAGTCCGGGAATCGGGGCCGCAGGATCCGGAGACCGCGCAGTCGCCTCCGTCACCCGAGCCCCCGGTGGGCGAGCCCGCACCCGGGTTCGCCGAGGCCGAGCGCGAAGCCGTACACCGGCTCATGCGCGAGCGCCGCGACATCCGCAACGGCTTCCGCTCCGACCCGATCCCGCACGAGGTGCTGCTCCGCGTCCTCGAAGCGGCCCACACGGCGCCCAGCGTCGGCCACTCACAGCCGTGGGACTTCGTGGTCATCCGCTCCGAGGAGACCCGCCGCACCATGCACGAGCTGGCCCAGCGCCAGCGGGAGGCGTACGCCAAGTCCCTGCCCAAGGCGCGTGCGAAGCAGTTCAAGGAACTGAAGATCGAGGCCATCCTCGATACGCCGGTCAACATCGTCGTCACCGCCGACCCGACGCGCGGCGGACGGCACACTCTCGGCCGCCAGACCCAGCCGCAGATGGCGCCGTACTCCTCGGCGCTCGCCGTGGAGAACCTCTGGCTCGCCGCACGTGCCGAGGGCCTGGGTGTGGGCTGGGTCAGCTTCTTCGACGAGCGTGAGATGGTGCGGACGCTGGAGCTGCCCGAGCATCTTGAGGTCGTGGCGTATCTCTGCGTCGGGTACGTGGACGAATTCCCGGACGAGCCCGAGCTGATGCAGGCCGGCTGGTCCAAACGCCGTCCGCTGTCGTGGGTCGTCCACGAGGAGTCCTACGGCCGTCGTGCGCTGCCCGGTGCCGAACCGCACGGCATGCTCGCCGAGACCCTCGGCGGAATCCGCCCCCTGGACGCCAAGGCGCTCGGCGAGGCGTGGGAGCGGCAGAAGCGGATGACCAAGCCGTCCGGCGCTCTCGGGATGCTGGAGATCATCTCCGCCCAGTTGTGCGGGCTGTCCCGCAAGTGCCCGCCCCCTGTGCCCGAACCAGCCGCCGTCGCGGTCTTCGCGGGCGACCACGGCGTGCACGCCCAAGGCGTCACCCCGTGGCCGCAGGAGGTCACCGCGCAGATGGTGGCCAACTTCCTGGGCGGCGGCGCCGTATGCAACGCCTTCGCCAACCAGGTGGGGGCCGAGGTGTGTGTCGTCGATGTCGGCGTGGCCGCCGAACTGCCCGCCACCCCTGGCCTGTTGCCCCGCAAGGTGCGCGCCGGGACCGCCGACATGACGGCCGGGCCCGCGCTGACCCGCGAGGAAGTCGAGCGGGCCGTCGAGGTCGGCATCGAGACGGCCCGCGACCTGGTGGCGGCGGGCAACAAGGCGCTCCTCACCGGCGAGATGGGCATTGCCAACACCACCGCCTCCGCGGCCCTCATCGCCGTCTGCACCGGCGCCGACCCGGCCGAGGTCACCGGCCGCGGAACCGGCATCAACGACGAGACCCACGCCCGCAAGGTGGAGGTCGTACGCCGCGCCCTCGAACTGCACCAGCCGGATCCGGCCGACGCTCTCGGCATGCTGAGCGCCTTCGGCGGGCTGGAGCACGCGGCGATGGTCGGCCTCATTCTGGGCGGCGCCTCGCTGCGTACCCCGGTGATCCTGGACGGCGTCAGCGCGGGCGCCGCCGCGCTCGTCGCCCGCTCGCTGGCGCCGGAGTCGCTCGCCGCCTGCATCGCGGGACACCGGAGCGCGGAGCCCGGCCATGTCGCGGCGCTGACCAAACTGGGCCTGCGCCCGCTGGTCGATCTCGACCTGCGCCTGGGCGAGGGCACCGGGGCGCTGCTGGCCCTGCCGATGGTCCAGAGCGCGGCGCGTGCCATGCACGAAGTGGCAACCTTCGACGCGGCGGGTGTCACAGGGAAGAACTGACGCTCACCCGGCCGCCCCCCGCCTCCGCTGGTCGAGACCGGCTCGGGAGGCCAGGCGGCCCGGCCAGGCGGCCGGGCGCTCAGAAGGCCAGGTGCTGCGAGCCAGTCGAGGGCCGCGGGGAGGGGCTGGGGACGGGGAGGACACACTCCGTCCCCAGCCCCAGCCCCAGCCCCAGCCCCAGCCCCAGCCCCAGCCCCAGCCCCAGCCCCGGCCACCAACCCGGGCCGGGGGCCGTCCTCCGGCTCCACCGACCGGCACGGCGCGCCCGTCCCCCGGTCCGGCCGCCTCCCGCTCGCGCCCCGGACGCACGGAAGGGGCCTCGCCACCTCTCCTCCGACCGGCATCGCGAGCCCAAGACGTGCGAGACCGAAACCGACCCGTTCCGTGACCTGCGAAACAGCCCCTGCCGCGGGCCCCGCATAGGCTGTACTCCACCGGCTGTACCCGTCCCCGGCCGCTCCACCGCCGCAGCGGCGTCATCGCGCACCACCCTCCCGACAAGGATGCCGCCCCAGATGCCCGAGACCCCCGCCTACCCCGTCGGACTCCGCCTGGCCGGACGCCGCGTAGTCCTGGCCGGCGGCGGCACCGTCGCCCAGCGCCGCCTGCCCGCGCTGCTCGCGGCGGGCGCGGACGTCACGCTCATCGCTCCCGAGGTCACCCCGTCCGTCGAGGCGATGGCCGAGGCCGGAGAGATCACCTGGGAGCGCAGGACGTACCGCGACGGCGACCTCGCGGCCGCCTGGTACGCGCTCGCCGCGACCGACGAGCCCGCCGTCAACGCCGCCATCGCCGCCGAGGCCGAAACCCGCCGCATCTGGTGCGTACGCACCGACGAGGCCGACGAGGGCAGTGCCTGGACCCCGGCGACCGGCCGTACCGAAGGGGTCACCGTCGCCGTCCTCACCAGCGGCGCCCCCGGTGTGCCGGAGGGCGCGGCCGGCCGTGACCCGCGCCGTGCCGCCGCCGTACGCGACGCCATCGTCGCCGGGCTCAGCGACGGCACCCTGGTCGCCCGCCGCAACCGGCCCCGCGCCCCCGGCGTCGCCCTCGTCGGGGGCGGCCCCGGCGACCCCGACCTGATCACGGTGCGGGGACGCAGGCTGCTGGCCGAGGCCGATGTCGTCGTCGCCGACCGCCTCGGCCCCCGCGACCTGCTGGACGAACTCCCCCCGCACGTCGAGGTCATAGACGCCGCCAAGATCCCCTATGGCCGCGCCATGGCCCAGGAGGCGATCAACGCGGCACTGGTCGCCCACGCGAAGGAGGGCAAGGCCGTCGTGCGCCTCAAGGGCGGCGACCCGTTCGTCTTCGGACGCGGCATGGAGGAGGCCGAGCAGCTCGCGGCGGAGGGCATCGAGGTCACCGTCGTGCCGGGCATCTCCAGCTCCATCAGCGTTCCCGGCGCAGTCGGCATCCCCGTCACCCACCGGGGCGTCGCCCACGAGTTCACCGTCGTCAGCGGCCATGTCGCGCCGGAGGATCCGCGCTCGCTGGTGGACTGGCCCGCGCTCGCCCGGCTGCGCGGCACGCTCGTGCTGCTGATGGCCGTCGAGAACCTCGGCGCCATCGCCGCGGCGCTGCGCGCGCACGGCCGCCCCGACGACACCCCCGTCGCCATGATCCAGGAGGGCACCATGGCGACCGAGCGCCGTGTCGATGCCACCTTGGCGACGGCGGCGGACCGCGCGGCGGCCGAGGGCGTGCGTCCGCCGGCGGTCGTCGTGATCGGCGAGGTGGTCGGCGTCGGCCCGTACGCCCCCGGCGCCCCGGCCGCCTCCCGGGATTCCGGTACGCGTCGGTAACAGCGGATTGGCACTTCGGGCACGACAAGGCAGTATCGGGCGTGTGGCTACCGCATCCTCCCCCGGACTGTCCCCGGAACCCCCGGCCGGCAGGCTCCTGACCGTCGATGATCCCGACGACCCGCGCCTGAGCGACTACACCGGGCTCACCGACGTCGAACTGCGGCGCAAACGCGAACCGGCCGAGGGGCTGTTCATAGCCGAGGGCGAGAAGGTCATCCGCCGTGCCCGGCACGCGGGTTACGAGATGCGCTCGATGCTGCTGTCCGCCAAGTGGATCGACGTCATGCGCGATGTCATCGACGAGGTCCCCGCCCCGGTCTACGCCGTCAGCCCCGAGTTGGCCGAGCGCGTCACCGGATACCACGTGCACCGGGGCGCCCTCGCCTCCATGCAGCGCAAGCCACTGCCGCAGCCGGGCGAACTGCTCACCGCGGCCCGCCGCGTCGTGGTGATGGAATCGGTCAACGACCACACCAACATCGGCGCCATCTTCCGCAGCGCCGCGGCACTCGGTATGGACGCCGTGCTGCTCTCACCGGATTGCGCGGACCCGCTCTACCGCCGCTCGGTGAAGGTCTCCATGGGCGCGGTCTTCGCCGTCCCCTACGCCCGGCTGGAGGACTGGCCGCGCGGCCTGGAGACGGTACGCGACGCGGGCTTCCAACTGCTCGCGCTCACCCCCGACGAGAAGGCCGTACCGATCGACGCCGCCACAGCGGGCACGGTGGGGCGCACGGCGCTGCTGCTGGGCGCCGAGGGCGACGGACTCTCCACCCGCGCACTGCGGGCGGCCGACGACTGGGTCCGCATCCCGATGGCCCACGGCGTCGACTCCCTCAACGTGGGCGCGGCGGCGGCGGTCGCCTTCTACGCGGTGACCCGGTGACCCGGTGACCCGGCCGACCCCGCTCTGAGCCCGCGGCGCGGGAACGTACCGTCTCCGTGACGCACCGTCCCGGTGACCGGTGGCCGGATAGTGACGCAGCGCCGGGCCGACGGCCGCGAGCGCGCGTACGCGGCGTCCGGCGTGCGCCGCCTCGCCCGGACTTTCCCGTACGGGTCCTCGGGGACCGGCCCAGTACCGCAGCGCCCATCGAACGCTGGCCCGCATTCGGTCAGGGTGCTGCCGACGAGGAGATGGCGCCGGCCCTGAACGGACTGTTCAAGCGGGAGCGCTGAGCACCTCGGTGTTCTTGCTGGTGGCCCTGTTGCAGTTGATCGGTTAACGTGACCGGATGGAGTGGCTGCGCATGCACCCCGGGCAATGGAGGACGCGGTGGAGGAGCTGCTGCGCTGCAATCAGTCCATCGGTGACGGACTGCCGAGGGTCGTCACCCGCGACACGGGACTGGGCGGAACAGCCGTCGCCGAAGGCGATCTCGTCTTGGTCGAAGGCGCCGACCACGATCCCGCTGTCTTCCCCGGCCCGCACGAAATGCACCTGATCCGTCGGACGGGCCCGCATTTTGCCTTAGGCGTCGGCAGGCACTACTTCTCAGCCACCTTCCTTGCCTGTACGCACGCAGCCGTCGCTCCGTCGGCCGTCCTGGACCAGACGGCCGACTTACGGCGGCCGAGCCCACCGGAGGAGATCAGCTGGCGCCCGGGGTGGGGCAAGCGCACCGCCGAACGCCTCCCCGCACTGCGGTGACCCCGCGAAGACACCGCCTTCCCGCGCCACACCGCCCGATGCACGCCTCCGGCCCGGCGGTGCAGCTGTCCGGCACGGCGCGGACGGCGACGGACGAGGAGACGGCGCCGGCAGGAGACCGGCCATCCCCCGTACATCCCGGGCCGACCGCGGTATCCACCGCATTGCCGTGCCGGGGCTGCCATCGGGCACAGGACGACATGGGCCGGGCAACCACCAAGGAGAGAAGATGACCTCCGCCTACTGGCCGCTCGCCGACCTGCGCATCCGCTCCGGTCCGCTCGAACTGCGCCCGCCCGTCCCAGCGGAATACGAGGTCCTCGCGGACGCGGCCGCCCGGGAACCACACGCGCACCCACGCATCCCCTTTTTGGAACACACAGCTGACACCCCGCTCCGACGCGGTCGGCGCACGCTGCAGTGGCTGTGGAGTGACCAGGGCACCTGGCGGCCGGACCAGTGGTCTCTCACCCTGGCGGTCTTCGACCAAGGCCAGCTCGTCGGAGTGCAGAACGTCCGCGCGGCAGAATTCGCTCGCACCCGTGAGGTCCGGACCGGAGTGTGGGTCTTCCAGGACAGGCGGGGGCAGGGCATCGGCGCGCACTCGCGGCGCGCCCTGCTTCATCTCATCTTCGACGGACTCGGCGCACGCCGGGCTCAGTACCGTGCGGCGGCCAGCAACCAGGCTTCCCTGGCATTGGCACGCTCGCTCGGTTACGCGGAAGACCTCGCGCCCCTGACCGCCGACGACACCGTCCGCCATTTCTCGCTGACCGCCGACTGCTGGCGCACCCGCACCGATCCCGTGTCCACCCACGTCACGGGGCTTGCCCCGGCCCTGTTCATGTTCGGTATCGGCCACGAATGAGACCGGAGAGCGCCCAAGCCCCAACACAGCGTGCTTAGTACTGCAGCCGGACTTCGGTGTATGTGCTGGTCAACGGTTTGAGCGGGGGGATTGCAGCGGGGTGGTGCTGGGTGCGGGGCGGGTTCGCCCGGCCTGTCCAGCGAGGGAATGGCCCCGCCGTGTGTAGTGACAGCGGCGAGGACAGCCATCGTCAGGTGATCGATGACGTACCTGCCTCCGTGCGGGAACAAGAGCTGGAAGAACTGTTCTTACGGTTCGGACACCGATTTACCCGCGTCGAGCTCAGACGACGGACGCGGGACTGCGTGCGAGGTCTGCTCGGGCCGGTGGGGCGCAAAAACTCCTGGCAACTGGCCGAGTTCGCTGGGCACTCCACTCCTGACGGACTGCAGCACCCCCTGGCGAAGAGCCGCTGGGAAGCCGACGAGATACGCGACGACCTGCAAGGGTACGTCGCTGAACACCTCGGCGCCGACGACGGCATCCTGATCATCGATGGCACCGGCTTCGTCAAGAAGGGCATCACCTCAGCCGGGGTGCAACGGCAGTACACCGGCACCGCCGGCCGCACCGAGAACTGTCAGATCGGAGTCTTCGCCGCCTACCCACCAGCCGCGGCCACGCTCTCGTCGACCGCGAGCTCTACCCCCCAAGTCCTGGACCGACGACCCCGAACGCTGCCGCGCCGCCCGCATCCCCCAACACCGCCGATGCGCGACCAAGAATGAGCTGGCCCGCACCATGGTTCTGCGGGCCCTTGCCCCGCCGCTGCCCGTCGCCTGGGTCGCGGCAGATGCCGCCTACGGGCAGGACTCCCGCTTCCGGCGATTCCTGGAAGACGCCGGACTGCCCTACGTCGTGGCCGTGCCGAAGTCCCAGCAGGTCCACGGCCCCCGCATCGAGCATCTCATCGACCAGGCCCCCGACGAGGCATGGCAGCGGCTCTCCTGCGGCGACGGCGCCAAAGGGCCGCGGCTCTACGACTGGGCTGCCGCCCGCCTGCCGGCGGTCTGGGAGTTCGGTGGCGACCAACCCACCCGGCAGCGCTGGATGCTCGCCCGCCGCAGCATCACCAAGCCCGACGAACTCGCCTACTTCCTCGCATCCGCACCTTGGACGCCACCGTCGCCGATCTCGTGCGGGTCGCTGGATGTCGCTGGAAAATCGAGGAATGCTTCCAGGGCGCCAAGTAAGGAATGCGGCCTGGACCAGTACGAAGTCCGCCGCTACGTCGGCTGGCACCCGCACATCACCCTCGCCATGCTCGCCCACACGCTCCTGGCCGTCACCGCAGCCCAAGAGCGCCAAAAGGGGGAGCCGACCACGACACACCCGACCTCGTGGACCTCACCCCCGCCGAAATCCGCCGTCTACTGGCAACCATCCGCCCGCGTCCTGCTCGACAGGGCAACCACGCGATGAACTGGTCGAGATGGCGCCGACGACACCAGACCCGGGCCCGCCGCTGTCACTGCACACGGCAGGGCCATTCCCTCGCGGGACAGGCCGGGCGAACCCGCCCCGCACCCAGCACCACCCCGCTGCAATCCCCACGCTCAAACCGTTGACCAGCACATACACCGAATTCCGGCTGCAGTACCAGTGCCCCTCCCGGCAAGCTTTGCCCTGTCGCGCCGTCCGGCACGCACTCCCCCGAGCTCTACGAGCAGGGGGCGCCCCCAGCGGCGTTGGCCGAAAGCCCTGGTAGCTCCTTCCCCAAGCTCTCGACTCCTCCCCCGGCCTTCGGCCGGGAGGGACCCCCAGAGCAGGGGAGACCCCAATCCAGGACTTCCGGCCGCCTTGCGATCGCACGCTCCCGCACGCTCGGCTCCGCTCGCGCGCGCGGTGCCCCCACGACGACGCTCCTTGACGGGTAAACATTGCCGGTCACGGCACTAGCGTTCCTCGTCCTGCTGCGAGGCCGAAGCGGGCAGCCGCTTGAAGTGCTCGCCCATTCCCCGGGACGGACCCTCGCAGCCCTGCGCGGCGGCGATGGCGAGCGCGACCAGCAGTGTCACCGTCACGAAGACGACCAGACGCTGGCGCAGCAGCCGCCGCTTGCGGGCCGCCGGGCTCCGGCCGTTACCCGGACGCTGGGGCGCGGGGCGCTTACCGGAAGCCCGGCCACCGCCGCTCGCGCCCGTACCGTTGCCGGACTGTCTGCCGCCGCCGGTTCTTCTGCCGCCGCCGGTTCTGCTGCCCTCGCGCGGGGTCGGGGGACCGGAAGGACGACGGGAGGGTCGGTCGGTGCCCGTACGGGCACCGGTTCCCTCGTCGTAGCCGTCTTTGGCCGGACGCGGTGTGCGCGGTGTCGAGGCGCGTGGCGCGCTGGTCGTGTCCCCCAGCGCGCCGCCCCCGGCGGCCCGCTGGGTGCGTTGCCGCGCGTGCTCCCGCGTCCGGCGCTCGGCCGCCGCCCGGCTCTGCCGGACAGCGGGCGCGGGGCGCACGCCGGAGCCTGGCCGCTCCCCGGGAGCCGGGACCCAGCCGGCGCCCAGCGCCGGGAGATCACCGCTGTCCGGGAGTCCGCGCGCCTCACGCGCCGCGATCTCCTTGAGCCGCAGCGACAGCTGGAGCGTGCTCGGCCGGTCTTCGGGCGACTTCACAAGGCAGGCACGCACCAGCGGCGCGAGCGCGGCGTGCACCTCGTGCAGATGCGGCTCCTCGTGCACGACGCGGTAGAGCATGACCTCCGAACTGCCCTGCCCGAAGGGGGAGTCGGCCGTCGCCGCGTAGGCCAGCGTGGCGCCGAGCGCGAAGACGTCGGTGGCGGGCGTCACCGCCGCCCCCCGCACCTGCTCGGGGGAGAGGTAGCCGGGCGAGCCCACCGCGGTGCCCACATGGGTGAGGGTGCTCGCGCCCGTCGCCCAGGCGATGCCGAAGTCGATGATGCGCGGGCCCTTGGGGGAGAGCAGGATGTTGGACGGCTTCAGATCCCGGTGGACGACGCCCGCCTCGTGCACCGCGACCAGGCCCTCGGCCAGCGCGGCGCCGATCGAGGCGACCTGCGCGGCCGGCAGCGGACCGTCCTCGTTGACCTTGTCCTGGAGAGAGGGGCCGGGGACGTACTGGGTGGCGAACCAGGGCCGGTCGGCCTCCAGATCGGCCGCCACCAGCCGGGCCGTACAGCCGCCCCGGATGCGCCGGGCGGCCGACACCTCGCGCGCGAAGCGCGAGCGGAACTCCTGGTCCTCGGCGAGATCCGGCCGGATCACCTTCAGCGCCACCCGCTGCCCGCGCCGGTCCGAGCCGAGATACACGACGCCCATGCCGCCGGCCCCCAGGCGCCGGTGGAGCCTGAACGAGCCGACGACTCGCGGGTCCTCGCGCCGGAGCCGCATCATCGCCATGTTCGTTCCCCTACCTCCGGTGTCCGGTGGAGGATGAACCCCACCCCGCGGACCGGTCCGTCTGACGACCACAGCTTACGGACTGCCCTCGCATGGCGACGATAGGCCGCGCACGCGGCGCCAGACGGAATGTCAGCGCCCGGTGGAAGACCCCAAGTCGGCTCGGCGCGCCCGATCACGCGCCCCCGCGCCCCCCGCCCGCCGGACCCAAGGCCCGGCGGCAGCGCGGAGTTTGACGGGGTGACGGGTCCGGCCGGGGAAGAGCCTCCGGCGGGCCCGCCGCTCCCCTCGTACCCGGGAGCGGACCGCCACCGGAGGCGCTTTCCGAAGTGAGCGATGTCACCCGGAAACCCTGCCCCGCGGCAGTCGGCGGGGGCGCCTCGGCCGGTGTGCGCCCTGCCCCGGCCCGGGTGTCCCGGCCGCTCGCTGACCTGCGGCGGGGTCCTCGTCCCCGGGTCTTCCCCGGTACCCCCTGGGGGAAGACCCGGGGAAGGAGGAATCCGCCTCCACCCTGGGGAGTAGCCGACGCCGTGTCACGTCATCCTGGGGGAGGCCCAAGAGCCGGTACGCGGGCATGACGCAGGGGCGCGCGCCGGTCCCTAATGTTGTGGTCAAGCGGCGGGCGCAGCACTCGTCCCCCGAGGTCAGACGTCCGCCGCCCCAGACCACGACAGGAGCGGATCATGGCGCACACCGCAGGGCGCACGTCGCCCGGAGGACAGGGAGAGCCGGCGGCCCTGGCCGCCCCCGGCACCCGTCCGGGCGGGCGTCGGCATCCTCTGGTGGCAGCCGCGATGGTGCTGCCGCTGGCCCTCCTGCTCGGCTTCATCACAGGCTGGGGCCAGATGGTGGCCGCACAAGCGTCGTCCGTGGCCGGAATGCTGGGGTCCTGAGCGGACCTCGGGCCCGGTGGAGCGGACCGGGTCGGGGACTTCCGGCTGATTACCCCGTGGGGACGGGGGTGCGGCGGACGGCACGAGGCCCGGGTAGCTGGGGAGCTGCCCGGGCCCTCGCGCATCCGCGCCCCGAGTTCGAATCCGCCCCGGTCCGGGCCCCGAACCGGCCGTCCGCCGGCTCCGCGCCGTGCGGCGTACGCTCCCGGGGTGGCGGTCCGGCCGTGCGTCCGCCGTCTTCGCCGCGACCCCCGGAGCACCCGTGTCCCCTCGCCCTTCTCCCGCCGATCGCGCGCTTCTCCTGCGGAAGCTGGCGGAGTGCGCCGGTGCGGGGGAGGGTGACGAGAGCGCGGAGGTGCTCGCCGAGCGGGGCGACGTGTGTGTCCTGCGCGTGGGCGACGTGGTGGCCAAGGCACACGAGCCGCAGGCATCGCCCGAGGACCTGCGCCCCCGCATGGCGGTCGCCGCTCATCCGGCCTACCGCGGAATCCTGCTGCCGCCCGAGGGCGGACGGGGCCCGGTGCCACTGGCCGTCGGCGGCAGGCTCGCCAGCCTGTGGGGGTACGGGGCACCGGTGGACCCTGAGAACCCGGCCGCCGCGCCCTGGGAGGCGGCCGGCGCACTGCTGGCGCGGCTGCACGCGGCGCCCGCCCCCGCCGCACTGCCGCCGATGCGCGGTCCGGGCAAGGCGGCACGGGCCCTCGCGCGGATGCGGGCCGCGACCCCCGCGAGCGCGGCGCACACACACCGGGCGGCGGCCGAAGCCGTGGAGCGCGCCTGGCGGACGTTGCCCGGCTGGTGCCGGGGGGAGTCCCCACCGCCGCGCGCCACCGCCGTGTGCCACGGGGACTTCCACCTCGGACAACTCGTCAGGCACCCCGCGCCCCACGGCCCCTGGCTCCTCATCGACGTCGATGACCTCGGCCTCGGCGATCCGGCGTGGGACCTGGCCCGGCCCGCCTGCTGGTACGCGACGGGCCTCCTCGCCCCCGCCGAGTGGGAGCGATTCCTCGGCGCCTACGAAGCCACCCGTCACGCCCTGGCCCACCGCGGCAACGGCATTCGGAGCGTCCGGGAGCACGCCCCCGCTCCACGGCCCGGGCGGGATTCCGCTGCCGGGCCGGATACCTGGCCGGGCGGCGACGGCGATCTCTGGGCGTATCTCGACGCCCCCGCCCGTGCGTTGACGGTGCAGACCGCCGCACTCGCCGTCGCCAAGGCCCGCACCGGGGCGCGGGCCTTGGACGAGGCCGAACAGGCGTGTATCGGCGCGTGTTTCCGCATCGCCTCACTCGGCACCCCGGCCACAGCCCGGGCGGCAACCGGACCGGCTGCCGCGCCCGAACTCCCCCCGCGCCAGGGGCCGTACTCTGGTGCGGCAGCACAACGACCGGGCGCCGGGGAGGCCGGGGGACCGGTGGAGAGAGGAAGCCGACAATGATGCAGTGTCCGAAGTGCGGTGCGCCCATGCACACCTACAACCGCAACGGCGTACAGATAGAGCAGTGCTCCGGCTGCCGGGGGATCTTCCTCGACTACGGCGAGTTGGAGTCCATCACGCGGCTGGAATCCCAGTGGTCGCAGCCCGCGCCCCCGCCACCCGGCGGCCCGCAGTCCTACCCCGCCGGACCGGCCTGGGGCGCCCCCCACCAGGGTTCGCACGGCGGCCATCACGGACACCATGGCCACCACGGTCACAACAGGGGCTTCGGGCGGATGCTCTTCTCCTCCTGAGCCCCCTGGCGGCAATTGCGGCCCACCACTGGGCGGGCCACCATCTGGGAGGCCCGCCCGGAGCGCCGGCCATCGAGACCACCGAGACATGAGAAGGGCCCCGGTCACATGACCGGGGCCCGCTCGCTGGTGGACGATACTGGGATTGAACCAGTGACCTCTTCCGTGTCAGGGAAGCGCTCTCCCGCTGAGCTAATCGTCCGTGCGCGGTACTGGGATTGAACCAGTGACCTCTTCCGTGTCAGGGAAGCGCTCTCCCGCTGAGCTAACCGCGCGTGAGGCCCCGAGGGGCCCGGTGGACGATACTGGGATTGAACCAGTGACCTCTTCCGTGTCAGGGAAGCGCTCTCCCGCTGAGCTAATCGTCCTTGGAGGTGGAGACGGGATTTGAACCCGTGTAGACGGCTTTGCAGGCCGTTGCCTCGCCTCTCGGCCACTCCACCAGGCAATGGGGGTTCGGGAAGATCCCCCATGTCGAGCGGACGACCAGGTTCGAACTGGCGACCTCAACCTTGGCAAGGTTGCGCTCTACCAACTGAGCTACGTCCGCAGATGCCGTGCTCCGGTCCGCTTCCGCGACCCGGCGACGTGTTGAACTTTAGCGGATTCCCCGGCCAGCTCAAATTCCGTTTGCGCAGCGTGGCCGCCCCGAGGCCCCCCATAGACTCGCCGGCGTGCCCGATCTGACCCCGCTCGCCCGCTTCGGTGGACGCCTGGCCACCGACCTTCGCGATGTCACCAGCGACCCCGAGGCCCTCGACTCCACAGGCTGGTGGGCCGTCGTCGCCGGCTTCGAGGGAGGTTTGCGCTGTGCCCGCTTCGGCGACGTACGCGCGGCTCCGCCCCCCGCGCCCCTGCCCGGACGCTGGCGCGGACCCGACGCCGGGGCCTGGACCAGCTCCCTGGACCGCGCCGCGTACACCGAGGGTGTGCGCCGCATACGCACAGCCATCGCCGCGGGTGACGTCTACCAGGCCAACCTCTGCCGCGTCCTGAGCGCGCCCCTGCCCGACCCCTCGCCCACCGCCGCCGACATCGACCAGCTCACCGCCCGTCTCGCGCACGGCAATCCGGCCCCCTACGCGGGCACCGTCCGGCTCCCCGCCCATGGCATCGAGATCGCCACGGCCTCGCCCGAGCTGTATCTGCGCCGCGACGGTCGCGCCGTCGAGTCGGGCCCCATCAAGGGCACGGGACGCACCCGGGCCGACCTTCAGGAGAAAGATCACGCGGAGAACGTGATGATCACCGACCTGGTGCGCAACGACCTCGGCCGCGTCTGCGCCGTCGGCTCCATCACGGTCCCCGCCCTGTGCACCGTGGAGCCGCACCCCGGGCTCGTCCACCTCGTCTCCACCGTGCGCGGCGAACTCACCGAAACCGACGAGCGCGGCGCCGGCTGGGCGCGGCTGCTGGCGGGCACCTTCCCGCCCGGCTCGGTCACCGGGGCGCCCAAGTCCAGCGCCCTGCGCCTGATCGAGGCGCTGGAGCCCGTGCCGCGCGGCCCCTACTGCGGAGGCGTGGGCTGGGTCGACGCGGACCGGGGGACCGGCGAGCTGGCCGTCGGCATACGGACCTTCTGGATCGACCGGGACCACGCCCGGCCACTGCTGCGCTTCGGCACCGGCGCCGGGATCACCTGGGGCTCCGACCCGGAGGGCGAGTGGCGTGAGACCGAGCTGAAGGCGTCCCGGCTGCTCGCGGTAGCGTCGGGGGAGTACGAAGCGCGCGCACCCGGCACGGACCGGCAGCCGCCTCCGCCGTGAACGGAGGCGACCGGCCGTCCCCACCGGCCCCTTATCGGCTTCTTGAGGTGAACAGCAGTGAAGATCTGGCTCGACGGCGGACTGCGGGACGCGCACAGCGCGCAGGTCTCGGTGCTCGATCATGGACTGACCGTCGGCGACGGCGTCTTCGAGACCGTCAAGACCATCCAGGGCACCGCCTTCGCCCTCACCCGGCATCTCAACAGGCTCGCCGCCTCCGCGCGCGGCCTGGGCCTGCCCGAGCCCGACCTGGACGAGGTGCGCCGCGCCTGCTCGGCCGTCACCGCCGCCGGCCCGGTGCCGCGCGGACGGCTGCGGATCACCTACACCGGGGGGCTCTCCCCTCTCGGCTCCGACCGGGGCGAGGCCGCGCCCACCCTCGTCGTCGCCCATGACGAGGCCGCCGCACGGCGTGAGAGCACCGCCGTCATCACCGTTCCCTGGACCCGCAACGAGCGCGGCGCGCTGGCCGGACTCAAGACGACCTCCTACGCGGAGAACGTGGTCGCCCTCGCCCGGGCCCGTCAACAGGCCGCCACCGAGGCCCTGTTCGCCAACACCCACGGACAGCTGTGCGAGGGCACCGGCTCCAACGTCTTCGTCGTCCTCGACGGCGAACTGCACACCCCGCCGCTCGCCTCCGGGTGCCTCGCCGGCATCACCCGCGCGCTGACCGCGGAATGGACCGGGGCGAAGGAGACCGAGCTGTCGATGGACGTACTGGAGCGCGCCGAGGAGATCTTCCTGACCTCCACCCTGCGCGACGTACAGGCCGTCGCCCGCCTCGACGGCCGCACACTGCCCGCGGCGCCCGGACCGGTCACCGCCAAGGCCATGCGCGTCTTCGAGGAGCGCTCGGCCGCCGACATCGACCCGTGACCCGTCACCCCGCCCCCGGCCCGATCGGCGATTCGCCGAGCGGGAGCGCCCCGGGCCCGGGACAAGGAAGGTGACGCGGGCTCCGGGGGCGGGGTAGAACCACTCCGTGACCACCACCTTGCGCCCGGCCGGACCCGCGAGCCGCACCGCCGACGGCAGACGCTCGCGGGAGTACGAGATCCGCGTCAACTCCCGCCCTGTGGGCGCCGTACGCCTCCTCGGTCCGGCCGAAGGCGGTGCGTCGGCCACCGGGCGGATAGGGGAGCTGCGCGTCGAGCCCGGGGAGCGGCGCCGGGGGAGGGGCACCGTGGCCGCGCTGGCGGCCGAGGAGGTGCTGCGCGACTGGGGCTGCGCCCGCGTCGAGGCGTCCGTCCCGCTCGGCGGCGGGGACCTCGCCCCCGGCGAGGAGGAGACCGCCCACGCGGGCCCGCACCTGCTGGCCTCGCTCGGGTACCGCGAGCGCAGCCGTCACATGGTCAAGGAGCTGGGGGAGCGGCCCGCACTCCCCGAGTCCACCGCGGTCCGCACGCTGAGGGCGGGGGAGTTCGACGCGTGGTGGGACGCGGGCATCGGACGCTTCATCGACGGACTGGCCGGCCGGGGCTTCACCCGCGAAGAGGCCGTCGCCCGGGGCGAGGCCGCCCGCGCCGCCCGGCTCCCGGACGGCGCGGCGAGCGAGGGGGTCGCGCTGCGCGTCCTCACCCACTCCGGAGCCGGCACCGAAGCGGCCGATGTGGGCTCGCTGTGGCTCGGCTTCCGGGGGCTGCCGCGCCCCGATGCCGAGGCGTGGGTCTTCGACGTCGAGGTGGCCGAGGAGCGGCGCGGTGAGGGCCACGGGCGTGCCCTGATGCTGGTGGCCGAGCGAGAGTGCCTGGCGGCGGGGCTGCGGCTGCTGGGCCTGAAGGTCCGCACCGACAACCCCCGCGCCGAGCGGCTTTGCACGTCGCTGGGGTACCGCACCGTGGAGCGCCACTACGACAAGGCTCTGATGTGAGCCCTGGGCCGCTGGAAGCCGCGGGAGGGCCCGGGGCGCTGTGAGTGCCCGTGCGCGCACCGGGAGTATCCGTGTGCGCCGCCGGGGGTGCCGCGAGCGCTCGGGTCCCGCTCACCGCACCGTTCTCAGCGGCAGTGACAGGCCGCCGCTTCTCAGCGGCCGAGCAGCCGGTCGGCGATCTCCTCGATCCGCTCCCGCAACCCCTCCTGGCTCTTGCCGCCGTCCAGCCGCTCGCCGCCGATGACATAGGTCGGAGTGCCCGCCACCCCGATCGCCTTGCCCTCCGCCTGGTCGGCGTCCACCGCCAGCAGGTGCCGGCCGTCGATGAGCGCCGTCTCGAACTCCTCGGCGTCCAGGCCGAGTTCGCCCGCGACATCGAGCAACAGCGCCTCGCCCCGCTCGCCCAGCTCATCGGTGCGCGCGAGCACGGCCTCCGCGTAGGCGTCGGCCCGGCCCTGCGCATACGCCTCTTCGTACGCCTGCGCCGCCGAGTAGGCGTACTTGTGCTTGGCCAGCGGGAAGTGCCGCAACCGGATCTCCAGCACGTCCCCGTACCGCTCCCGCAGGGCACGCAGGTCGGACTGGGCGCGGTGACAGTCGGGGCACTGCAGTTCGCACCACACGTCAAGGGCGGTACCGGCGGGGCCGGCGGCGGTGGGTTCGTCCATGGCGCCAGTCTCTCAGTCCTGAGAACGGCATCCGACCCGGAGATGTCCCTGAACCGAAGCCCGGCCATGGCCCGGATCGCCCGAACGGTGACAGGATGGAGCAATGCTCACCACGACCGTCTGCGCCGCGCTCTCCGCCGCCGGCCTCGCCGTGGCCTTTCTGACGGCCTGGCGCCGCCGCTTCGTCGCCGCGACGCGTATCGCGGCCTTCTCGCTGGTGCCCGTCGGGCTCGCGATGTCAGGGCTGGCGGGTCTCGGCGGCAAGATCGGCAAGGCGTTCGGCACCTGGGCGGGCGACCTGGTGCTGAAGCCCACCGTGTGGGCCGGATTCGGGGTGCTGGCCTGTGCCGTACTCCTCTACGTCATCGCCCGCGCGGCCGGCGGCAGGGCCTCGGCGGGTGACGGCCGCAAGGAGCGCCGCGCGGCGGCCCGCGCCGAGCGCTCCCGAGCCAAGGAGCCCGCCAGCGCGGCGCCGTCCCTGACCCCGGGCACCGCCGTCGCGAGGACACCGGCCCCCGGATCCGGGAAGCCGACGGCCAAGCAGCCCGCCTCCGGTGGCGACGACTTCTCCGACATCGAGGCGATCCTCAAGAAGCACGGCATCTGAGAGCGACCGCCTGCCCCAGTGGACGGGTTGGACGCCTAGCATGCCGGATGCCCCTATGGTGGCATTTTTCCCGAACTAGACGTCAAACAGGGCACGCTGCACGCGGGGACGCGGCCGTCTGCGACATGATCCCGGCGAGATGGACACCACGCCGAACTCCGCGATCGAGCTCGACGAGCCGCAGCGCACAGCACCCGCGCCCCCCGCAACCGAGCCCCCGCTCACCGAACCCAAGGGGTGCCTGTACGCGCTCTCCCAACCTCCGTTGATGCTCTTCCTCGCCGTGATCGCCCTGCTGCTCGCCATCACCGGCGCCCACGACCTGATCTTCCTCTGACCCCCTGCGCTGACCCCGTCCGCGGGGCCTCAGCTCTGGCCCGCGTCCGCCGACTCCCGCCGCCGCGCCCGGTAGGCCGCGACATGCAGTCTGTTTCCGCAGGTCCGGCTGTCGCAGTACCGGCGGGAGCGGTTGCGGGACAGATCGACGAAGGCGCGGCGACAGCCGGGCGCCTCGCACCGGCGCAGCCGGTCGCGCTCCCCGGACACGAGGAAGAAGGACAGCGCCATTCCGCCGTCCGCCGCCAGATGCTGGGCGACCGAGGCGCCGGGAGCGAAGTAGTGGACATGCCAGTCGTAGCCGTCATGGTCGGTGAGCTGGGGTGTCGTGCCGGCCTCCGCGACCAGCTCGTTGATCAGCTCCGCCGCGGTCCGGGTGTCGGGGGCCTCGAAGACCCGCGCGAAGCGCTCCCGTACGGCGCGTACGGCCCGCAGGTCGGCATCGGTGAGGGTCCCCACACCGCTGACCTGGTTCCGCTCGACGAAGGAGCGCAGATCCGCCACAGTGGCCAACGCGTCCGGGGTCTCCCCGTCCGCCACGGTGTTCAGCAGGTCGACCGACTGGCCGAGCGCGCCCCGGGTGTCGTGGTTGATCTGCACGGGCAGCTCCTGCGCGTCGGGAACATCCTCCGGCTTGATGCGGCAAGAGCCTAGCCCGTTCCCTGACACAGCGACGCCGCCGCCGCGTACGAGTACGCGGCGGCGGCGTCGCTGTGTGCCGTACACGGGGTGGTGCGGCGGGCACACGCCTGCCGGGCCCCGCAACCGTCGCCCCGAGTCGGACGGCTGCGGTGACCGGCGGTCTCAGCTCTCGGCGAGGATGTGCGAGAGCTCGGTGTCGAGGTCGAAGTGACGGTGCTCGGTGCCGGGCGGCACGGCCGCGTCGGTCCGCTTGAGGAAGGATTCCAGCGCCCGCGCGGGGGCTTCGAGCAGTGCCTCGCCCTCTGGGGAGCTGAGGGCGATACAGGCCACGGACTGGCCGTGACTGCGGGAGGGCCAGACCCGTACGTCACCGGTGCCCGTGGGCCGGTGCAGGCCCTCGGCCAGGAGGTCGCGGGCGAAGACCCACTCGACGGTCTCCTCCGCGCCGGTATGGAAGGTGGCGTGCACGGCGTAGGGATCCGCCGTGTCATACCGCAGGCCCGCGGGTACAGGCAGTGAGGACTCGCTCGAAACAACGAGGCGCAGGTGCAGCTCACAGCTCACCGTTGTGTTCATAAGCGCCAGGGCCTTTCGCTCAGTGTGCGCTCGGGGGTTCGCACGTCGGCGCAATCGACATGCCACCTACGCGCCGGTTGTAAACCCCTCTGACCGTTTTGTGCGGAATCAGGTCCTTCATATGGCTCCCGGATGGTTTGCACCATGCGGCCATTCCAGTGATCCGCCGTAACCGAAAAGGGTCAGGTACCTTGGCCTTTATGAGTGCGGAGAGTGACGAAAAGCCGCTTGGGTCACGCGCGCCGAGCTTCATCCAGGCGTCGCGTCCGCTGCACGTGAGCTGGCGCGCCGGAATCTTCGTGGTGGGCCTGGCCGTCGTGGTCGCCGGGGTCATCATGCTGCCCCTGCCGGGCCCGGGTTGGCTGGTGATCTTCGGTGGGATGGCTGTGTGGGCCACCGAATTCATCTGGGCCCAGCACGTCCTGCGCTGGACCAGGCGCAAGGTGCACGAGGGGACCGAGTGGCTGAAGGCCCGCCGTGCCGCGCGGCGAGAGCGCAAGAAGGCCCGAGGGGCGGAAAAAGCACCCGCTGACATGGGGTAATGTTGGGCCCGCCGAAGGGCGATTAGCTCAGTGGGAGAGCGCTTCGTTCACACCGAAGAGGTCACTGGTTCGAACCCAGTATCGCCCACCGCCACGATGAGGGTGAGGTCGTCCGCGAGATCCGCGGGCCGCCTCACCCTCATCGTTTTCGCATGGTGTTCTCGCACGGTCCAGTCGCTCGTGGCGGGGGTACCCGGGCGGCTCGACGACGCCCTTCGCGGTCGGCCGCGTGCGGATGGCGCGGGGCCGAGTGCGCGGTCTGCGGCCCCTGCTGGGAAGGGGTTTGGATGAAGGGTGACGCGCACTGTATGGTTCTGCACGTGCCGCACCGCAAGGGGCGGAACACCCAGGGCGATTAGCTCAGTGGGAGAGCGCTTCGTTCACACCGAAGAGGTCACTGGTTCGAACCCAGTATCGCCCACCGCCACGATGAGGGTGAGGTCGTCCGCGAGATCCGCGGGCCGCCTCACCCTCGTCGTTTTCGCATGTTGCTTTCGCGCGGTTTCACTCCGTGTTCCCCGCCCTGCGCCCTCAACTCACCGCACAGGCCGCTCCGTCCGCGCGAAGCGGCCTCTTCCGCATGCCCGGCCGACCGGCCCCGGTCAACCGCCGGGCCGCCAACCGAGCCTGTTTGGGGTGCTGTTCCCTGGTGAGGAGAAGGAAGGGACGGCCAGGAGACCGGAGACCCCCTGATGCGAGCCTGCGCCGAGGACGGCGATGAGATCCACTGGCAGCGCGAGCTGCCCGAGACCAACACCGCGGCGGCATGGCGTGCCCGGCAGAAGCTGGGTGCCGCCGCCCGCGCCATGCTGCGCGCCGGAGCCCTGGCCGCCCACGAGCGCGCCGGATACCACGGCGCCCGCCACGAGCGGCGGGCCGACGCCTACGCGGAACTGGCCCGCTTCGAGGAAGAGCGGGGCGAGGGCGCTGGCGGGCGGCTGCTGAGTGCCCGGCTCCCCGCTGCTCCGGAGACCGCGCGGCATCCCCTCGTCGCCCTCGGCAAAGCCCTGCGCGCGACCGCCGATGCCGTGCGCTCCTACCGCTCCACGGGCGCGGCCGAACACTTCGACGCCGTACGCGAATACGGCGTCTGCCAGGAGCTGACCGACTCGGTGTGCCAGTTGGTGCGCGGCACCGAAGGCGTGCGGATCACCGTGCGCTGGTCCGCCTCCGCCGGTATTCCGCGTGGCTGCCCGGCCTGGCCCGCCCCCGTCGTCTTCACCCCCGGTGACCTGTCGGCGCTGGAGCTGGCCGGACGGCACTACGCGCACGCCGAGCCCTCCGTCCCCGTCCGGGTGACGGGTGCCGTGGTGCGGCTGCGGCGTGCCGAGCCCTCCGGGCCGGGTTCTGTGCGGCTGAGGGTGCTGGCGGGGGCGGAGGTGACGCAGGTGCGGGCGCGGCTCGAAGAGGACGACTACCGCCTCGCACTGCACGCGCACCTGGCCGGGCTGCCGCTGCGGCTGAGCGGACTGCTGGAGAGCAGAGGCGGGTTCCGCAGGCTGAGCGGGGCGCACGAGGTACTGCCCGTACCCGTGCCCGAGGACGCACGGGAACGGCTGCTCAAACAGCTCCGGTACGGGCTCGACTGCTTCGACCGCGGGCTCGGCGGCTGAGCACACGGCCGTTTCGCAGAGCACACGGCCGTTTCGCGGTACGGCGCCACGGCTCGGTACGATTCGACGGCGCGGCGAGTGCCCGCGTATCCCAGGCAAGAGTCAGGAGAGACCGGTGACGGACGTCCGTGTGACCATCCAACGCGATTCCGAGCGGGAAGAGCGCGTGGTGACGACGGGCACTACGGCCGCCGCGCTCTTCGAGGGCGAGCGCTCGGTGATCGCCGTCCGGGCCGGGGGCGAGCTGAGGGACCTCGCCTACGAACCTGCCGACGGCGAGGAGATCGAGCCCGTCGAGCTGGCCAGCGACGACGGCCTGGACATCCTGCGCCACTCCACCGCGCACGTGATGGCGCAAGCCGTACAGGAGCTGTTCCCCGAGGCCAAGCTCGGCATCGGCCCGCCCATCAAGGACGGCTTCTACTACGACTTCGACGTGGCCGAGCCCTTCACCCCCGATGATCTCAAGCGCATCGAGAAGAAGATGCAGCAGATCCAGAAGCAGGGGCAGCGCTTCGCCCGCCGCGTCACCACCGACGAGGACGCGCGCGAGGAACTGGCCGACGAGCCCTACAAGCTGGAGCTGATCGGCCTCAAGGGAAGCGCGGCCGACGCCGCCGAGGGTGCCTCGGCCGAGGTCGGCGGCGGCGAACTGACCATCTACGACAACCTCGACCCCAAGAGTGGCGAGCTGTGCTGGAAGGACCTGTGCCGGGGCCCGCACCTGCCCAGCACCCGGATGATCCCGGTCTTCAAGCTGATGCGCTCGGCCGCCGCCTACTGGCGCGGGAGCGAGAAGAACCCGCAGCTCCAGCGGATCTACGGCACGGCCTGGCCCAGCAAGGACGAGCTGAAGGCACACCTGGAATTCCTCGCCGAGGCCGAGAAGCGCGACCACCGCAAGCTCGGCTCGGAGCTGGACCTCTTCTCCTTCCCCGAGGAGGTCGGCCCTGGGCTGGCGGTCTTCCACCCCAAGGGCGGTGTGGTCCGCAAGGTGATGGAGGACTACTCGCGGCGGCGGCACGAGGACGGGGGTTATGAGTTCGTGAACACCCCGCACATCTCGAAGGAGAAGCTCTTCGAAACCTCGGGACACCTGCCGAGCTACGGGGAGAACATGTTCCCTCCCCTGGAGTTCGACGAGCAGAACTACCGTCTCAAGGCGATGAACTGCCCGATGCACAACCTGATCTTCAAGGCGCGGGGGCGCAGCTATCGCGAATTGCCGTTGAGGCTGTTCGAGTTCGGGACGGTCTACCGCTATGAGAAGTCCGGCGTCGTGCACGGCCTGACCCGCTCGCGGGGCTTCACCCAGGACGACTCGCACATCTACTGCACCAAGGACCAGATGGCGGGCGAGCTGGACAACCTGCTCACCTTCGTCCTCGACCTGCTGCGTGACTACGGTCTGACCGAGTTCGAGCTGGAGCTTTCCACCCGCGACCCCGGCTCCGACAAGTTCATCGGCACGGACGAGGTGTGGGAGGAGGCCACCGAGGCGCTGCGCCAGGCGGCCGAGAAGCAGGGACTGCCGCTGGTGCCCGACCCGGGCGGTGCCGCGTTCTACGGGCCGAAGATCTCCGTGCAGGCCAAGGACGCCATCGGCCGCTCGTGGCAGATGTCCACGATCCAGGTCGACTTCAACCAGCCCGCGCGCTTCGGGTTGGAGTACACCGCCGCCGACGGCTCCCGGCAGCAGCCGGTGATGCTGCATCGCGCCCTCTTCGGCTCGATCGAGCGCTTCTTCGCGGTGCTGCTGGAGCACTACGCGGGCGCGTTCCCGGCGTGGCTGGCACCGGTACAGGCCGTCGGAATCCCGATCGGTGACGACCACGTGCCGTACCTGACGGAGTTCGCCGCCGCCGCGAAGGCCAAGGGGCTGCGGGTGGAGGTCGACTCCTCGTCGGACCGGATGCAGAAGAAGATCCGCAACGCGCAGAAGAGCAAGATCCCGTTCATGGTGATCGCGGGGGACGAGGACGTCGCGAACGGTGCCGTCTCCTTCCGCTACCGGGACGGTTCGCAGAAGAACGGGATTCCGCGGGACGAGGCGCTGAGCGAGATCGTCGAGGCCGTGGAGCGCCGCGTCCAGGTGTGACCTCTTCCCCGCCCCGGCGGGGTCTGCGAGGGGCGGCCCCACAGGGCCGCCCCTCGTCGTGTCCGGTGCTGCCGGGCGCATAAGCTGGCGAGCATGACGAGTGAGCCGGAGCAGCAGATCGGAGTGGGGGCGCCGGACGCGTTCCAGCGCCTGTGGACCCCGCACCGGATGGCGTACATCCAGGGTGAGAACAAGCCGAGCGGGCCCGGCGCCGAGGACGGCTGCCCGTTCTGTGCCATCCCCGAGAAATCCGACGAGGACGGGCTCATCGTCGCGCGGGGCGAGCAGGTGTACGCGGTACTCAATCTGTATCCGTACAACGGCGGGCACCTGATGGTCGTCCCCTTCCGGCACCTCGCCGACTACACCGAGCTGAGCGCCAGTGAGACGGCCGAGCTGGGTGCCCTCACCCAGCGCGCGATGACGGTGCTGCGCCAGGTCTCGGGAGCGCACGGATTCAACATCGGCATGAACCAGGGCTCGGTCGCAGGCGCCGGGATCGCGGCCCATCTGCACCAGCATGTGGTGCCCCGCTGGGGCGGGGACACCAACTTCATGCCCGTCGTCGGCCACACCCGGGTGCTGCCGCAACTGCTCGCCGACACCCGGGCGATGCTGGCCGAAGCCTGGTAGCGGACCGGCGGGCATCAGGCTCCGGGCGCGCCCGGCGCGGCGGCCGGCGCCCGCCGCGCGTCAGGCGTCGTACACGTCGGCCTTGCCCGGCTTCGCGTCCTGTACCGCTCCGCTGAGGTTGAGGGAGCGGCTGCCGAACTTCTCGACGTCACAGCCGTTCTCCGCCAGCACCCGGATCGCGGCGGAGTGCACGACCCGCAGCACCGGGGTGGCGGCGCGCAGCGCGTCGTCTGCCATGAAGCGGTGGCGCCAGGGCTTGTCCGCCCAGGCGTGCCGCAGTCCGAAGGGCTCCGGGAGCGCGAGCTTGCCGCCGAGGAAATCCAGGACCGGCGGGAACCAGGTGAAGGGGGCGCGCGCCGAAAGGCGTACGACCTCCTGGGCCTCCACCAGGGGCAGCTTGACGGTCCTGGTCTCCCAGAACTTCACGCTCTTGGAGACCTCTTTCGTCTTGGCCTTCGGCCCGCTGGTGAACAGCCCGTGCACGGGGCCGAGAGCGTGCCCGGTGACCTCGATGCGCAGGGTGTGGTGCAGCACGGTCACCGTGATCAGGAGGGTGATCACCAGCTGGCCGTCCCAGAGGACGAACTGGACGCCGAGATAGTGGCGGTTACCCGCGCCGAACTGCTGCTCGTTGCAGATGCGCTGTATCTCGAAGTCCTTGATGCTGTAGCCCTCGACTTCCTGGCCCTCGGGGCGCTTGACCGCCTTGGCGCCTTCGGCGACCGGCGAGACGATCCAGTGCCGTATCGAGGGGGTGGGGAAGCCTCCGGTGTGCAGGGGGCCGCGCTCCAGCATCCGCAGCTGATCGTGGATGGCGCGGACGACGTCCCAGCTGCGGAAGGGGTTGATGTCGTCCTGGCCCTCGGCGGGGACGAGTTCCTCGGCGAGCTGCCAGCTGCCCCAGCGGGTGCCCATGCCCAATATCCCCTTGGGGCCCGCGTAGTAGACGAGGTTGCTGGCCTGCTCGGCGGTCACCTTGGCCAGGCCCAGGCGGATGCGCTCGGCACCCGCGTCGCCCGGGTCCTGGGGCACGGCTTCGGGGATCTTGGCGCCGACGCCCCCGCCGCCCAGCAGGTTCTCCCAGCGACTGCGCAGGTCCTTGGCATAGCGCTCGCAGATCTGCTTGGCCCACAGCCAGCCGACGACGGGCGCGACCAGCATCGCGCGCAGATACAGCGCCCAGAGGCCGCCGAAGGGCAGCCGGATGGCGAACAGCACGATGAGGGCTCCCACGGCGACCAGCGCCACCGTGCCGAAGGCCCCGGCGCGCTTGTCCTTGGAACCGGCGATCACCCGGCGCAGTTGGAAGGCGCCGAGCCACAGCAGCACGCCGGGCAGGAAGACCAGGCCGAACAGCGACATCACCACGGTCAGCCGCGAGTCGCGCTGTTTGCGCACCCGGGTGGCGGCGAGGCAGTGCTCGACCACGGCCTGGGGCTCGATGCCGAAGGACTGGATGAGGGGGGCTCGGGCGCCGCCCAGCAGCCTGGTCTGCACGGCGCGGGCGTACGCCTCGCCCAGGTTGGGTTCGAACAGGGAGATCTTCGGTTTCTTGAAGGTGGCCTCGGGGTTGGCCTCGATGAGCTTCTCGACCCCGTCGTCGCGGTAGGCGGCCGAGGCCAGGGCCTGGGTGGCCGCCGTCTGGCCGCTCGCCCCGGACAGGGGGATCTGGGCGCCTGGGGTGAAGTCGGATGCCGCATCGGTCTTGCTGCTGGGATCGTCGAATCCGGCCACTTGGCCCCCACTCCACTCGGATCTGGCTCGCGACACCACGGCGACCGCCCGTGTGTGCCGCCGACCACGACGGCTTCCCAACTGCCGTGGTCGGCACACATCTTGCCTCAGCCTAGGCGCCCTCAGCGACCGCCGTCAGGGTTCGACGCCTCCTTCAGGATTCTTGCCGCCTGCTGTTGAGGCATTGGTTCGTGCCGGGCGTACGCCCGGGTGAAGCGGCCGGTGCCGTGCGACATCGAACGCAGGTCCACCGCATACCTGCTGATCTCGATCTCCGGGATCTCGGCACGCACCAGCGTGCTGCCGGGCCCGGCCTGTTCGGTGCCGAGAACCCGGCCGCGGCGCCCGGAAAGGTCGCTCATCACGGCGCCCACGAAGTCGTCGGCGACGGAGACGGCCAGTTCGGCGACGGGCTCCAGCAGGTGGATCGTGGCCTGCCCCGCGCACTCGCGCAGCGCCAGCGCGCCCGCCGTCTGGAACGCGGCGTCCGAGGAGTCCACCGAGTGGGCCTTGCCGTCGAAGAGGGTGACGCGTACATCCACGAGCGGATAGCCGGCGGCCACGCCCCTGGCGGCCTGGGCGCGCACCCCCTTCTCCACGGACGGGATGAACTGGCGGGGCACCGAGCCGCCCACCACCTTGTCGACGAACTCGATGCCCGAGCCGCCGGGCAGCGGCTCGACAGTGATCTCGCAGATGGCGAACTGGCCGTGGCCACCGGACTGTTTGACGTGCCGGCCGCGCCCGGTCGCCCGGGAGGCGAAGGTCTCCCGCAGCGACACCCGGTGCGGGACGGTATCGACCTGCACGCCGTAGCGGGAGCGCAGCCGCTCCAGCGCGACGTCCATGTGCGCCTCACCCAGGCACCACAGCACGAGCTGGTGGGTGTCGGGGTTCTGCTCCAGGCGCATCGTCGGATCCTCGGCGACGAGCCGCGACAGGCCCTGGGAGAGCTTGTCCTCGTCGGCCTTGCTGTGGGCCTGGATGGCGACGGGCAGCAGCGGGTCGGGCATCATCCACGGCTCCATGAGCAGCGGATCGTCCTTCGCGGAGAGGGTGTCGCCGGTCTCGGCGCGCACCAGCTTGGCCACACATGCCAGATCGCCCGCGATGGCGCGGCCGAGCGGGTGCTGCTGCTTGCCGAAGGGGGCGGACAGCGCGCCGATCCGCTCGTCGACGTCGTGATCCTCGTGGCCCCGGCTCTCCAGGCCGTGCCCGGAGACGTGCACGGTCTCATCGGGGCGCAGGGTGCCGGAGAAGACCCGGACGAGGGAGATGCGGCCGACATAGGGGTCGGAGGAGGTCTTGACGACCTCGGCGGCCAGCGGCCCGGACGGATCGCAGGTGAGCGGGGGCCGGGGCGCGCCCTGTGGCGTGGTGACCTCCGGGAGGCCGCGCTCCTCCGGGGTGGGGAAGCCGCCGGTGATCAGCTCCAGCAGTTCGACCGTGCCGAGGCCCTGCCGTCCTCCCCCGGCGGGCGGGGCCGCGGCCAGTACGGGATGGAAGACGCCGCGTGCCACGGCCTTCTCCAGGTCCTGGACGAGCGTCTTGACGTCGCACTCCTCGCCGCCGAGATAGCGCTCCATGAGGGTCTCGTCCTCGCTCTGCGCGATGATGCCCTCGATGAGCCGGTTTCTGGCCTCCTCGATCAGCAGGAGGTGCTCCTCGCGGGGGTCGCTCTCGGTGCGGGTCCCCTTGCCGTAGTCGAACAGGCGCTGGGAGAGCAGCCCGATCAGCCCGGTGACCGGGGCGCTGCCGTCGGAGCGCCGTTCGCCCAGCGCCGGCAGATAGAGCGGGATGACGGCGTCGGGGTCGTCGCCGCCCAGCGCCTTCTGGCAGACGGCGGTCATCTCGTCGAAGTCGGCGCGGGCCGCGTCGAGATGAGTGACGACGATGGCGCGCGGCATGCCGACCGCCGCGCACTCCTGCCACACCAGCCGGGTCGCGCCGTCCACGCCGTCGGCTGCCGAGACGACGAAGAGGGCGGCGTCCGCGGCGCGCAGACCCGCCCTCAATTCCCCGACGAAGTCGGCGTACCCGGGGGTGTCGAGCACGTTGATCCGGATGCCGTCCCAGGCGAGAGGCACCAGGGAGAGCTGGATGGAGCGCTGCCGGCGGTGTTCGATCTCGTCGTAGTCGGACACGGAGCCGCCGTCCTCCACCCGGCCCGCCCGGGTCACGGCTCCCGAGGCGAGGGCGAGGGATTCGACCAGAGTCGTCTTTCCCGATCCGCTGTGGCCGACCAGCACCACGTTCCGTATCGACGCGGGGTGGTCGGCCGCCGCTGCCCTGCCGGCGGCTCCGGGATGTGCGTTCGCTTTGTCGGCCATGCGTCCCGCCTTCCGGTTGGATACCTGCTGGATCGCGCTGAAAGGGGCCGAGGGGTCGCGAAGACCACGGTCCTTCGAGCTTTCCACCGCTGCCGGGAGGCGTCCATACGTCGAACACGGCGCTGGGCCCTGCCGGACGGTGTGCGCCGGGCGCTGCCGCCGCGTGGCTACGATGGGCCGGGCCGGTGGCCACACCGCTGTCCGGCTCGCTCACGACCTACCGGGACGGCCATGCTGAACAAGTACGCGCGTGCCTTCTTCACGCGTGTTCTCACGCCATTCGCCGCGATGCTGCTGCGACTGGGCGTGAGTCCCGACGCGGTCACCCTGGTCGGCACCGGCGGGGTGATGGCGGGAGCCTTGATCTTCTACCCCATGGGGGAGTTCTTCTGGGGCACCGTCGTCATCACCTTGTTCGTCTTCTCGGACCTGGTCGACGGCAACATGGCGCGGCAGTTGGGCCGCTCCAGCAGGTGGGGCGCGTTCTTGGACTCGACCCTGGACCGCGTCGCCGACGCGGCCGTCTTCGGCGGGATCGCCCTGTGGTACGCGGGGCGCGGTGACGACATCGCGCTGTGCGCCGTGACGATCTTCTGTCTGGCCAGCGGCCAGGTCGTCTCCTACACCAAGGCGCGCGGCGAGAGCATCGGCCTGCCCGTCAATGTCAACGGGCTGGTCGAGCGGGCCGAGCGGCTGGTGATCACGCTGGTGCTCGCCGGGCTGTCGGGCTTCGAGGCCACCTTCGGCGTCCCGTACATCGGCGTGCTGCTGCCCGTCGCGCTGTGGGTGGTCGCGGCGGGCAGCGCGATCACCCTCGGCCAGCGGGTGGTGACGGTGCGCCGCGAGGCTGCCGAGGCCGCGGTGCCGCCCGCCGGGGCGCCCGGCCAGGAGACCGGGACCCCCGGGCGGGAGTCCGGGAGTGCCGCGGCCGGGCGGGAGGCAGCGGCGGAGCCGGCAGCGGCGCCGGCTCCCGGGCAGGTGCCCGACGGCGGGGCCGAAGAGGCGTCCGACCCGGCGAAGGAGAAGGGAAGGACCGCGTGAGCGCGGTCCGCGACCGGCTCACCGACTCGCTCTACGGGCTGGGCTGGGCCGGAGTGAAGAAGCTGCCGGAGCCCGCCGCCGCGGCGCTGGGCCGGCAGGTGGCCGACACGGCCTGGCGGCGCCGGGGCAAGGGCGTCACCCGGCTGGAATCGAACCTCGCCCGGGTGGTGCCGGACGCGTCGCCCGCCCGCCTGCGCAGCCTCTCGCACGCCGGGATGCGCTCGTACATGCGCTATTGGATGGAGTCCTTCCGGCTGCCGTCCTGGAACGAGCGGCGCATCGTCCAGGACGTCGAGATAACGGACCTGCACCGGCTGACCGACGCGCTCGCCGCCGACCGGGGCGTGATCCTCGCGCTGCCGCACATGGGCAACTGGGACCTGGCGGGCGCCTACGTGGTCACCGCACTGCGCACCCCCTTCACCACGGTCGTGGAGCGGCTCAAGCCCGAATCGCTGTACGACAGGTTCGTCGCCTACCGCGAGAGCCTCGGCATGGAGGTGCTGCCGCACGCCGGGGGCACGGCGTTCGGCACCCTGGCGCGCCGACTGCGGGCCGGCGGCCTGGTGTGCCTGGTGGCCGACCGCGATCTGTCCTCCTCCGGGCTGGAGGTCTCCTTCTTCGGCGAGACCGCCCGGATGCCGGCGGGCCCCGCGCTGCTCGCGCAGCAGACCGGCGCGCTGCTGCTGCCGGTGACGCTGTGGTACGACGATTCCCCC
This sequence comes from Streptomyces axinellae, assembly GCF_039532135.1. Classification (NCBI taxonomy): domain Bacteria; kingdom Bacillati; phylum Actinomycetota; class Actinomycetes; order Kitasatosporales; family Streptomycetaceae; genus Streptomyces; species Streptomyces axinellae. The sequence goes on from NZ_BAAARJ010000001.1 coordinate 352,120, forward strand.
GTCATGAAGGGGAAGGTGCACGCTCCCGTCCCGGTGCCCGGCGTGGAGGGGCGCAGGGAGCGGGTGGCGGCCATGACGCAGACGCTCGCCGACACCTTCGCGGCCGGTATCGCCGAGCACCCCGAGGACTGGCACATGCTCCAGCGGCTGTGGCTCGCCGATCTGGACGACGACGACGACGGCGGCCGGGCCGGGCCGCGGAAGGGGAGGGGGAAGGGATGAGGATCGGCGTCGTCTGCCCGTATTCGTGGGATGTCCCCGGCGGTGTCCAGTTCCACGTCCGGGATCTTGCCGAGCATCTGATCCGGCTGGGGCACGAGGTCTCCGTCCTCGCCCCGTCGGACGAGGACACCGTGCTTCCGCCGTACGTCGTCTCGGCGGGCAGGGCCGTTCCCGTGCCGTACAACGGCTCGGTCGCGCGGCTCAACTTCGGCTTTCTGTCCGCGGCCCGCGTACGCAGATGGGTGCACGAGGGCCGCTTCGACGTGCTGCACATCCATGAACCCGCCACACCGTCGCTGGCGCTGCTGGCGTGCTGGGCCGCGCAGGGGCCCATCGTCGCCACCTTCCACACCTCCAACCCGCGCTCCCGGGCCATGATCGCGGCGTATCCGATCCTGCAGCCCGCGCTGGAGAAGATCAGCGCGCGGATCGCCGTGAGCGAGTACGCACGCCGCACCCTGGTCGAGCACCTGGGCGGGGATGCCGTGACCATCCCCAACGGCGTCGATGTCGGCTTCTTCGCGGACGCCGAGCCCAAGGAGGAATGGCAGGGCGGCGCCGAAGGCCCCACCATCGGCTTCATCGGCCGCATCGACGAGCCCCGCAAGGGCCTGCCCGTACTGATGGCGGCCCTGCCACGGATCCTGGCGGGGGCCCCGGGCACCCGGCTGCTGATCGCCGGCCGCGGGGACGAAGAGGAAGCGGTGGCCGCGCTGCCGCCTCCGATGCGGGACCACGTGGAGTTCCTGGGCATGGTCAGCGACGAGGACAAGGCCCGGCTGCTGCGCAGCGTGGATCTGTACGTGGCACCCAACACCGGCGGTGAATCCTTCGGCATCATCCTGGTCGAGGCCATGTCGGCGGGCGCGCCCGTCCTCGCCAGCGATCTGGACGCCTTCGAGCAGGTGCTGGACGGGGGAGCGGCCGGTCAGCTGTTCGCCGGCGAGAGCGCCGACGCGCTGGCCGACGCCGCTGTGCGGCTGCTCGCGGACCCCGCGCGCCGGGCCGAACTGAGGGCGCGCGGCGCCCGCCATGTGCGCCGCTTCGACTGGTCCACCGTCGGCGCCGACATCCTCTCGGTGTACGAGACGGTCACCGACGGCGCCGTATCGGTCGCCCCCGACGAGAGGATCGGACTGCGCGCCCGGCTCGGTCTGGCCAGGGACTGAGCAACCCCGGCCAGGCGGCGAACGACCCGACCGGCCCCGAGAGCCAGCACCGAGACCCGGCCCGAGACCCTATGACCGAGACCCCGCTCCGAGGATCTGAGAACTACGATGCCGACCCTCACCACACTGATCTGGATCGTCGTCGCGCTGTTGCTGATCGGCGTCTATCTGAGCTGGACGGCGGGCCGCCTCGACCGGCTGCACGCACGCATCGACGCGGCCAGGGCGGCCCTGGACGCCACCTTGCTGCGCCGGGCCTCGATCACGCAGGAGCTGGCGACTGCCGGAGTGCTCGATCCGGCGGCCTCGATGGTGCTCTACCAGGCGGCACACGACGCACGGCAGGCCGAGGAGGATCAGCGCGAGGTGGCCGAGAGCGAGCTGAGCCAGGCGCTGCGTGCCGTCTTCGCCGAGCCGGCACAGGTCCAGGCCGTACGGGCGGCGCCGGGCGGGGAGGAGACGGCGGGGGAGTTGGGTGCCGCGGTGCGCAGGGTGCCCATGGCGCGGCGCTTCCACAACGACGCCGTCCGGGCCGCGAGGGCGCTGCGGCGGCATCGCAAGGTGCGCTGGTTCCGCCTGGCGGGCCACGCCCCGTTCCCCCTGGCGTTCGAGATGGACGACGAGGCGCCGCCCGCGCTGGCCGACCGGGGCCACGGCAGGGCATAGCCCCGCTCACCCGGCGGCCCGCGACCGGGGACGCGGACCCGCGAGAGGGATGAGGCCCGGGGCGCGCAGCGGGAGGGCAGTTGCGGGGGCACGCTCGCGGAGGGCCCGGGTGCAGGCCACGGCACCGGGATTGGCCCTTTCCGGCGGCGACCCGCATCGGTGACCGTGTACTCAGGGGCTGCCAGCCCCGCCGTACGGCCGTTGTGCACGTATCTCCGTATCCCCCGAATCCCCTGTTGAGCGAGGTCGCACCGTGTCCACTCCGTCCCCTGTCACCGAGTCCGCAGCGCCCAGCGCCGAGACCGGCACCGCCCGCGTCAAGCGCGGCATGGCCGAGCAGCTCAAGGGCGGCGTGATCATGGACGTCGTCACTCCGGAAGAGGCGAAGATCGCCGAGGACGCCGGTGCCGTGGCCGTCATGGCGCTGGAGCGGGTGCCCGCCGACATCCGCAAGGACGGCGGCGTGGCCCGCATGTCCGACCCCGACATGATCGACGGGATCATCAGCGCCGTCTCCATCCCGGTCATGGCCAAATCCCGTATCGGCCACGTGGTGGAGGCACAGATCCTCCAGGCGCTGGGCGTGGACTACATCGACGAGTCGGAGGTCCTCACCCCCGCCGACGAGGTCAACCACAGCGACAAGTTCGCCTTCACCACGCCGTTCGTCTGCGGCGCCACCAACCTGGGCGAGGCCCTGCGCCGGATCGCCGAGGGCGCGGCCATGATCCGTTCCAAGGGCGAGGCCGGCACGGGCAACGTCGTGGAGGCGGTCCGGCACATGCGCCAGATCAAGAACGAGATCGGCAAGCTCACCGTCCTGGACAACAACGAGCTGTACGGCGCGGCGAAGGAACTGCGCGCCCCCTATGAGCTGGTCAAGGAGGTGGCGGCGGCGGGCAAGCTCCCCGTCGTGCTGTTCTCGGCCGGAGGCGTGGCCACGCCCGCGGACGCGGCACTGATGCGGCAGCTCGGCGCCGAGGGCGTCTTCGTCGGCTCCGGCATCTTCAAGTCCGGCGACCCGGCCAAGCGCGCCGCCGCCATCGTGAAGGCCACCACCTTCTACGACGACCCGAAGATCATCGCCGACGCGTCCCGCGGTCTGGGCGAGGCCATGGTCGGGATCAACTGCGACACCCTCCCCGAGGGCGAGCGCTACGCGAACCGGGGCTGGTAGAGCCCAAAGGCGCCGGGCCCGCACGCGCCGGCCCGGCCGGGCACCGAGCGAGCCGGCGCCCGCGAGTACGAAGGACCGCACAGTGTCTGAGCCCACCATCGGCGTGCTCGCCCTCCAGGGCGACGTGCGTGAACACCTGGCAGCCCTCAGCGGCTCCGGGGCGCAGCCCGTACAGGTGCGCCGCCCCGAAGAGCTGGCGGCGGTCGACGGCCTCGTCATCCCGGGCGGCGAGTCGACGACGATCAGCAAGCTGGCCGTGGCCTTCGGCCTGATGGAGCCCCTGCGCGCCCGTATACGGGCCGGAATGCCCGCCTTTGGTTCCTGCGCGGGCATGATCATGCTCGCCGACAAGATCCTCGATCCCCGCTCCGGTCAGGAGACGATCGGCGGAATCGACATGATCGTGCGGCGCAACGCCTTCGGGCGGCAGAACGAGTCCTTCGAGGCGTCCCTGCCCGTGGACGGGGTGGACGGCGGCCCCGTCGAGGGCGTCTTCATCCGCGCTCCCTGGGTGGAGTCCACCGGAGCGGCGACGCGGACGCTGGCCGTGTACGACGGCCATCCGGTCGCCGTACGCCAGGGCAGCTTGCTCGCCACCTCCTTCCACCCCGAGCTCACCGGCGACCACAGGGTGCACGGACTGTTCGCGGCGATGGTGCGGTCAGCACGCTGAGTCGCTGACGGTAGGATCTCCGCGTTGAGAAGAAGTTGGTGACTGTGAAGGAGCGAGGCTGTGTCCGGCCACTCTAAGTGGGCTACCACCAAGCACAAGAAGGCCGTGATCGATGCCAAGCGCGGCAAGCTCTTCGCGAAGCTGATCAAGAACATCGAGGTCGCGGCGCGTACCGGCGGCGCCGACCCGGAGGGCAACCCGACCCTCTTCGACGCCATTCAGAAGGCGAAGAAGCAGTCGGTTCCGAACAAGAACATCGACAGCGCGGTCAAGCGCGGCGCGGGTCTTGAGGCCGGTGGCGCCGACTACGAGACGATCATGTACGAGGGCTACGGCCCCAACGGCGTGGCCGTACTGATCGAGTGCCTGACGGACAACCGCAACCGCGCGGCATCCGACGTGCGCGTCGCCATGACCCGCAACGGCGGCTCCATGGCCGATCCGGGCTCGGTCTCCTACCTCTTCAACCGCAAGGGCGTCATCATCGTCCCCAAGAACGGTCTGAGCGAGGACGATGTGCTCGGCGCCGTGCTCGAGGCGGGCGTCGAGGAGGTCAACGACCTCGGCGAGAGCTTCGAGGTGATCAGCGAGGCCACCGACCTGGTTCCGGTGCGTTCCGCGCTGGTCGAGGGCGGGATCGACTACGACTCCGCCGACGCCAGCTTCGTGCCGAGCATGCAGGTCCAGCTCGACGAGGACGGCGCGCGCAAGATCTTCAAGCTGATCGACGCGCTGGAGGACAGCGACGACGTGCAGAACGTCTTCGCCAACTTCGACGTCTCCGACGAGGTGATGGCGAAGGTGGACGCCTGAGCGGCGCGTTTGGGAGCACGGCTGACGACGGCCCGGCGGAGACACGTCTCCCCGGGCCGTCGCTCTGTCGGTGCCGCCCGATAACCTGCGGGAACACGGCGACAGGTGCCGGGAACATGCCGAGAAGAGGGGGGATCGCGTTGCGCGTGCTGGGAGTTGACCCCGGCCTGACCCGCTGCGGGATCGGCGTGGTCGACGGCGTCGCGGGGCGACGGCTTTCCATGGGCGCGGTCGGCGTGATCCGTACCCCCGCCGAGGCCGAGACCGCCGAGCGGCTGGTGCTCGTCGAGCGCGGCATGGAGGAGTGGCTGGATACGCACCGCCCCGAAGCTGTCGCGGTCGAGCGGGTCTTCAGTCAGCACAACGTGCGCACCGTCATGGGCACGGCGCAGGCCAGCGCCGTCGCCATGCTGTGCGCGGCGCGCCGTGGTCTGCCGGTGGCGCTGCACACCCCCAGCGAGGTCAAGGCCGCCATCACCGGCTCGGGCCGCGCCGACAAGGCGCAGGTCGCCACCATGGTGACGCGGCTGCTGCGGCTGGACGCGCCACCGAAACCGGCCGACGCGGCCGACGCGCTCGCGCTCGCCATCTGCCATCTGTGGCGCGGCCCCTCACAAAACCGTCTCCAGCAAGCCGTCGCCGCCCAGCGTCTGAAAGGCACCACTCGATGATCGCCTTCGTCTCGGGCCCCGTCGCCGCGCTCGCCCCCGACACCGCAGTGGTCGAGGTCGGCGGCGTCGGCATGGCCCTCCACTGCACCCCCGGCACCCTCGCGGGACTCCGGGTGGGAGAGCACGCCAAGCTCGCCGCCTCCCTGGTCGTACGCGAAGACTCCCTGACGCTGTACGGCTTCGCCGACGACGACGAACGGCAGGTCTTCGAACTGCTCCAGACCGCCAGCGGCGTCGGCCCCAGGCTCGCGCAGGCGATGCTCGCGGTGCACACCCCCGACGCACTGCGGCTCGCGGTCTCCAGCGGGGATGAGAAGGCACTGACGGCCGTACCGGGCATCGGCAAAAAGGGCGCGCAGAAGCTGCTGCTGGAGCTGAAAGACCGCCTCGGTGAACCGCTCGGCACCGGCGCGCACGCCTCCCGGGCCGGTGTGGGCACCCCCGCCGCAGCCGGGTGGCGCGAGCAACTCCACGCCGCGCTGGTCGGGTTGGGGTACGCCACGCGGGAGGCGGACGAGGCGGTCACCGCCGTCGCGCCGCAGGCCGAGGCCGTGGTCGCCGACGGCGGCCGGCCGCAGGTGGGTTCGCTGTTGAAGGCCGCACTCCAGTCGCTGAACCGGGCCCGGTGAGGGCCGTGACTCCCGCCCCGCACCCGAGCGCGGCCCGGCGGTTGTGGTGCGCCCCCCTTATCCGCCGCGCCGAACGCCTGCCCACAACCCGGTGGAGGTCTCTGCCATGAACGCGGAAGAACGGCTGGTCGGCGCCGACGCCGACAGCGAGGACCAGGCGGTCGAGGCGGCCCTGCGGCCCAAGCAGCTGGGGGAGTTCATCGGGCAGCCCAAGGTGCGCGAGCAACTCGACCTCGTCCTGCGGGCGGCCCGGGCCCGCGGCGGCACCGCCGACCACGTACTGCTCTCCGGCGCCCCCGGGCTCGGCAAGACCACTCTTTCGATGATCATCGCGGCCGAGATGAACGCCCCGATCCGCATCACCTCGGGCCCTGCCATCCAGCACGCCGGCGACCTCGCCGCGATCTTGTCCTCGCTCCAGGAGGGCGAAGTCCTCTTCCTGGACGAGATCCACCGCATGTCCCGCCCCGCCGAAGAGATGCTCTACATGGCGATGGAGGACTTCCGGGTCGATGTGATCGTCGGCAAGGGCCCCGGCGCGACGGCGATCCCACTGGAGCTGCCGCCCTTCACCCTGGTCGGCGCCACCACCCGCGCGGGGCTGCTGCCGCCCCCGCTGCGCGACCGCTTCGGCTTCACCGCGCACATGGAGTTCTACGAGCCCGGCGAACTGGAGCAGGTCGTACACCGCTCCGCCCAGCTCCTGGACGTCCGTACGGACCCGGCGGGCGCCGTGGAGATCGCCGGACGCTCGCGCGGCACACCGCGTATCGCCAACCGGCTGCTGCGCCGCGTGCGGGACTACGCCCAGGTCAAGGCGGACGGCGTGATCACCCGCGAGATCGCCGCCGCTGCGCTGGAGGTCTACGAGGTGGACGGGCGCGGCCTCGACCGGCTCGACCGCGCCGTGCTCGGCTCGCTGCTCAAGCTCTTCGGCGGCGGCCCGGTGGGCCTGTCCACACTCGCTGTCGCGGTGGGGGAGGAGCGTGAGACCGTGGAGGAGGTCGCCGAGCCCTTCCTCGTCAGGGAGGGGCTCCTCGCGCGTACGCCCCGTGGTCGGGTCGCCACTCCTGCCGCATGGGCGCACCTGGGTCTCGTCCCGCCCCAGCAGTCCCCGCAGTCGCCCTCCGGCACCCCGGGACAGCAGGGCCTGTTCGGAGCGTGACGGCGCGGAGACTCGCCGGGCCAGGAACCCCGGTGCCATGCTTGACGTTGTTCCATCGGCGAAGGCTCGCTTAGACTCCGCCGACGCCCTCCCTTTGCGGAGGCTTGCCCACCCCCGAAAACCCAGGCCGCTGAGACGCGGCCATGAAGGAATATCTTCCGCCGTGGATCCTATTGCTCTGCTCCCTTTCATCGTGCTCATCGGGGCCATGTTCCTGATGACCCGCTCGGCCAAGAAGAAGCAGCGTCAGGCAGCGCAGATGCGTGACCAGATGCAGCCCGGCACGGGCATCCGGACCATCGGGGGCATGTATGCCGTCGTCAAGGAGGTCCGCGACGACGCCGTCCTGGTCGAGATCGAGCCGGGCGTGCACGCTCTGTTCGCAAAGAACGCGATCGGTGCCGTCCTCCCGGACGAGGAGTTCGACCGCATCGTCAACGGTCCCGAGGGCGAGGAGCTGGACGTCGACACGGTGGTTCCGGACGACGCCTCGGCGCTGACCCGCGACGAGGACTCTCCCGCGGACGGGAAGCTCGACCTCGGCAAGAAGGACACCGCCGCGGACGCGCCCGCCGACGACGAAGCCGACAAGGACGCCAAGGCCGCCGTGGACGCACCCGAGGAGCCCAAGGTGGACACGGCCAAGGCCGACACCACCGGCTCGAAGGATGCCAAGCGGGACGGAGACTCCGACTCCAAGTAAGGTCGGCGCCGCCGGACTGTGGGGGCACCTCCTGGCCGAAGGTCGGGGGAGACCGGGTCCGGCGGCGTAGCACGTCCACAGACCACTTCGCGTGCCGCCGGGCCGCCCAGCCGAACTCAGGGGGCGGCCAGGGCGGTTGGACAGGGAGAGACGAGAAGGTGGCAGCACCGAAGAGGGGCCGGAAGGCTCCCGGCACAAAGGGCAGGCCGTGGCGCTCCCTTGTGCTGATCATGCTGGTCATGGCCGGGTTGTTCGGGGGGATGTTCCTCTCGGGCCACACCAGCCCCCGGCTGGGGATCGACCTCGCCGGCGGTACGAGCATCACGCTTGAGGCGAAGAACCAGCCGGGCAAGCCCAACGCGATCAACAAGACCAACATGGACACCGCCGTCAGCATCATCGAGCGGCGCGTCAACGGTCTCGGTGTGCAGGAGGCCGAGGTCCAGACCCAGGGCGACCGGCACATCATCGTCAACATCCCGAAGGGCACCAACTCCAAGCAGGCACGCGAGCAGGTGGGCACGACCGCCGAACTGGGCTTCCGCCCGGTGCTGACGCTGGCCCAGACCGGCCAGCAGCAGCCGGTACCGACACCGTCGCCGTCCGACACCGCGGGTTCGGGCAAGAAGAAGGACGGGCAGGACGGCAAGAGCGGCGAGGGCGACAAGAGCGGGGACAAGGGCGCGGGGGACGCCGGTCAGAAGGCGTCCTCGGGCTCCTCGGCGTCCGGGGGACAGGGCCGCGCGGTCACCGAGGGGCTGAAGTCCCAGAGCGCCAAGACGGCGGACACCCCCACCCCCAAGCCGGGCGAGTCCAGCGGATCCGGCAGCAAGAAGACCCCCCCGCCCTCGGCCCCCCCGCAGCCCCAGCAGCCGCCCGGCGTCTCCGGCGCGCTGGCCAAGAAGCTGCAGGCGCTGAACTGCAACAGCAAGGAAGCCAGGGCGAAGGCCAGCGAGAAGGCCGCCAGCGCCAAGCCCTCGCAGCAGATCGTCGCCTGTGACGCGCGCGAGAAGGTCAAGTACGCGCTCGGCCCGGTCGCCGTCCAGGGCAAGAACGTCAAGGACGCCAAGGCGGTCTTCGACCAGCAGCGGGCCCAGTGGATCGTCCAGATGTCGTTCGACGACAAGGGCTCCAGCCAGTTCGGCAAGATCACCGGCAAGCTGATGAAGCAGCAGCAGCCGCAGAACCAGTTCGCCATCGCGCTGGACGGCGAGGTCCAGTCGGCCCCGACCGTCAACCAGCGGCTGACCAACAACGCCGAGATCTCCGGCAGCTTCACTCAGGAGTCCGCCGAGGACCTGGGCAACATCCTCTCCTACGGCGCGCTGCCGCTCTCCTTCGACGAGTCCGATGTGACCACGGTCACCGCCGCGCTCGGCAGCGACCAGTTGCACGCGGGCCTGATCGCCGGCGCCATCGGCCTTGCCCTGGTCATCATCTACCTCGTCGCCTACTACCGCGGCCTGTCCCTGATCGCGATCCTCAGCCTGCTGGTCTCCGCCGTGCTGACGTACACGATCATGACTTTGCTGGGCCCCGCGATGGGCTTCGCGCTCAACCTGCCCGCGGTCTGCGGTGCCATCGTCGCCATCGGCATCACCGCGGACTCGTTCATCGTCTACTTCGAACGCATCAGAGACGAGGTGCGCGAGGGACGCACGCTGCGGCCCGCCGTCGAGCGCGCCTGGCCGCGTGCCCGGCGCACCATCCTGGTCTCGGACTTCGTCTCCTTCCTCGCCGCCGCGGTGCTGTTCATCGTCACCGTCGGCAAGGTGCAGGGCTTCGCGTTCACGCTCGGCCTGACCACCGCGCTCGACGTCGTCGTGGTCTTCTTCTTCACCAAGCCGATCATGACGCTGCTGGCCCGCAGGAAGTTCTTCTCCGACGGGCACCCGTGGTCCGGGCTCGATCCCACCAGGCTCGGCGCAAAGCCGCCGCTGCGGCGCGGCCGTCGCTCCTCCGTCAGCACCGACACGAAGGAGGCGTGAGATGTCCCGTCTCGGCAATCTCGGCGCCCGGCTCTACCGCGGCGAGGTCGGCTACGACTTCATCGGTCACCGCAAGCTCTGGTACGGCGTCTCGATCCTGATCACGATCACGGCGATCGTCGGGCTCGTGGTCCGCGGGCTCAACATGGGCATCGAGTTCGAGGGCGGCGCGGTCTTCACCACGCCCAAGACCACGGCCTCCGTCGAGCAGACCGTCCACTCGGCCGAGAAGATCTCCGGGCACACCGCCATCGTCCAGGAGCTGGGCGACGGCGGAATGCGCGTCCAGATCGCCGGCGTGGACACCAAGACCTCCTCCGCGGTCAAGGAGCAGCTCGCCGAAGAGCTGAAGGTCAACCCGGAGAAGATCGACGCGCAACTCGTCGGCCCCAGCTGGGGCGAGCAGATCGCCAACAAGGCGTGGCAGGGGCTCGGGATCTTCATGGTCCTGGTGGTGATCTATCTCGCCATCGCCTTCGAGTGGCGTATGGCGCTCGCCGCGCTCATCGCCCTCATCCACGACCTCACCATCACCGTCGGCGTCTACTCCCTGGTCGGCTTCGAAGTCACACCGGGCACCGTGATCGGTCTGCTGACGATTCTCGGCTACTCGCTCTACGACACCGTCGTCGTCTTCGACGGGCTCAGAGAGGGCAGCAAGAACGTCACCAAGCAGACGAAGTTCACCTACAGCGAGATCGCCAACCGCAGCATCAACAGCACCCTGGTGCGCTCCATCAACACCACCGTCGTCGCGCTGCTGCCCGTCGCCGGCCTGCTGTTCATCGGCGGCGGCCTGCTCGGTGGCGGCATGCTCAACGACATCGCGCTCTCGCTGTTCGTCGGCCTGGCCGCCGGCGCCTACTCCTCGATCTTCATCGCGACCCCGCTCGTCGCCGACTTCAAGGAGCGCGAGCCGCAGATGAAGGCGCTCGCCAAGCGCGTGCGGGCCAAGCGCGCCAAGGCCGAGGAGCGCGAGGGCCACGACTCGGACGGCCCCCAGGACGGGGACGGGCCCGGTGGCGAGGACGACGGCGGCACCCGCCCTCGCATCACCGTCCAGGACGGCAACGGGAACGGTGCCGGTGCGGGCGCCGGAGTCTCCGGCCAGCGCCGACAGGAGCCGCCCCGCAACCGGGGCGGTCGCGGCAGGCCCTCGGGAAAGCGCAGGTGAGGACGTGAGCGCCATGGAGTCCCCCGCGCCGCCCCTGCTCCCCGACGAGGTACGGGAGCTGCTGGCCGCCCGGATCCACGATGTGCCGGACTACCCGAAGCCCGGGGTGACGTTCAAGGACATCACCCCGCTCCTGGCCGACCCGGAGGCGTTCTCGGCCCTGACCGACGTGCTCGCCGCTCTGGTCGCCCGGCACGGCGCCACCAAGGTCGTCGGTCTGGAGGCGCGCGGCTTCATCCTCGCGGCCCCGGCGGCGGTCCGCGCGGGCGTCGGCTTCGTCCCCGTGCGCAAGGCGGGCAAGCTGCCCGGCGCCACGCTCTCGCAGACCTACGACCTGGAGTACGGCAGCGCCGAGATCGAGATCCACGCGGAGGACCTGGGCGCCGGCGACCGCGTCCTGGTGATCGACGACGTGCTGGCGACCGGGGGCACCGCCGACGCCTCCGTGCAGCTCATCCGCCGTGCGGGGGCCGAGGTCGCGGGGGTGGCGATGCTCTTGGAGCTGAGCTTCCTCGACGGCCGGTCCCGGGTCGAGCGGGCCCTGGAAGGAGCACCGCTGGACGCCCTCGTCACGGTCTGAGCTGTCACAGTCCGACCACAGCGTGGGGCCGGCAGCAGCGGCATAAGGCGGCCACCCGATACGTTCACGCAGAAGGTGGCCGCCTTCGTCGTGCCCGCCCGCCCCGGCCCAGGAGGGGCGCGGAGCGCGGAATGGCTACCATGGCAGTCCGACCTGGGGTCGAACGAGGAGTGCTTTTGCCAGACGAGGCCCAGCAGCTCACCGCCGCACAGCACCAGGACGCTACGGCCGCCGACGGCGCGGCACGGCAGCGGCCGGACGCCGCGGCGAGCGAAGGGCTGCCCCACAAGAGCGGCGGCTCGGGCAAGCCCCGTCCGGCCGGGAACGGCACCAGCACCGGCAAGGGCAAGAAGGGCTCCGAGCCCCAGGCCGCCGCCGGGGGAGCCCCTGACGGCTCCGAGAGCGGCGCAACCGACCGTGTGGCGCCCGCGCGGGCCGTCTCGGGGGTTTCGGGCCGCTCCGGCTCCTCCAACCGCGTACGCGCCCGTCTGGCACGGCTCGGGGTGCAGCGCTCCAGCCCGTTCAACCCGGTCCTGGAGCCCCTGCTGCGGATAGTGCGCAGCAACGACGCCAAGATCGAGTCCTCGACGCTCCGCCAGATCGAGCGCGCCTACCAGGTGGCCGAGCGCTGGCACCGGGGGCAGAAGCGCAAGAGCGGCGATCCGTACATCACCCACCCTCTCGCGGTCACCACCATCCTCGCCGAGCTGGGCATGGATCCGGCCACCTTGATGGCGGGCCTGTTGCACGACACCGTCGAGGACACCGAGTACGGCCTCGACACTCTCCGTCGCGACTTCGGCGACCAGGTCGCGCTGCTGGTGGACGGTGTCACCAAGCTCGACAAGGTCAAGTTCGGCGAGGCCGCGCAGGCCGAGACGGTGCGCAAGATGGTCGTCGCCATGGCCAAGGACCCCCGCGTCCTGGTCATCAAGCTCGCCGACCGGCTGCACAACATGCGCACGATGCGCTACCTCAAGCGGTCCAAGCAGGAGCAGAAGGCCCGCGAGACCCTGGAGATCTTCGCCCCGCTGGCCCACCGGCTGGGTATGAACACCATCAAGTGGGAACTGGAGGACCTCGCCTTCGCGATCCTCTACCCCAAGATGTACGACGAGATCGTCCGGCTGGTCGCCGAGCGCGCCCCCAAGCGGGACGAGTACCTGGCCGTCGTCACCGACGAGGTCCAGGCCGACCTGCGCGCGGCCCGCATCAAGGCCACTGTCACCGGACGGCCGAAGCACTACTACAGCGTCTACCAGAAGATGATCGTCCGCGGCCGGGACTTCGCGGAGATCTACGACCTGGTGGGCATCCGCGTCCTGGTGGACACCGTCCGCGACTGCTACGCCGCGCTGGGCACCGTCCACGCCCGCTGGAACCCGGTTCCCGGGCGGTTCAAGGACTACATCGCGATGCCCAAGTTCAACATGTACCAGTCGCTGCACACGACGGTCATCGGGCCCGGGGGCAAGCCCGTAGAGCTGCAGATCCGCACCTTCGACATGCACCGCCGCGCCGAGTACGGCATCGCGGCGCACTGGAAGTACAAGCAGCAGGCCGTCGCGGGGGCCTCCAAGGTGCGTTCGGATGCGCCCAGGAGCAACAGCAAGGCCGGCGGCCAGGACACCATCAACGACATGTCCTGGCTGCGGCAGTTGCTGGACTGGCAGAAGGAGACCGAGGACCCGGGCGAGTTCCTGGAGTCGCTGCGCTTCGACCTCTCGCGCAACGAGGTCTTCGTCTTCACGCCCAAGGGCGACGTCATAGCTCTCCCGGCCGGCGCGACCCCCGTCGACTTCGCCTACGCCGTGCACACGGAAGTGGGGCACCGCACCATCGGCGCGCGCGTCAACGGCCGTCTGGTGCCGCTCGAATCGACGCTCGACAACGGCGACACCGTCGAGGTCTTCACCTCCAAGGCCCCCGGCGCCGGGCCCTCGCGCGACTGGCTGGGCTTCGTCAAGTCACCGCGTGCCCGCAACAAGATCCGCGCCTGGTTCACCAAGGAGCGGCGCGACGAGGCGATCGAGCAGGGCAAGGACGCCATAGCGCGGGCCATGCGCAAACAGAACCTGCCCATCCAGCGCATCCTCACCGGAGACTCGCTGGTCACCCTCGCGCACGAGATGCGCTACCCGGACATCTCCGCGCTCTACGCGGCGATCGGTGAAGGCCACGTCTCGGCGCAGCACATCTGCCAGAAGCTGGTGCAGGCGCTCGGCGGGGAGGACGAGGCCAAGGAGGATCTGGCCGAGACCACGCCGCCGATGCCGACCCGCACCAAGCGGCGGTCCATGGCCGACCCGGGGGTGGTCGTCAAGGGCGTCGGCTCGGACGTGTGGGTCAAGCTGGCGCGCTGCTGCACACCGGTACCGGGCGATCCCATCATCGGCTTCGTCACGCGGGGCAACGGGGTATCCGTGCACCGCGCCGACTGCGTCAACATCGACTCCCTGGCCAAGGAGCCCGAGCGGATCCTGGAGGTCGAGTGGGCGCCCACCCAGTCCTCCGTCTTCCTCGTCGCCATCCAGGTCGAGGCGCTGGACAGGTCCCGGCTCCTCTCCGATGTGACCAGGGTGCTGTCCGATCAGCACGTCAACATCCTGTCGGCGGCCGTGCAGACTTCCCGCGACCGGGTGGCCACCTCGCGCTTCACCTTCGAGATGGGCGACCCCAAGCACCTCGGGCACGTGCTGAAGGCGGTACGCGGCGTGGAGGGTGTCTACGACGTCTACCGCGTGACCTCCGCGCGGCGCCCTTAGCGGGCGGCTCCGCGGTGGCTCTTCGGCGCACGTTGTGGCGGGGGCCGCCTTGAATTCCGCCGGACCCTCGCCGTGGTGGTCGCCCGCCGTCGCGGCGGGAGAGGGCCCGGGGGCTACCCCCTCCGGAACCTCGGCTTCCGGCTGTGGAGAGCAAGGGGTTGCGTCCGGGATCCCAGGCTCCTGGTCCGTCGGGAGTGCGGGGGTTCCGCCCGGGATCCCCGGCTCCTGGACCGTCGGGAGTGCGGGAGCTGCGCTCCCGGAGTGCCGTGCCCATCACCGTCGGCCGGCTCCCGGCTCGTCGAGCCCCCGGGCCCTGTGTAACCCCCGGCACCCCACCCGCCGCTGTCGAGGCAGGCACCCGCTGGCGGTGTGCCTCTGTCCCCGGCCGGCGTCGCGCCGGGCTCCGCCTGTCACCACGGCGTTCCCGGCAGTAGTAACAGGCGGGTACTTCAGAGCCCCGCCCCTGGTTTCCCGGTTCCCTTGCCCCTTGCCGTAGCGGGGGAGACCTCCGGGGGCTGGCCCGCCCCGGACATGCTGAAAGGGGTGTGGGGCAGTACCCCCACCCCTTTCAGCTACAGCGGCGCGCGACTACAACCGTGCGGGCCCGGCGGTCGAGCGACCCGGCTCGCCAGCCCCTTCGCCAAGGCCGATCCGTGAAGGTCAGCCGCCGAACTCCTGGAGACCCTTCTGGGCCTGGTCCAAGAGCATCTGGCGGCCGGCCAGTTCCTGTTCCAGCTTGTCGGCCTTCGCGTTGTTGCCCGCCGCGCGGGCCCTGTCGATCTGGGCGCGCAGCTTGTCGACCGCGTCCTGGAGCTGCCCGGTCAGACCCGCGGCACGGGCCCTGGCCTCCGGGTTGGTACGGCGCCACTCGGCCTCCTCGGCCTCCTGGATCGCCCGCTCCACCGCGTGCATCCGGCCCTCGATCCTGGGCCGTGCCTCGCGCGGTACGTGCCCGATGGCATCCCAGCGCTCATTGATCGCGCGGAAGGCCGGCCGGGCCGCCTTCAAGTCCGTGACGGGCAACAGCTTCTCCGCCTCGGCGGCCAGCTCCTCCTTGCGGGTGAGATTCTCGCGCTGCTCGCTGTCGCGCTCGGCGAACACCTCACCGCGGGCCTGGAAGAAGACATCCTGCGCGCCCCGGAAGCGGCTCCACAGATCGTCCTCGTGCTCCCGCTGGGCCCGCCCCGCCGACTTCCACTCCTGCATCAGCTCGCGGTACTTGGCCGCCGTCGGCCCCCAGTCCTGCGACCGGGACAGCGACTCGGCCTCGGCCACCAGCTTCTCCTTGCGCTGCCTGGCCTCCTCGCGCTGCGCGTCCAGCTGTGCGAAGTGGGCCTTACGGCGCTTGGAGAAGGCGGACCTGGCGTGCGAGAAGCGGTGCCACAGCTCGTCATCGGTCTTGCGATCCAGCCGGGGCAGGCCCTTCCAGGTGTCCACCAGCGCGCGCAGCCGCTCACCCGCTGCCCGCCACTGGTCGCTGCGGGCCAGCTCCTCGGCCTCGGCCACCAGCTGTTCCTTGGCGCCGCGCGCCTCCTCGGACTGCTGCGCCTTGCGGGCCTTGCGCTCCTCGCGGCGCTCCTCGACGGCTTCGTCCAGCTTGTCGAGCCGGGCGCGCAGCGCGTCGAGATCGCCCACGGCGTGATGCGCGTCAACCTGCTCGCGCAGGTGACCGATCGCTGTCGCGGCGTCCTTCGCCGACAGGTCGGTCGTCTTGACCCGACGCTCCAGGAGGCCGATCTCCACGACCAGACCGTCGTACTTGCGCTTGAAGTAGGCGAGGGCCTCATCGGGCGAGCCCGCCTGCCACGATCCGACGACCTTCTCGCCGTCGGCCGTACGCACGTATACAGTCCCCGCGTCATCGACACGGCCCCACGGGTCGCTGCTCACAGCGCCTCCTCCACATGACGCCTGGAAAGGGGCGTGCGGCCCCCGGCATCGTCCACAGTTTTCGTCCGGCCGGCAGAATCGTCCGGCCGTCGGCGCAGGCACCCTACACAACGACAACATAGGCGACCGGCGCCCGCGCTGTCCGCAATCCGCGCGGCCGAAATTCCCGGCATGAGCGGGCTCAGGACTTCCGTACGGTGGCCTTGTCGATCATCACGGTGGCGTTGGGCGGGGTGTTGCGGGTCCGGGGGTCCGGAGTGGACCCGGCCTTGGCGATCTTCTTCAGGACGCCCATGCCCTCGGTGATCTTGCCGAACGGGGTGTAGTCGGGCGGCAGTTCGCTGTCCTCGAAGACGAGGAAGAACTGGCTTCCGCCGCTGTCCCGGCCCTTGCCGCTCTTCGCGTCGTACTGGTTGGCCATCGCGACCGTCCCGGCTGGGTACTTCTCGCCCCTGATCCGGGGGTCCTTCAGATTCTCGTCGGGAATCGTGTAGCCGGGGCCGCCCTGGCCGGTGCCCTGGGGGTCGCCGCACTGCAGGATGTGGATCTTCGTGTCCTCGGCCAGCCGGTGGCAGGGCGTGTGGTCGAAGAACTTCTGGCCCGCCAGGAATGCGAAGGAGTTGACCGTGTGCGGCGCCTTGCCGGCGTCCATGCTGATCCCGATGCGCCCGCAGGTGGTGTCCAGGTCCATGCGGTACGAGGCGGACCTGTCCACCCGCATCGACGGCTCCTTCTTCCACCGCTTGCCGTTCGGCAGGCCCTTGGCGGGCTTGTCGCAGGGGTCGGCGGCCTTGCTGGGCTGCTCGTCCGCCGCCTCGTCCTTCTTCGCGTCGCTCTTCTCGTCCCCATTCAGCCCGCCGCCCGCCGCGTAGGCGCCGCCGGCCACCAGGACGAGGATCACGCCCAGGGCGATGGCGGCGTTGCGTATCCGGGCCTTGCGGCGGGCTGCCTCCCGCCGCTTGCGCTGGCGCTCGAACTTCTCCCGCGCCAACTGCTTCCTGCGCTGCTCACTGCTCACCACGGTCTCGTCTCCTTCGAGGCGCCGCACGTGCGGGGACTCCAGCGGGCGGGCCGCGCCCGGATGAGGCCGCGGCCGTCGGCCACGTACCGTATACGGTCCCGTCACGGGTTCGCCCCCCGCTGGGCCGCGCCGGTAGGCTGAGGGCTGCCGGGCCGGGGAAATGCCTGCTCGGCGCCACCGCCGCATCCTGTTGTCGGACGATTGAAGGACGATCGTGCTCGTTGCCGGGTTCCCCGCCGGGGCCTGGGGGACCAACTGTTATCTGGTCGCCCCCGCCGCCGGTGAGGAGTGCGTGATCATCGACCCGGGCCACCAGGCCGCCGAGGGTGTCGAGGAGGCCGTCGCCAAGCACCGGCTCAAGCCGGTCGCGGTGATCCTCACGCACGGCCATATCGACCATGTCGCCTCCGTCGTCCCCGTCTGCGGCGCCCACGGCGTGCCCGCCTGGATCCACCCGGAGGACCGCTACATGATGAGCGATCCCGAGAAGGCGCTGGGCCGCACCATCGGCCGGCCGCTGATGGGGGAGCTGACCGTGGGCGAGCCCGACGACGTCGAGGAACTGACCGACGGAGCGCGGCTGGAGCTGGCCGGACTGGAGCTGGCCGTGGCGCACGCGCCGGGCCATACCAAGGGGTCGGTGACCTTCCGGATGCCCGAGCGGCCCGACGTTCCGCCGGTGCTGTTCTCGGGCGACCTGCTGTTCGCCGGCTCCATCGGACGCACCGACCTCCCCGGTGGCGACCCGGACGAGATCCTCGGCTCGCTGGCACGTGTGTGCCTGCCGCTGGAGGACGAGACCGTGGTCCTGGCCGGGCACGGCCCCCAGACGACCATCGGCCAAGAGCGCGCCACCAACCCCTTCCTGCGGCAGGTGGCGGGCGACGGCCCCGGAGGCGGCGTCTTCGACGCGGCCCCGCGACGAGGAATGTGACGACGAGCTTCGTGAGTACCTTCAAGGCCCCCAAGGGCACCTATGACCTGCTCCCGCCCGACTCCGCGAACTATCTCGCGGTGCGCGAGGCGCTGTCCGCACCGCTGCGCCGGGCAGGGTACGGCTACGCGGAGACCCCCGGGTTCGAGAGCGTCGAGCTGTTCGCACGCGGTGTCGGGGAGTCCACCGACATCGTCACCAAGGAGATGTACACCCTCACCACCAAGGGCGGCACCGATCTGGCCCTGCGCCCCGAGGGCACGGCATCCGTACTGCGCGCCGCGCTGGAATCCAGCCTCCACAAGGCCGGCAACCTCCCGGTGAAGCTGTGGTATTCGGGCTCGTACTACCGCTACGAGCGCCCCCAGAAGGGGCGTTACCGTCACTTCTCGCAGGTGGGCGCCGAGGCGATCGGCGCGGAGGACCCCACGCTGGACGCCGAGCTGATCATCCTGGCGCACGACGCCTACCGCTCGCTGGGGCTGCGCGACTTCCGCATCCTGCTCAACTCGCTGGGCGACCGCACCTGCCGGCCGGTCTACCGCGCGGCCCTCCAGGAGTTCCTGCGCGGCCTCGACCTGGACGAGGACACCCGCTCCCGCATCGAGATCAACCCGCTGCGGGTGCTGGACGACAAGCGCGAGAGCGTTCAGCGGCAGCTCAAGGACGCGCCGATGATGCGCGATCACCTGTGCGAGGAGTGCAAGAGCTTCCACGAAGAGGTGCGTTCCCTCCTCACGGAGGCGGGCGTCGGCTTCGAGGACGACCCGCGGCTGGTGCGCGGCCTCGACTACTACACGCGTACCACTTTCGAGTTCGTCCACGACGGCCTCGGCTCCCAGTCCGCCGTCGGCGGCGGGGGCCGGTACGACGGCCTCTCGGAGATGATCGGCGGCCCGGCGCTGCCCTCCGTCGGCTGGGCGTTGGGTGTGGACCGTACGGTGCTGGCCCTGGAGGCCGAGGGCGTGACCCTCGAACTCCCCGCCACCACCGAGGTGTTCGCCATCCCGCTCGGCGACGAGGCGCGGCGGCGGCTCTTCGCGCTGGTGACCGAGCTGCGCCGGGAAGGGCTCGCGGCGGACCTCGCCTACGGCGGCAAGGGCATGAAGAACGCCATGAAGTCGGCCAACCGCTCCGGCGCGCGCTTCGCCCTGCTGCTGGGCGAGCGCGATCTGGCCGAGGGCGTCGCCCAGCTCAAGGACCTCACCAGTGGCGAGCAGACCCCCGTCGCGCTCGACCGGGTGGTGGCTGAACTGCGGGCGCACCTGCGGTGATTCCACAGCCGGCTGGGGCACAATGTGCGGCACACCGGCCACGGACCAGATGACAGGACGACAGAGGCTATGACGACGACGGCACCCCCCGAAGAGGCGCACACCGCTGCGGACGAACCGGAGGGGGGTGCCGTCGGCGCGAGTCGCGCCTTCTCCTGGATGCTGATCATCACCGGCGCCGCCGGCCTGCTCGCCGCGTGGGTGATCACCCTCGACAAGTTCAAGCTGCTGGAGGACAAGAACTTCAAGCCGGGGTGCAGCATCAACCCCGTCGTCTCCTGCGGCAACATCATGGAGAGCGACCAGGCTTCGGCCTTCGGCGCGCCCAACCCCATGATCGGCCTGGTCGCTTACGGCATCGTCATCGCCGTCGGCGTCACGCTGCTCACCCGCGTGACCTTCCCGCGCTGGTACTGGCTGACGTTCAACGCGGGCTGCCTGTTCGGCGTCGGGTTCTGCACCTGGCTGCAGTACCAGTCGCTGTACAACATCGGTTCGCTGTGCCTGTGGTGCTGCCTGGCCTGGGTCGCCACCCTCGTCATGTTCTGGTACGTCACCGCGCACAACATCCGCAGCGGCTTCCTGCCGGCGCCCGCCGCGGTGCGCGGCTTCGCCGACGAGTTCCCCTGGGTACTGCCGGTGCTGCACGTCGGCGTCATCGGCATTCTCATCCTCACGCGCTGGTGGGACTTCTGGACGGGCTGACGCGTGCCCGTCCGCCCGCGCACCCCGTCGGTTCCGGCCAGGGACTCCGGGGGAGGGCGGACGGCGGGGCGGTTGTCAGCGGTCTGTCAGGGGTCTGTCAGTGGTCTGGCTTAGGGTTCCGGCGTGGAGCCCGATCTTTTCACCGCAGCAGCCGAGGACCGTCAGGCCAAGGACCCGTCCGCCAGCCCCCTGGCGGTCCGGATGAGGCCGCGCACCCTGGATGAGGTGGTGGGCCAGCAGCATCTGCTGCGTCCCGGCTCTCCGCTGCGCCGCCTGGTGGGAGAGGGCGGCGGTGGACCCGCGGGGCCCTCGTCGGTGATGTTGTGGGGTCCGCCCGGGATCGGCAAGACGACGCTCGCCTACGTGGTCAGCAAGGCGACGGACAAGCGGTTCGTGGAACTGTCGGCGATCACGGCGGGCGTGAAGGAGGTGCGCGCCGTCATCGACGGGGCGCGGCGCTCCTCGGGCGCCTACAGCAAGGACACCGTCCTGTTCCTGGACGAGATCCACCGCTTCAGCAAGGCCCAGCAGGACTCCCTGCTGCCCGCCGTGGAGAACCGCTGGGTCACCCTGATCGCCGCCACGACGGAGAACCCGTACTTCTCGGTGATCTCCCCCCTCCTCTCCCGCTCCCTGCTGCTGACCCTGGAGCCGCTGACCGATGACGACCTGCGCGGGCTGCTGCGCAGAGCGGTCGCCGACGAACGTGGCCTGGCGGGTGAGGTGGCCCTGCCCGAGGACGCGGAGGCCCATCTGCTGCGCATCGCGGGCGGGGATGCCCGCCGCGCGCTGACCGCGCTGGAGGCGGGTGCGGGAGCCGCGCTGGCCAAGGGCGAGAGTGCGATCTCGCTGGCCACCGTCGAGGAGGCCGTGGACCGTGCCGCGGTGAAGTACGACCGCGAGGGCGACCAGCACTACGACGTGGCGAGCGCGCTGATCAAGTCCATCCGCGGCTCCGACGTGGACGCCGCGCTGCACTATCTGGCGCGGATGATCGAGGCGGGGGAGGACCCCCGGTTCATCGCGCGGCGCCTGATGATCTCCGCGAGCGAGGACATCGGCCTGGCCGACCCCTCCGCCCTCCAGACCGCCGTCGCCGCGGCGCAGGCCGTCGCCATGATCGGCTTTCCGGAGGCCCGGATCACCCTCGGCCAGGCGACCATCGCGCTGGCCCTGGCCCCCAAGTCGAACGCCGCGTACACGGCGATCGACGCGGCGCTGGCCGACATCCGCGCGGGCCTGGCCGGCCCTGTCCCGCCGCACTTGCGCGACAGCCACTACAAGGGCTCCGAGAAGCTGGGCCACGGCAAGGGCTACCAGTACCCGCACGACCTGCCGGGCGGCATCGCGGCCCAGCAGTACGCGCCGGACGAGGTGCGCGGCAAGCGCTACTACGAGCCCACGCGCTACGGCGCCGAGGCCCGCTACGCCGAGGTGGCCGAGAGAGTGCGGGCAAGACTGCGCGGCGAGGGCGGCGAGGGCGAGAGCTGACTCCGCCTGCCCCGCGCCCGCTCCGCCTCGGCGCCCCCGTCCTCCTCCGCGCCGCGTCCTTTCCTGCGTCCGCCCGGCGTCGTCTTCACCCCTGCGCGGCGGTGAACAGCGCGTGCATCGCGTGCCGCAACTCCGCGACGCTGCCCACCGGCTGGGGGAACTCGAAGCGCGCGTCCACGCAGCCGCCGCTCTCGCCCCAGCCGCGTACCCGCAGCCCGAAGCGGTCGATGGCCAGCGGGACGACCGACTCGCCGGTGCGGCAGGCGCACAGTCCCCGTACCTGGTCGGCGTGGGCCGAGGCCAGGTGCTGGAGCAGTTCCGCCTCGTGCGCCGCCAGCGGGTCGGGTGCCGCCTCGGCGAATTCGTCGGGCTCGACCGGCCCGACGCCCCACAGATCGTCGATGTACGCCTCGCCGACCTCCAGGCGCAGCATTCTGCGGGCGGCACCGGCGACGGGGACGGCCGGGGCGGCGTCGGCGAGCAGCCGGGCGCAGGCGGCGCGCTGCGCGTCGGGCACGGGGGCGAGCCAGCCGGCGACCCAGGCGCGGCCCCTGATGCGGTGCGGTACGGAGACGGGAGCCACATCCGTGATCTCCATCACCGCGGTCAGCTCGTCGTCCTGCGCGTGCAGACAGGCGCGCGCCTCCGGCGAGTCCGCGGGGACCAGCACAATCACGTCGCCCTCGGCGGTGACGGCGCGTGCCTCGGGCATGCCGGAGCCCGGTTCGGCGGGGCCTTCGGCGGTGCCGGGAATGGTCAGCAGTGCGGATACGCTGGACTGGACGAGGGTCCGTACACGTTCGGCGGCAGTGGGCTGCCGGACGTCTTCCACGGGACGCGGCTGTTCCCCTTCGGCGTGGGCGCCGGACAGGGAAATCCCAGGTCGAAACATGCGTTCTCCTCAGCTAAGGTAAGCCTCACCTAACTTACACGGAGGTCCGTTCAACGTGAACCAGTCGCGTCCCAAGGTCAAGAAGTCGCGTGCCCTCGGCATCGCGCTGACCCCGAAGGCCGTCAAGTACTTCGAGCAGCGCCCGTACCCGCCGGGGGAGCACGGCCGGGGCCGCAAGCAGACCAGTGACTACAAGGTCCGTCTGCTGGAGAAGCAGCGCCTGCGCGCGCAGTACGACATCAGCGAGCGCCAGATGGCGCGTGCCTACGACCGCGCTCGGAAGGTCGAAGGCAAAACGGGCGAGGCCCTCATCATCGAGCTTGAGCGCCGTCTGGACGCGCTCGTCCTGCGGTCCGGTCTGGCCCGCACGATCTACCAGGCCCGCCAGATGGTGGTGCACGGCCACATCGCGGTCAACGACCGCAAGGTCGACAAGCCCTCCTTCCGCGTCCGCCCGGACGACGTGGTGATGGTCCGCGAGCGCAGCCGCGACAAGCACCCCTTCCAGGTCGCCCGCGAGGGTGGCTACGCAGGCGAGGGCGAGACCCCGCGCTACCTGCAGGTCAACCTCCAGGCGCTCGCCTTCCGCCTGGACCGGGACCCCAACCGCAAGGAGATCCCGGTCATCTGCGACGAGCAGCTCGTCGTCGAGTACTACGCGCGCTGAGCCCGCTCCGCCCCGCGGAACAGTTCCCTCCACGGCCCGCCCGTCCGGCCGCCGGCTCTACCCGGCCCAGGCGCGGCGGGCCGTGGCGTGTGCGGACGTGCCCCCTCTGGCCGGCGAGGGGCGACCCGGAGCGCCGAACAGGCCAGGTGAGCGGTGGATTCGGCGGGACGGGCGGGTCCATCCGGCGCGGCGGACAGCCGCGCCCGCCGGCCGGCGAAGGCACCAGGAGCCGGGCGGCGGATCCCACTCGCAGCCGCCCCGCGGCCAGTTCGACGCGCACCTGTCGCATCCGCCGGGAATGCGGTAGGGGCGCGGGTGCGCGGCGCGATAAGGTCGGTATCTCGTCCGCCGCCGCGGTCGGCCACCCGGCGAGCGGCGGCCGACCCCAAGACGAATCCAAGGGACCCCCGAGGAATACGAAAGCGGTGCAGCGTGTCCGGTGGAGAAGTGGCCGGCCTCCTCGTGGCCGTCTTCTGGGCGATTCTGGTCTCGTTCCTCGCCGTTGTGCTGGTGAGGCTCGCGCAGACGCTCAAGGCGGCTACCAAGCTGGTGTCCGGCGTGACGGAGCAGGCGGTGCCCCTCCTGGGTGAGGCTTCGGCGACCGTCCGGTCCGCGCAGACCCAGCTCGATCGCGTCGATGCCATCGCGACCGACGTCCAGGAGGTCACCTCCAACGCCTCCGCGCTCTCCTCCACCGTCTCCACCGCCTTCGGCGGCCCGCTCGTCAAGGTCGCGGCCTTCGGCTACGGAGTGCGCCGCGCGCTGGGCCGCAAGAGCGAGGCCGAGCAGCCTTCCGGGCAGCGGGGGAGCCGCAAGGTCGTCGTCAGCCGGACGGTGCCCGCCGCCCGGCGAGCCGGACGCAAGCGCGGAAAGGACTGAGCCGCACCGATGTTCCGCCGCGCCTTCTGGTTCACCACCGGCGCCGCCGCCGGTGTCTGGGCCACCACCAAGGTCCAGCGCAAGATCCGCGCTCTCGCCCCCGACGCGCTCGCCGTCCGCGCCGCGGACAAAGCCGTCGAAGGCGGCCACAAGCTCCGCGAGTTCGCGCTCGATGTCCGGGCCGGAATGGCCCAGCGCGAGGGCGAACTCAAGGACGCGCTCGGCCTGTCGGCCCCCCTGCCCGGGGACCGGCGCCCCGAACTGCCCGTCCAGCCGGACCGGCGCCAGCTCGGCGCCTCCGGCCCCGCCTACCCGATCCGCCCGTACGACCGGAATGAGGACCACTGATGGAGTCGGCTGAAATCCGCCGCCGCTGGCTGCGCTTCTTCGAGGAGCGGGGGCACCACGTCGTGCCGTCGGCGTCGCTGATCGCGGACGACCCCACGCTCCTGCTGGTCCCCGCGGGCATGGTCCCCTTCAAGCCGTACTTCCTGGGCGAGGTCACCCCGCCCTGGCCGCGCGCCACCAGCGTGCAGAAGTGCGTGCGCACCCCGGACATCGAAGAGGTCGGCAAGACCACCCGGCATGGCACCTTCTTCCAGATGTGCGGCAACTTCTCCTTCGGCGACTACTTCAAGGAAGGCGCCGCCGAGCTCGCCTGGGAGCTGCTGACCAGCTCGCAGGAGCAGGGGGGGTACGGCCTGGATCCCGAGCGGCTGTGGATCACCGTCTACGAGCAGGACGACGAGGCCGAGCGCATCTGGCGCGAGGTCGTCGGCGTCCCCGCCGAGCGCATCCAGCGCCTGGGCATGGAGGAGAACTACTGGTCCATGGGGGTCCCGGGCCCCTGTGGACCCTGCTCGGAGATCAACTACGACCGGGGCCCCGAGTTCGGCGTCGAAGGCGGCCCGGCCGTCAACGACGAGCGGTACGTGGAGATCTGGAATCTCGTGTTCATGCAGTACGAACGCGGCGCCGGCTCCTCCAAGACGGACTTCGAGATCCTCGGCGACCTGCCCAGCAAGAACATCGACACCGGGCTCGGCCTGGAGCGCCTGGCGATGATCCTGCAGGGCGTGCACAACATGTACGAGATCGACACCTCGCGCGCCGTCATCGACAAGGCCACCGAACTGACCGGCATCGCCTACGGCGCGGCCGAGCAGTCCGACGTCTCCCTGCGCGTCGTCTCCGACCACATCCGCACCTCCGTGATGCTCATCGGCGACGGCGTCACACCGGGCAACGAGGGCCGGGGCTACGTCCTGCGCCGCATCATGCGCCGCGCCATCCGCAACATGCGCATCCTGGGCGCCACCCGCCCCGTGGTCGAGGACCTCATCGATGTCGTGATCAAGACGATGGGCCAGCAGTACCCGGAGCTGGTCACCGACCGCAAGCGCATCGAGACCGTCGCGCTCGCCGAGGAGGCCGCCTTCCTCAAGACCCTCAAGGCGGGCACCAACATCCTCGACACCGCCGTCACCGAGACCAAGGCCGAGGGCGGCCGGATCCTGCCGGGTGACAAGGCGTTCCTGCTCCACGACACCTGGGGCTTCCCCATCGACCTCACTTTGGAGATGGCCGCCGAGCAGGGCCTCTCCGTGGACGAGCAGGGCTTCCGCCGCCTGATGAAGGAGCAGCGGGAGCGCGCCAAGGCCGACGCCAAGTCCAAGAAGCAGGGCCACGCCGACCTCTCGGCCTACCGCGAGATCGCCGACAGCGCCGGAGCCACGGACTTCACCGGCTACGGCGAGACCGCCGACGAGGCCAGCATCGTGGGCCTCCTCGTGGACGGCGTCTCCTCACCCGCCGCCCACGAGGGCGACGAGGTGGAGGTCGTCCTCGACCGCACCCCCTTCTACGCCGAGGGCGGCGGCCAGCTCGCCGACACCGGCCGCATCAGGCTGCACGGCGGCGCCGTCATCGAGATCCGCGACGTCCAGCAGCCGGTGCCCGGCGTCAGCGTCCACAAGGGCACCGTGCAGGTCGGCGAGGTCACGGTGGGCTCGCCCGTGTTCGCGCAGATCGACGCCGACCGCAGGCGCTCCATCGCCCGTGCCCACAGCGCCACCCACCTCACCCACCAGGCGCTGCGGGACGCCCTGGGCCCGACGGCGGCCCAGGCCGGGTCGGAGAACGCCCCGGGCCGCTTCCGCTTCGACTTCGGCTCGCCCGCGGCCGTCCCCGGCGGCGTGCTCACCGACGTCGAGCAGAAGATCAACGAGGTGCTGGCCCGTGAACTCGACGTGCACGCCGAGTACATGGGCATCGACGACGCCAAGAAGCAGGGCGCGCTGGCCGAGTTCGGCGAGAAGTACGGCCAGACCGTGCGCGTGGTCACCATCGGCGACTTCTCCAAGGAGCTGTGCGGCGGCACTCACGTCCACAACACCGCGCAGCTGGGCCTGGTCAAGCTGCTGGGCGAGTCCTCCATCGGTTCCGGCGTGCGCCGCGTCGAGGCCCTGGTCGGGGTGGACGCCTACAAGTTCCTGGCCCGCGAGCACACCGTCGTCTCGCAGCTCACGGAGCTGGTCAAGGGCCGCCCCGAGGAGCTGCCCGAGCGGGTGTCGGGGATGCTGGCCAAGCTCAAGGACGCGGAGAAGGAGATCGAGCGCTTCCGCGCGGAGAAGGTCCTCCAGGCCGCCGGCGGGCTGGCCGAGAGCGCCAAGGACGTACGCGGTATCGCGCTGGCCGCGGCCCAGGTGCCGGACGGCACCGCGTCCGATGACCTGCGCACCCTGGTCCTCGACGTACGCCAGCGGCTCGGCAGCCGCCCGGCCGTCGTCGCGCTGTTCGCCGTGACCAACGGCCGCCCGCTCACGGTGATCGCCACCAACGAGGCAGCCAGGGAAGCCGGTCTCAAGGCCGGTGACCTGGTGCGGACCGCCGCCAAGACCCTCGGCGGCGGGGGCGGCGGCAAGCCGGATGTCGCCCAGGGCGGCGGCCAGGACCCGGCCGCTGTGGACGAGGCGCGCGCCGCCGTGGAGCGCCTGGTCGCCGAGGCGGGGGGCAACGCCTGATGGACTCGCCGTCCTTCCGGCGGGGCCGGCGGCTGGCCATCGACGTCGGGGACGCCCGGATCGGGGTCGCCAGCAGCGACCCCGACGGGGTCCTCGCGACCCCGGTCGAGACGGTGCCGGGGCGGGACGTCCCGGCGGCCCTGCGGCGGTTGACGGCGCTGGCAGCGGAGTACGAGCCCCTGGAGGTCGTCGTCGGGCTGCCCCGTTCGCTCAGCGGCGGGGAGGGCCCGGCGGCGGCCAAGGTGCGGACCTTCGCGGAGGCGTTGGCGAAAAATCTCACACCCTTGCCCGTCCGGCTGGTCGATGAGCGTATGACGACGGTCACCGCGGCGCAGGGGATGCGCGCTTCGGGAGTCAGCTCCAAGAAGGGGCGTTCGCGCATCGACCAGGCCGCGGCCGTGGTGATCCTGCAGAGCGCGCTGGAGACCGAACGGTCCTCCGGCCATCCCCCTGGGCAGTGCGTCGAAGTGGTTGTCTGATCGCGGTACGGTAACGTTCCGCGCGACACGGCAGCCGACGGAGGCATACACACAGCGCGCGGGCTTCGGTACGGGAGCTCGCCGCTCATCCGTCGGCTGCCGCTCTCGCGTCACAAGGGGATCGATGACTGAGTATGGCTGGGAGCCTGGTTCCCAACCGTGGCACCCTGATGACCCCCTCTACGGGGATCAGGAGCGCGGCGGCGACCGGCCCGATGGCTGGGACCCGTCCGCCCAAGGGGACTATTCCGGGCACTCCGGATACTCGCAGTACCCCGGAGCCCAGCAGCCTCACGACCCCTACCACCAGTACCACCAGCAGCAGGCGCAGCAGTACGCGTACCCCCAGCAGTACGAGCACCCCCAGCAGGCCGCTCAGTACGGGCAGCAGCAGGAGTACCAGCAACAGGGCTACCAGCAGCCACAGGGGTATCAGCAGCAACAGGGCTACCCGGACTACCAGCACCCCCAGCAGCAGCCCTCCCCGCAGCACTACGGCGGCTGGGACGGCTCCCAGGGCGGCGGCCTGCCCTACGACCCCGCGTACGGCGGCGGGCAGGGCGGCTACGACCCGGGCGAGTACGGCACCCCGCAGGCCGACCCGTACGGCACGGGTGAGCATGCGGCGATGGCACCCACCGACCTGTACGGCACGGGCGAACACACCGTCGTGCACCCCGCCGACCCCTACGGCACCGGGGAGCAGCAGACCATCGCGCCCGCCGGTCTCCAGGCCGGCGCCGCCTACCCCGGTTACGCCGAATCCGCGCAGGGCTACCAGCAGCCGGGCGGCTACGCCCTGCCGCAGCCGGGCCGTCCCGGGGAGCACCCCGGCCGTGACCCGCAGCGCGGGCCGGCGGACCCCGACACCGGCTGGGACCCGGGCCCCGACCAGGGCGAACACGCCTTCTTCTCGGGCCGCGACGAGGAGGACCCGGACGGCTACGAGCGCTACGACGAGCACGACGGGGGCGGCGGGGACGGAAACAATGACGGGCGCGGGCGGCAGAGCGGCAAGAGCGGCAAGGCCAAGCGCCGGAACGGCTGCGCCTGCGGCCTGGTCGCCCTGGCGCTGGTCGCCGGCGTCGGGACCGTCGGGTACTTCGGCTACGACTTCTACCAGTCCCACTTCGGCTCCGCGCCCGACTACCCGGGCAAGGGCACGGGCGAGGTGACGGTCAAGATCCCCGAAGGCGCCTCGGTCGCCGAGATGGGCCAGGTCCTCCAGCGCGAGGGCGTCGTCAAGAGCCCCGGCGCCTTCGTGGAGGCGGCAGGCGGCAAGCGGGGCATCCAGGCGGGCACCTACACCCTGCGCAAGCAGATGTCCGGGGCCCGCGCCGTCGAGCTGATGCTCGACCCCTCCAGCCAGAACGGCCTCATCATCGCCGAGGGCTGGCGGGCCAAGAGGATCTACGAAGAGGTCGACAAGAAGCTCGACGTTGCCAAGGGCAGCACCGCGAAGGCGGCCGAATCCGGGAAGCTCGGCCTCCCGAAGTGGGCCAAGGGCAAGCCGGAGGGCTTCCTCTTCCCCTCCCGCTACAGCGTGGGCAAGAACAGCAAGCCCGAGGACGTGCTGCGCGAGATGGTCAGGCGTGCCGACGCCGAATACACCAGGACGGGCCTGGAGGCCGAGTCGAAGAAGGCCGGCAAGACGCCCGAGGAGGTCATCACCATCGCCTCCCTCGTCCAGGCCGAGGCCCAGCAGGACCACGAGTTCGGCAAGGTCTCCCGCGTCATCTACAACCGGCTGGACAAGGACATGCGGCTCGGCTTCGATTCGACCATCAACTACGCGATGGGCCGCTCCAGTCTGGACACCTCCATCAGCGACACCAAATACCCCTCGCCCTACAACACCTATCTCCACAAGGGCCTGCCACCCGGCCCCATCGGCAACCCCGGCCACCAGGCAATAGAGGCCGCGCTCAAGCCGACCAAGGGCGACTGGCTCTACTTCGTCACCGTCCGGCCCGGGGACACCCGCTTCACCGCGGACGAGAGCGAACACTCCAAGAACGTCGAAGAGTTCAACAGGGAACAGCGGAACAAGAGGGGGAGCGGCGGCTGATGGCCCAGCAGGCGCACCAGGAGTCATACACCGGACCGGACCAGGGCGGCAGGCGTGCCGCGGTCCTGGGCTCCCCGATCGCCCACTCGCTCTCCCCGGTGCTGCACCGCGCGGCATACGCCGGACTCGGCCTGGAGACCTGGACCTACGACGCCTTCGACGTCGATGAGAAGGGCATCGCCGGATTCCTCGCCGAACTGGACGGGCGGTGGGCTGGGCTCTCCTTGACCATGCCGCTGAAGCGCGCCGTCATCCCGCTGCTGGACGAGGTCAGCGCGACCGCCGCCTCGGTCGAGGCCGTCAACACCGTGGTCTTCGGCGAGAACGGCCGCCGCCTCGGCGACAACACCGACATCCCCGGCATGATCGCCGCCTTGGACGAGCGCGGCGTCGAATCCGTCGAGCACGCGACCGTGCTCGGCGCCGGCGCCACCGCCGCCTCGGCGCTCGCCGCGCTCACCCGGGTGTGCAAGGGCGAGGTCACCGCCTATGTACGCAGCGAGGAGCGGGCCCGCGAGATGCGGGGCTGGGGCGAACGGCTCGGTGTCACCGTCCGCACCGAGGACTGGGCGCGTGCCGCGGAGGGACTGCGGGCCCCGCTCGTCGTCTCCACCACACCCGTGGGCGCGACGGACGGCCTCGCGCAGGCGGTACCCGCGGTGGGCGGCACACTCTTCGACGTCGTCTACGCGCCCTGGCCGACCGCGCTGGCCGCCGCCTGGAGCGGCGCCGTCGTCGGCGGGCTCGACCTGCTCGTGCACCAGGCCGTGCTCCAGGTCGAGCAGATGACCGGCCGCCGGCCCGCCCTGGGCCCGATGCGCGCGGCGGGCGAGGCGGAGCTGCGCGCCCGCGCCTCCTGAAACCGGCCGGCACCACCCGTGACACCCGCACCGAGCGGACCGGCCGGTCCGGCTTCCGCCCGCGAGGCGTCCGGAGGCAGACAGCGGCGGCTTCCGGGGCTCGGTGAAGGCCCTTCCTCCCGCCACCGCCCGGCATGGGAGGATCGGACCCAGGGATGAGGATGGCCGCGCGGCGGCCGAGAGGAGCACCGTTGAGCAGGTTGCGCTGGCTGACGGCGGGGGAGTCGCACGGACCCGCACTGGCGGCGACGCTGGAGGGTCTACCCTCCGGCGTCCCGGTCACCACCGGGATGGTGGCCGACGAACTGGCGCGCCGTCGTCTCGGCTACGGTCGCGGCGCCCGGATGAAGTTCGAGCGCGACGAGGTCACCTTCCTCGGCGGCGTGCGCCACGGTGAGACCCTCGGCTCCCCGGTCGCGATCATGGTCGGCAACACCGAGTGGCCCAAGTGGGAGCAGGTCATGGCCGCCGACCCCGTCGATCCCGGCGAGCTGGCCCAACTGGCGCGCAACGCCCCGCTCACCCGCCCCCGCCCCGGGCACGCGGACCTGGCGGGGATGCAGAAGTACGGCTTCGACGAGGCCCGCCCGATCCTGGAGCGCGCCTCGGCCCGCGAGACCGCCGCCCGCGTGGCGCTGGGCACCGTCGCGCGCTCCTACCTGCGCGAGGTGGCCGGGATCGAGATCGTCTCGCACGTGGTCGAGCTGGGTGCGGCCAAGGCCCCGTACGGCAGCGTGCCCGAGCCGGGGGATGTGACGCGGCTGGACGAGGACCCCGTGCGCTGTCTCGACCCGGAGGCGAGCGCGGCGATGGTCGCCCAGATCGACCAGGCCCACAAGGACGGCGACACCCTCGGCGGTGTGGTCGAGGTCGTCGCGCACGGCGTGCCGGTGGGTCTCGGCTCGCACGTGCACTGGGACCGGCGGCTGGACTCCCGGCTGGCCGGCGCGCTGATGGGCATCCAGGCGATCAAGGGCGTCGAACTGGGCGACGGCTTCGGCCTCGCCCGGGTGCCCGGCTCCCAGGCGCACGACGAGATCCACGCCACCCCCGAGGGCATCCGCCGTGCCTCCGGGCGCAGCGGCGGCACCGAGGGCGGCCTGTCCACGGGTGAACTGCTGCGCGTACGGGCCGCGATGAAGCCCATCGCCACGGTGCCGCGTGCCCTGGCCACCGTCGATGTGCGCACCGGAGAGGCCGACAAGGCACACCATCAGCGCTCCGACGTGTGCGCCGTACCGGCCGCCGGCATTGTCGCCGAGGCCATGGTGGCGCTGGTGCTGGCGGACGCGGTGGCGGAGAAGTTCGGCGGGGACAGCGTCGCCGAGGCGCGGCGCAACGTGCGCGGATTCCTCGACAACCTGGAGATCAAGTGACCGGCCCCGCCGTCGTACTCGTCGGCCCGATGGGGGCCGGCAAGTCCACCGTCGGCGCGATCCTCGCCCAGCGGCTCGGGGTGACCTGCCGCGACACCGACCAGGACATCGTGGAGACGGCGGGCAAGCCGATCTCCGAGATCTTCCTCGACGAGGGCGAGCCGCACTTCCGGGAGCTGGAGCGCGCCGCCGTCCGCGCGGCACTGGCCGAGCACACCGGGATCCTCGCACTCGGCGGCGGCGCCGTGCTCGCCGAGGAGACCAGGGCGCTGCTGGCCGGACAGCCTGTGGTCTTCCTGGAGATGGGCCTGAGCGAGGCCGTCAAGCGCGTCGGCCTGGACGCCCCCCGTCCGCTTCTGGTGATCAACCCGCGCCAGCAGTGGCGCAAGCTCATGGCGGAGCGCAGGCCCCTGTACACGGAGGTCGCGCGCGTCGTCGTCAGCACCGAGGACCGCACCCCCGACGAGGTGGCCGACGAGATCCTCGCCGCCCTGGAGCTACAGCCGACCCAGCCGGAGAAGCAATGACCACCCAGCACCCCTCCGTCACCCGCATCGCCGTGGGCGGCACGGCGGGCACCGCGCCCTACGACGTGCTCGTCGGGCGGCAGCTGCTCGGCGAACTGCCCGGCCTCATCGGCCGCGAGGCACGCCGCGTCGCCGTCCTGCACCCCGAAGCGCTCGCCGACACCGGCGAGGCGCTCCGGGAGGATCTGGCCGGCCAGGGCTACGAGGCCATCGCCGTGCAGCTGCCCAACGCCGAGGAGTCCAAGACCGCCGAGGTCGCCGCCTACTGCTGGAAGGCGCTCGGCCAGACCGGCTTCACCCGCACCGATGTGATCGTCGGCGTCGGGGGAGGGGCGACCACCGACCTGGCCGGATTCGTCGCGGCGACCTGGCTGCGCGGAGTGCGCTGGATCGCGGTGCCGACGACGGTCCTGGGCATGGTGGACGCGGCGGTCGGCGGCAAGACCGGGATCAACACCGCCGAGGGCAAGAACCTCGTCGGCGCCTTCCACCCGCCGGCCGGGGTGCTGTGCGACCTGGCGGCCCTCGAATCGCTGGGCACCCACGACTACGTGAGCGGTCTGGCCGAGATCATCAAGGCCGGCTTCATCGCGGACCCGGCCATCCTGGAGCTCATCGAGAGCGACCCGCAGGCGGCCCGCAGCCCGGCGGGGCCGCACACGGCGGAGCTGATCGAGCGCTCCATCCGCGTCAAGGCCGAGGTGGTCACCGACGATCTCAAGGAGTCGGGCCGCCGCGAGATCCTCAACTACGGCCACACCCTGGCGCACGCCATCGAGAAGAACGAGCGCTACAACTGGCGGCACGGGGCGGCCGTTTCGGTGGGTATGGTCTTCGCCGCCGAACTGGGCAGGATCGCGGGGCGGCTGGATGACGCCACGGCCGACCGGCACCGCGCGGTGCTGGAGTCCGTCGGGCTGCCCGTCACCTACCGGGGCGACCAGTGGCCCAAACTGCTGGACACGATGAAGGTCGACAAGAAGTCCCGGGGTGACCGGCTGCGTTTCATCGTCCTCGAAGGGCTGGGCAGGCCGGCGGTGCTGGAGAGCCCCGACCCCGCCATGCTGCTGGCGGCACACGCCGAGATCGCCGCCTGAGCCGGGCGGGCGGTCACTGCGGGAGCGCCGTTCGCGGATGCTGTCGGCCGCGGGGCGTGGAGCCGTTCCTGTGGGAGAGGCGGAGCCGCGCACCGTGCGCCTGGCAGGGGTCTCCCGTGCGGAGGCGGAGGCCGCCCGCTGTCCGGCCGGGAACTGCCAAGCGGCGCGGGGGCGTCGGGCACTCGGGAGCTGACCCGGGCGTTCACACGGCGGCGGTCGGGAACGGTACCTTCGGTATCCGGAGAACCGGTATCCGAAAGACGCGGGCGCCCGCCGACGGCGCCCCCAGACCTGAGACGGAGTTGGGGTCCGGATGCAGCACAGCGGTGCCCAGGGCACCTACGGAGGCTTCGGGGCGCAGTGGCCCGCGCCTCCACTCCGTCCCGACGCCGCCGCCCAGGCGCAGCAGCACCCCCAGCCGCCGCAGCCCCACCACCCGCCTCACCCTCCACAGCCCCAAGGGCCGCCACAGCCTCAGCCCCACCCGCAGACGCAACAGCACCCCCACCCCCCGCCACACCCTCATCCGCCGGCCCAGCCCCATCCCGCTCAGCCTCATCCTGCCCAGCCGCCGGTCCACCCCGCCCAGCCCCCGGCCCGGCCCGGGCCCCAGGGCCCGCCCGGCGGGGGAGTGCCGCCCGGCGGGCGAGCGCCGCAAGGAGACGGCATGCCGCCCGGCGGAGGCGGGATCTCCAGCGAATCGACGGGCCACATAAAGCTGCCCCCCGGGGCCCCGGTGCAGATCCCCGCGCCCGGCGCCGGCCCGGCCCAGCTCGACGGCACCCGCGCGGCCGTCGCCGTCCTGCTCATCGGCCCGGCCGGCGCGGGCAAGACCACCGTCGCGCGCTACTGGGCCGACCACCGGGCCGTGCCCACGGCGCACATCAGCCTCGACGACGTACGCGAGTGGGTGCGCTCCGGCTTCGCCGACCCCCAGGCCGGCTGGAACGACCACTCCGAGGCGCAGTACCGCCTCGCCCGCCGTACCTGCGGCTTCGCCGCGCGCAATTTCCTGGCCAACAGCGTCTCCTGTGTCCTGGACGACGCGGTCTTCCCCGACTGGCCGGTCGTCGGGCTCGGCGGCTGGAAGCGCCATGTGGGCCCCGGCCTCATCCCGGTCGTTCTGCTGCCGGGCCTGGATGTCGTCCTGGAGCGCAACGCGGCCCGCTCGGGGAACAGACGGCTGTCCGACGAGGAGGTCGCCCACATCCACGGCCGGATGGCCGGCTGGTACAGCTCGGGGCTGCCCATCATCGACAACTCGCGCCAGGACATCGCCAGCACGGCCCGCATGCTCGACAACGTCGTCGCCCGCAGCCTCGCCAGCCCCCTGAGCTGGTAGCGCGGCGCCACAGGCCGGGCCTTCGGTCTCCTGGAGCGGGCCACAGGCCGGGCCTTCGGTCTCCTGGAGCGGGGGGCCTCCGCCCGCTGGCGTACCCGTCCCAGGGGCCGGGCCACAGTGGCCCGTCGCCCGCACGGCCCTCTCCGGACGGCCGGGCCGTGCCCCCGTGCTTAGGCTCGGCACATGTCCGAGGTGCATGTGTCCCGCCGCTCACGACTCCGTGACCGCTGTGCGGCGAGCACGGCGCACGACGGACCCGCCGACGCGGTGCTGGTCTCCCGCCCCGCCAACGTCCGCTATCTGACCGGCCGGGCCGCCCCCGGCAGCGTGCTGCTGCTGGGGGCGGACGGCCGGGACACCCTCGTCTCCGTCCCCGGCGGCGGCCCGCTGAACGGATCCCACCCCGCCGACGGCCTGCGCGAGACCGTGCTGGACGGGGAGGGGCGGGAGAGCGGCGAGGACTCGGGGCAGGGCCGCGAGACGATGGACGGCGCGCGGAGCGCTGCCCGCGCCCGCAATACCGGCGGCACCGGCGGCACCCGGAACAGAGCCAAGGGGGCCGGCAGCGTGGAGGACGCCGCGGTGGCGGCTGCCGCGCTCGCCGCCCGCGGCGGGGCCCGTGCGCTGGCTGTCGAGGAGCACCACCTGACGGTCGCCCGGCATCGTGCCCTCGCGACAGCGGCCCCCGGCCTCCAGCTGGCCGACCTCGGTCTGGCCGTGGAACAGCAGCGGGTCGTCAAGGACGAGGAGGAGATCTCCGCGCTGCGCATCGCGGCCGAGATCACCGATCAGGCGCTCGGCGAGCTGCTGGAGTCGATCCTCGTCGGGCGGACCGAGCGGCACCTCGCGCTGGAGCTGGAACGCCGGCTGATCGACCACGGTGCCGAGGGCGCGGCCTTTCCCACCTCCGTCGCCACCGGGCCCCATTCCGGACTACCCGGACATCTGCCGACCGACCGGCGTGTGGAAGAAGGAGATTTCCTGACCGTGCGCCTGGGCGCCCGCTACCGCGGATACCGCTGTCAGATCGGCCGTACGTTCGTGATCGGCACCGCGCCCGAGGACTGGCAGATCGAGCTGTACGACCTCGTCTTCGCCGCTCAGCGCGCCGCGCGGGAGGCACTGGAGCCCGGCACCGAGTGCCGCGAGGTGGATTCGGCGGCCCGGCAGGTACTGGGTGCCGCCGGGCACGGTGCGGCCGTCGGGGAGTCCACGGGGCACGGGGTGGGGCTGGAAATCGGTGAGGACCCTCGGCTGTCACCTGCGGCCATGGGTAAACTGGACGCTTGTGTGCCGGTCACCGTCGAACCGGGGGTCCATCTCCCGGGCCGGGGCGGCGTCCGGATCGACGACACGCTCGTCGTCCGCCCGCAGGCGGACGGCGGACCCGAGCTACTCACCATCACGACCAAGGAGCTGCTCGCCCTCTAGTCCCTCGCGGGGCTCAGCCCACGGGCCGTCGGAGGCGCGGCAGTAGCCCTGGTCTCCGCAGCAGTCTCAGGAGATTCCGCGACCGTGGCATCCACGAACGACCTCAAGAACGGCATGGTGCTCAAGCTCGACGCCGACCAGCTCTGGTCCGTCGTTGAGTTCCAGCACGTCAAGCCCGGCAAGGGCCCCGCTTTCGTCCGCACCAAGCTCAAGAACGTGCTGTCCGGCAAGATCGTCGACAAGACGTTCAACGCGGGCACCAAGGTCGAGACGGCCACCGTGGACCGACGCGACATGCAGTTCTCGTACATGGACGGCGACTATTTCGTCTTCATGGACATGCAGACCTACGACCAGCTCCACGTCGACCGCAAGGTCGTCGGCGACGCCGCCAACTACCTCATCGAGGGCTTCGAGGCGACCGTCGCACAGCACGAGGGCGAGGTGCTCTACGTCGAGCTGCCGGCCGCCGTCGAGCTGGTGATCAAGCACACCGAGCCCGGCGTCCAAGGTGACCGCTCCACCGGCGGCTCCAAGCCCGCCGAACTGGAGACGGGCTACAGCATCCAGGTCCCGCTCTTCATCACGACCGGCGAGAAGATCAAGGTGGACACCCGCTCCGGCGAGTACCTCGGCCGGGTGAACAGCTAACCGTGGCTGCCCGCAACAAGGCCCGCAAGCGTGCCTTCCAGATCCTCTTCGAGGCCGACCAGCGCGATGCCGAGGTGCAGACCGTGCTGGCGGACTGGCTGCGGCTCGCCCGGACCGACCCCCGGCAGCCGCCGGTGACCGAGTACACGATGCAGCTCGCCGAGGGGTACGCCGGCAACGCGGCCCGGATCGACGAGCTGCTGTCCGCCTACGCCGTCGGTTGGACGCTCGACCGGATGCCGGACGTGGACCGGAGCATCCTGCGGCTCGGCGTGTACGAGCTGCTGTGGGTGGACGACGTACCCGACGCCGTGGTGATCGACGAGGCGGTACAGCTCGCCAAGGAGTTCTCCACGGACGAGTCCCCCGGCTTCGTCAACGGCCTCCTCGGCCGCCTGAAGGAGCTGAAGCCGGGGCTCTCGCGCTGACGGCCCGGCAGCCGGCAGTCCCGCGTCGGCGGCAAGTCCTTCACCGGCGGCAAGTCCTTCACCGGCGGCAAGTCCTTCACCGAAAAAGGGCACCCCCTCTCGTGGGGGTGCCCTTCGTCTTCCGCTCGTCTTCCGCCACGGTGGCGCCAGGTGGCGGGCCTGCCCGAGCGGGATGTGGCCGACCGGCCCGGAACCGCCCGTCCGCGCGCCGCAACGCGTCACGCCGGGCGGCGTGTGGCAGGTGCCGCCGTGACCAGCGCCGCGTGACGGATGCCGCGCGACAGCCGGTGTGCTCCTACA
Organism: Streptomyces axinellae; assembly: GCF_039532135.1. Lineage (NCBI taxonomy): Bacteria > Bacillati > Actinomycetota > Actinomycetes > Kitasatosporales > Streptomycetaceae > Streptomyces > Streptomyces axinellae. The sequence continues at coordinate 389,850 of NZ_BAAARJ010000001.1, forward strand.
CGTCCTCGTGGGAGACCGCCCGGCGCGCGTCCGCGTCCAGGACGCCCCAGCTGATGAGCTGTTCGGTCAGCACGGAGGGCGACTGGTCGTAGATGACCGCGAGCGTGCGCAGGTCGTCCTGGCGGATGGAGAGGACCTTGCCGTTGTAGTCGCCGCGCTGGGACTGGATCGTCGCCGCGTAGCGCTGGAGCGGGCCGGCCTTCTCCGCCGGGACGTGGGCCAGCCGCTCAAGGTCGAGCACGAGCTTCGGCGGGGGCTCGGCTGCCCCGCCGGGGGTGGTGCCGGGCAGCAGTTCCTGCACCGGCACCCCGTAGAAGTCGGCCAACTCGGCAAGGCGCTGCACGGTCACGGCCCGGTCGCCGCGCTCGTACGAGCCCACCACGACCGCCTTCCAGCGGCCCTGGGACTTCTCCTCGACACCGTGGAGGGAGAGGCCCTGCTGGGTGCGGATGGCGCGGAGCTTCGCTCCGAGCTGTTTGGCGTATTCGCTGGACATATGGCTCCCCGGACGCTGTATCGCGCTGCACCGATCAGCGGCTCGGCCGCGTGGGCTGCACCGCGCGTTTGGTAACTCACTGTGAGGTTACGCAGCGTAATGTGCCGCGTCAAGCCGAGCGGGTCCAGACGGCTGGTACTGCCCCCGCCGAACCCCCGCGGAGCCCTTCGACGGACCCCTGATACCGTGGAGCGGCAAGAGACCGACGTCCTTTAAGGCCCGTCCCGTGAGGCGGGGAAGGAGGTCCGATTTTTCATGGACGACAGCAGCGCAAGCAGCGATCCGGCCCGGCCCGTTCTGGAGGCACCGGACATCGCGCGGGTTCTCACCCGCATCGCACACGAGATCGTCGAGCGCGCCAAAGGCGCCGACGACGTGGTACTTCTCGGCATTCCCACCCGTGGTGTCTTCCTCGCCCGGCGGCTGGCCGACAAGCTCGAAGAGATCACCGGCGGTGCCATTCCGGTCGGTTCGCTGGACATCACGATGTACCGCGACGATCTTCGCCTGGGCCCCGCGCGCGCCCTCGCGCGCACCGAGATCCCCGCCGACGGAATCGACGGACGGCTCGTCGTCCTCGTCGACGATGTGCTCTATTCCGGCCGCACCATCCGTGCCGCACTCGATGCCCTGGGTGACATCGGACGTCCGCGTGCCGTGCAACTCGCCGTCCTCGTCGACCGCGGTCACCGGGAGCTTCCCATCCGGGCCGACTATGTCGGCAAGAATCTGCCCACCTCGCAGCGCGAGACCGTCAAGGTCCAGCTGACCGAGGAGGACGGGCACGACGGCGTGCTGCTCGGCACCCGCGAGACCTCCGAGAGCAAGGCGACCGAGCGCGCCCGGCACGGCACGGCCCCGGCCGGCTAGCTCCCACGCACCCGCACGGCGCGCGGGGCACCTCCATGCGCCCGGCCGCACGGGCCGCACCGGTATGCGTGCGTGTGCTCCCGCATGCCCGCGGCCCCCTCGCGAAGTCCTCCTATCCCCTCCCACGGAAGGCACCAGGCAACAGATGAAGCGTCACCTCATCTCGGCCGCCGACCTCACCCGCGACGACGCGGTCCTCATCCTCGACACCGCCGAGGAGATGGCCAGGTTCGCCGACCGGCCGATCAAGAAGCTGCCGACGCTGCGCGGCCGGACCATCGTCAACCTCTTCTTCGAGGACTCCACCCGCACCCGGATCTCCTTCGAGGCCGCCGCCAAGCGGCTGTCGGCCGACGTCATCAACTTCTCCGCCAAGGGCTCCTCCGTCTCCAAGGGCGAGTCGCTCAAGGACACCGCGCTCACCCTGGAGGCCATGGGAGCCGATGCCGTGGTCATCCGGCACGGTGAGTCCGGCGCCCCGCACCGGCTGGCCACCTCCGGCTGGATCGGCGGCTCCGTCCTCAACGCGGGGGACGGCACCCACGAGCACCCCACCCAGGCGCTGCTGGACGCCTTCACCATGCGCCGCCGCCTGGTGGGCGAGGAGGGCGCGGGCCTGGACGGGCGGCACATCACGATCGTCGGCGACATCCTGCACAGCCGGGTGGCCCGCTCCAACGTCCACCTCCTGAGCACCCTCGGCGCCCACGTCACGCTGGTGGCGCCGCCCACGCTGGTGCCCGTCGGGGTCGGGAACTGGCCGTGCGAGGTCTCCTACGACCTGGACGCGGTACTGGCCAAGTCGGACGCCGTGATGATGCTGCGCGTCCAGCGCGAGCGGATGAACGCCGCCTTCTTCCCCACCGAGCGCGAGTACGCCCGGCGCTACGGGCTCGACGGCGAGCGCATGGCGCGGATGCCGGGGCACGCCATCGTGATGCACCCCGGCCCGATGAACCGGGGCATGGAGATCACCGCCGAGGTCGCCGACTCGCGCCGCTGCACCGCCGTCGAACAGGTGGCCAACGGCGTCAGCATCCGGATGGCCGTGATGTACCTGCTGCTAGGCGGCGCCGAGCCGGCTTTGACCCGCACCGAGTCCCAGACCGCCCAGGAGGGCAACTGACATGAACGAGCAGAAGCGGACGCTGCTGCGGGGCGCCAGGATCCTCGGCGGCCAGCCGCAGGACGTCCTCATCGAGGGCGGGACCATCGCCGCCGTGGAACGGGGCATCGGGGCCGCGGGCGCCGAGGTGATCGACACCGGGGGAGCGGTCCTCCTGCCGGGCCTCGTCGATCTGCACACCCACCTGCGCGAGCCCGGCCGCGAGGACTCGGAGACCGTGCTGACCGGTACCCGCGCCGCCGCCAGGGGCGGTTACACCGCCGTGCACGCCATGGCCAACACTTTCCCCGTCGCCGACACCGCCGGCGTGGTCGAACAGGTGTGGCGGCTGGGCAAGGAGTACGGCTACTGCGATGTGCGGCCTGTCGGCGCCGTCACCGTCGGGCTGGAGGGCAAGCAGCTCGCCGAACTCGGCGCCATGCACGACTCGGCCGCCGGGGTGCGGGTCTTCTCCGACGACGGCAAGTGTGTGGACGATGCCGTGATCATGCGGCGCGCCCTGGAGTATGTGAAGGCGTTCGACGGCGTCGTCGCCCAGCACGCCCAGGAGCCCCGGCTGACCGAGGGCGCCCAGATGAACGAGGGCACCGTATCCGCCGAGCTGGGCCTGGCCGGGTGGCCGGCCGTCGCCGAGGAGTCGATCATCGCCCGCGATGTGCTGCTCGCCGCGCACGTCGGCTCCCGCGTGCACATCTGCCACCTCTCGACGGCCGGGTCCGTGGAGCTGGTGCGCTGGGCCAAGTCCAAGGGCTGGCAGGTGACCGCCGAGGTCACCCCGCACCACCTGCTGCTCACCGACGAGCTGGTCCGCTCCTACGACCCCGTCTACAAGGTCAACCCGCCCCTGCGCACCGAGGCCGACGTCCTGGCCCTGCGCGAGGCGCTGGCCGACGGCACCATCGACTGCGTCGCCACCGACCACGCCCCGCACCCGCACGAGGACAAGGACTGCGAGTGGGGCGCCGCCGCCATGGGCATGGTCGGCCTGGAGACCGCCTTGTCCGTCGTGCAGCACACCATGGTCGATACCGGGCTGCTGGACTGGGCACAGGTCGCCGACCGCATGTCGCACCGGCCCGCCGCCATCGGGCGGCTGGCGGGCCACGGCCGCCCCGTCTCACCCGGCGAGCCCGCCAGCCTCGTCCTGCTGGATGCGGACTACCGTGGACAGGTGGACCCCGCGGGCTTCGCCTCCCGCAGCGGCAACACCCCCTACGAGGGCCGTGAGCTGCCCGGACGCGTCACCCACACCTGGCTGCGGGGCCGCGCGACGGTCGTGGACGGGACATTGGTGTGAGCGCGGGAAACCTTTCGCTGGCCGGCCTTGCCGCCGGACAGAAATCGCAGGAAGTCACGGACTGGGCGGCCCGCATCGGCTGGGTCGTCGGGCTGGTCCTCTTCATCGCCCTGCTGTACTGGCTGATGCGTCAGGGCTGGAAGTGGCGCGGCACCCTCCAGGGCGACCTGCCCGAACTGCCCCAGCGGCCCGGGGGGCCCGAGGGCACCCCCGACAGTGGCGAGCCGCTGTTGACGGCGGCCGGCCGCTACCACGGCTCCACCAGCGCGGGGCAGTGGCTCGACCGGATCGTCGCCCACGGACTGGGCACCCGCAGCAGGGCCGAGCTGACCCTCACCGAGCAGGGCCTGGAGGTGCTGCGCCCCGGCGCGCAGGACTTCTGGGTGCCCGTGGACAAGCTGCGCGGCGCCCGGCTCGACACCGGCATCGCGGGCAAGGTCCTCACTGAAGGCGGCCTGCTGATCGTCACCTGGGAGCACGGGGACCGGCGGCTGGATTCGGGATTCCGCCTCGACCAGTCGGCGCGGCAGACCGAATGGGCCGAGAAGATCAACGCAATGAGCGGCGACGACGAAGTCGCGGCGCGGCAGCACCACAAGGAAGGCGCATGATGACGACCTCCGCCAGGGGAGCGACCGACACGACGGCCGGCCCCGCCCTTCTCGTCCTGGAGGACGGCCGCACCTTCCGCGGACGCGCCTACGGAGCCGAAGGGGAGACCTTCGGCGAGGCGGTGTTCTCCACCGGCATGACCGGATACCAGGAGACGCTGACCGACCCCTCCTACCACCGCCAGGTCGTCGTCATGACGGCACCGCACATCGGCAACACCGGAGTCAACGACGAGGACCCCGAGTCGCGGCGTATCTGGGTGTCCGGTTATGTCGTACGCGATCCCGCCCGCCTCCCCTCCAACTGGCGCTCGGTCCGCTCGCTGGATGAGGAGCTGCGCGGCCAGGGCGTCGTCGGCATCAGCGGCGTCGATACCCGGGCCCTCACCCGGCACCTGCGCGAGCGCGGCGCCATGCGGGTCGGGATCTTCTCCGGTGGCGCTCTCGCCGACGAGGGCACCCTCCTCGCACGGGTACGCGAGGCCCCCCAGATGAAGGGCGCCGACCTCGCCGGAGAGGTCGCCACCGCCGAGGCGTACACCGTGCCCGCGATCGGTACCAAGCGCTTCACCGTCGCCGCGGTGGACCTCGGCATCAAGGGCATGACCCCGCACCGCATGGCCGAGCGCGGCATCGAGGTGCACGTGCTGCCCGCCTCCGCCGCCTTGGAGGACATCTACGCCATCGCACCCGACGGGGTGTTCTTCTCCAACGGGCCCGGCGACCCGGCCACCGCCGATCATCCGGTGGAGCTGATGCGCGGCGTCCTGGAGCGCGGCACCCCCCTGTTCGGCATCTGCTTCGGCAACCAGATCCTCGGCCGCGCCCTCGGCTTCGGCACGTTCAAGCTGAAGTACGGGCACCGGGGCATCAACCAGCCCGTCCAGGACCGGACGACCGGCAAGGTCGAGGTCACGGCCCACAACCACGGCTTCGCCGTGGACGCGCCCCTCGACCGGGTGAGCGACACCCCCTACGGCCGCGCCGAGGTCTCGCACATCTGCCTGAACGACGACGTCGTCGAAGGACTGCGGCTGCTCGACAAGCCCGCCTTCAGCGTCCAGTACCACCCGGAGGCGGCGGCCGGCCCGCACGACGCCGCCTACCTCTTCGACCGGTTCGTCGCGCTCATGCGAGACGGCGATCAGCACCGCACCACCCCCCTGGAGGACCAGCGTGCCTAAGCGCACCGACATCCAGTCCGTCCTGGTCATCGGGTCGGGCCCGATCGTCATCGGGCAGGCCGCCGAGTTCGACTACTCCGGCACCCAGGCGTGCCGCGTACTCAAGGCCGAGGGTCTGCGCGTGATCCTGGTCAACTCCAACCCGGCCACGATCATGACGGACCCGGAGATCGCCGACGCCACCTACGTCGAGCCCATCACCCCCGAGTTCGTCGAGAAGATCATCGCCAAGGAGCGCCCCGACGCGCTGCTGCCCACCCTCGGCGGCCAGACCGCGCTCAACACCGCGATCTCCCTGCACGAGTCCGGCACCCTGGAGAAGCACGGTGTCGAGCTGATCGGTGCCAACGTCGAGGCCATCCACAAGGGCGAGGACCGCGACCAGTTCAAGGACGTCGTCGAGGCCGTCCGCGGCCGGATCGGCCACGGCGAGTCCGCGCGCTCCTACATCTGCCACTCCATGGACGACGTCCTGGCCGGCGTGGACGAGCTGGGCGGCTACCCCGTCGTCGTCCGCCCCTCCTTCACCATGGGCGGCGCCGGCTCCGGCTTCGCGCACGACGAGGAGGAGCTGCGCCGCATCGCGGGCCAGGGCCTGACGCTCTCCCCGACCACCGAGGTGCTCCTGGAGGAGTCCATCCTCGGCTGGAAGGAGTACGAGCTGGAGCTGATGCGCGACAAGAACGACAACGTCGTGGTCGTCTGCTCCATCGAGAACTTCGACCCCATGGGCGTGCACACCGGCGACTCGATCACCGTGGCACCCGCCATGACGCTGACCGACCGCGAGTACCAGATCCTGCGGGACATCGGCATCGCCGTCATCCGCGAGGTCGGCGTCGATACCGGCGGCTGCAACATCCAGTTCGCCGTCAACCCCGAGGACGGCCGGGTCGTCGTCATCGAGATGAACCCGCGCGTCTCCCGGTCCTCCGCGCTCGCCTCCAAGGCCACCGGCTTCCCCATCGCGAAGATCGCCGCGAAGCTCGCCGTCGGGTACACCCTGGACGAGATCCCCAACGACATCACCGAGCAGACCCCGGCCTCCTTTGAGCCGACGCTCGACTACGTCGTGGTCAAGGCGCCGCGCTTCGCCTTCGAGAAGTTCCCCGCCGCCGACTCCACCCTGACCACCACCATGAAGTCGGTCGGCGAGGCCATGGCCATCGGCCGCAACTTCACCGAAGCCTTCAACAAGGCGCTGCGCTCCCTGGAGAAGAAGGGCAGCCAGTTCGACTTCGCCACCCCGGCGGCGGGACCGGAGGAGAAGGCCGCCTTGCTGGAGCGGGCCGCCCGCCCCACCGACGGCCGCATCAACACCGTCATGGCCGCCATCCGCGCCGGGGCCACCCAGCAGGAGGTCTTCGACGCGACGAAGATCGACCCCTGGTTCGTCGACCAGCTCTTCCTCATCAAGGAGACCGCCGATGAGATCGCCGCGGCGCCCGAGCTGAGCGCGGCGCTGCTGGCCGAGGCCAAACGGCACGGCTTCTCCGACGCCCAGATCGCCGCCATCCGCTCGCTGCGCGAGGACGTGGTGCGCGAGGTGCGGCACGCGCTCGGCATCCGGCCCGTCTACAAGACGGTGGACACCTGCGCGGCCGAGTTCGCCGCCAGGACGCCGTACTTCTACTCCTCCTACGACGAGGAGAGCGAGGTCGCACCCCGCGAGAAGCCCGCGGTGATCATCCTCGGCTCGGGCCCCAACCGCATCGGCCAGGGCATCGAGTTCGACTACTCCTGCGTCCACGCCTCCTTCGCGCTCAGCGCCGCGGGCTATGAGACCGTGATGGTCAACTGCAATCCCGAGACGGTCTCCACCGACTACGACACCTCCGACCGGCTCTACTTCGAGCCGCTCACCCTGGAGGATGTCCTGGAGATCGTCCACGCCGAACAGCAGGCGGGACCCGTCGCCGGCGTGCTCGTCCAGCTCGGCGGCCAGACCCCGCTCGGCCTCGCGCAGGACCTCAAGGACAACGGGGTGCCCATCGTCGGCACCTCGCCCGAGGCCATCGAGCTGGCCGAGGAGCGCGGCGCGTTCGGCCGCGTCCTGACCGAGGCGGGCCTGCCCGCGCCCAAGTACGGCACCGCCTTCTCCTTCGAGCAGGCCAAGGGCATCGCAGCCGAGATCAACTACCCGGTGATGGTGCGCCCCTCCTATGTGCTGGGCGGACGCGGCATGGAGATCGTCTACGACGAGCCCTCGCTGGAGTCCTACCTGGAGCGCCACGCCGGCCTGATCGAGAAGCACCCTGTGCTGATCGACCGCTTCCTCGACGACGCCATCGAGATCGACGTGGACGCCCTCTACGACGGCGAGGAGCTGTACCTCGGCGGCGTCATGGAGCACATCGAAGAGGCCGGCATCCACTCCGGCGACTCGGCCTGCGCGCTGCCGCCGATCACGCTGGGCGGCTACGACATCAAGCGGCTGCGCGCCTCCACGGAGGCCATCGCGCGCGGGGTGGGCGTGCGGGGACTGATCAACATCCAGTTCGCCATGGCCGGGGACATCCTCTACGTCCTGGAGGCCAACCCCCGCGCCTCCCGGACCGTGCCCTTCACCTCCAAGGCCACAGCCGTCCCGCTCGCCAAGGCGGCGGCCCGTATCTCGCTGGGTGCGACCGTCGCCGAACTGCGCGCCGAGGGTCTGCTCCCGGCCGCGGGCGACGGTGGTGACCTGCCGCTGGACGCGCCGATCTCGGTCAAGGAAGCAGTCCTTCCGTGGAACCGCTTCCGCGATGTGCAAGGGCGCGGCGTGGACACCGTCCTGGGCCCCGAGATGCGCTCGACCGGCGAGGTCATGGGCATCGACTCGGTCTTCGGCACCTCCTACGCCAAGTCGCAGGCCGCCGCGTACGGGGCGCTGCCCGGCAAGGGGCGCGCCTTCGTCTCGGTCGCCAACCGGGACAAGCGCTCGCTGATCTTCCCGGCGCGCGAACTGGTCGGCATGGGCTTCGAGCTGCTCGCGACCTCCGGCACGGCGGAAGTTCTCAAGCGCAACGGGATCAACGCGCGGGTCGTCCGCAAGCAGAGCCAGGGCACGGGCCCCGCGGGCGAGCCGACCATCGTCCAGCTCATCCAGGACGGCGAGGTCGATCTGATCGTCAACACGCCATACGGCACCGGGGGCCGGCTGGACGGGTACGACATCCGCACGGCGGCGGTCGCCCGCGCCGTCCCCTGCCTGACGACCGTGCAGGCGCTGGCCGCCGCGGTGCAGGGCATCGAGGCCCTGACGCGCGGCGAAGTGTCGGTCCGCTCTTTGCAGGAGCACGCGAAGCATCTGATCGCCGCCCGCCAGGGCTGAGCGCGTTTCTCCCCCCTGCCCCGCCCCTTCCAGCCCAGCAGGAAAGGGGCGGGGCAGGGCCACGACAACTCACAGGGACCCACCACCACATGTACGGACTCCTCTTCCGCGAGGTCTTCTGCCGGATGGATCCGGAAAAGGCCCACCACCTGGCGTTTTCCTGGATCCGGCGCGTGGCCCGCACCCCGGTTCTGCGAACATTCGCGGCAGCGGTCCTGGCCCCGCGTCACAAGGAACTCCGCATCGAGGCCCTGGGCCGCCGGATGCACGGCCCCTTCGGCCTGGCGGCCGGGTTCGACAAGAACGCCGAGGGCATCGACGGTCTCGCGATGCTCGGGTTCGACCATGTCGAGGTCGGCACCGTCACCGGCAGGGCCCAGCCCGGCAACTCCAGGAAGCGGCTCTTCCGGCTGGTCGGGGACCGGGCGCTGATCAACCGCATGGGCTTCAACAACGAGGGCTCGGCGGCCGTGGCGGCCCGGCTGGCCGCGCGCCGCGCCGTCTTCCGCACGACGGTCGGCGTCAACATCGGCAAGACCAAGGCCGTCCCGGAAGGGGAGGCGGTCGCCGACTATGTGACCTCCACCGAGGCGCTGGCCGCGCACGCCCACTACCTCGTCGTCAACGTCTCGTCCCCGAACACCCCCGGCCTGCGTAATCTCCAGGCGACCGAACACCTGCGCCCGCTGCTGACCGCCGTGCGCGAGGCCGCCGACCGCACGGTGACCACGCGTCGCGTCCCGCTCCTGGTCAAGATCGCGCCCGATCTCGCGGACGAGGACATCGACGCCGTCGCCGACCTCGCCGTCGAGCTGGGGCTGGACGGCATCATCGCCACCAACACCACGATCGCCCGCGAGGGGCTCGGCCTCACCTCGGACCCGGCGCTGCGGGCGGAGACCGGCGGGCTGTCCGGCGCTCCGGTCTCCGACCGCTCCTTGGAGGTGCTGCGGCGGCTGTACGCACGGGTCGGCGGACAGCTCACGCTCGTCGGAGTCGGCGGCATCACCACGGCGGAGGACGCCTGGCGGCGGATCCTGGCCGGTGCCACGCTCGTCCAGGGCTACACGGCGTTCCTCTACGAGGGCCCGCTGTGGATGCGCACCGTGCACAAGGGCCTGGCCCGCCGTCTGGAGGCCAGCCCGTACGCCACCCTCGCCGAGGCCATCGGCGCCGACCACCGGAAGGTGACCGCATGACGGTATCCGACCCCTTCGGCGCCCGCCTCCGCCGGGCCATGGACACCAGAGGGCCGCTGTGCGTCGGCATCGACCCGCACGCCTCCCTGCTGCACGCCTGGGGGCTGGAGGACGATCTCGCGGGCCTGGAGCGCTTCACCCGTACGACGGTGGAGGCGCTGGCGGACCGGGTGGCGGTGCTCAAGCCGCAGTCGGCCTTCTTCGAGCGCTTCGGCTCGCGCGGCATCGCCACCCTGGAGAAGGCGGTGGCCGAGGCCCGTGCGGCCGGGGCACTGGTGGTGCTGGACGCCAAACGCGGCGACATCGGCTCCACCATGGACGCCTACGCCGCCACGTACCTGCGTGCGGACGGCCCGCTGTTCTGCGACGCGCTCACCGTCAGCCCCTACCTGGGTTTCGGCGCGCTGGCCCCGGCGGTGGAGGCGGCCAAGGTCAGCGGCGCCGGACTCTTCGTACTGGCGCTGACCTCCAATCCGGAGGGCCGGGAGGTCCAGCGAGCCCTTCGCGAGGACGGCACGAGCGTGGCTGCGGCGATGCTGGCGCACCTGGCGGAGCTGAACGCGGACGCCGGGGAGCTGGGCTCCTTCGGAGCCGTGGTGGGCGCGACGCTCGGTGACCTGTCCTCGTTCCGGCTGAGCGTCAACGGGCCTCTCCTCGCACCCGGCATCGGTGCCCAGGGAGCCACGCCCGCCGACCTCCCCGTGGTCTTCGGCGAGGCTGTCCGGAATGTCGTGCCGAGCGTGAGCCGGGGTGTTCTCCGACACGGCCCCGGCACAACCGGACTGAGGGATTCCGCCGCTCGCTTCGCCGATGAGGTACGGCTGGCCGTCGGCTGACGTGAAAAAATCCGCTCTTTATGTCCGGAAATGTCCTGGTCGGCAGAGGCTGACCAGGACTTTTCGTCTGTTCTCGCTGACTCTTGGGCTCCCGGCCGCTAGTCTCCGTCGAGAGCACCGCGCCAAGCGCGTTGCTCGTTGCTCCGCAGGTGTAGGGCTACTAGGTTCCTCACCGGTCCGTATCCGACAGTTCGACATCCGAGGTGACGTAGGCGTGGCCCTTCCGCCCCTTACCCCTGAACAGCGCGCAGCCGCGCTCGAAAAGGCCGCCGCGGCTCGCCGGGAGCGCGCCGAGGTCAAGAACCGGCTGAAGCATTCCGGCGCATCCCTCCACGAGGTGATCAAGCAGGGTCAGGAGAACGATGTCATCGGCAAGATGAAGGTCTCCGCGCTCCTGGAGTCCCTGCCCGGCGTCGGCAAGGTCCGCGCCAAGCAGATCATGGAGCGTCTCGGGATCTCCGAGAGCCGCCGTGTGCGCGGGCTCGGCTCCAACCAGATCGCCGCCCTGGAGCGTGAGTTCGGCGGTGCGAACGCCTGAGGGGTCTCAGGCACTCGTGTTAACCGGGATAATCGCTGCATGAGTTCTGCAGTTCCCCGGGGGGAGACCCCGGCACCCCCGGTCGGCACATCGCGGCTGACCGTGCTCTCCGGCCCCTCGGGGGTCGGCAAGAGCACGGTCGTCGCACATATGCGCAAGGCCCATCCCGAGGTCTGGCTCTCCGTCTCCGCCACCACCCGGCGCCCTCGCCCCGGCGAGCGCCACGGGGTGCAGTACTTTTTCGTGGACGACGAGGAGTTCGACAAGCTGGTCGCCAACGGCGAGCTGCTGGAGTGGGCCGAGTTCGCCGGCAACAGGTACGGCACCCCCCGACAGGCGGTGCTGGAGCACCTGGAGCGCGGCGAGCCCGTCCTGCTGGAGATCGATCTGCAGGGCGCCAGGCTGGTCAAACAGTCCATGCCCGAGGCGCAGCTCGTCTTCCTCGCCCCTCCCACCTGGGAGGAACTGGTCAGGCGCCTGACCGGGCGGGGGACCGAGCCGCCGGAGGTCATCGAACGCCGTCTGACGGCCGCCCGCACCGAGCTGGCAGCCGGCTCCGAGTTCGATGTGACTCTTGTCAATACCTCCGTCGAGGACGTCAGCGCCGAGCTGCTAGCCTTGATGAGTATCGAATACTGAAATCTTCCCGGGGAAACACCCCCGGACCCCCTTCGGAAGGCAGAGAGTGTCCTCTTCCATCACCACGCCCGAGGGCATCATCAACCCGCCGATTGATGAGCTGCTTGAGGCCACCGACTCGAAGTACAGCCTCGTGATCTACGCCGCCAAGCGCGCCCGTCAGATCAACGCGTACTACTCCCAGCTCGGCGAGGGTCTCCTGGAGTACGTCGGCCCGCTGGTGGACACCCACGTGCACGAGAAGCCGCTGTCCATCGCGCTTCGCGAGATCAACGCGGGTCTGCTCACCTCCGAGGCCATCGAGGCCCCGGCCACGGTCTGAGCGGCGGCGGGAAGCTCCCGCGGCGGCACCACCGATCCAGCACAGGGCCCGGCAGCGCGGCTGCCGGGCCCTTGGTGTGTCATAGGGGCACAAGAGCGTGTGGGGAGAGACGAGTGACCAATCAGCAGGCCAGGCCGAAGGTCGTTCTGGGCGTGAGCGGCGGGATCGCCGCGTACAAGGCGTGCGAACTGGCGCGGCGGCTGACCGAGAGTGGCCACGACGTGCGGGCCGTGCCCACGGAATCGGCGCTGCACTTCGTGGGCGCCGCCACCTGGTCGGCGCTGACCGGGCATCCGGTCTCCACCGAGGTGTGGGAGTCGGTCCACGAGGTGCCGCATGTGCGCATCGGGCAGGGCGCCGACCTCGTCGTCGTGGCCCCGGCGACCGCGGACCTGCTGGCCAAGGCCGCCCACGGCCTCGCCGACGACCTGCTGACGAACACGCTGCTGACCGCGCGATGTCCCGTCGTCTTCGCGCCCGCCATGCACACCGAGATGTGGGAGCACCCCGCCACCCGGGAGAACGTGGCCACCCTGCGCCGCCGGGGCGCCCTGGTCATCGAGCCCGCCGTCGGCCGGCTGACCGGGGTGGACACCGGCAAGGGGCGGCTGCCCGGCCCGGACGAGATCTTCGAGTTCTGCCGCCGGGTGCTGGCCCGCGGGCCCGAGGGCGTGCGGCCCGACCTGACCGGCCGGCACGTCGTCATCAGCGCCGGCGGCACCCGCGAGCCGCTGGACCCGGTGCGCTTCCTGGGCAACCGCTCCACCGGCAAACAGGGCTACGCGCTGGCCCGTACGGCGGCGGCGAGGGGGGCCCGCGTCACGCTGGTCTCCTCCAACAGCGCCCTGCCCGACCCGGCCGGTGCCGACGTGGTGCGCGCCGACAGCGCCCGCGAGCTGCGCGAGGCCATGGTCGCGGCGGCTGCCGACGCCGATGCCGTGGTCATGGCCGCCGCCGTCGCCGACTTCCGGCCCGCGACCTACGCCCCCGGGAAGATCAAGAAGAAGGGGCAGGAGGCGCCGGCGCCGCTGGAGCTGGTGCGCAACCCTGACATTCTCGCCGAGCTGGCCGCCCGGCGGGCCCGGCCGGGACAGATCGTGGTCGGCTTCGCGGCCGAGACCGACGACGTGCTCGCCCACGGCCGGGCCAAGCTCGCCGCCAAGGGCTGCGACCTGCTGGTCGTCAACGAGGTGGGGGCGAGCAAGACGTTCGGCTCGGAGGAGAACGAGGCGGTCGTGCTCGGTGCGGACGGCAGCGAGACGGCGGTGCCGCACGGCCCGAAGGAGGGGCTGGCCGACAGGGTCTGGGACCTCGTCGCCGCCCGGCTCGCGGGGGAATGAGCACCCGGCTCGTGGGGAAGTGCGCACGGGGGAGAGCAGCGGCGGGGTAAGCGGGGTACTCGCAGCCTTCCGGCCGGCCCGCGGACGGTCCGGGGCGGCTCTTGCGGAAAGTGTGCCAATGGGCCGGAACTCGTCCAGCGGGGCCGGAACGGGTCTCTTGACCCGGTTGCGGGCCGCCCGATACTCCATGACATATCCGCACCTCTCCCGGGTCTCTGGCGGTGCTGAAGCGCGGATCGAGCAGGTCATGGTCGTCTCGGAGTTCGAGAGTCCGTGATTGGATGCGGGCGGAGATGGATAAACTGGCCGCGGACCGTGCTTGGGCGCAGCCCCCGACCGGTCCGCCCCATGCTCAGCCAGCAGCCGCTGCAACCCCAGGGAGCGATGTGTCGCGCCGCTTGTTCACCTCGGAATCTGTGACCGAGGGTCACCCTGACAAGATCGCTGACCAGATCAGCGACACCATTCTCGACGCCCTCCTGAAGGAGGACCCGCACTCGCGGGTCGCCGTCGAGACCCTGATCACCACCGGCCTCGTGCACGTGGCCGGAGAGGTGACCACCAAGGCTTACGCCCCCATCTCGACGCTCGTGCGCAACAAGATCCTCGACATTGGATACGACTCGTCGAAGAAGGGCTTCGACGGCGCCTCCTGCGGCGTCTCCGAGTCCATCGGCGCCCAGTCGCCCGACATCGCCCAGGGCGTCGACACCGCGTACGAGAAGCGGGTCGAGAGCGGCGAGAAGAAGGAAGCCGACGAACTCGACGAGCAGGGCGCGGGCGACCAGGGCCTGATGTTCGGCTACGCCTGCGACGAGACCGCCGAGTACATGCCGTTGCCCATCACGCTGGCGCACCGGCTCTCCGAGCGGCTCTCCGCCGTCCGCAAGAACGGGACCATCCCCTACCTGCGGCCCGACGGCAAGACGCAGGTCACTATCGAGTACAACGGCGACAAGGCAGTGCGCCTGGACACCGTGGTGGTCTCCTCGCAGCACGCGGCCGACATCGACCTGGACTCGCTGCTGGCACCCGACATCCGGGAGTTCGTCGTCGAGCCCGAGCTGAAGGCCCTCGTGGACGAGGGCATCAAGCTGGAGACCGAGGGCTACCGCCTGCTGGTCAACCCCACCGGGCGCTTCGAGATCGGCGGCCCCATGGGTGACGCCGGACTCACCGGCCGGAAGATCATCATCGACACCTACGGCGGCATGGCCCGCCACGGCGGCGGTGCCTTCTCCGGCAAGGACCCCTCCAAGGTGGACCGCTCCGCCGCGTACGCCATGCGCTGGGTCGCGAAGAACGTGGTCGCCGCCGGGCTGGCCGGGCGCTGCGAGGTCCAGGTCGCCTACGCCATCGGCAAGGCCGAGCCGGTCGGTCTCTTCGTGGAGACCTTCGGCACCGCGACGGTGGACGTGGAGAAGATCGAGCAGGCCATCGCGGACGTCTTCGACCTCCGCCCGGCAGCCATCATCCGCGACCTCGACCTGCTGCGGCCCATCTACGCGCAGACCGCGGCGTACGGCCACTTCGGCCGCGCCCTCCCGGACTTCACCTGGGAGCGCACCGACCGGGTCGAGGCGCTGCGCAAGGCGGTCGGGCTCTAGTGCCCCTCCCGGCAAGCTCTGCCCCGTCGCGCCGCCCGGCACGCACTCCCCCGAGCTGTACGGCAGGGGGCGCCCCCAGCGGCGTTGGCCGATAGCCCTGGCAGCTCCTTCCCCGAGCTCTCAACTTCCCTCCCGGCCTTCGGCCGGGAGGGACCCCCAGAGCAGGGGAGACCCCAATCCAGGACTTCCGGCCGCCTTGCGCTCGCACGCTGCCCCACGCTCGGCTCCGCTCGCGCGGGGGGTGCCCCCACGACGACGCTCCTCGACGGGCAAACACTGCCGGTCACGGCACTAGCCCTTCGCTTCCGACGGTCTTTCCCGAGGCCCGGCATCCCACGCTGGCGGGGTGCCGGGCCTCAGGCATGCGCTACGGCCTGCCGTGGGGTGGAAGACCGCTGGGCGATGCGTGGTCGGCTTCGGGGGTATTTCGTAGTCTGTAGACGATAGCCAACCGTCGAGGGGGACCACAGATGCTTTCCGCAGGACTGCCACCAGGTGCCGTGCCCAAGCTCGAACGCCCCGGTCCGCTGCGCGAGCGGGTCTACGAGGCGCTGCTGGAACTGATCACCACCCGCGCGCTCAGGCCGGGCCAGCACCTGGTGGAAAGCGAACTCGCCCAGCACCTGGGGGTATCCCGGCAGCCGGTGCGCGAGGCGCTCCAGCGGCTCAACAGCGACGGATGGGTCGATCTGCGCCCCGCGCAGGGCGCGTTCGTGCACGAGCCCTCGGAGGAGGAAGCCGACCAGCTGCTGAGCGTCCGCACGCTGCTGGAGGCCGAGGCGGCCAGGCTGGCCGCCGCCCACGCCGACAAGGCGGGTATCGCCGAGCTGGAGGAGCTGTGCACCCAGGGCGAGGCGGCCGTCGCGCGGGACGAGGTGGAGACCGTCGTCGCCATGAACGCGCAGTTCCACGCGAAGGTGATGCGGCTGGCGGGCAACGCGGTGCTCTCCGAGCTGGCCGCGCAGGTGGACCGCCGGGTGCGCTGGTTCTACAAGCCGGTGGCCCGTCAGCGGGGTATTCAGTCGTGGATCGAGCACCGCCGGCTGATCGCCGCGATCACCGCGCGCGACGAGGAGGAGACCGGCCGGATCATGCGGGAGCACACCGAACACACCCGTCGCCAGTACCATGCCCGCGAGACCGACTGAGGCGGCCTGAGCGCGGCCTTGTGCGGCGATCTCACGCGCTCGGCCGGTCCGCCCGAAAGCGGGCGGACCGGCCGACGCGTCACATGGCCTCGCGGCTGATCGGATACGGGTTGGGCTGGATCTTCCGGACCGGCAGGCGGCCGGGCCGCCGCAGGAGGACGGCCAGGAGCGCGGAGAGCAGCCCGACGCCTCCCGCGAGCGCGAAGGCGCCCTCATCACTCCAGGCTGAGACCGCGACGGCGGCCCCCAGACCCGAGCCCAGCGGGCCCGAGATCAACTGGGCGCTGTGGACGATGCCGTAGTTCGCCGCGCTGTGGTTTTCTCCGAAGAAGTCCGCGGTCATGGCGGCGAAGAGCGGGAAGGCGGCGCCACCGCACAATCCGGCGACCGTCGAACAGGCCAGGAACAAGGGCGTGTTGCCGGTATTCGCCGAGGCCGGCGTTCCGAACTGGGCGCCGCCGAGGAGCACGCAGACGACGGCGAGTGTCTTTCGGCGACCGCAGCGATCGGACATCCAGCCGATGACCCCGCACCCCGTGCCGTTCACAACGGCGTTGAGCGAGGCGGCCGTGGCCAGGGCACCGCCCGTGAAGCCCATGTCGGTGCCGAGCGGCACCAGCATGGCGGCGCCGAACGCATGGACCCCGGCTGTACACAGCAGGCAGCCCCACATCATCCACAGCACCGGCCTCCTGGCCGCCTCCCGAGCGGTGAACTGCCGTACGGCAGGTGGATTCTTCTCCGGATCCCGGACCGTCCCCGGCGGGCCCGGCCGCTTGCGCGGGTCCGCATGCGGCGGCCACCAGTTCGCCGGCGGGTCCTTGACCAGCCGGCCGGCTGAGGCGACCGCCACACAGCACACGGCGCCCACGACCACCAGCGCTTCCCGCTGGCCGCCGCCCACGTCCCGGTAGTCGGCGAGGAGGGAGAGGAACGGCACGGAGCCGTACGCGAATCCGCCGCCCACCAGCCCTGTCCTGCCGCCCTTCCGCTCGGGATACCACTTGCCGGCCGTGCTGACGCAGGTCGCGTACACCAGCCCGGTGCCGATTCCGCCGAACGTGCCGAAGCCGAGGCAGGCGAGGAGCGGATCGGGCACGTACGCCAGGAAGACGTGGCCGGTCAGGGCTGCGGCGGCGCCGAACAGGAGCGCGTCGCGCGCCGGAAGCCTGCCGCTCTCGCGCAGCTGCCCGGCGGGAAAGGCCACGGCGGCCTGGCAGAATACCCACACGCCGGTCAGCCAGAAGAAGTCGGCCCCGCCGCCGCTCCAGAGGCGCGAGGTGCGGAGTCCCTCCGGAGCGGCGGCTGCGAAGGCGTACGCGGACGCACTGACGCCTGCCATCGCGATCCACGGGCAGAGCACCATCACCCACCGGGGGCGGCCCAGGAGGTCGCGGCCGGTCTCACCTATGCGGTACGCACGGCCGTTGCGGTCCGTCACCTCCCGGCAGGGCACGGTTGCCGGAGCCGCGGATGTCGCGATTGTTTCCATGCGATTGCACCCCTTCACGGAGGAAACTGGGCGGTCGTCCGCCACTGTCGCGAGGCGCCGGGGCGGACAGCCGCCGCCGCGGCGGAAAGGCATCCCGCCGCAGCGGTTCTCCACGGCGGCGGAGGACGCGCCGCCTCGTCGCGCTACAGCAGTCCCGCCGCGCGGGCCCAGCGGTACTTGGCGCCCAGGGCCGCCACCGGCTTCTCCGTCGTGTAGGGGTACGCGACGACGCCGCGTTCGAACAGGTAGGCGCACGCCTCCTCGACCTCGGTGTCACCCGCGAGCGAGGCCACCACCGGCTTGTGGATCCCCTTCCGCTTCGCCTCGGCCACCAGCCGTGCCGTCAGCTCGGCGAAGACCATGGGCGGGGTCACGATGGTGTGCCAGTAGCCCAGCACCAGCGCGTGCACCCGGGGGTCCTCCAGGCCGAGGCGGATGGTCGCCTCGTAGGTGCTGGGCGGCTCGCCCCCGGTGATGTCCACCGGGTTGCCCGCGGCGCCGAACGGCGGGATGTGGCGGCGGAACGCCTCGTCCAGATCGGGCGGGATCTCCATCAGGGACAGGCCGTTGTCCACGATCGCGTCCGAGAGCAGCACCCCCGATCCCCCGGCGCCGGTGATGACGACGACGTTGTCCCCCCGCGGCGCGGGCAGTACGGGCAGCGCCCGTGCGTACTCCAGCATCTCGTTGAGGCCCGGGGCGCGGATGACGCCCGCCTGGCGCAGAATGTCGTCGTAGACCGCGTCGTCGCCCGCCAGCGCCCCGGTGTGGGAGCCGGCGGCCTTGGCGCCCGCGTTGGTGCGCCCCGCCTTGAGGACGACGACGGGCTTCTTGCGTATGGTCTCCCGCGCCGCCGCCACGAAGGCGCGGCCGTCCTTGAGGTCTTCCAGGTGCATGGCGATGCACTCGGTGTGCGGGTCGTCGGCGAAGTAGGTGAGCAGGTCGTCCTCGTCCAGGTCGGATTTGTTGCCGAGGCCGACGATGGCGGAGACGCCGGTCCGCGTCGTCCGGGCGAATCCGAGGATCGCCATGCCGATGCCGCCCGATTGGGAGGTGAGCGCCACCCCGCCCTTGACGTCGTAGGGGGTGCAGAAGGTGGCGCACAGGTCGTGCCAGGTCGAGTAGTAGCCGTAGATGTTCGGGCCCAGCAGGCGGACGCCGTGGCGCTCGCCGATCTCCACGATCTCCTCCTGGAGGGCGTGTTCGCCGGTCTCGGCGAAGCCGGAGGGGATCAGTACCGCGTTGGGTATCCCCTTCCGTCCCGCCTCCTCCAGCGCGGCGGCGACGAACTTCGCGGGGATCGCGAAGACCGCCACATCCACCTCTCCCGGCACATCCTTCACGGACTTGTACGCCTTGCGGCCGAGGATGCCGTCGGCCTTGGGGTTCACCGGGTGGATGTCTCCGGCGAAGCCTCCGTCGATGAGGTTCCGCATCACCGAATTGCCGATCTTTCCCGGCTCGTTGGAGGCGCCGATCACCGCTACGGAGCCGGGCCGCATCAGCCGCCGCATCGACGTGCGGATCTCCTCCTTGGACCACTGCCGCCGCCGCACCGGCTCGCCCTCGGCCAGCAGGATCCGGATGTCGGCGGCCACCACGCCGCGCGCGGAGGCGAAGACGGGGTTGAGGTCGATCTCGGCGATCTCGGGAAAGTCGTACGCGAGCCGCGAGACGGACACGATCAGTCCGGCCAGGGCCGTCCGGTCAACGGCCTCGCCGCCGCGTACGCCCTTGAGGAGTTCGGCGGCGCGGATCCCGTCGAGCATGGACAGCGCGTCGGCCTCGCTCGCGGGCGCGAGCCGGAAGGTCACGTCCTTGAGCACCTCGACCAGCACCCCGCCCAGGCCGAAGGCGACCACCTTGCCGAACGTCGGATCGGTGACGGTGCCGATCAGCACCTCCAGGCCGGGCTCGGCCATCCGCTGGACCTGTACACCCTGGATCCGGGCCTCGGCGTCGTACGCCCGCGCGTTGCCCACGATCGAGGTGTACGCCTCCCGCACGGCGGCGGCGCCGGTGACGCCGACCTGGACACCACCGGCCTCCGTCTTGTGCAGGATATCGGGGGAGACGATCTTCATGGCGACGGGGAAGCCGATCCGGTCGGCCAGCGACACCGCCTCATCCGCCGTCTCCGCCAGCCCCTCCTCGGGCACCGGGATGCCGTAGGCGTCGGCGATCTGCTTGCCCTCGGGCGCGGTGAGCGCCGTGCGCCCGGCCGCGCGGGCCGCCGCCAGCACGGCTCTGACCTCGGCGACCTCGTCCGTGGCTCCCGCTGTGTGCTGCTGCGCCATCGCTCAGATCACTCCGTCCGTCTTGAGCAGCTGGATCTCCTCGTCGGCGAGCCCGAGTTCGCCGGCGTACACCTCCGCGTTGTGCTCGCCCAGCAGCGGCGAGGAGGTGATCTCGACGGGGGAGTCGGAGAGCTTCACCGGGGAGCCGACCGTGGTGAAGGTGCCGCGCTGGGGGTGCTCGACCTGCACGACCATCCCGTTGTCCGCGAGGGAGGCGTCCTCGACGATCTCCTTGGTGGACAGGATCGGGCCGCAGGGGATGTTGTGCGCGTTGAGTGCTTCGAGGACCTCCCACTTGGGGAGGGTGGCCGACCATTCCTCGATCAGCTGGAACATCTTGCCGAGCTTGGGCAGCCGGGCCTCGGGGGTGTTCCAGTCGGGGTCCTCGGCGAGTTCTGGACGGCCGATCAGCCGCGTCAGCGGCTCCCAGCCGACGGGCTGCACGATGACGTAGACGTAGTCGTTGGGCCCGCCGGGGGCGCACTTGACGGCCCAGCCGGGCTGGCCGCCGCCGGAGGCGTTCCCGGAGCGGGGGACCTCGTCGGTGAAGGCGGTCGCCGCGGCGTTCGGATACTCCGCCAGCGGCCCGTGTGCCAGCCGCTGCTGGTCGCGCAGCTTGACGCGGCACAAGTTGAGCACCGCGTGCTGCATCGCGACGTTCACCCGCTGGCCGCGGCCGGTGCGCTCGCGCTGGTAGAGCGCGGCCAGGATGCCGGCGACAGTGTGCACGCCGGTGCCCGAGTCGCCGATCTGGGCGCCGGTGGCCAGCGGCGGTCCGTCCTCGAAGCCGGTGGTGGACATGGAGCCGCCCATGGCCTGCGCGACGACCTCGTACGCCTTGAAGTCGGTGTACGGCCCCTCACCGAAGCCCTTGATCGAGGCATAGACGATGCGCGGATTGATCTCCTGGATGCGCTCCCAGGTGAAGCCCATCCGGTCCACGGCGCCGGGGCCGAAGTTCTCCACCAGGACATCGCTGCGCCGGATCAGTTCGGTCAGCAGTCCCTTGCCGCGCGGGCTCTTGGTGTTGAGGGTGATGCTGCGCTTGTTGCAGTTGAGCATCGTGAAATAAAGAGAGTCCACGTCGGGCAGATCGCGCAGCTGCTTGCGGGTGATGTCGCCCGTGGGCGCCTCCAGCTTGACGACGTCCGCGCCGAGCCAGGCCAGCAGCTGGGTCGCCGAAGGGCCCGACTGCACATGGGTCATGTCGAGGACGCGGATGCCGGTCAGTGCCTTGGCGGTGCTGTTGTTGCTCTCGGACACCGGGACACACCTCACTTGTACATCGTCTGGTTCATGGTCCCCGGGGCGTAGGCGTCCGGATCGACCCACACATTGATCAGCGAGGGCTTGCCGGAGGCGCGGGCGCGCTCCAGCGCCGGGCGGATCTGGTCCGGTTCGCGCACCTCCTCGCCGTGGCCGCCGAGCATCCGTGCGAACTGGTCGTAGGGCACGTCGCCGAGGGTGTTGCCGAGCCGTTCACGCTCGGGGCCGTACTTCGCGCGCTGGCCGTAACGGATCTGGTTCATCGAGGAGTTGTTGCCGACGATGCCGACGAAGGGCAGGTCGTAGCGCACGAGCGTCTCGAAGTCCCAGCCGGTCAGCGAGAAGGCGCCGTCACCGAACAGCGCGACGACCTCCGACTGGGGCCTGGCCTGCTTGGCGGCCAGTACGAACGGCACCCCGACCCCGAGCGTCCCCAGGGGACCCGGGTCCATCCAGTGGCCGGGAGAGCGGGGCTGGACGACCTGTCCGGAGAAGGTGACGATGTCGCCGCCGTCACCGATGTAGAGGGAGTCCTCGGTGAGGAACTCGTTGATCTCGCTGACCAGCCGGTACGGGTGGATCGGCGAGGCGTCCGAACGCAGCTGCGGCAGGCGCTTCTCGGCCGCTGTGTGCTCGGCTGTCCGCAGCTCCTCCAGCCAGGCCCGGCGCTTGTCCGAGCCGCCGTTCAGCCGCCCGGACGCGGCCTGGGTGACAGCGGCGAGCACCAGATCGGCGGAGCCGACGATGCCCAGGTCGATGTCGCGGTTCTTGCCCACCGTGCGGTAGTCCAGGTCGATCTGGACGACGGTCGCCTCGGGCGAGAGCCGCTTGCCGTAGCCCATCCGGAAGTCGAACGGGGTGCCGACGATGATGATGAGATCGGCGTTGTTGAAGGCGTAGCGGCGCGAGAGCTGAAAGTGGTGCGCGTCGCCGGGCGGCAGGGTGCCGCGCCCCGCGCCGTTCATGTACGCGGGCACGTTCAGCGTCCGCACCAGTTCGCGGGCCGCCTCGGTGGCGCGGGTCGTCCACGTCTGGCTGCCCAGCAAGATCGCGGGGCGCTCGGCGCGCACGAGCAGGTCGGCCAGCTTCTCCACGGCCTCGGGATCGCCGCCGCTGCGGGTGGAGGCGCGGTAGTGGCCCGCCTGGGGGACCCGGGCCTGGTCGCTCGGCACCTTGGCGTCCAGCACATCGCGCGGGATCTCCAGGAAGGAGGGGCCGGGGGCGCCGTGGTAGCACTCGCGGAAGGCCATGGAGACCATGTCGGCAGCACGCGAAGTGTCCGGCACGGTGGCGGCGAACTTGGTGATCGGCGTCATCATGTCCACATGCGGAAGGTCCTGGAGCGAGCCCATCTTGTGCTGGGTGTGCGCCCCTTGGCCGCCGATCAGGAGCATCGGTGACTCGGCGCGGAAGGCGTTGGCGACCCCGGTGACCGCGTCGGTGGTTCCCGGCCCGGCCGTCACCACCGCGCAGCCCGGCTTCCCGGTGAGGCGGGCGTAGCCGTCGGCGGCGTGGGCGGCCACTTGTTCGTGGCGTACGTCCACCACTTCGATTCCCTCGTCGGCGCAGCCGTCGTAGATGTCGATGATGTGACCACCGCAGAGCGTGTAGATGACCTCGACGCCCTCGGCCTTGAGTGCCTTGGCGACGAGGTGACCGCCGGATATGGAGTCGCGGCCGGTCTCGTCGGTCGAGTCGGACATGCGCGATCGCCGTCCCTTCGCTGGGAGTTGGTGCGGACTTCGGTGCGGAGGCCGGTATGGGGGCCGGTATGGGGGCTGGTCGGGCGCCGGGGCCGCAGAGTCAGGGCCCGGGCCGGTCGGAGTGGACGGGCAGCACGGTACAAAGAAGTGTATACAGTCGACGAATACTGTATGAACTTCGTTATCCCGCATCACTGCGCCGATGTCCAGAGGGCGTGCGGCGATCGATCCCCACGAGGACCGTGGGAGGAGGACCTGCGCACCGCGCGTGGTGTCGGCGCCTTCTGTTAAGACTGAGGCTGTGAGCAGGGATGACGAGCAGCGAGGCGAGCAGGCGGGGGCGCAGCCGCCCGAGCAGCTCGCGCTCATCCGGGAGACCGTGCGCGGGCGCAAGGCCCCCAAGGCGAAGCCCCGTACCTGGCGCGGGGCCGACATGGCCGCGCGGCTGCCGGTGGCGAGAGTGCTCGTGGACAAGGGCCTGGTCCATCTCGACCGCTATTTCGACTACGCGGTACCCGCCGCGATGGACGAGGAGGCCCAGCCCGGTGTCCGGGTCCGCGTGCGCTTCGGGGCCGGGGAGCGGGAGGGGCGCCGCGAAGGGGGCGGGCTGATCAACGGGTTCATCGTCGAGCGCCGCGCCGACAGCGACTTCACCGGCCGGCTCGCCCCGCTCGCACAGGTCCTGTCACCCGAGCCCGTTCTCACCCCCGAACTGCTCCAGCTGTGCCGCTCGGTGGCCGACCGGTACGCGGGCTCGCTCGCCGACGTCGTCCAGCTCGCGGTCCCCCCGCGCCGCGCCAAGCCCGAGAAGCAGCCCTCACCGCGCCCACTACCCGCCCCCAGTGCCCCGGCACCGGGAGGCTGGGCCCGCTATCCGCAAGGCCCCGCCTTCCTCCAGGCGCTCGCGGACAAGAGCGCGCCCCGCGCCGTGTGGACCGCGCTGCCGGGCCCGGGCGGTTGGGCCGACGAGCTGGCCCGCGCCATGGCCACCACCCTCGCGGCGGGGCGCGGTGCGCTCGCCGTGCTGCCCGACGGCAAGGCCGCGGCACGCGTCGATGCCGCGCTGACCGCGCTTCTCGGCGAGGGCCGGCATGTGCTGCTCACCGCCGAGGCGGGCCCCGAGCCGCGCTACCGCCGCTGGCTGGCGGTCAGCCGCGGCGCCGTACGCGCCGTCGTCGGCACCCGTGCGGCCATGTTCGCGCCCGTCCGCCGCCTCGGCCTCGCCGCCATCTGGGAGGACGGCGACGCCAGCCACAGCGAGGACCGCGCCCCCCAGCCGCACGCCCGCGAGGTGCTGCTCCAGCGCGCCGTCACCGAGCAGGCCGCCTTCCTGCTCGGCGCGCACGGCTGCACGGTCGAGGCCGCGCAGCTCGTGGATTCGGGTTTCGCCCTCCCGCTGGCCGCCGACCGGGAGACCGTCCGCGCGGTCATGCCCCGGGTCCGCACCGCGGCCGAGGGCGACGAGGCACGGGACCCGGCGGCCCGCAGCGCCCGGCTGCCCAGCCTCGCCTGGCGCACCGCGCGCGACGCGCTGGAGCGCGGCCCCGTGCTGGTCCAGGTGCCGCGCCGGGGCTACGTGCCCCGGCTGGTGTGCGAGCGGTGCCGCGAGCCGGCGCGCTGTACCCACTGCGCGGGCCCCCTGGAGGCGGCGGGCGAGGGCACGGTACTGCGGTGCGGATGGTGCGCCCGGGAGACCCCGGCCTGGCGCTGCCCCATGTGCGGCGGAATCCGGCTGCGCGGCAGCGTGTTCGGGGCCAGGCGTACGGCGGAGGAGCTGGGCCGCGCCTTCCCCGCGGTGCCGGTCCGCACCTCGGGTGGTGAACATGTGCTGGGCTCGGTACCGGGCCGCCCCTCGCTGATCGTGGCCACCCCGGGTGCCGAACCCGTGCCCGAGGGCGGCGAGGGGTACGCAGCCGCGCTGTTGCTGGACGGCTGGGCGCTGTTGGGCCGCCCCGATCTGCGCGCGGGCGAGGAGGCGCTGCGGCGGTGGCTGGGCGCGGCCTCCCTGGTCCGCCCCCAGGGCGAGGGCGGCACCGTGATCGTCGTCGCGGACGAGACGATGCGCCCCGTGCAGGCCCTGATCCGCTGGGACCCGGCCGGGCACGCGATGCGGGAGCTGGCCGAGCGGTCGGAGCTGGGCTTTCCACCGGTCTCCCGGATGGCGGCGGTCACCGGCCCGCCGGAGGCGGTCGCCGCGCTGATCGCGGCGGCCCGGGAGGCCGGATTGCCCGAGCACGCCCAGGTGTTGGGGCCCGTGCCGCTCCCCGTCCTGGAGCCGGGGCGCCCCCGGGGGCCCGGGGACCCGCCGCCGGGTGAGCAGTGGGAGCGCGCGCTCGTCCGGGTGCCGCGCGGCAGCGGGGCCGCCCTCGCCGCCACGCTGAAGACGGCGCAGGTGGGGCGGTTGACCCGGCGCGAGGGCCCGGTGGCCCACATCCGTGTCGATCCGCTGGACATCGGCTGAGCGGAGGCGGTGGGCTCGGCACCACCGCACAGGAAGCTGCCCGGTGCCGGGGCACCGGGCAGCGGGAGGACGGCCGAAGGCCGCCAGGGCGAGGCCGGGACAGCCGCTCGGTGCGGGGACAGGGGGACGACGTCGTCCCAGGGTCCCGTTGCTTCGGGCTGTCGCAGCCGCACCGTTGTCGCGGCCGTCGGGCTGTCGCGGTCGTCGAGCTGTGGCGGCCCCCGTCGGTGTTCGCCGCCGTGAAAGGGGCAGAGAGGGGGAAAGAGGGACGGGAGGGAGCGCGGGCGGTAGGCCGGTCAGCCGTTGCGCGGTGCGGGGAGCGCGCCCGCGCGGGGCTCTTGACGCACCTCGTGCCGCGGGTCGTGCCGCAGGTCCTGGCGTACGTCGTGGCGTGGGTCGTGCCGCAGATCCTGGCGCATGTCGTGCTGCGGGACCGGTTGCGGCTGCTGCGGGGGGATCGTCCGTGCGGCGGGCACGGCGGCGGCCGGACGAGGCGCGCCCGCACCGGGCAAGCTGGGCACAACGGGCAGCGAACGGGCGGGCGCCGGCACTGTTTCGGAGGGGCGGGCCACGGAAGTCTCCGCGCTCTCGGGGGAGTTGCGCGAGGTGCCGCGGCGCGATCCGTACCTGCGGTGCACCGCTTGCTTGGTGACACCCAGCGCCGAGCCGACGGCGTCCCAGGAGAAGCCGAGCGAGCGGTCGAAGTCGACGGCCGCTGTCACCAGCGTCTCGACGCTGTCGCGTAGTTCCTGGGCGAGCCTGACGGTCGGCGCGGGCGCGCGGCCGTAGACGACGAAGCCAGCGGACGGGCCGGTGCGCCGCGGGCGGTAGACGTTGCCGAGCTGCGCCGTGAGGGTGCGCAGTGCGTCCACCTGCCGGCGGACCCGCTCGATATCCCGTACCAGAAGGTGCAGGCTGGCCCTCGCCTGGGCGTCGTGGGTTGCGTGGTCGGCCATGAAAAAGCCTCTCGGACCGGCTGAAAAGGGCTGTTGGGGGGACTGGCTGTTGCGCAAGGTCTGTGACGAACGGGGCCACTGCACTGAGCACGCTGCGTGGTGCCCGTTTCGGTCAATCTGACTTGACCAACGCCATAACGGTCGCTCTGGTCACGCTGCGGGGGCGCGGGGAACGTATGCGCAGGGCGCGCGGACGCCCGCACGCCCCCTCGGTGATGGACGAGGCGCGGACCGTAAACTGGACCGTCTTTCACGGGACGGCGCCCGGAACTGTCCCGTCCGCTTCCCGCCGTCCGACACCGTCGTCCACCACGTCGCCCGCTCGCGTGTGAGAGGTAGTTCGCCACCGATGAGGCTCGTCTTCGCCGGCACCCCCGAGGTCGCCGTACCCGCCCTCGACACCCTGATCGCCTCGGAGCGGCACGAGGTCGCCGCCGTGATCACCCGGCCCGACGCGCGTGCCGGGCGCGGCCGTCACCTGGTGCCCAGCCCCGTCGCACAGCGCGCGGAGGAGGAGGGCATCGAGGTGCTCAAGCCCAAGCGGCCCAAGGACGAGGACTTCCTGGCCCGGCTGCGGGAGATCGGCCCCGACTGCTGTCCCGTCGTCGCCTACGGCGCGCTGCTGCCGCGCGTCGCGCTCGACGTACCGGCCAGGGGATGGGTCAATCTGCACTTCTCGCTGCTGCCCGCGTGGCGCGGCGCCGCGCCCGTGCAGCACGCGCTGCTCGCCGGGGACGAGGTGAGCGGCGCCTCCACCTTCCTCATCGAGGAGGGGCTCGACTCGGGGCCGGTCTACGGTGTGGTCACCGAGGAGGTGCGCCGCACCGACACCAGCGGCGACCTGCTCACCCGGCTGGCCTTCGCCGGGGCCGGGCTGCTGGCGGCGACCATGGACGGCATCGAGGACGGCACCCTGAAGGCCGTGCCCCAGCCCGAGGAGGGCATCTCCCTCGCGCCCAAGATCACCGTCGAGGACGCCAGGATCGACTGGACGGCTCCGGCGCTGCGCGTGGACCGGGTGGTGCGGGCCTGTACGCCCGCCCCCGGAGCCTGGACGGTCTTCCGCGGCGAGCGGCTCAAGGTGCGCTCCGTCGCCCTCGCCGAGGGCTCCGGGGCGGAGGGCCTGGCACCCGGAGAGCTGAAGGTCGGTAAGAACTCCGTCCACGTCGGGACCGGCTCCCAGCCGGTGGCGCTGGACTGGGTGCAGGCACAGGGCAAGAAGCCGATGCGCGCCGCCGACTGGGCGCGCGGCTCGCGCATCGGAGCCGGCGAAAGGCTGGACTCCGAGGCCGGGTGACCCCCGCTCCACTTGGTGCTGTTCCGCATGGGCGCCCGCCCTTTCCCCGGCCCCGGTCCGTGCGTGCCGTCCGGCCGGTGGCGGGGTGCGGGGCCCGCTGTCGCCGCCGGGCGCGCGGTGGGCCCGGCGACGCTGGTCACCTCGCCGGTGGGCCTTCCCCGCGGCGAGCAGGAGGGGGCGGCGGGCGGAGAGGGGCGGCGTAGGGTGGGGGCTCGATCCCCTTATTCTCCGGAGCACCTTCAGACGTGAGCACCCGTCCCCGCCAGGGCACGAAGCCCTCCCACGGCAAGCCCCACCGGCGCCCGCGCAAGGACCCCGTCCGCATTCTCGCCTTCGAGGCGCTGCGCGCCGTGGACGAGCGGGACGCGTACGCCAACCTCGTACTGCCTCCCATGCTGCGCAAGGCGCGGGAGAAGGCCCCCGAGCAGGGCGGCCTCGACGCGCGGGACGCGGCGCTGGCCACCGAACTCGTCTACGGCACGCTGCGCCGGCAGGGCACCTACGACGCGATCATCGCCGAGTGCGTGGACCGGCCCCTGCGCGAGGTGGACCCGCCCGTGCTGGACGTGCTCTCGCTCGGCGCCCACCAACTGCTCGGCACCCGTATCCCCGGGCACGCGGCGGTCAGCGCGACCGTCGAGCTGGCCAGGGTGGTACTGGGCGACGGCCGGGCGAAGTTCGTCAACGCCGTGCTGCGCAAGATCTCCGCCGACGATTTCGACGGCTGGCTGGAGCGGATCACACCGCCCTACGAGGAGGACGCCGAGGAGCACCTGGCGTTGCGCCACGCCCACCCCCGCTGGGTCGTCTCCGCGCTCTGGGACGCGCTCGGCGGCTCCCGGCAGGACATCACCGAACTGCTGGAGGCGGACAACGAGCGGCCGGAGGTCACCCTGGTGGCCCGTCCCGGCCGTGCCACCACCGGCGAACTGCTGACCGAGGAGGCCCTGCCGGGCCGCTGGTCGCCGTATGCCGTGCGGCTGACCGAGGGCGGCGAGCCGGGCGCGCTGGACGCCGTACGCGAGGGCAGGGCGGGAGTGCAGGAC
Organism: Streptomyces axinellae; assembly: GCF_039532135.1. Taxonomy (NCBI): domain Bacteria; kingdom Bacillati; phylum Actinomycetota; class Actinomycetes; order Kitasatosporales; family Streptomycetaceae; genus Streptomyces; species Streptomyces axinellae. The sequence goes on from NZ_BAAARJ010000001.1 coordinate 418,894, forward strand.
GAAGGCAGCCAGCTCGTGGCGCTCGCCCTCGCCAACGCACCCGTCGAGGGCGCCGACACCCGCTGGCTCGACACCTGCGCCGGACCCGGCGGCAAGGCGGCGCTCCTCGGGGCGCTCGCCGCCGGGCGGGGCGCGGCCCTGGTGGCGGCCGAGAAGCAGCCGCACCGCGCCCGCCTGGTGGCGCGCAGCCTGGCGGGCAACCCCGGCCCCTGGACGGTCGTCACCGCCGACGGCACCCGGCCGGCGTGGCGGCCGGGAAGCTTCGACCGGGTCCTGGCCGATGTGCCCTGCACCGGGCTCGGGGCCCTGCGACGCAGGCCCGAGGCGCGCTGGCGGCGCCGGCCCGAGGACCTGGAGGGCTTCGCGCCGCTCCAGCGCGGGCTGCTGCGCCAGGCGCTGGAGGCGGCCCGCGTCGGCGGGGTCGTGGCGTATGTGACCTGCTCACCGCATCCGGCGGAGACCCGCGCCGTGGTCGATGACGTGCTCAAGTCCCTCGCCAAGGAGCCGGGCGGCACGGCGGCCGAACTGATCGACGCGCGGCCCCGGCTGCCGGAGATGCCCGCGCTCGGCGAGGGGCCCGACGTTCAGCTGTGGCCGCACCTGCACGGCACTGATGCGATGTACCTGGCGCTGCTGCGCCGTACCGCGTGATCACCTCGAACTCCCACACGGAATACTGGAGTCATGGCTCAGATCAACCCCAGCATCCTGTCCGCCGACTTCGCGCGCCTCGCCGAGGAGGCGGAGCGTGTCGGAGGCGCTGACGGCGCCGACTGGCTCCACGTCGATGTGATGGACAACCACTTCGTCCCCAACCTCACCCTGGGCGCCCCCGTCGTCGAGTCGCTGCGCAAGGCGACGGACACCCCGCTGGACTGCCACCTGATGATCGAGGAGCCCGACCGCTGGGCCCCCGCGTACATCGAGGCGGGCGCCGGATCCGTCACCTTCCACGCCGAGGCCGCGGCGGCTCCCGTCCGGCTGGCCCGCGAGATCCGCGCGAAGGGGGCCAGGGCCTCCATGGCGCTCAAGCCGGCCACCCCCGTCGAGCCGTACGAGGACTTGCTGCCCGAGCTGGACATGCTGCTCGTCATGACGGTGGAGCCGGGCTTCGGCGGACAGGCGTTCCTCGACATCATGCTGCCGAAGATCCGCCGCACCCGGCAGCTCATCGACAAGCACGGCCTGCAGATGTGGCTCCAGGTCGATGGCGGGGTCTCCGCCGCCACCATCGAGCGTTGCGCCGAGGCGGGAGCCGATGTGTTCGTGGCGGGGTCGGCCGTCTACAGCGCCGAGGACCCGGCGGCGGCCGTACGGGCGCTGCGCGCGCAGGCCGAGGTCGCGGCCGGCGGGGGCCGCGCCGGCTGAGCCCGCGCCGGGAGCACGGGCCGGAAGCCGGAGCAGGGCCCGGCCGGGCGGGGGATCTGCAAGGATGAGCGCGCGGCGCGAACGCGGACGTGTCAACAGCGCGGAAACAGCAAGACAGTGAGGTGAGTGCGGTGTCGTCGGGGCGAGCCACGCGAATGGGACCCGCCGAACTCATGCAGGCTGCGGCGATGGCTCGTCGCTTCTATCTGGAGGGCAAATCCAAGATCCAGATCGCCGACGAGTTCGGAGTCAGCCGCTTCAAGGTCGCCCGCGTTCTGGAGACCGCACTTGAGCGCGACCTGGTACGCATCGAGATCCGGGTGCCCGCCGAGCTGGACGCCGACCGCTCCGACGCGCTGCGGGCCCGCTTCGGGCTGCGGCACGCGGTCGTCGTCGAGTCGCCCACCGAGGCGGTCGACGACGCGGCCGACCCGGAGAACCTGGGCGAGGTGGCCGCCGACCTGCTCGGCGAACTGGTCACCGACGGCGATGTGCTCGGCCTCGCCTGGGGCCGCTCCACGATCCACATGGCCACCGCACTCCGCCAGCTGCCCCCCTGCACCGTCGTACAGCTGACGGGGGTCTACGACGCCGGCACCGCCGACCGCGGCTCCGTGGAGGCCGTACGCCGTGCCGCCGAGGTCGCCGGGGGAGAGGCGCACCCCATCTACGCGCCCATGCTGCTGCCCGACAGCTCCACCGCCGCCGCGCTGCGCAGCCAGACCGGCATCGCCCGCGCCTTCGAATACTTCGACAAGGTGACCGTCGCCGCCGTGTCCATCGGCTCCTGGGAGCCGGGCATCTCCACCGTCCACGACATGCTCAGCGACCAGGAGCGCGACCACTACTCCTCGCTGGGCGTGGCCGCCGAAATGTCCGCCCACCTGTTCGACACGAGTGGCCGGCGCATCGGCCGGGACCTGGGCGAGCGCTGCATCACCGTGGAGGCCGAGCGGCTGCGCCGCATCCCCGAGGTCGTCGCGATCGCCGGCGGCCACCGCAAGGGCGTCGCCATCGCCGCTGTCCTGCGCTCGGGCCTGGTCACCAGCCTGGTGACCGACACCGCAGCCGCCGACTGGCTGCTCACCGAGGAAGAACCGGCCCCCCGCCCGGCGTTGGAGCGTACGGACCCGGACAGTACGGCCGCCTCCTAGCCGCTGCCGCCCCCGCGCGCGTGGTGCGCGGAGCGGTCGCCGGGCGGGTGCGGACAGGCGTGCGGAAAACGCTACGATCTGTCCGGTCCCGGCCGTACCCGGCCGGTCCGCTTACACGTCCGAGGAGGGCAGGCAGCACGCCATGACGACCAAGAGCACCAAGCTGCCGGGGCTGGGCAAGCAGTACGACATCACCACCCGGGGCGGCCGGCACATCTCGGTGGTCGCCCACCAGGACGGGCGCCGTTTCCTCGGCTTCTACGAAGAGGACGACCCGGACGCCTGCATGGGCACGGTCCAACTCGACAAGGAAGAGGCCGGCTCCCTCGCGGAGATCCTCGCCCCCGGTGAGAACCCCAAGCTGGGCACCTGCGAGATGGAGATCGACCTGGTCACCGTCCGTATCCCGCTCTCGGGCCAGTCGCCCTACAGCGGGGAGCCGCTGGGGGAGACGCGGGCGCGCACCCGCACCGGCGCCTCCATCGTCGCGGTGCTGCGCCGCACCGGAGCGGTCCCCTCACCCACGCCCGACTTCCGGCTGGAGGCGGGCGACACGCTCGTAGCCGTCGGCACCCGCGAGGGCGTGGACGAGCTGACCCGCATCATCGCCGGCACATGACCGGCGGGCCCGCGCCGGGCGGCCCCCGGCCGGCGCGGGCCCGGACAACCGAGAAGGACCACACGTGCACGACACCACCGTCCTGCTGATCGAACTCGGCGCCGTCATCCTGGGCCTGGGGCTCGTCGGCCGCTTCGCCGGCCGTATCGGGCTCTCCCCGATACCGCTCTACCTGCTGGGCGGGCTGGCCTTCGGGGAGGGCGGCATCTTCCCGCTGACGGCAAGCGAGGGGTTCATCGAGGTCGGCGCGGAGATCGGCGTGATCCTCCTCCTGCTGCTGCTCGGCCTGGAATACAGCGCCTCCGAGCTGGTCACCAGCCTCAAGACCCAGTACCCCTCGGGCGTCGTGGACTTCACGCTCAACGCGGTGCCGGGCGCTGTGGCGGCGCTGCTGCTGGGCTGGGGCCCGGTCGGCGCGGTCGCGCTCGCGGGCGTCACCTGGATCTCCTCCTCGGGAGTCATCGCGAAGGTCCTCACCGACCTGGGCAGGCTCGGCAACCGCGAGACGCCGGTGATCTTGGGCGTGCTCGTCATCGAGGACCTGTCGATGGCCCTCTACCTGCCGCTGCTGACCGCGCTGGTGGCCGGGCTCGGGCTCGCGGGCACCAGCGTGGCCATGCTCGTCGCGGTGGGCACCGTCGGCCTCGTGCTGCTGGTGGCGCTGCGCTTCGGACGCCACATCAGCCGCGCCGTCAGCTCCAACACCCCCGAGATGCTGCTGCTGGTCGTACTCGGCCTCACCCTGCTCATCGCCGGGATCGCCGCCAAGCTCCAGGTCTCGGCGGCCGTGGGCGCCTTCCTCGTCGGTATCGCGCTGTCGGGGGAGACGGCGGAGAACGCCCGCAGCCTGCTCACCCCGCTGCGCGACTTGTTCGCGGCGGTCTTCTTCGTCTTCTTCGGACTCAACACCGTGCCCTCCGACATTCCGCCGGTGCTGCTGCCCGCCCTGGCGCTGGCGGCGCTCACCAGCGTCAGCAAGATCGTGACGGGCTGGTACGCGGCACGGCGTGCCGGGATCGGCACCAAGGGCAGGCTGCGGGCGGGCGGGGCGCTGGTGGCGCGCGGGGAGTTCTCCATCGTCATAGCCGGGCTCGCCGCCGGAGCCGAGCCGAGGATCACGCCGCTGGCCACCGCCTATGTGATGATCCTCGTCATCCTCGGGCCGCTGACCGCGCGCTGGACCGAGCCCGCGGTGCGCAGGCTCCAGCGGCTGCGGCTCGACCGCCGCGCCGCGCGAAACCCCGCACCGGGCGTCGAGGGCGCCGCGGCGGCCGACGGCTCGGCCCCGGCTGATGGCCCCGCCGCGGCCGACAGCGCGTCCCCGGCCACCGGCGCCCATCCGGCACTGGCCGAAGCGCAGTCCGCGCCCTTGCGCAATTTCCTTACCGATAAGGACAGTTGACCCCGGGGCCCCGGCCGGGCGGCCCCGCGAGGGATTCGACGGAACTGGGGGTGCCGGATGGCGCACGCGGTGGTGCTGGGAGCCGGAATGGCCGGGCTGTGCGCGGCGGGCAGCCTCGCCCGCCACTTCGAACAGGTGACGGTGGTCGAGCGCGACCCGCTGCCGGCCGATGCGAGCCCGCGCCGCGGAGTGCCGCAGGGCCGCCACGTCCACGCGCTGCTCGGTACGGGTGAGCAGGCCCTTGAGCGGCTCTTCCCCGGGCTCGGCGCCGAACTGGTCGCCGCGGGTGCCGTGCGCTCGGCCGTGCTGGAGCAGGCCCGCTATGTGATCGGCGGCGCCAGCCTGGCGCGCGGCAGCACCGGCCTCGAAGCCCTCCAGGCCACCCGGCCCCTGCTGGAGGCGGGCGTACGGCGCAAGGTGCGGGCCCTGCCCGGGGTGAAGTTCCTGGAGGGCTACGACGTGCTCGGCCCGGTGACCGAGGGGGACCGGGTGACGGGCGTACGCGTCCAGAAGCGGGCAGCGGCCGAAGGGGACACCACCGACACCACCTCCGGCGCGGACCCACGGCGCCCCGCAGACCTTGGGAGCCCCGCAGGCCAGGAGAGCGCCGGGCCCCCGGCGAGCGAGCCCGAGGTGGTGTCAGCCGCGCTCGTCGTGGACGCGCTGGGGCGGGCCGGGCGCATGGCGGGCTGGCTGGAGCGCGCCGGGTACGGGGCGCCGCCGGAGGACCGTACGAAGATCGACGTCGGCTACACCACCCGCTTCATACGCATGCCTCCCGGGGCGCTCGACGGCGACCTGACCGTCTTGACCGGCAGCATCCCCGACCTGCCGGAACGCGGCGCCGGCCTGCTCCACCAGGAGGGCGACCGCTGGACGCTCACCCTCGCGGGCATGTGCGGCGACCATCCGCCGGCCGAGGAGGACGGCTTCTGGGCGTTCGCGCGGACGGTCTTCCCCGACGACATCTACACAGCGGCCCGGGGCGCCCGGACGCTGAGCGAGCCCGTCTCCTACCGCTTTCCCGTCAGCGTGCGCCGCCGCTTCGAGCGGCTGCCCCGGCTGCCCGAGGGGCTGCTGGCCCTCGGGGACAGCGTGTGCAGCTTCAACCCGGTCTACGGCCAGGGCATGAGCGTGGCGGCGCGCGAGGCCGAGGTCCTGGACCAGTGCCTGCGCCAAGGTACCGAGGACCTGCCGAAGCGATATTTCCGCGAGGCCGCGAAGGTCGTCCAGCCCGCCTGGGAGCTGGCGCGCAGCGCCGACCTGGCCGTGCCGCAGGTCCCGGGCCGCAGACCGCTCGCCGGCCGGGTCGTCGGCCGCTACGTCCAGCGGCTCCTGGACGCCGCGCACCACGACCCGGTGCTGGCCGCCGGATATCTGCGGGTCCTCGGGATGCTGGACCCGGCCGCCGCGCTGTTCGCACCGAGAGTGGCGTGGCGGGTACTGCGCGGTGGCCGTCCCGGCTGATCGCACAAAGGGTGCGCCTCCAGTACGGCGGATCGTCCGCTCTCGCATGCCAGTCCGAACGTGGGACACTCAAGTACGTGCGTTTCCTCAATGATCAGCGGCCCCCGTACGACCTGACGTACGACGATGTCTTCATGGTCCCGAACCGTTCGGCGGTCGGCTCCCGGCAGGGCGTCGATCTGTCCTCGCCGGACGGCACCGGCACCACCATCCCCCTGGTGGTGGCCAACATGACCGCCATCGCCGGGCGCCGGATGGCCGAGACCGTCGCCCGGCGGGGCGGCCTGACAGTGATCCCGCAGGACATCCCCCTCGATGTCGTCACCGAGGTCACCGGCTGGGTCAAGCGGCGCCACCACGTACTGGACACCCCCATCACGCTCACCCCGGCGCAGACCGTCGCCGACGCGCTGTCGCTGCTGCCCAAGCGGGCGCACGGGGCGGGCGTCGTGGTGCGCGACGGGCGGCCCGTGGGCGTCGTCACCGAGTCCGACCTGACCGGCGTGGACCGCTTCACCCAGCTGTCCGAGGTCATGACGAGCGAACTGATGGTGCTCGACGCGGACATGGACCCGCGCGAGGCATTCACCCGGCTGGATGCCGCACACCGCAAGTTCGCGCCCGCCGTGGACGCGGACGGGAAACTCGCCGGCATCCTCACCCGCAAGGGCGCCCTGCGGGCCACCCTCTACCGCCCGGCCCTGGACGCGCGCGGCGGCCTGCGCGTCGCCGCCGCCGTCGGCATCAACGGCGATGTGGCCGCGCGCGCCAAGGCGCTGCTGGAGGCGGGCGTGGACACCCTCGTCGTGGATACGGCACACGGCCACCAGGAGGGCATGCTGGAGGCGCTCCGCGCCGTACGCGCGCTCGATCCCCGAGTCCCGGTCGCGGCGGGCAACGTCGTCGCCGCCGAGGGCGTGCGCGACCTCGTCGAGGCGGGCGCCGACATCATCAAGGTCGGCGTCGGCCCCGGCGCCATGTGCACCACGCGCATGATGACCGGCGTCGGCAGGCCCCAGTTCTCCGCCGTTCTGGAGTGCGCCGAGGAGGCCCGGAAGTACGGCAAGCACGTGTGGGCCGACGGCGGGGTGCGCCATCCGCGCGATGTGGCCATGGCGCTGGCCGCCGGGGCCTCCAACGTCATGATCGGCTCCTGGTTCGCGGGCACCCACGAGTCCCCCGGCGACCTCCAGCAGACCGCCGACGGGCGGCTGTACAAGGAGTCCTTCGGCATGGCCTCCGCCCGCGCCGTGCGCAATCGCACCAGCGAGGAGTCGGCCTACGACCGGGCGCGCAAGGGCCTGTTCGAGGAAGGCATCTCCACCTCGCGGATGTTCCTCGACCCGGCCCGGCCCGGCGTCGAGGACCTGATCGACTCCGTCATCGCGGGCGTCCGCTCCTCCTGCACCTACGCGGGCGCCGGCACGCTGGAGGAGTTCGCCGCCAAGGCCGTCGTCGGTGTGCAGAGCGCCGCCGGATACGCGGAGGGCAAGCCCCTGCACGCCAGCTGGTGACCCTCACACCGATGGCCGCCCTCCGCACACCAACCGGCCGCCCCCGCACGGCGGATGACGGCGGGGGCGGTGGCGGTCGCCGGGTCCTCCAAGGCTTTCCCGGGCGCCCGCGGTGTGCTGCGATGTGCGCATGAGCGCATACACACGTGAGGCGAACTCCGGTACGGGCCCCGGGGAGATCACCCCGGACGGGTGCGCCGTGGAGGTGTACGCCCGCCTCCCCGAGATGGGGGAGACGGCCGTCATCGCCTCCGCGGTGGCCGAGCCCCGGGGCAGCACCCTGCTCGAACTGGGCTCCGGCGCGGGCCGGATGACCGCGCCGCTGGTCCGCAAGGGGTTCCGCGTCACCGCCGTGGACGAGTCGCCCGGCATGCTCGACCTGATCGAGGACGCCAGGACGGTGCGCGGCACGATCGAGGATCTCGACCTCGGCGAGCGCTTCGACGTGGTGCTCCTCGCCTCCATCCTCGTCAACACCGCCGATCCGGCCCTGCGTGCCGCGCTGCTCGCCACCTGCGCACGGCACGTCGCCGAGGACGGCTGCGTGGTCATCCAGCGGCTGCACGACACCCGGCGCGCGGAGGTCGGGCCCGGGCACTCCTGGAGCGCCAACGGGGCGACCATCACCACGCTGGAGGTGGAGCCCGTCGAGGACGGGGTGACCCGCTCGCACGTGGAGTACCTCTTCGAGGACCGCAGGTGGACCCAGACCTACTACTCCCGGCTGCTGGTCGAGCCGGAGTTCGAGGAGGCGCTGGCCGGGGCCGGGCTGGCGCTCGACCGCTGGCTGACCGACAAGCACGACTGGGCCCGCGTGGTGCCGGCCCGCTAGCGTGAGCGGCGGATCTTCGGGTTGCCCTCTTTCGGGGTGCCTTTGTGCTGCCCTCTTCCGGGGCGCTGAGGACGGGGCCACTGCCTGTGCTCGGCAGGGTCCGGGATGTGGGGGCTGACCGCTCTTCCCCGCGCCCTTCGGGGGCGCCCTCAGCCTGTCACCTCTGGGGGCAGCAGCTTCGAGAGGGTCTCGGCTACCGCCGATGCCACCAGCGCGTGCCCCGCGTCGCCGGGGTGGACGCCGTCCACCAGGTGTCCGCGCCCCAGCAGCCCGGCACCGGGCAGCAGCGCCAACTCGCCGTCACCCGCGGCCATACGGTCGCGCACGGCCTCCTCGACGGCCGCGCGCAGGTCGCCCAGCGTGGCGCCGAGCGCGTTCGGCGCCCGCTCCGCCTCGGGGCGCGGCAGTGGCGAGACCACCAGCAGCGGCGTACGCGGGTGGCCCGTGCGTACCAGTTCGAGGAAGGCGCGGGTCACCTCGTACAGCAGCGAGGGTGAATGCGGCACGCCTGTCCAGCAGTTGCAGCCGAACGCCAGGGTGATCGCCGCGCCCGGCAGGCCGGCGAGCTGCTCGGCCGAGGGCAGCTCGCCGCGCGCCGAGCCCGCGTAGCCGAGGTTGACCGGGTCCAGGCCCAGCGCGCGCCCCGCGAGCGGGGGCCAGCTCAGCGCCGGGCCGCCGGCCGACCAGCCCTCGGTGATCGAATCGCCGTACACCAGCCAGCGGGGCAGCGCCGGCGCGGGCTCGGCGCCGCGCACCCCGAGCGGCACGGGGCAGTAGGCCACGGGCGGATACAGCACCCCGGGGCCGCCGGGCCAGTCGATGCGCACGACCCGTTCGCCCTCGCGGGGTGCATCGGGCACCAGGGCGACGCGCTCGCCGTCCTCGCGCAGCGCCTCCCACGCGGTGGTGCCCTCGCGCAGCGCGTCCACCGTGCCCAGCGTGCTGGCGCGGTAGCGCACCTCGAACGGGCCCTGCGCCGTGAACTCCAGCCGCACTCCCACCGGCACGGCCGCCCGTGCCCAGGTGTCCAGAGGCAGCCGCGTCGCGTCGTGCGGATCGGCTCGCACGCACCGCTCACCGTCCCACCAGCCGACGCCCCGCAGATACGGTCCGGCTGCCCTCCAGTGGCCCGTCACCTGCCTCTTGCCCACGCCCTCACCTGTGCCTCTCGTCGTGTTCTACTGCTGCGGTGCCACTGAACGATCTCGACGAACGCATCGTCCACGCCCTCGCCGAGGATGCCCGTCGCACCTACGCCGACATCGGAGCCTCGGTCGGCCTGTCGGCCCCCGCCGTCAAGCGCAGGGTGGACCGGCTGCGCGCGCAGGGTGCCATCACCGGCTTCACCGTCCGGGTGGACCCCGCGGCCCTCGGCTGGCGGACCGAGGGGTTCATCGAGATGTACTGCCGGTCGCGGACCTCACCGCAGGACATCCGCCGCGCCCTGTCCGACTACCCCGAAGTGGCCTCGGCCTCCACGGTCACGGGCGAGGCCGACGCGCTCGTCCAGATTTTCGCCGCCGATATGCGGCACTTCGAAGCCGTGCTGGAGCGGATCGCGGGCGAGCCCTTCGTGGAGCGGACCAAGTCCGTGCTGGTGCTCTCGCCGCTGCTGCGGCGCTACAACGCCGGGCCGCCGCTGTGACCCCACCCCCGGCGGAGACGGGATCGCTGGGCACCCCGTACGTGGAACGGGACGCTGGTGATGACGACCTTGGGCAGCGGGCGCAGCGCACGGCGCAGCCGGGGAGCGGTGCGACCGTGCAGGAGTTGGTCCCGGCGGCGCCGGGTGACGATTTCCGGTACGACGATCGTCACGGTCAGGTCCGGACGCCGGTGGTGGAGGGTTTCGACGTAGTGGACCAAGGGCGCGACGGTGGCCCGGTAGGGCGAGACGACCACTTCCAGCGGGACGTGATCGCCCCATAGATCCCAGTAGCCGCGGAAGCGCCGGGCCTCCTCCTCGTGGGGGCTGATATGGAGCGCCAGGGTGGGCTGGTGCAGCGACGCGGCGTAGGCCAGCGCCCGGAGGCCGGCGAGGTCGAGGGCGGCGACGGGGACCACGGAGAGGTGGTGGATCGCCTGCGGCGCCTCCTCGGCCTCGACGCCTTCGCCCTCGGATACGGCGCCTTCGCCCTCGGCGCTTTCGTCTTCCGTGCCTTCGGGTACGGCCCCGGCCCCCGTGCCGGTGCCGGTCTCGGTCCCGGCTCCTGGCCCTGGCCCTGATCCCGGCCCCGGTCCGGCTCCGGCCACGCCTTCCGCCGTCTCGCGGGTCCGGTCCGCTGCCGGCCGGACCGTGGCCGTCGCGGCGGTGGAGCCCTCGGGCCCGGGCGCGGTCGGGGGCGCGGGGGCGGTCGGGACAGGGTGGGCGAGCGGCAGTTCGATGGCGTGCGGATGGGGCCGCAGAGCCTCGTTCACCGCGTCGTAGTGGCGCCGGATGCGGGTGGTCACCAGCAGGAATCCGGTGACCGCGACGATGACGACCCAGGCGCCCTCGGTGAATTTGGTGATCGCCGCGGTGACCAGGACGAGAGCGGACAGCAGCGCTCCGACAGCGTTGAAGAACAGACTCTTGCGCCAGTGCGGAGCGCGCACCCGCCACCAGTGCACGACCATCCCCGTCTGGGAGAGGGTGAAGGCCAGGAAGACGCCGACCGCGTAGAGCGGAATCAGAGCCGAGGTGTCGCCGCTGAACACGGCGTAGATGAGAGCGGCTGCCACGGACAGCAGGATGATCCCGTTGCTGAAGGCCAGCCGGTCGCCCAGGCGCAGGAAGAGACGCGGCGCGTGCTGGGCGCGGGCCAGCAGGTACAGCACGCGGGGGAAGTCGTTGTACGCGGTGTTCGCGGCGAGCAGGAGTACGGCCGCGGTCGCGGTCTGGATGCCGACGTACATCGCGCCGGAGCCGAAGCTGTGGTGGGCGAGTTGGGACAGTACGGTCTCGCTGCCGCCGGGCACGATGCCGCTGAGGTGGACGACGCCGACCGTCCCGGCGAACAGGGCGATGAGCAGGCCGATCATCCAGGTCAGCGTGGTGCGGGCGTTGCGCCACTGGACCGGCTTGAAGGCGGGCACCGCGTTGGAGATCGCCTCGATGCCGGTCATGGCGGTCGCACCGGAGGCGAACGCCCGCATGACCAGCAGGATGCCGACGCCTTCGGCAGCCGCCGCGGGATGCGCGGGCAGCGGGTGGAATCCACGGCCCGCCGCGTCCGCCAGACCGGCGCCGACGATCGCGAAGACCGCGACGATGAACGCGTAGGTGGGCAGCGCGAACAAGGCACCGGCCTGCCGGATGCCGCGCAGGTTTCCCGCCAGCAGTACGGCGATCACGGCCATGCCGATGGGCACCGTGTCCGAGGCCAGGGCGGGCAGTGCCGAGGTGATCGCGGCGACACCGGAGGCGATGGAGACGGCGACTGTCAGGACGTAGTCGGTCATCAGACCGGCCGCCGCCACCAGCCCCGGCATCCGGCCGAGGTTGTCGTCGGCGACGATGTAGGACCCGCCGCCGTGCGGGTAGGCCCGGATGGTCTGGCGGTAGGACAGCCCCACCGCCAGCATCATGAACGCGATGGCGGAGGCGACCGGCAAGGAGAGCGCCGTTCCGGCGGTGCCCGCCAGGACCAGGACGGCCAGCAGCGCCTCGGGACCGTAGGCCACCGAGGAGAGCGCGTCCGCCGACAGGACGGGCAGCGCCACCAGTTTGCGCATGGTCTCGGCCACGAGCGCGGTGCTCTTCAACGGCGAGCCCAGGAGCGTCCGGCGCGTCAGTCCGCCCCACCGGGAGACGGCCGTCGAGGGCAGCGCGTACGGCTCGCCGGAGGGGCGTCTCCCCGAGTGTGCGACGCGCACCAGCCGGTCGAACCGGGTGGGCCGGACCTCCTCCGGCAGCGGAAACCGTCCGAGGTCGGGGTCGAGCGGCAGCCCGCGCCAGGACCGGCCAGGAGCGGGGGAGACCCGGGTCCACTCCCGCCCCACCTGTCGCAGCACCTCCTGCTGTGCGCTGTCCAGCGCCGGCATGACATCAGCAGGGCTGGGCGCGCCTGATACCGGCTGCTTTTGTGATCTTTCCTCACGATGTGTGCCTCTCACGCGGCAAGTCTGCTGGCGGCCGGACGCCGCGCCCGCGCGCCACGCGTGCAGCTCGGGGACCACGTCCCGGACCGGGGGCCCAGCACCCCAGCGGACACCCCTTCGGGGCGGGAGGAAAGGTCCGGTGCGCTCACTGTCGCGGGCCGACTCCGCCGTCCGACGACGGGCACCGGACCGCGAAGGACGCGCCCGGCGGGGGCACGGTTGCCCCTGCCGTCGCGCAGGGCGCGACGGCCCGCGAGCCGTTCGTCCCTCACGGCCCGCGCCCGTGGCCAAGGGATTCTCCCGCAACCCCGATGATCCCGAGCTGAAGATCCGGCACGAGGAACTGACCGAGGAGATCGAGCACTGGGAGGCGGTCATCAAGGGTGCCGAGGCCAGGGGCCTCAAGTCTGGTCGAAGGCCGACTGCACACGCGGGGACTTCGTGCTCTACCGCGGCACCTGGTACGAGGTCCTGCGCGTCAACCCGAAGTCGCCCACCATCCCGCCCATCCACAACGGCGTCGGCCAGAAGATCGTCCGCGCGGCGGACAACCGGCTGGACGGGTGGACCTGGGCCGCCCCGTACGACGAGTGTCCGGGCGCAGGAGCGCCGACGAGTTGCAGCCCAAGACCCAGCGCCGAGGCCGCGTAACAACTGCCCCGGCGCCCTCCGGCGACCGAACGCCCCGGGGCGGGCCCCTCTCTCACCAGAACAGGGCACGCACCATGAGCACCCAACTTCTCGAACGCCCCGCGCCCCTCCCCCTCCCCGTCCCCGCCGACGGGCCGACGGCCGCACTCGCGGGCAACACCGCCACCACCGAGGCGGCCATGCCGTACCGCGTCGGCGCCCCGGCCATCCAGTGCCGATACCCCGTACCGTCAGCAAAGACCAGGTCATCGGCCGCGCCTACCGCTGGCACCGAGACCGGCTCGTCGATGGAACGGCTGGGCATCAGGCGTCAGAAACACCGTCATCGGCCGGCCGCCATGCCCTGCCACCGCCTGAATGGCCTCCATGAGCGGTTGGAGAGGGCATGGTTTTGCTCGATGTACTTCGGATCATCCGCTGAGCCCCCCAAGGCTCGCCTCGGCGGTCGTCCTGCCGTCTCCGTCCCGCTGCGACAGCACGCAACGATCGGCCCGAGCCGCGACAGGAAACTCCCGGGCCGCCGGAGGTCCACACCGGGCGGGTACGCGGTCCGCCGGGCGGGAACGGGGCGGGCCGTGGCGGCGGTGTCAGATGAGAAGGGTTCCTTGGGCGACGGCCACTGCCGATCCTGCGACGTCGACCGCGTCAACCTGCTGGCCGTTGCCGTCGGCGGAGGCGTACATGAGTGACGGGCGGCCCATCTCGACTCCCTGCGCGATCTCGATCCGCTGCCCGAAGGAGACCAGGCCATGACGCGCGAGGTGGATCGCGAGCGGCCCTGCCGCGGACCCCGTGGCCGCGTCCTCGGCCACGCCGTACGCCGGTGAGAACATCCGCATGCGCCAGCGCTCTCCAAAACCGGCGAAGCAGTTGACGGCCATGTCCGTGTGCCGTGCCAATGCGTTGAGGTCGGGCCGCAGTTGGGAGAGCGCTGCTACGTCCTTGAGCCCGACGTAGACGTGGCAGGGGCCGTTTCGATAAGCCTCGACCGGCAGGACGGACGAGGTGATCCCGAGCGCTTCGAGCAGTTCGTCCGCTGCGTGGTAAGGCTCCCAGGAAGGAACCGGCTGCCGCATGGAAGCGGAGAGGCTCCGGCCCTCCGTGCGCTGGATTTCCAGGGGGATGGTGCCCATGGCGGTTTCCAGTCGCAGTCGCTCCTGGGCCGTCCGCTCACCCAGTGCCACGGCGGTCCCGAGTATCGGGTGTCCAGCGAACGGCAGTTCGTTCACCGGAGTGAATATGCGGACATGTGCGTCGCCGTTTTCCCGCGCCGGGAACACGAAAGTGGTCTCGGAGAGATTCATCTCCCGGGCGATGCGCTGCATCTGCTGAGACGAGAGACCGGATGCGTCGAGGAAGACGGCCAACGGGTTGCCTTCCAGCGCGACGTCGGTGAAGACGTCCACTATCACGTATTCGTATGCCATTGCGTCAGTCTCCAGCTGCTGCTCTGCCGGCCTGCGCGCCGAGTACGAGCGCAGGGCCGATCGTTCCGCCGGTTCCGGGATAGGCACTGCCGAACGGGCTCGCCACAGCGTTGCCGGCTCCGTACAGCCCGGGGACGGCATTTCCGTCAGCGCGCAGAACGCGGCCGTCCGCATCGGTGCGGGGGCCACCGCTCGTCCCGCCGACTCCCGGGTATACCCGAAGGGCGTAGAAGGGCGGTTCCCGCAGTGGCCCCAGCGTGGGATCGGGCGCCTGCGAATCTCCCATCGCCCGGTCGTATTCGTCGGCCCCGCGGCCGAAGACCGCGTCCAAGCCGTGCTCCGCTCCCAGGTTGAAGCGGTGGACCGTCCCGGTCAGGGCATCGCCCGGGACGCCGATGAGGTCGGCCAGCTCCGCGGGCGTATGTCCGCGCGGCAACCAGTCGGGGTCGGGGTCAGCGGGCTGCAAGGGGCCGACGGGGTACCGGCGGCGATGCACCGCGTCGAAGACGAGCCACGCGCGGTCGTCACCGTCCGTTCGCCGGCCGAGATCGCGCAGGGACCGGCCGACCTCGTGGTAGCTCTGGGCCTCGTTGGTGAATCGGCGGCCCAGGCTGTCGACCATGAGGGCGCCGGGGCGTCCCCGCTCGGCGAGCAGCATCCGGTACAGCGGCTCTCCACCCACCGCGTCGCCCGACGCCTTGATGGTCGGACACCACCATGCCTGGGAGGTGTTCTTCAGGGCGGCTCCGGCCGACAACGCCATCCGCAGGCCGTCACCGCGGGCACCGGGTGCCCCGATGAGGCCGCGCACAGGTCTGCCCAGATGGGCTTCGACCAGCGCGGGGTCGCGTTCGAAGCCGCCGCTCGCGAGGACCACCCGGCCGTGCAGCGGCTGCCCGTCCACCTCGACGCCCTTCCCCGTGAGCCTCGTCGCCCTGGCCGAGGTCCGGACGGTGACCCCCGCCCGTACGGCGGCACCCAGCAGCGCCGCTACGAGTGCCTGCCCGGAGGTGAGCACCCCCGTGAGCTCGCGTCGCTCGACCAGTTCGCGTGTCAGCTCGCCTGTGAGCAGTTCGGTGAGGGTGGCCGGAGGCCGCCAGGGCGGTGTCGGGCGCACGCGGGCGGCAGGACCCGCCGGGGGGAGCGAAAGGGGGCGCGGTTCGAGGGAACGGCCGCCGCCGCGGTTCGCGCCCGGCCGGTCGCAGTAGCAGTCGGGCAGTGGCACCGTCGCCCAGCGCAACGGCGTCACCCGCTCCAGCCACAGCGCGACACGGGGGGCCTCCGCGAGGAACCGGTCGAGCACGCCGGTGTCCCCCTCGCCCATGTCGAGGTGGGACAGATAGGTGCGGACGAGCCCGGGGTTGTCGCCGCCCCCGGCCACCGCGGACAGATGGCTGTTCGGGAGCCATGCCACACCGCTCGACAGGGCGGTCGTACCGCCGATCGTCGCCTCCGCCTCCAGGAGCGTGACCTCGGCGCCCTCCTCCTGCGCCGCCAGCGCGGCGGCCAGCCCCGCCGCGCCCGAGCCGACGACGATCACCGAGCTCATCGCGGGCCCCTGGGTACGTTTGCCGCCGGCGCGATGAAGCTTTCTGCGGTCATCAGGTCGGAATTCCGCCCCGCTTGATCAGCGGCACTTCGATCCCGAGCGCTCGCATCTGCTCACACGGGTTCATGAACTCGCGAATCTCCGAGATCTTTCCGTTCTCCAACTGGAAGGAGTGGATGAAGTGGTTCTTGTAGTAGCCCGGGGCGTAGTCGGGGAAGAGGATCTGACCCTCCCCGTCGCATTCCACCCAGAACCGGTTGGGGTCCTGGGTCTCGAATATCTCGATATTGGTCCAGCGCCAGTCCGGGAAGCACTCCAGGGACCACGCCGCCATCTTGTACAGGTTGTGGTTTCCGGTGACCGCGGCCGGTTCTCCGGTATCGGTGGTCCACAGGCCGCCGCGCGCGTTCTCGGTGAGGAGGCGGTGACGCTCAAGCCGGGCCGGGCCTTCCGTGACGCGTAGATATTCCTCCACGGTCGCCCTGTTGATGCGGCGCAGCTCCTGCTCGCGGTCGAACCCTTCAGCGGGCTTGCCGACGTCGGACATTCGAAACCTCCAAAGGCTGGGGGCCGTTCTGGCCCCGATGACTGGTGATGTCTCTCAGTTCGCGGCGGACGTCGCTGCCGCCGGCGACAGGATCTCCCTGACGCGGTCCGCGAAGATTCCGGGGCCGTCGCGGGTGAGTACGGATTCGGCATGGAACTGCAGGGAGCCGAAGTGTGGGCCGCGCAGTGCGTGCACCTCGCCGGTGCCGGTGTCACGGCTGATCTCCACCCGGCCGGTGCCCGGTACGTCGATGGTGTCGGTGTCGCTGTGCGCGGCGAACGTGTTGTAGAACCCGACGGTCCGGCGTCGGCCGAACAGGTCGATCTCCCGAAGCGTCCCCTGGTTGGGGACGGGGCAGCGGCGCACGCTCAGGCCGACGGTCCGGCAGAGCACCTGGTGGCTCAGGCACACCGCGAGAAAGGGGCGCTGTTCGGACAGCAGCGTGGTGATCGACGAGTGCAGATAGGCGATCCGCGGGTCGCTGGTATCGCTGGGATCGCCTGGCCCCGGGCCCATGACGACGAGGTCGTGGTCGTCCCAAGAGTGCGGAGTGTCGTAGCGGCGAACGGTGACGTCGAGGCCGAGCGACCGGAGCTGCTCAGCGATCATCGTGGTGAACGTGTCATCGGCGTCGACGACCAGGACCCGGCGGCCCTTCAGGGGCGGCTGAGGCACCGTCCTCAGCCGGTGGTCGGCCCGCCAGAAGGGTGCCAGCCCGCCCCCGCGGCGTTGGAGCGCCGCCCGGACCCCGGGGTGTTCACTCCGTCCCTCGGGGTCCTCGTTGAACGGCGCGGACGGCTCGGCGCGCAGGGCACTCAACAGCCCGGCCGCCTTGGCACGGGTCTCAGCGGCCTCGGACGCGGGATCGGAGTGCCGCACCAGGGTGGCCCCGACCCCCAGCCTCACCTGCCCGGCCCGGTCGATGTCCGCCGTACGGATCATGATGGCGGAGTCCAGCGAGCGTTCCCCCTGACCGTCCCGGCCGATGAGCGCCGCGACCCCGGCGTAGTAGCCGCGGCCCTCCCGCTCGTACCGGCTGACCACCCGGCACGCGCTCGCCAGCGGGCTGCCCACCACCGTCGGGGCGAACATCGTCTCGCGCAGGATCTCCCGCGGATCCAGGCGCGAACGGCCCTTGATGTGGTGCTCGACATGGGCGAGCCTGGCCATCTCCCGCAGCTGAGGGCCCACGACCTGCCCTCCGCCGTCACAGACGGCGGCCATCATCTTCAGTTCCTCGTCGACGACCATGTGCAGTTCGTCCGACTCCTTATGGTCGTCGAGGAACTGCATCAGCCCGCCGAGGGTGGGGCCGCCCGGCGGATAGCGGTAGGTCCCGCTTATCGGGTTCATCACCGCCTCGCCGTGGTGCAGGCTGATGTGTCGCTCCGGCGTGGCGCCTATGAAGGTGCGGTCCCCGGTGTGGATGAGGAACGTCCAGTACGCCCCCGACTCCCGTTCGCACAGCCGCCGGAACACGGTGAGCGCCGCGTCCAGGCCGTACTCGGCGATACCCGCGGTGTACGACCGGCTGAGCACGAAGTTCGAGCCCTCGCCCTGGCCGATCTCCTCCGCGATCAGTTTTCGGACGGTCTGCGCGTAGGTGTCGTCGTCCTGGTCGAAGCCCTCGTTCACGAGCCGGACCGGGACATCGGGGAGCAGGGGCAGCACGTCGCTCAGCGGAGCAACGGCCTGTTCGGTGATCCGCAGGGCGAGGAGCGGCGATCCGTCATCGACACACGCCAGGCCACGCTCGGCGAGCTGCCGGAACGGGATGACGGCCAGAACCTCGTGGCCGGGCCCCAAGGCACCGTCGGAGAGCGGTATGTCCGCGAGTGTGTCCGGTGTGCACACCTCCCCGGACATCAGGTCCAGCCTGTGCCGGCCCTCCGGTCCCGCGCGGTGCACCAGGGCGAAGGGCGCTGTGGGAGAGGCCAGAATCCGGGTGAGAAGATCCGCCGGGTCGGTCACGGCAATATCTCCCTGGCGGTCGTCACCACAGCGCAGTTCTGGGCGGCGTAGGCCAGGCACAGTCGGTGGTGGTCCGCGGAGAAGTCAGCGACAGCGTCCGCCACCAGAAACGTCTGAATGTCATGTGAGAGGGCGTCCACGGCGGTTGCCAGCACTCCCACGTGCCCGTACACCCCGCAGATGATGAGCTGATCGCGGCCGTGGCGACGCAGCCACTCCAGCAGTCCGGTACGGAAGAACGCGCTGTAGCGCCACTTGGTGAACACCTCGTCGCCCGAACCGGGGGTCAGGGGCTCGGGGACGTCCCGTTCGCCCGGCTCGGCGCGCATCCCCGTTCCCCAGAAATCAGCCAACAATCCTCGTTCCTGTGTGGTCATACCGGGCTGCATGGTATAGGCCACCGGCATTCCTAGAGAGGAGGAACGACTCTTCAGGGAGACGACGTTCTCCGTGAGCTGCCGCGTCATGTCCTCAGCGAACGGCCGCAGGAAATATTTCTGCATGTCATGGACGAGGAGGGCGGCACGCGTGGGGTCGAGGACCCATGGGGCCACATTGGGCGGGAGATCTGCCGGTACAGGCAGCGGATAAGGGGCAATGTTCGGGATACCCATCAAGACCCCCAGGTCGTGCTGGCGAAAATTGATCGTGGCAGGGAGCATATGCACCGGGAGTCTGCACGTACAACACCGCTTCTCCTCTCGCGGGCCGGACACTTGGAGACCCCCTGGACTCTGCCGGAACCAGATGGTCCGTTCTTCGGGCGTGGAGCTTCCGGCGCCTCGTACTGGCTGTCCGTCTCGTTCCCGCCCCCATCGGACGACCGCTGCCCGCCTTCGACTTGGCGCTGCGCCGCTACGCTGAGGCCCGCTCAATGCCCTCCGGAAAACCGGTCTTGTAGTCCTTGCCGAAGCATGGGCGGGGGCGGCGCGCACCTTCCAGGGCACCTTGCCTGCCCAAGGCAGGAGGCTCAGATCGAAGAAGAACTACCCCAAGGCGAGTTCCAGTTGACCGGGACGGTGGAGTACCTCGCTGCCGATTGAACCGCCCGGTTCCGTGAAGTCCGGCGGCCTTGTCCCAGGCGGGCTGCGGGTGGCTTCCTGCTGTCGTCACCGGTGGCGTCCGTGCTCGGCGGGCGGTACGTAGCCGGGGGCGGGGTGGCGCCGTTCCTCGTTGCACCAGGTGACCCGCTGGAAGATCGCCCGCTCGGCTCGGCCGATGTCCTTCCACGGGCCCCGCATCTCGATCAACTCGGCGTTGCGGATCCCGTTCAGGGCCTCGGCCATGGAGTCGCCGTAACTGTCCGCAACCGAGCCGGCCGACGCGGAGGCGCCGATGTCGGCAGTCTCCCGGCAGACCTGGTTGACACGTATGGCGACCCGTGGTCGCTGTGCTGCCGCATCGCCTCGCTCGGAGTTGTGGCGCGGCACGGTCACGAAAGCAGAATCATCACCGCCGTGAAGGCCAGTCCCAGCGTGGCGATGAGGGCGCTGGCGCCCCACGGCACGGTTGTCCGCGCATGCCCGCTCATCGCGAAGCACCACGAGCACCGCGGACAGAGCCACGACGAGTGAGAAAAGGACCGCGACAAGCCGGAACACCAGCTTCGTGCGCGTATTCCCCCCAGGACGGCTTGCACCGGGACGCAATGGATCACCGCGCCCGCTTCATATCGCGCAACAGACCGCGGTCTCTTCCGCAAGATCCGCTGCTTGTGGCCGTTCCCGGGCCCCCGTAGCGTCGAGGGCGTGCGTATCGCCCTCCATCAGACCCGGGCCACCGGCCTGCGAGCCCTCGACGACGCGGCAGCCCGAGCCGCGGCGCAGGGCGCGCGTCTTCTGCTCACTCCCGAGCTGTCGCTCACGGGATACGCCCTCGGCGACAGGGTGGCCCAGTACGCCGAGCCGGGAGACGGCCCCGCTGCCGCCGCCGTGGCCCGCATCGCCCAGAGGCACGGCGTGGCCGTCGTCTACGGCTATCCCGAGCGCGCCGCGGCAGGCGGATCGCTCCACAACGCCGTCCAGCTCATCAGCGACGAGGGCGTCGCTCTCGCGAACTACCGCAAGACACATCTGTACGGCCCGTACGAGGCCGAGCACTACACACCCGGCACCCGGCTCCCCGTGCAGGCCGAGCTGGCGGGGCTGCGCATCGGCCTGCTGGTCTGCTACGACGTCGAGTTCCCCGAGGCGGTGCGCGCCCACGCCCTCGCGGGCACCGACCTGCTGCTGGTGCCCACCGCCCTCATGCGTTCGTTCGAGACCGTCGCGCGCACCCTCGTCCCCGCGCGGGCCTTCGAAAGCCAGCTCTACATCGCGTACGCGAACCGCGTCGGACACGAGGCGCCGCGGGGGGCAGGCCCCGGCGCGGAGTTCGACTTCGCCGGGCTGAGCTGTGTGGCCGCGCCGGACGGCACCGTTCCGGTGCGTGCCGACGACAGCTCACCGGCCCTGCTGCTCGCCGACATCGACCCCGCGCTGCTGCGGGCCTCCCGGGAGCGGAACCCGTATCTGGCCGACCGCCGCCCCGAGCTGTACTCGCTCTGAACCTCCCTCCGCACCTCCAGGAGCAACACCCTCATGACCTCCACCGTGCCCACGGCTGCCCAGGAACACGTCGCCCACGCGGACGGCGGGATACGGCCCGCGCAGCCACCGCTGACCATGTTCGGCCCCGACTTCCCCTTCGCCTACGACGACTTCCTCGCCCACCCCGCCGGGCTCGGTGCCGTGCCCGCGACCGAGCACGGCACCGAGGTCGCCGTCATCGGCGGGGGCCTGTCCGGACTGGTCACCGCCTATGAGCTGATGAAGATGGGGCTCAAGCCCGTCGTGTACGAGGCCGACCAACTCGGCGGCAGACTGCGCACCGCCTCCTTCGAAGGCGGCGACCCCGCGCTGCGGGCCGAGATGGGCGCCATGCGCTTCCCGCCGTCCTCGACCGCACTGCGCCACTACATCGGCCTGACCGGTCTGGAGACCAGGCCCTTCCCCAACCCCCTGGCGCCCGGCACCCCCTCCACGGTGGTCGATCTCAAGGGCGAGTCGCACTACGCGCACACCCTGGAGGACCTGCCGCCCGTCTACCACCAGGTGATGGACGCGTGGAACGCGTGCCTGGAGGAGGGCGCCGACTTCGCCGCGATGCAGCGGGCGATACGCGGGCGGGACGTGCCCCGTATCCGCGAGATCTGGTCCCGGCTGGTGGAGAAGCTGGACAACCAGACCTTCTACGGATTCCTGTGCGACTCCCCGGCGTTCGCCTCCTTCCGGCATCGTGAGATCTTCGGCCAGGTCGGCTTCGGCACCGGCGGCTGGGACACCGACTTCCCCAACTCCATCCTGGAGATCCTGCGCGTCGTCTACACCGGCGCCGACGACGACCACCAGGGCATCGTCGGGGGCAGCCAACTGCTGCCGCTGCGGCTGTGGGAGCGTGAGCCGGACAAGCTCGTCCACTGGCAGCGGGGCACCAGCCTCAAGTCGCTGCACCCGGGCGGCGCCCACCGCCCCGCCGTCACCAGGCTGCGCCGTACGGCGGGCAACCGCGTCACCGTCACCGACGCGGCCGGCGACACCCGCACCTACCGGGCCGCCGTCTTCACGGCGCAGTCCTGGCTGCTGCTGAGCCGGATCGACTGCGACGACGCGCTGCTGCCCATCGACCACTGGACGGCCGTCGAGCGCACCCACTACATGGAGTCCTCGAAGCTGTTCGTGCCCGTGGACCGCCCCTTCTGGCTGGATCAGGACCCGCGCACCGGCCGGGACACCATGAGCATGACCCTCACCGACCGGATGACGCGGGGCACGTACCTGCTGGACAACGGGCCGGACGAACCGGCCGTCATCTGCCTCTCGTACACCTGGTGCGACGACAGCCTCAAGTGGCTGCCGCTGGGCGCCAACGAGAGGATGGAGGTGATGCTCAAATCCCTTGGTGAGATCTACCCCGGCGTGGACATCCGGGGCCACATCACGGGCAACCCGCTCACCGTCTCCTGGGAGGACGAGCCCTACTTCCTGGGCGCCTTCAAGGCCAATCTGCCGGGCCACTACCGCTACCAGCGGCGGCTGTTCACCCACTTCATGCAGGAGGCCCTGCCCGCCGACCGCCGCGGCCTCTTCCTCGCGGGCGACGACATCTCCTGGACGGCGGGCTGGGCCGAGGGCGCCGTCCAGACCGCGCTCAACGCCGTCTGGGGCGTCATGCACCACCTCGGCGGCGCCACCGACCCCACCAACCCGGGGCCCGGTGACGCCTTCGAGGAGATCGCCCCGGTCGCGTTGCCGGAGGACTGAGCGGGCCGCTTGTATCCGCAGGTCAGGAGACGGCTCTCGTCGCGCCGGTCACCGCTCCGGCGCCGGGGCGGCGCACGTTCCCGGCCCCCGGAGGACGAGCGGTGGCCGCGGTCAGCCGGAGCAGGAAGAGCAGGAGCAACAGGAGCCGACGCTCACGTTGTCGATCACCGGACCGTAGGCGCCGGCGGCAGTGGTGCTGGCGAACGACAAGGTCGTGGAGGAACCAGTGGCCACGAACGTCAACTGACGTCCCACGTAACCCATCTTGGCAAATGTCTTGCCAGTGGTGTCGAACGAGAAGTTCTGGAAGTTCTGCCCGTCGATGAGGACCTCACCCGTCTTCACGCCCTGAGTGCCCCCCGGGTTGCCGGCCAGCGAGTAGGAGATCGTGTACGTCCTGCCCGCCGTCGTCGCGAAGGTCTGCGACACCTTGCCCGGGCCCGTGCCGTTGAGGTCCACGGACTGCGCCCTGTCGGCCGCCTGCCAAAAGCCGCTGCCGATCAGGTCCACCGAACCGCTGTCGACTGCCCAGGGCCCCAGGGGCTGCCCCGCTGTGAGCGTGGTGAAGGAGTTCGCGGGCGCGGCCGGGTATTCGAAGCTGCCGTCATCGAGCGCGACCGGTGCGGCCGTCGCCGTACCGGGCAGGAGAGCCAGCAGGCCGGCAGCGGCGATGGTTGTGACGGATGCGCGTAAGACCACCATGAGTTCCTCCAAGTGAAGAAGCGTCCAGGCGTACGGGTGGAGCACAGGAAGTCTGTAGCGCGGGCTTCGCCGGGGACAGGTCGCGAAGACGGCGCCCGGGGCAGCGGCCCTGGTGAATTCACCGCCGCGCGCCGTGCTCGCGCATCAGCACGCCGACGGGAACCAGCCACAGCACGCCCGACGCGCACAGCAGCGCCGAAGGGAGAAGCCGCGCCCCGAGGCGCGAGGGGGTGTGCCCGCACCTGAGCGGGCACACCCCCTCACCGGGCACGGGCTACAGGCCCGCCTCGGTGACCGCCTCCCGCAGCGCCTTCGCCGAAGCGATCAGTTCCTGTATGCCGTCGCTGCTCAGCTGGGTGTCCAGCAACACCTCATCGGCCCCGGCGCGCGCAGCGCCCGCCAAGTCCTCGACGACCTGTTCGAGGCTGCCCTGGAAGGTGCGCCGTTCGCCGTCCACGGGCTTGTCCGAAAGCTGTACGAAGGCCCGTACGGTGGTGCTCAGCGTGGCCGGGTCCCGCCCGATCTCGGCGGCGAGTTCGGCGATCCTGGCGCGGCGCGCGGCGAGCCCGTCGTTGTCGATCTGCGACGGCAGCCATCCGTCGGCCCGCCGCACCAGCCGGCGCAGCGCCCGGTCGGCGCTGCCCGCCAGCAGCACCGGGATGCGGCCGGCCGGTTTGGGGCCGACGGCCGAAGGCGTGAAGCGGGTCCGCTCTCCCTGGTAGGAGGCCGGGTCCTCACCCCAGACGGCCTCGCACACATCCAGCAGTTCATCCAGGGACCTGCCCCGCGAGGCGTGGTCGGCGCCGGCCGCCGCGTACTCGTCGCGGGACCAGCCGGTGCCCAGGCCCGCGATCACCCGGCCGCCGCTCACGGCATCCAGCGAGCCCAGCGCGCGGGCCAGCATGAAGGGCTGGTGCAGCGGGCCGACCAGCACGGCGGAGCCCAGCTTGACCCGCTCGGTCACGGCCGCCGCGAGCGACAGCGTGACCAGGGGGTCGGCCACCGAGCGGAAGTAGTCGGCCCAGGGCATCCCCGGGATCAAGTACATGTCGTCCAAGGGCTGTTCGGGGCGCATGAGGCGCTCCAGCACCCAGACGCTGTCGTAGCCCAGTTCGTCGGCGGCCCGTGCCGCCGCCGTCACATCACTGTTCAAGTCATAGATGGTGCCTGCCTGGGGCAGTCCCAGACCGAGTCGCAGTGTCATTTCGCCTCCGTAGCACTGTTGTCGGCCCGTCATCTCGTGGCGGGCGCACGTGGCGTGCCGGAGCGCGCCGCGTGTCACTGCAACGCTGAACCGGCGCACACCATGCCCGAGTACGGTCCTCGCGGGACATGTCTATGCGCGGAAGCCACACCCGGCAATGGCGCCTCTCTTTTTCCAAGAGCCCCAGGAGCACGGGAGACTTCGGGCCCCAAGGCCCCGACGGACCGAGCGCACACCGGAGAGCCGGTGCCACAGCGACCAGCGGCAACAGCGACATCAGCGGAGCGGCGACAACAGCGAATCAGCGGCACAGCGGCGTCAGCAGACAGCGTCCCGTCATGCCGACCGTGGCATCCAGCCCCCCGGCTGCCTCCTCCAGCACATCACCCAGCCCCCGCAGTCCCCACAGGGCACGGAAGGCGGCCCAGGCCCCGCCGCGCGCCCGCTCCAGGCTCCAGGAGCCGACCAGATGAGTCAGCGGGTCCGCCACGTCCAACAGGTCGGGGCCCGGCATCAGATCCTCTCTGATGTGCTCCTCCAGCCCGGCCAGCAGCTCGCCGATCCGTTCGAAGTCGGTCTCCAGATCATCCGGTCCGGCATCCAGGGCCCGGCAGGTGTCCACCAGAGCGAGTGGCAGATCGTGGCCGATGTGCGCGTTGATACCGGCCAGCGCGAACTGGAGCGGACGCACCGCCGGATGGCGCCGGAACCGGAAGAGCGGACGCCAGCAGGCGGGGGTACGGCAGCCGGTGGCCTCGGCATCGACCGCTGCCAAGAAGCGCCCCGCGAACCGGGTGCCCAGCTCCGCGGTGGCGGCACGGTCCTCGAAGTGGCCGAGGCGCAGGCGTCGTTCCAGCTCCTGGGTCACCGACAGATAGACGCGGTTGAAGACCGCCACACCGTCCCGCGGCGGCAGCTGCGCGCCGATCTCCCGCATCCTGGCCGTCACTTGTCCGATACGCGCCGGCGTCGCCCCGCGCTGCGCGGGCACCTGGTCCGTTGAGGTCATTTCCGCAGGGTGACACCGGCGATCACCCTGAGTGGTCAAGCAGGTCCGTGCGGCCCCCCGGACGGAGGACGGGAACGCGCGGCGGAGGCTCAGGCCGGGACGCCGGGACGCCGGGACGCCGGGACGCCGGGACGCCGGGACGTAGAAACGGCGTGCGGGCGCTCCGGAGCCCGTGGTATTCCACCGCTCCTGACGGATCTGCGGACGACCCGGCTCGTGCTCCACCCCATGACGCCCCGCGAGGCACGGCGGGTGGTCGCGGGGGCGCCGGAGGAGGCGGACTCATGGGGCCCGGAGCAACCCGACGCGATGGACGTCAAAGGCGCGGCGGACTTCCTGGCGGCGTGTGCGGCCGGTGACGACCCCAGTCCCTTCGGCAACCACGAGATACGCCGCCGCACGGACGACCGCGCCGTGGGCGGCATCGGGTTCACCGGGCCGCCCCGGGAGACCGGCTCCGCCACCGTCGGCTACTCCCTCAACTCCTCGGCGCGCGGCCGGGGTTACGCCGCCGAGTCCCTGTGCGGTCCGCTCGCCTTCGCCTGGGCGCAGGAGATCGCCCTGGTCGGGGCCGATGCCGACCGGGAGAACGCGGCCTCGCAGCGCGTCCTGCTCGCGGCCGGAATGCACCGGGGCGAGGACCACCGGGTCGTGTACTTCGAGCTGACGGCACCGGGACAGACCTCGTGTCCGGGACGGGCCCGGTGAGCGGTCCCGCCGCCCCGCCACTCGGCGAGGAGCTCCGAGGACGCCGCCGCCCCGGCTGAGGGCTCTCGCCACCGGGGCCGGAGCTCAGTTCTCGCCGCCCTTGCCGCCCTCCCGCGCGGCCGGGCCGCGCCCGCCGGGCAGCTCCTCCCGGGCCGGGGAAGCGGGTACAGCCTCGTCGTACTGGCTCGTGCCCTCGTCCAACAGGGGCTGCTGCGCCTTGAGATGGGGAGGCGCCAGAGCCTTGAGGACGTGATAGCCGGTCAGGACGACCACGGTACCCAGGGCGATACCACTCAGCTCGAAGGTGTCGGTGAACTTCAGCGTCACGCCGCCGATGCCGATGATGATCCCGGCGGCGACCGGCACCAGGTTGAGCGGATTACGCAGATCCACACCGTTGCTGAGCCAGATCTGCGCGCCCAGCAGGCCGATCATCCCGTAGAGGATGACGGTGATACCGCCCAGCACCCCGCCCGGAATGGCCGCCACCACGGCGCCGAACTTGGGGCAGAGGCCGAACAGGAGCGCGAAGCACGCCGCCGCCCAGTAGGCCGCCGTCGAGTAGACCCGGGTGGCGGCCATGACGCCGATGTTCTCCGAGTACGTCGTGGTCGCCGGCCCGCCGACCGCCGTCGAGAGCACGCTGCCCGCGCCGTCCGCCGCGATGGCGGTGCCCAGCTTGTCATCCAGCGGGTCGCCGGTCATCTCGCCGACGGCCTTGACGTGCCCCGCGTTCTCCGCCACCAGCGCGATGACCACCGGCAGCGCCACCAAGATCGCCGACCACGAGAAGGCGGGGCCGTGCACCGAAGGCAGCCCGAACCAGTCCGCCTTGCTCACGCCGGACAGATCCAGCCGCCAGTGATCCACGGTCTTCCCGCTGCCGTCGGGGGAGTGGATCCGGCCGAAGACCCGGTCGAAGCCCCAGGACATCACATAGCCCGCGACCAGCCCGAGGAAGATCGCGATCCGCGACCAGAAGCCGCGCAGGCACACCACGGCCAGCCCCGTCAGCAGCATGGTCGCCAGTGCCGTCCACTGGTCCTGCGGCCAGTAGGTCTTGGCCGTCACCGGAGCGAGGTTGAAGCCGATGAGCATCACCACGGCGCCGGTCACCACCGGCGGCATCGCCGTGTGGATGACCCGCGCGCCGAACGTGCGCACGGCCAGTCCCACCAGGAACAGCGCGGCGCCCACCACGAGGATGGCCCCGGTCACCGTCGCGGTGCTGCCGCCCTGCCCCCGGATGATGGCCGCCACCCCGACGAAGGAGAGGCTGCACCCGAGATAGCTGGGCACTTTGCCGCGGGTCGTGAGCAGGAAGAGCATCGTCGCGACGCCGGACATCATGATGGCCAGATTCGGGTCCAGGCCCATCAGCACCGGGGCGACGAAGCTCGCACCGAACATCGCCACCACATGCTGGGCACCGAGGCCCGCCGTGCGCGGCCAGGAGAGCCGCTCATCGGGCCGTACGACGGCACCGGGTGCGGGGACGCGCCCATCGCCGTGCAGTTTCCAGCGCACGCCGAGGCCGCCGCCGCTCATGGTCGCTCCTGTTGTGTACCTGGCTGATTCTGAACGGCCCACATAGTAGTTCGATGCCGTCCCGGACTGGTCAGCGCCGGTCGCCTGCCGCCCCCGGTGACGGCCTCGCGCCCCCGGCGACCGCCTCGCGCGCCCCGTCGCCCCGGTCGCGCAGCCGGGCAGCCAGGCAGCCGGGGTTCCGGGCCCCGCACACCCCTGGCGCCCTGGCGCCGCCTTCTGCCCTGCCGCCGCGTCCCGGCGTCAGTCCCGCAGCACGCCCGCGCCCAGCATCAGCCCCACCAACAGCGCCGTGACCACGCCGAAGGACACCGACAGCGACGTCGTCTCGGCGACCCAGCCGACGATCGCCGGGGCGCCCAGCCCCGAGGCGTAGGCGAGCGTCGCCACCCCCGCGATCTCCTGCCCGGGCGCCGCCGCCGAAGACGACCGGCCCGCTGCCGCGAAACACAGCGGTACAACCACCGCGATGCCCACCCCGATCAGCGCGAACCCCGCCACGGCGGCCGGCGGCGTGCGCGCCGCGACCACCAGCGCGGCCCCGGCCGTGGCCAGCGCGCCGCCGCAGCGCACCGTGGCCACGGGCCCGAACCGGCGCACCGCCGCGTCACCCGACAGCCGTGCCAGCGCCATCGTGCAGGCGAACGCCGTGTACGCCGAGGCGGCGAGCCCCGCCCCGGCGCCGGTCACATCGGCCAGGTAGATGCCGGACCAGTCCATCGAGGCCCCCTCGGCGAACACCGCGCAGAAGCCCAGCAGCCCGATCGCCAGCACCCCGCGCGAGGGCAGGGCGAAGCGCGGCGGCTCCCCGGCTCCCTCCCCCGCGGGCTCCGCCGGGGCGCTGCCGCCCGCGCCCGGCGAGCCGGAGCCGGCGCCGACGCCGGGCGTCCGGCGCGCGGCGAGCACCGCCACCACGGCCAGCACCGGCGCGGCGATGCCCAGGTGGATCCGCGCGTCCAGCCCCGCCTGCGCCGCCAGCACCCCGCCCGCGCCGCCCACCAGAGTGCCGACGCTCCACATTCCGTGCAGCCCCGACATCACCGAACGCCCGTACAGCTCCTCGACCCGTACACCCTGCGCGTTCATCGCCACGTCCATCAGCCCGAGCCCGCAGCCGTAGAGGAACAGCGCAGCACACAGCCAGCCCAGCGCGGGCGCGAGCGGCGGCAGTACGAGGCCGGCGCAGCACAGCACCGACAGTCCGGCCAGCGCGCGACGCTGCCCGTAGCGGTGTGCCAGCCGGGCCGACAGGGGCATCGCCGCCGAGGCGCCCACCGTCAAGAAGACCAGCGCGAGCCCCAGCCATCCGGGGCCCGGGCCCAGGTGCTCCCTGATCCAGGGGATGCGCGTCGCGAAGGTGCCGCTGACCATCCCGTGTGCCGCGAACACGACGGCGACGGCCCTTCGGCCCACCCGCAGCTCGCGGTCCGGCCCGTCCGCTCCGTCCGCCCCCCAAGCCCCGTCGGCACCCTCAGCCCCGCCGGAACCCAGCGCCCCGTCCACGTCCGCCGCACCACCCGGTTCTCTCGTCCGCTCCGCCCGCCCGCGCCCGTCTTCGTCGCGTCTCCTCGCGCGGCCCTGCTGCGCGGACCGTGCGGGGAATCGTGCCCCGATCGGGTACCGCTCGAACGCGCGCACCCGGCGGGTCCTTTGCGACCGCTGGGACGGCTGTGAGTCAGCCCACAGAAGGCCGCCTGCCCAGCCCTCCGGCCGGCGTGGCAGACTTGACGTATCTCCCGGCCGAAAGCTGGGGGAGTACCAGTGACGTCAGCGCACTCCGGGGTCGGTGAAAGTCCGAACCGGCGGTTACAGTCCGCGACCCGACCGCAGCCAGCGGCCGGTTGACCAGGTGAGATTCCTGGACCGACGGTTAAAGTCCGGATGGGAGGCAGTGCGCGGCGGGCCGAAACCGGTGCACCGTCGCTCGGCGGTCCCGTTCCCGCGACAGCGGAGCGGTTCCCTCCCGCAGGCGGATGTCCTCCCGGTCTCGCGCTCGTCATCTTCCCGTACAGCCCCGGAGTCCGTGCCCGAAGAGGCAGGAGGACCCGGTGGCCCCCCACCCAGCGGCGCCGCACGCGCCCCAGGCCGAGCGCGAGGCCATGCGCCGCGCTGTGGACCTCGCCGCGCGGGGGCTCGGCGCCACCAGCCCCAACCCCGTCGTCGGCTGCGTGATCCTCGACCGCGCCGGGCACACCGTGGGGGAGGGCTGGCACCAGCGGGCCGGCGGCCCGCACGCCGAAGTACACGCGCTCGCCGAGGCCGGGGAGGACGCCCGTGGCGGCACCGCCCTCGTCACCCTCGAACCCTGCGACCACACAGGCCGCACCGGTCCCTGCTCCCAGGCGCTCATCGCGGCCGGGATCGCCCGCGTCGTCTACGCCGTCGCCGACCCGGACCCGGGCGCGGCAGGCGGCGCCCGCGCGCTGGCAGCCGCCGGAATCGATGTCGAGTGCGGGCTGCTGGGCGACGAGGCGGCGGCAGGCAACGCCGCCTGGCTGACCGCCGTCCGCCTCCACCGCCCCTATGTGACCTGGAAGTACGCCGCCACCCTCGACGGGCGCACCGCGGCAGCCGACGGCTCCAGCCGCTGGATCACCTCCGAGGAGGCCCGCGCCGATGTGCACCGGCTGCGCGCCGAGTCGGACGCGGTGCTCGTCGGCTCGGGGACGGTACGCGCCGATGACCCGCATCTTGCCGTGCGCGGCGTGCCGGGCGCCGTCCAGCCGCTGCGCGTCGCCCTCGACACGGAAGCGGCCGTCGTCCGCCCCGGCGCCCGGATCCTGGACGGTGCGGCACCCACCCTCATCGCCGTCGCCCAGGACGCGGACACCGCCGCGCTGGACGGGGTCGCCGACCTGCTGCGCCTGCCCCGCGCGGCCGAGAACGCCCCGGCGAGCGGTACCGCCGCGAGCGGCCACGCCGCGACCGGTGACGGCGCGACCGGTGACGGCGCGGGCCGGGGGATCGCGCTGCCCGCCCTGCTCTCCGCGCTGTACGAGCGCGAGGTGCGCTCCGTGCTGCTGGAAGGCGGCGCCACCGTGGCCGGGGCCTTCGTCCGCGCCGGGCTGGTCGACCGGGTGATCGGCTACCTCGCCCCCGTGCTGCTGGGTGCCGGCCCGCCCGCCCTGGGCGGGGCCGGAATCAGCACGCTGGCGCAGGCGTTGCGGCTGTCGGTGAGCGACACCGCGCGCCTCGGACCTGACCTGCGTATCACCGCCGTCGGGCGCCCGGCGCCCACCGCAGCAACCGCCACCGAGGAGTTCTGAGTGTTCACCGGAATCGTTGAAGAGCTGGGCGAGGTCGTCGCCGTCGAGGACCGGGGCGCGGCTGCGCGGCTGCGCCTGCGCGGCCCACGCGTCACCGCCGATGTGCGCCACGGCGACTCCATCGCCGTCAACGGCGTCTGCCTGACCGTCGTCGAGGCCGGGCAGGGGGAGTTCACGGCCGACGTCATCGCCGAGACCCTGCACCGCTCCAGCCTCGGCGCACTCGCCGTGGGCTCGCCCGTCAACCTGGAGCGGCCCATGGCCCTCGGCGGCCGGCTCGACGGCCACCTCGTCCAGGGCCATGTCGATGGCACCGGCGTCATCGCCTCCCGCGACGACGCCGACAGCGGCACCACCCTCACCGTCACGCTCCCCGCCGGACTCGCCAGATACCTCGTCGAGAAGGGCTCCATCACGGTGGACGGCATCAGCCTCACCGTCGTCGAGGCCGCCGACGACCACTTCTCCGTCTCCCTCATCCCCACCACCTTGGCGCTCACCACCCTCGGCACGAAGCAGCCAGGTGACCCGGTCAACCTGGAGGTGGACGTCCTCGCCAAGTACGTCGAGCGGCTGCTGGGCCACACGGCGGGCACGGCGGCGGCCCCGCACCAGGGCCCGGCCCCGCACCAGGAAGAAGCAGCCCGGTGAACGCCTTCGCCTGGCTGAACGGGGAGGCGTTCACCGCCTTCGGTCAGCACGTCATCTGGTCCGACATGCTGGGCAACATCATCGGCCTGCTCGCACTCGCCCTGGGCTGGCGCCGCTCGATCCTGACCTGGCCCGCACAGCTGCTCTCCGGCCTGGTCCTCGTGGGCGCCTTCGCCTCCGCACATCTGGCGGGCGGCGTCGGCAAACAGCTGCTCGTGATCGTCGTCGCGCTGTGGGGCTGGTGGCAGTGGCGCCGCGGCCACCAGCAGGCGCGGGACGGTTCCATAGCCGTGCGCTTCGCCACCTGGCGCGAGCGCGGGGTGCTCGCGCTGGGCACCGCGCTGGGCACCGTCGCCGTCGGCTGGCTCTTCAGCCTTGTGCCCGCGCTGTCCTGGAACCCCTGGCCGGACGCCTACATCTTCGTCGGCACCCTCGCGGCGATGGTCGCGCAGGCGCGCGGCCTGGTGGAGTTCTGGTTCGCCTGGCTGCTGGTCGATGTGGTCGGCGTACCGCTGGCCTTCAGCAGCGGGCTGCCCTTCTCCGGCTTCGTCTACGTCCTCTACCTCGGTCTCGTCCTGTGGGGCATGCGCGCCTGGTGGCAGCGCTCCCGCGTGGATGCGGCCCAGGCCCGAGCCGCCCGGCCCGGGCCCGCACTGAACGGAGCCGCGCTGTGAGCGGGGCCGAACGGAAGGAAGGAGCACGCTCATGACCGCACTTCCGAGCGGGTACGGAGCGCTCCCGGCGCCGGCCGTGCCGGGCCAGGAACCCGGCGGGCGCACCGGTGCCGACGACGCGTTCGACCTCGGGCTCGACCCGGTGGCCGACGCCATCCGCGACATCGCCGCCGGACGCCCCGTGGTCGTCGTCGATGACGAGAGCCGGGAGAACGAGGGCGATCTGGTGACGGCCGCCGAGCTGATCACCTCCGAGACGGTCGCCTTCATGATGAGCGAGTGCCGGGGGCTGATCTGCACGCCGATGGAGGCCCGGGACCTCGACCGGCTCGCGCTGCCCCAGATGGTGGACCAGAACACCGAATCCATGGGCACCGCCTTCACCGTCTCCGTGGACGCGACAGCCGCGCACGGTGTCACCACCGGCATCTCGGCGGCCGACCGTGCCGCCACCATCCGGCTGCTCGCCGACCCGGACACCGTCCCCGAGGACTTCGTCCGCCCCGGCCACGCCTTCCCGCTGCGCGCCAAGCAGGGCGGCGTCCTGGTCCGCGCCGGCCACACCGAAGCGGGCGTCGATCTGGCACGGCTGGCCGGACTGCGCCCCGCCGCCGCCATCGTGGAGATCGCGGGGGAGGACGGCGCCATGCTGCGGCTGCCCGAACTGGTGCCCTTCGCCCGCAAGCACGGGCTGCGGATCATCTCCATCGAGGACCTGATCGCCTACCGCCGCTCCGCCGAACCGACCGTGCGCCGCGAGGCGGAGACCCGGCTGCCCACCCGGCACGGCGACTTCCGCGCCTACGGGTACCGCTCCACGGTCGATGGCGTCGAACACATCGCGCTGGTCGCCGGGGACGTCGGCGGCCCGCAAGGCGCCGAAGCGGGCGAGGACGTACTCGTCCGAGTGCACTCCGAGTGCCTGACCGGCGACATCTTCGGCTCCCTGCGCTGCGATTGCGGCCCCCAGCTGGAGAGTTCCCTGGAGCGCGTACAGCACGAGGGCCGGGGCGTGGTGCTCTACCTGCGCGGGCACGAGGGCCGGGGCATCGGGCTGCTGTCCAAGCTGCGGGCCTACGAACTCCAGGAGCGGGGCCGCGACACCCTCGACGCCAATCTCGAACTCGGTCTCCCGGCCGACGCGCGCGACTACGCGGCAGCCGCCCAGATCCTCACCGACCTGGGCGTACGCTCCCTGCGGCTGCTGACCAACAACCCCGACAAGACGGCGGCCCTGGCCCGCAGCGGGCTGCGCGTCACCGGCCGCGAGCCCATGCCCGTAGAGGCGGGCGAGCACAACCTGCGCTATCTGCGCACCAAGCGGGACCGCATGGGGCACGACCTGCCCTGGCTGGACGCGGACCGCGCGTCCCCCTGCGGCACCCAGTGACCGCACGGCACCAGCACCCCACCGGCATATCGCCGGTACACCACCAGTCCACACCGACCGAGACAGCCACAGCACGAGGAGCAACGTGAGCGGCAAGGGCGCACCCGAACTGACCGTCGAGAACCGCGGAGACCTGCGTGACCTGCGCGTGGCGGTGATCGCCGCGCAGTGGCATCAGCAGATCATGGACGGCCTCGTCAACGGCTCCCTGCGCGCCCTGCGCGAGCTGGGCATCGCCGAGCCGACCCTGCTGCGCGTCCCCGGCAGCTTCGAGCTGCCCGTCGCCGCCAAGGTCTTCGCCGACCGGGGCTATGACGCCATCGTGGCGCTCGGCGTCGTCATCCGCGGCGGAACCCCGCACTTCGACTACGTCTGCCAGGGCGTCACCCAGGGCCTCACCGAGGTCAGCGTCACCACCGGCGTACCCGTCGGCTTCGGCGTGCTGACCTGCGACACGGAAGAGCAGGCCCTCGCCAGGGCCGGGCTGGCCGGCTCGGTGGAGGACAAGGGCCACGAGGCGGTCACCGCGGCGGTGGCCACCGCCGCGACCCTGCGTACCGTGGCGTGACCCTGGCGCCGGCGACCGTGCCCCGGCACGTAGGGTGAGAGCACCATGGCGAACAAGACATTCGAGCAGCTCTTTGCCGAGCTTCAGCACAAGGCCGCCACCGGCGACCCCCGCACCTCCCGCACCGCCGAACTCGTCTCGCAGGGCGTCCACGCCATCGGCAAGAAGGTCGTGGAGGAGGCCGCCGAGGTGTGGATGGCCGCCGAGCACGAGGGCGAGGAGCGCACCGCCGAGGAGATCTCGCAGCTCCTCTACCATCTACAAGTGCTCATGACCGCCAGGGGCATCTCCCTCGACGACGTCTACGCCCACCTCTGAGCCCGGCACCGCTCGCGCTCTCCCCGCACACCCCGCCAGTACGTTCACGCCCCGCCAGTACGTTCACGCCCTCCAAGTACGTCACGAAAGGCCACCCCATGCTGCGCATCGCCGTCCCCAACAAGGGTTCCCTCTCCGGCCCTGCGGGGGAGATGCTGCATGAGGCCGGCTACCAGCAGCGCAAGGCGTCCAAGGAACTCGTCCTGGTCGATCCGGAGAACGAGGTCGAGTTCTTCTACCTGCGCCCCCGCGACATCGCCATCTACGTCAGCTCGGGCAAGCTCGACATCGGCATCACGGGCCGCGATCTGCTGCTCGACTCGGGCGCACAGGCCGAGGAACTGCTCGCCCTCGGCTTCGCCCGCTCCACCTTCCGCTTCGCGGCCAAGCCCGGCACCGTCGCCTCCGCACAGGACCTGGCCGGGCTGTCCGTCGCCACCTCCTACGAGGGCATCGTCGGCCGGCACCTGGCCGAACAGGGCATCGATGCCTCCGTCGTCCACCTCGACGGCGCGGTGGAGACGGCCATCGAGCTGGGTGTCGCCCAGGTCATCGCGGATGTCGTGGAGACCGGCACCTCGTTGCGCAACGCCGGGCTGGAGATCACCGGCGAGCCCATCCTGGAGTCCGAGGCCGTCGTCATCCGCCGGGTGGGGGCCGACCCCGGGGCGCCGAAGGTCCAGCAGTTCCTGCGCCGCCTCCAGGGCGTCCTGGTCGCCCGCAGCTACGTGATGATGGACTACGACATCCGCGCCGAGCAGCTGGAGCGCGCCGTAGCGCTCACCCCCGGCCTTGAGTCGCCGACCATCTCCCCGCTGCACGACCAGGGCTGGGTAGCCGTCCGCTCGATGGTGCGCACCAAGGAAGCCCAGCGGATCATGGACGACCTCTACGACCTGGGCGCCCGCGCCATCCTCACCACCGGCATCCACGCCTGCCGCCTGTGACCGGGACGACCGCCATGACACACAGCACCCAACTCCCCGCCCTGCCCGTCACGTTCCGGCCCACTCGCACACGTGTGGTGCTGCTGGGCGTCGGGGCCGCCGTGTTCGTCGTCATCACGGCCATCTCGTTCCTGCTGGACCTCGGCGGCGGGGAGCGGGCGAGCTTCATCTTCACCGCGGCGCTCTTCCTGGGCGTGCTGATCCTCCTCAGCCGCCCGTACATCAGCGCCGACGAGGACGGGATGACGGTCGTCAACCTCACGACCAAGCGCCGCCTCGAATGGGCGGAAGTCCTCGGCGTGCATCTGCGCTCCGGTGACCCGTGGGTCTCCCTCGATCTGGCGGACGGCACCAGCCTGGCCGCCATGGGCATCCAGCCGGGCATCGCCAAACAGCGCGCCGTCGCCGACGCGCGCGCCCTGCGTGCCCTGGTCGAGCGGCGCGGCACGGGAGAGGGCACCCCGGACACCACCGGGGACGGCCCCGAGCACTGACCCGGCCCCCGCATCCGGCCCGTCCCGGGGCGCCGGGCACGCGTGGCGCGGAGCGTCTTCGCGGTGCGGAGCCCAGTGTCTACTCTGTTCCTCACGGCATGAGCCGCCCCGCACCCTCGCGGGCACCTGCGACCCGAGGAGTGACCACCTCCAGCAATGGACGGATCGTCCTGTAGTACGTGCGCCGCGTCCCGCTCCCGGAGGGCCGCGGCATGACCCTCCCGCTAGCGCTGCTGGCCGTCGCCTTCCTGCTCGTCCTCGCCAACGGGTTCTTCGTGGCGGCGGAGTTCGGCCTCGTCACCGTGGAGAAGCCCGACGCCGAACGGGCGGCGGCCCAGGGCGACAAACACGCCGGTGACGTCGTACGCGCCCTGCGCGAGCTGTCCTTCCAGCTCTCCGGCACCCAGCTCGGCATCACCCTCACCTCCCTGGTCACCGGCATGCTCGCCGAACCGGCGCTCGCCCGGCTCCTGGACGGGCCGCTGGCGGCAGCCGGACTGCCGCCCGGCGCGGTCGGCGGTGTCGCCGTCGTCACCGGCATGCTGATCGCCTCTGCCGCCCAGATGGTCATCGGCGAACTGGTCCCCAAGAACTGGGCCGTCTCCCGGCCGCTGGCGGTGGCCCGCTTCGTGGCCCGCCCGCAGCGCCGCTTCTCCCGCCTCTTCCGGCCCGTCATCACGCTGCTGAACGCGGCGGCCAACCGGATCGTCCGCCTCTTCGGCGTCCAGCCCGCACAGGAGCTGGCCTCGGCCCGCACCCCGGGGGAACTCGTCTCCCTGGCCCGCCACTCGGCCCGCGCCGGGGCCCTCGAACAAGGCACCGCCGAACTTTTCGTGCGCACCCTCGCCCTGGACGGGCTGACTGCCCAGCAGGTGATGACGCCCCGCGTACGGGTCAGCGCGCTCCAGGCGCTCGCCACGGCCGAGGACGTCCTCAACCTCACCCGTGCCACCGGGTTCTCCCGCTTCCCCGTCTACCACGAGTCCCTGGACGAGATCACCGGGATGGTCCACCTCAAGGACGCCCTCGCCGTTCCCGCGCACCGCCGGCTGCACACCCCCGCCGGGCGCATCGCCGTCCGGCCGCTGCTGGTGCCCCAGACCTTCCCCGTCCAGCCCCTGCTGGAGCGGCTGCGCAGCGAACAGCCCATCGCCGTCGTCGTC
The DNA here is from genome assembly GCF_039532135.1 of Streptomyces axinellae. Lineage (NCBI taxonomy): Bacteria > Bacillati > Actinomycetota > Actinomycetes > Kitasatosporales > Streptomycetaceae > Streptomyces > Streptomyces axinellae. The sequence continues at coordinate 456,415 of NZ_BAAARJ010000001.1, forward strand.
GACGAATACGGCGGCACGGCCGGGGTGGTCACCCTGGAGGACATCGTCGAGGAGATCGTCGGCGAGGTGCGGGACGAGCACGACGGACAGCTCTACGACGAACTGCCCGCGCTGGCCCCCGCACCGCCCGACCCCGAGGGCCGGCCCGTGTGGGAGGCCGACGGAGGCTGCCGCGTGGGCGCCTTGCGCACCCTCGGCCTCCAGGTGCCCGAGGGCCCCTACGAGACCGTGGCCGGGCTGGTCGCCGACCTGCTCGGGCGTATCCCCGTCCCCGGTGATACGGCACGGCTGCGGGCGCCCGACGCCACCGCCGAGGGGGACGTGCGCGAATGGCAGTTGCGGGTGCGGCACGTCGCCCACCACCGGGCCGAGCGGGTCCGCATCGTCGCCGGGGCCAGGACACGGTCGGAGGCGGCGGCCCGATGACTCTCCTCCAGCTCCTGCTCGCCGGGCTGCTGGTGCTCGGCAACGGCTTCTTCGTGGGTGCCGAGTTCGCCCTCGTCTCCGTACGCCGCAGCCAGATCGAACCGCTGGCCGCCGGAGGGCAGGGTCGCGCCCGCCGCGCACGGCAGGTCCTGCGCGGGCTGGAGTCACTGCCGCAGATGATGGCGGCGGCCCAATTCGGCATCACCGTCTGCTCCCTGACGCTGGGCGCCGTGGCCGAGCCGACACTCGCGCACCTGCTGGAGCCCTGCTTCCTGGCCGTCCACCTGCCCGAGGCGCTCATCCACCCGCTCGGCTATGTGATCGCGCTGGCCGTCGTCGTCTTCTTCCACCTCGTCGTCGGCGAGATGGTGCCCAAGAACCTGGCCATGGCGGCGCCCGAACGCACCGCGCTGTGGCTCTCCCCGGCGCTGGTGGCCTTCGCCCGGCTGACCCGGCCGGCTACCCTGGCGCTGGGTTCCTGCGCCACGCTGATCCTGCGGGTCTTCCACGTCGAGCCCAGGGACGAGGTCGAAGCCGTCTTCACCAGCGAACAGCTCAACCGGCTGGTGGACGACTCCCACCAGGCCGGCCTGCTCGGCCAGGCCGAGCAAGAACGCCTCGCCGACGCCCTGGAGTTGGGGTCCCGCCCGCTGACCGACGTCCTGCTGGGCAGCAGGGACCTGGTGACGGTCGAGGCGACCGTCACGCCCCGCCAGGTGGAGGAGTTGACGGTGCGCACCGGATACTCGCGGTTCCCGGTGCGCGCGGACGACGGCCGCTTCATGGGCTACCTCCACGTCAAGGACGTGCTCGACCTGGAGGACGGCGACCGGGCCGTGCCACAGCACCTGTGGCGGCCCATGGCCACGTTGCGTGGCGAACTGCCGCTGGACGAGGCGCTGGGCGCCATGCGGGCCAGCGCCTCCCACCTCGCGGCGGTCGCGGACTCATCCGGCCGGGTGCTGGGGCTGGCCGCGCTGGAGGACGTGCTGGAGATGCTCGTCGGAGAGGTGCACGACCCCGCCCACACCACCCACACCGCGCACACCGCACGCGTGCTCCCGGCGGCCCGGTGCCTCGGCCCGGAAGGCGGCCAGGACCCCGGGCAGCCCGTGCAGGCCGGTGAGCCCGGTCAGCGTGTCCCGGCCCGCGCGGCCGTGCCGCCCGCTCCGGCCCCGGGCCGGGAGGCGCCGGGAAGCCCGGAGCCCCGTCAACGCGGGCCCCGGGATCCCGAGTTCCACGGACCCCGGTTCCCCGCACCCGAGCCCCGTGACGCGGGCGCCCTCAGCCCGGAGGCTGCCGGCCCGGACGGGGGCCGTCAGGACCGCGCCCGGACAGCACCTCGCCGTACGCCTGCATGAGATCGGGCAGCCGCAGCGTCGCCAGGTCGCCCCGGGAGGGGGTGCCCGCGTATCCGGAGAGCCGCAGGTCACGGTAGGCGCAGCTCTTCTCGTACAGCGTGCGCAGAAAGCGGCCGTTGCCCAGCTCGTCGATCCAGCCCTGATCGACGACGTGGCCGCTGATGCTGCGCAGCTCCTCCAGCGACTCCTCGTCCCACACGTCGCCGTTGTCGGCCGCCAGCGCCTCTCCGATCGCCGTCAGCTCCAGCGGCCGGTAGCTGGGGAAGTCCACCCGGGTGGTGAAGCGGGAGGACAGGCCCGGGTTGGCGGCCAGCAGCCGGTCCATGCCCTCGGGGTAGCCCGCGAGGATCACCACGAGCTGGTCGCGGTTGTCCTCGGCGCGCTTCAGCAGCACCTGAAGGGCCTCGTCGCCGTACGCGTCACCCTTGGTGTAGCCCGAGTTGGACAGCGCGTACGCCTCGTCCACGAACAGCACACCGCCCAGCGCCGAGTCGATCAGCTCGTTGGCCTTGACCGCTGTCTGGCCCAGGAACTCGCCGACCAGATCGGCCCGTTGGGCCTCCACCAGATGGTCGCCGCCCAGCAGGCCCAGCGCGTAGAAGGCCCGGCCCAGGATCCGCGCCACCGTCGTCTTGCCCGTGCCCGAGGGGCCCGAGAAGACGAAGTGCCGCTTCGGCGGCTGCACGGGCAGGCCCTGGCCCGCGCGCAGCCGCGCCATGTGCAGCTGGGCCGACAGCGCCCGCACCTGCCGTTTGACCGGCTCCAGGCCGACCATCCGCTCCAGCTCGTCCAGCGCCTGCGCCAGCAGCACCGGGTCGGACGGGCCTGCGGGCAGCCGCCCGTCGGTGCCACGCGGGGAGCCCAGTACCGCACGCTCCCGCAGCACGCCGGTGTCCACGCGGATGGGCTCGGCCGGATCGCCCGAGTCCTCCAGCCGCAGCCCGTCGGCCTCCGGGTCCACGTCGGGGTCGGCTGTCTCGGAGGCGTCCGGCGGCCCGGCCGCTGCCGGATCCGCACCGGGACCGGAGTCGAACGGTCCCGGCTGCCGGGGGCCCGTGGCGAACGGGCCCGCGCCCTCGTTCCGCGTCCCGTCCGCCGGGTCGGCGAGGTCGGTGGGCTCCGCCGGGTCGGCCGGGGCGTCCGGTTTGCGCTCGAACAGCTCCTGCGCGGCGTTGCCGCCGCCCTGGCCGCCGAGTCCGCCCGAGAGCAGGGCAGCGGCCAGATCGCCGGCAGCGCCGTCCATCCCGTCGCTCTCGGCGATCGCCGTCAGCCGGGCCGCCGTGTCCATGAACGTGGGATCGATCCGGTGCACCGCGCGGTACAGCGGCAGGGCCGCGGCGCTGCGGCCGGTGCCCTCGCGGGCGCGGGCGAGCCAGTAGCGCAGTTCCTTGCGCTGCGGCTGCTCGCTGCGGCAGCGCATCAGCGCGGCGGCCAGCAGCGGCTCGGCCTGCCCGTACATCTCCAGGCGCACGCGCGCCATCCCGGCGAACAGCCCCGCCTCGATGCCCAGCAGCGGGTCGTCCACCAGCGGCTCGGTGTGGGCGACCAGCCGCTCCCAGTCCTTGGCCAGGTACGCGCGGCAGGCGTGCAGGAACCGCACCTGCGGATCGGTGTCCACCGGCGGGCAGCTGGCCAACGCCCGGTCCAGCTCGGCCACATGACGCCCGTCCAGCCAGTGCGAGGCGTGCGCCAGCAGCAGGTCACGCTCGTGCTCCAGCACGGGCTGCACCCACCACCCCAGCCAGTACCAGGAGTTGAGGGTGCGTCCGTGACGGGTGCGCTGCTCACCGAAGCGACTGCGGTGGTGGTACATGCGCAACAGCGCGGTGGCGGTGTCGGCGCGCAGAGCATGCAAGCCGAGCCAGCCGTCGGCCATCCCCGGGTCGAGCCGCACCGCGGTGCGGAACTCGTCTTCCGCCTGGGCGTAACCGCCGACGGTGTACGCGTCCACCCCGCGCAGCCAGGCGAGTTCGGCCGGTGCGTGCAGGCCCTGGGGGTCCTGCGTGCCGAAATCCATCACGTCCCCCACGAAACGTCCCCCGTCATCTGCCGGTCATCACCCGGGGTTCCCACGCTGTTTCGCATCGTACCCGCGTGTCGGGCGCCGTCGAAGAGCGGAGTACCCGGCTGCTTCGGTGCGAATTCGGCACGGAGAAGAGGCGCCCGGAGGGGAGAGCCCGGGGGAGACGTCCGCCGAGCCCAGTACGAAGAGTGAGTGAAACGCGTGAGCGTACTTCCGCTTAGCGTCTCCAGCGCAGAACGAAGCCCCCGGTCACGGGGGAACAACCGGGGGCTTCGTGTCTACAGGCGGCCAGCGTAGGCCGCTTGTTGGAAACGTAATCGGTCCCGGGCGCGCGGGTCAAGCCGCTCCGGAGCGCGACGGTCCGCGTATCGCGCTCAACTGCCTTGAGATACACGGAGGGTGATATCCACGGGTGGGCCTGTCCGCCTCCCCGGCCCCTCGCGTACCTCGTATCCCTCGGCTGTCTCCCGTACCAGAAAACGCGCGAATGGGCGGGAGGGGTCGGCCGCGAAATGCGCGCGCTCCGTGGGGATCCAGTGCGCCCAGAACTCCCGCTGGCCGGGCCCGTCCCGCTCCTGGCCGCGACCCCGAGCGACCTCCGGTGACATCTCCAGCCACAGCAGGCAGGACAGGAACGGACGGACAGCGGCGCGGCCGGCACCCACCCCTTCCAGGAGCACCACGGGCGCCGGCGGCAGCACGGCCTCGGTGGTGTACGCGCCCGCGACCCAGTCGTACACCTCGTAGCGCGCGCTCCGGGCCTGCTCCCACGGCGTGAGCACCTGCGAGACCAGGCGCTCCGTCCAGCCGAAGAGCGCCTCGTGACTGGCCAGGTCATCCAGGTGCAGCACCGGGGCCCCGCCGAGGAGAGCGGAGAGCCGGGCGGCCATCGTCGTCTTGCCCGAACCCGCGTGCCCATCGACGGCGACCAGCCGCACCGGGCCGCAGGAGGCGGGGAGTGCGGGCAGCTGCCGAGCGAGCGCTTCGAGGGGGACGGAATCGGACATGCCCACAGCGTACGTGGCAGGTCACGGCGGTCATTCGCGGCGGGATACCGGGAGGCGGCGCAGGGACGCCGGCGCGGACCGGCCGCGCGGGCGGTCTTTCCCGGCGGGATACGGGGAGGCGCCCCGGCCGCGCGGATCGCCCGCGTACGGAGGCGGGCAGGCGGCTGTGCCTCGTTCCCGGGCCCTCCCCGCGCCCCGCGCCTGGCTGCTGCCGGTGCGGGCGCATCCGGACGTTCCCGTGCCATGCGGCGCAGGGAACCCCTCGTCGCGCGGTGAACCCGTCCCGTGCCCCGCGGTGAGCCGTGCCCGGGGGGCCTCTGTACCGCGCGGCGAACCCCTCCCGGGCCGCTCGCCGGAGGCCCCGCGTGCCACTGGTCCAGGCCGATGAAAGGCGGCATGCCGAACGGCCGAAGCCCTGGCACGTGCCTCACGGAGCGGAGATAGTTGGCTTTCCGCGGGCGGCCCCGCGCCCGCCCCGCACCGCGAGGACCGCGACGCCGGCGCCCAGCGGATACGGAAACCAGCACCACCAGGCACCGAAGGACAGCTCACCGCACCGCACCATCGACTGGGGGCATCCCGTATGACCAGCAGATCCGCCAATCGCCGTACCGTCCTGGCAGCCGCCGTCGCCGCGGCGGCCTCGGCTGCCGCGGCACCCGCAGCACTGGCAGCCGACAGCCGGTCGGGTGGTCTCACCGGCCCGGCCCGCCCCGCCCCGCCGGCCGGGCCCGGACGTCGGGGAAGGGCATCGCTCGTGGATCTCCACTCCTGGACCACCCACCGGGACTGGGCCTCCGGCGAGAGCCGGGGCACCGGCGCCGAGGCGGGCCCGCGCCCCGGCATCGTGCTGGCCGCCCCCGCGGGCAGCGTCGAGTACGCCGACCCGCACACCGGCCGGAAGGCCACCTGGGACTACGCCACCTGGACCTCGCCCCGCCGCGAGCCCTCGGTGGCGGCCGGCGAGGTCATCGCCTCGTGGAACGCCCACACCCCGGCGGGCACCTGGATCAGGACCGAGCTGCGGGGCACCTACTCGGACGGCGGCGAGACGCCCTGGTACACCCTGGGCATCTGGACGGCGAAGGACGGCGACGACGTGCCGCGCCGCACCTCGGTGGACGGGCAGGGCGACGGCAAGAGCAGCATCTACACCGACACCTTCACCATCGACGACCTGGCTGGCGGGCGGCGCCTCACCTCCTACCGGCTGCGGCTGACGCTGTACCGCGCCCCGGGCAGCGGTGCCACGCCCAAGGTGTGGCGGGTCTCGGCGATGTGCTCCGATGTGCCCGACCGCTTCGAGGTGCCCGCCTCCGAGCCGGGACTGGGCCGCGCCGTCGAGCTGAAGGTGCCGCGCTATTCGCAGGAGATCCACAAGGGGCAGTACCCCGAATACGACAACGGCGGGGAGGCGTGGTGCAGCCCCACCTCCTCACAGATGATCATCGAGCACTGGGGCCGCAAGCCCAGCGCCGAGGACCTGGCCTGGGTCGATCCGGCCTACGCCGACCCGCAGGTGTGCCACGCGGCCCGCTACACCTTCGACTACCAGTACGAAGGCTGTGGCAACTGGCCCTTCAACGCCGCCTACGCCAGCACCTACAAGGACATGCAGGCCGTCGTCACCCGCCTCAACAACCTCAACGAAGCCGAGGAGTTCATCGCGGCCGGCCTCCCCCTGATCACCTCCCAGTCCTTCATCGAGACGGAGCTGGACGGCGCCGGATACGGCACGGCGGGCCACCTGATGACCGTCATCGGCTTCACCAGGAACGGCGACGTCATCGCCAACGACCCGGCCTCGCCCGACAATCCGTCCGTACGCCACGTCTACAAGCGTCGTCAGTTCGAGAACATCTGGCTGAGAACGAAGCGGAAGGACGCGGCAGGCAAGGTCAAGAGCGGTTCGGGCGGCGTGTGTTACGTGTACTTCCCGGTCAGGCCCGCACCAGCGCAGAGGCGGGTCCTCAAGAAGCACGGGCTCTGCTGAGCGGTGAGCGGCCCCGGCGGTCCGGTCAGCCTGCGGCGGCCGTGTCCCGGCCACTGCAGCGCGCCACGCGGCCCCGAGAGGCTCGTACTCGGTTCAGGGCTTTCCGGACCCAGTCGGCGTGACCGGTGACGCAGCGCCGCATCGCCGCATTGCGGCTTCCGCGTCCGGAAGAAGGGGCCTGGTGGTGGCTGTCGTACCCGTTGACGCGTCGGCCGGGCTGGCGGACATGTCGTACGTCGGCGCACGGTCAGGACGGCAGTACCCAGGAGGATCCGCCGGGGCTGTCGAGCCACAGGGCGTGGGTGCCGTCGGCGCCGACCGTGAGGCCGTAGCGCTCGACGGGTGGGCGGCCGGCCTGCTCCCAACAGTCGAGGAGCCCGGGCCGCTCCGCCCACAAGTTGCGGCCGGACGGCCCGTCGTAGTCGATGCGGGCCGTCCGGCCGTCCACCGCCATGCGAGCCCAGGCACCGGACGCGGGGTGGTGAATGACGTGAATCGTCACGGTGTCGGTGTCGGTCCGAGTCGCACCTGGGTTCGCCGGCCCGGGATCTACGAGTACCACCACAAGTGGACAGGTACCGAAAGGCCCTGATCCGACGGGGATATCCGCCAGTACGATCCGTCATTCGACAACAAGGGGATCCACGAACCGCCGACGCGCGCCCAACAGGGGCTGCGGCAACGCTGGTTCGGCCGACCGGTCGGCATCTCGGCCGCTCCCCTTCGGACAGCTCGTACCCGGGGGAATCATGTCCATCAGCAGTCGCGCTGCGGCGGTCGTCGTGGCCGTTGTCATAGCCGGATGTGCTACCGCATGCGGGGGAGACGGCCCTGGCGCCCCGTCGAGCGACCGCAGTGGGCCCGGCAGCCCCGGGAATTCTGTCACGTCGGCGCCCGTCGGGATCGAGGATCCGAGTACATCTCCGAAAGACCTCAGCCCCACGCCCATCGCTTCCGACCGCGCCGAGCTGACCGAGGGTGCGCTCGATGAGAGCTGGTCCGCGGCCGGCGAGGCCGACAAAGACGCGTTGTGCGACGGGCTGAGGATGTTCGGTACGGCGTGGGTCGCCCAGCAGATGCGCGAGAACGAGTCGGATGAGGATGTCGACTGGGACTACGCGGCGCTGCTGGTCAAGGGGAAGTGCGAGGCCCGTTCGTAGCCGTAGCCGTAGCGGCACGGGCATCGCGGCGGCCTGTGTCGGGCCCCGGGGCGGGTCAGTCCGGCAGCAGGTGTGACACGAGGGCGCGTGCCCATTCGGGGGTCAGGGCCTGGTTGGTGAAGACGGCCCGGTAGTAGAGGGGGGCGAGCAGGGCGTCCGTGGCGCGTTCGACGGTCGGGGCCTGATGGCCCCGGGCCTCTTCCCGTTCGAGCATGGCCCGGAGCTGCTCCTGGCGCTCTCTGGTGCACGCGCTGGCGCCTTGTTCGCCGGCCGTGCCGATGGTGGCGCGTACGAGGGGGAGGGTGTCCGGATCGCTGAGGTCCTTGGCGAGGTTGGACGCGTAGCGCTCCAGGTCGCCGCGGAGGCTCCCGGTGTCCGGCACCACGATGTCGCCGGAGAAACGGCTGGTCGCGACGTCGGTGAGCAGTTCACCGACCGAGCCCCAGCGGCGGTAGACCGTGGTGGCGTGCACGCCCGCGCGGGCGGCTACGACCGGGATGGTCAGCAGTTCGTCGCCCTGATCGGTGAGCAGTTCCTCGACGGCCCGGTGGACGGCCGCGCGGATTCGGGAGGAGCGGCCACCGGGCCGGCTGCCGGTGCGGGGCGGAGGGGAAGCCGAAGCGGACATGGGGCCAGTGTCGCATTGATCGCTGCGTTTTAAATGCAGTGATCAATGCGTTTGTGTTAGCGTCAAAGGCACTAACGCACAGATCATTGCGAGGAGCGCATGCCCGTCGAACCCGCTGTCGCCGTCCCCCTGTCCGCCGGCGGCACATACCCCGCGTCATGGAAGGGCGCCTTCTCCTGCGTGGCCGCCATCGCCGTCCTCTTCCTGGCCGCCTCCAGCGCGCCCTCCCCGCTCTATGTGATCTATCAGCGGCAATGGCAGTTCACGGCATGGGTGCTGACCGTCGTCTTCGCCCTCTACGTGGTCGGCCTGCTGGGCTCGCTGCTCGTGGTCGGGGCGCTCTCGGACCACCTCGGCCGCCGTCCGGTGATCGCCGCGGCGATCGGGCTGGAGATGGTCGCGCTCGCCTTGTTCTACGTCGCCGGGGACGTGTACGTACTGTCCGTCGCCCGGGTGCTGCAAGGAGTGGCGACCGGGGCTGCGACGACCGCCCTGAGCGCCACCCTCGCCGATCTCGAACCCCCGCATGCCCGGGGGCGCGCGGGGGTCATCACCTCGGTGGCCCCCATGGCCGGACTCGCCCTCGGTGCCCTCGGCAGCGGGATGCTGGTGGAATTCGGCCCCGCCCCGACCCGGCTGGTCTATGTACTGCTGTTCGGCGCGATGGTGCTGGCAGCGGTGTTCGTCGCCCTCATGCCGGAGACATCGCTCCGCCGGGAGGGAGCCCTCGCCTCCCTGCGCCCGCGCATCGGAACGCCCGCGCACCTGCGCGCCGACATCGTCCCGGTGGTGCCGGCGATGGTCGCGGGCTGGGCGCTGGCCGGGATGTACCTCTCCCTCGGCCCGTCCGTCGCGGCGCAGCTGTTCGGGCTGCGGAGCCATCTGGTCGGCGGCATCGTCGTGACGCTCTTGACGGGCACCGGGGCGATCGCGGTCTTCCTGTTCCGCTCCCGGCCCGCCACCTCACTGCTGGCCCCTTCGTCCGCGGTGCTCGGGCTCGGCACCCTGATATCGGTCGCCGGGATGACGCAGGACCTCGTCTGGCTCTCCGCTGCCGGCACCGTGGTCGCCGGCCTCGGCTTGGGCGCCTCGGCGCTGGCCACGTTCGGCACCTTCGCCCGGATCGCTCGCCCGCACGAGCGCAGCGCGGTCTTCACCCTGGCGAACGTCATCGCCTATCTGGGCAACAGCGTTCCCGCCGTGCTCGGTGGGATTGCCGTCACCTCCCTGGGGCTGAAGCCCGCCGCCGAGGGCTACGCGCTGGTGATCGTGCTGATCACCGTCATCGCCCTGGTGCTGCGCCTGAACCGGGTACGGGCGCAGCGCCGTGTCGTCCTCGCCCCGTGCGAGTGAGGCACCTGCCGGCAGAGACCGGGCGACCACCGATTCCTCCCGGCGACCGGGTACGGCATCCCACAACCACCCGGTACGGCGCCCCACCTCGCGCGACAAGCACAAGAACACGCGCGGCAAACACAGGAACCGGCGCCGGGACGAGAGCAGGGAGACATGGTGACAACCCCGACAAGGCCCCGGCAGAACCTTGAAGTCCGGCGGTCGGGCCACACGGCGATCCGGTACACGGCCGGCCGGAGGGCCGACCCTGGCTCTCATCCACGGCTGGGCCTGCCACCGCGGCGACTTCGACGCGGTGACCGGCCATCTGCCCGAGAACTACCGGGTCCTGGCGATCGACATCGCCGAGCACGGCGACTCACGCTCACGCCGCAGGAGGTGTGGACCATGGAAGAGTTCGCCCGCGACGTGGCGTGCCCGGCCGGAGGGCCGACCTGGCAGCTCAGACCGGGTGGGCCACCTTGCACCACGCGGCCCAAGCCTGGCTCGACGACTCCTCCCAGAACTTGGACGCACATCTCCTGCAAGCCTTCGACGATCTGTGCGCCCTCTCCGCTTCCGCCTCGGCCTCCGCCCCCACCGGCCCCGGTGCGCCTGAACGCCGGCAGCGAGCGCTCCGTCCTGTCCGGCGACCGGCTCTGAACGCGGCGGCACCCATGTCGGAGCGGCAGCCACCTTTGAGCGGCTTCAACGAGGGCGTGTCCCGGAGGCAGGAGACGGGGGACGCGTCCCTCGATCCCCTACGGCCACAACAGGTGCCGCTCCCATGGTGTGTCAGGGGTGAGGCGTTCATAGCTGAGGCGGGTGTGGACGCGGGCCTTGTCCGCCTGCCAGAACTCGACCGCGCCGGGGACGACGGTGTGCAGCGTCCACGCGTCGGTGACCAGGCCGGGGTCCTGTTCGACGCGGGCCAGCGATTCGCCGATGGCACGGTCACGTTCGGCCAAGCCGTCCAGGTGGCGGCTCTGGCGTCCCAGCAGGGCTTCCGCGCGTGCCGTGGTGGAGCGGGCGAGGAAGTCCGCCGCACCGCGCTCGGCGGACTCCGCGACCACCGGCCCCCGCACCCGGACCTGCCGGCCGAGCGCGGGCCAGTAGAAGGTCAGCGCCGCGCTCGGCCGCGCCGCCAGCTGGCGGCCCTTGGGGCTGTCGGCGTGGGCGGCGAACTGCCAGCCGCCCTCGTCGACGTTCTTGAGGATCAGCACCCTCGCCCACGGATCGCCGTGCTCGTCCGTCGTCGAGACGGTCATGGCGTGCGGGTCGGGCAAGCCGGCCTCGACCGCCTCGGTCAGCCACTCCAGGAACAGCGCTACGGGCTCCGCCGGAGCCAGGTCCGGGTCGAAGGCGGCCAGTGGTCCGGCGAAGACCTCCAGCCCGCGCAGCCACTCGCGCACATCCCCCCGCCCGTCCGCTGTGCCCACTGCGCCCTCCCCTTCCGCGGCGTCACCGACCTCCACGAGCCTACTCAGGCCCCTGACTCCCGGTGAGGGCTGCGTTTCCGGTGTGCCTGGTATGTCTGGCGTGTCTGGCGTGTCTGGCGTGTTCGGTTTTTCCGGCCCCTGGGCGAATTCGGTGGCGGGACAGGTGCGGGGTCGTGGGGTGAGTTCGCCGGCAGGGTGCCGTGAGTGTCCACGGCCCGTTCCGCCACGCCGATACCGCACGGGTATCGTCGGATCATGGAGCTACGCACGCTGCGCTATTTCACGGCCGTGGCCGAGGAACTCCATTTCGGCCGGGCCGCCGCGCGGCTGCACATGAGCCAGCCGCCGCTGAGCCGGGCGATCAAGCAGCTGGAGGCGGAGTTCGGCACCGCGCTGCTCGACCGCTCGCCCTCCGGAGTCGCGCTCACCGCGGTGGGGGCGGTGCTGCTCGACGAGGCGCGCGCACTGCTCGACCAGGCCGAACGGGTACGGGTGCGGATGGCAGCCGCGGCCGGCGCCGCGACCCTCACCGTCGGCATCCTGGGCGACGGCGCGGACCCGGGCGCCAACCGGCTGGCCGGTGCCTACCGCCGGAGCCACCCGAGCGTCGAGGTCGCTGTCCGCGACACCGACCTGACCGACCCCACCTGCGGGCTGCACGCGGGACTTGTCGATGTCGCCCTGACGCGGGGGCCGTTCGACGGAACCGGCCTGATGGTGCGCGAACTGCGCGCCGACCCGGTGGGCGCCCTGCTGCGCGCCGATGACCCGCTCGCCCGCCGCGACAGCCTGAAGCTGGCCGAACTGGCCGGGCGCCGCTGGTTCCTGTTCCCCGAGGGCGCCGACCCCGACTGGCAGTTGTACTGGAACGGCGGGCAGCCCCGCGAAGGCCCGGTGGTGCGCACCGTCCAGGAGTGCCGGCAGGCGGTCCTGTGGAACGGCACGGTCGGTATGACCCTCCTGGGCCACGAGCCGCCGCCGGGGCTCGCCGTGGTGCCGCTGGCCGACATGCCGCCGAGCCGCGTGGTGGTGGCCTGGAGCGAGGGTGACGTCAACCCGGTGCTGCACTCGTTCGTCCAGCTCACCGTCGCCGCGTACGGCGGGCTGTAGCGAGGCTTCGCGGGCCTCGGTGGTGGAGAGGAAAGGAGCGGGCCCGGCAGCGGCCGTGCCCGGAGCCGCCCCTCCGGGGGCAGCTCCCTGGCGCCAGGCAGCTTGCGAGGAACCCCGTGCACGTTCCCCCCGACTCGATCGAATCCCTGCAACAGTTGGCGACGGTATGGCGCGCGACGGTGACCGACCGGGACGCGGGCGCGGACACCCGAGACCTTCCGGGCATCACTGTGCGCTGGGCGGATTGCCGGTTCCCCTTCTGGAACTGCGCCATGCTGACCGACATCGGCCCGGACGCCGCGCTCCTGGCGCGCCGCCTGCACGAGGCGGCGGGCATCATGCGCGCCAAGGAACGCCCAGGCTTTCTGTGGGTCTTCGAGGACCTGCTCGACGACACGGCACGCGCGGCGCTCCCGGCAGCGGCCCGGCGAGCCGGTCTTGAACACGCGTTCCCCGGCACCGGCATGGCCGCCGACCTGCCGGACCTTCCCGAACCGGCGCATCCCGACCTGACGTTCGTACGCGTGGCAACCGAGGAACACCTGCGCGCCTACGCGGACATCAACGCACGGGCCTACGGCCTGCCTCTGGAAGACGGCCGCGACGGCCTCGCCGGCTCCACGCTGTGGAAGCACCAGGTGTACGCCTACCTCGGCATCCGGGGCGGCGGCGACGGCGAGCCGGTCACCTGCGCCGCGACGCTGGAAGCCGACGGCCGTCTGTTCGTCCTGCTGGTCGCCACGGCCCCCGGGTGGGAGCGCAGGGGCTACGGCGAGGCGGTGACGCGCAAGGCGCTGTACGAAGGCGCCCTGGCCACCGGAGTGACCCGCGCCGTCCTCCACGCGACCGCCGCCGGGGCACCGGTGTATCCGCGCATCGGCTTCCGGCCGAATTCGGCGGTGGGCTTCTTCGGCCTGGAGAGCTGAGGCCGCGGCGCGGAAGTCCGCACCGGGAGGCGGAGGGCGGGCCGCCGGGCCGGGCGCGTCCTGCGTACCCTGGTCCGGGGCCGCCGACCGGGACCGGCCCAGGGTCACCGCGCAACCGAGGAGCAGTCTCATGGCCGCCGCCGCACCGCCCGCCGCCTCCCGCATCGCTGTCGTCACCGGAGCCAGCAGCGGAATCGGCGCCGCCACGGCGCGCCGGCTGGCGGCTGCCGGCTACCGGGTGGTGCTGACCGCTCGCCGGGAGGAGCGCATCGAGGCGCTCGCCAAGGAGATCAACGAAGCGGGCCACCAGGCCAAGGCGTACCCGCTGGATGTGACGGACCGGTCCGCCGTCGAGGAGTTCGCCCGCGCCTTCAGCACCGTCGGCGTGCTGGTCAACAACGCGGGCGGCGCGCTCGGCGCCGACACCGTCGCTGCCGGGGACCCGGCCGACTGGCGGCAGATGTACGAGACCAACGTGCTCGGCACCCTCAACATCACCCAGGCGCTGCTGCCCGCGCTCACCGGGAGCGGCGACGGGACGGTGGTGGTCCTCTCCTCCACCGCCGGCCACGGTACCTATGAGGGCGGGGGCGGGTATGTGGCCGCGAAGCACGCCGAGCATGTGCTCGCCGAGACCCTGCGGCTGGAGATTGTCGGCACCCCGGTCCGGGTGATCGAGGTGGCGCCCGGCATGGTCAAGACCGAGGAGTTCGCCCTCACCCGCTTCCGTGGCGACGAGGAGAAGGCCGGGAAGGTGTACGAAGGGGTGGCCGAGCCGCTGACCGCCGACGATGTCGCCGACACCGTCGCCTGGGCCGTCACCCGCCCCAGTCACGTCAACATCGACCTTCTGGTGGTCCGCCCCCGCGCCCAGGCGTCCAACACCAAGGTGCACCGCGAGAGCTGACGGGTCGTCACACTCCGGCCACCGTCCGCCCTCGACGCCGGGGCCGGGGCCGGGGCCGGGGCCGGAGTCGTCAGTCGACGCCCCCGACCCCGCCCCCGGTGACCGGCGGCCGGTCAGACACGGTCGGCCGCGATCAGGAGGTACTGGAAGGAGCCGTCCTTGTAGGAGTTGATGAACGCCTCCTCGATTCCGGTGACCAGGGAAGAGGTGGCCCGCAGCTCCCAGTAGGGCAGCGTCGCGGCGGTGAGATCGACGACGGCCCCCGGCACGAGACGGTTGTCGGCCATGGCACGCAGATATTCGCGGCGGGAGTGGATGTTGCACTCGAAGTGCGCGTTGATCTGGGAAACCCACTTCGAAGGCTGGCCATGACGCGGATTCCAGCAGCCGGTGATGGTCACATAGCGACCGCCGGGGGCGAGGATGCGGGAGTGCTCGGCGAACAGATCGTGCAGATCGACATACATGCTCGACTCGTTGTTCCATGAGCCGGCGGCCAGCCCCGTCTCGAAGGGCATGTCGAGCATGTTGCACACGCGGGCCCGCACGTGATCCTCGATGCCCAGTTCCCGCGCGCGCCGGAGGGCGAAGTCGGCCTGCTTGGCCGACAGGGTGACACCCTCGACCTTGCATCCGAAGCGCTGGTGGGCCATGACCATCGAACCGCCCCGGCCGCAGCCCGCGTCCACCAGCGTGTCAGCACGCCCGATGGGGCCCAGATGGTCCAGGAGGACCTGGGTCTGCGCCGACTCCAGACGGTGGAGTTCGGCGATGAGCCGCTTCTCGTACTCGCTGTCTCCGGGGCTTCCGAGGGCGGCCCGGTCAACCTCGCCGATCCCGTAGTGGTGGTGGTAAAGCCCATCGACGTCGCCGAGACGGAGGTTGACCGGCCTGGCCTCCTGGTCCCAGTAGCGGGCGATCTCACCCTGGTAGGGCGACGCCGGGCCGGGGACGAAAACGGACGGAGCCTGGGCATTGGTGAGCGGGGTGCTGGTCACGAGCGGGTCCTCTCTTACAAGAAATCAGGTATTACAAGAAGTCGGGCAGGCTGTATCGGTAGGTATTGGTCTGATGCCAGTAGTGGTTGCCGTCCACCCACGCGGCGACTCCGCGCAAGAAGCGCAGCACGGCCGGGGCTGGGCAGGCGGCGGCCAGCGCGGTGGCTTCGGCTTCGAAGCCGTGCATCAGCTCGTTGTGGACCTCGATCGCCTTCAGATACGCCTCCCGCTCGGAGAGGCCCTCACGTTCGGCGATCACCACGGGCAGGTTGAGGTGCCGCCCGGGGCTCTTGAGTTCCTTGGTGTACGAGTACAGGTCGTTGACGATGGTGGTGGCGTTGCTGCCGAGCGCGATGACCCGCTGCATGGCGGGCTGGGCGTGCAGGTCCGCCGGGAGTTCATAGCCGCCGACGGTGTCGGTGATGGTGGGGCAGGGGCGGAAGTTGTTGAACTGGCGCATCGCCAGGTACTCCCACACCTCGGGCACCTCGTCCGCCTGGGTCCAGGCCGCCTCCGCGAGATAGCCCAGGTGCAGACGGCCCATGTCGTGCCGGAACCGGTCGGCCTGCGACGGGGTGGCCTGCCGGCGGAAGTACTCCATGGCGGAGTGGTAGGCGCGCCGGGGCGCGTCCGAGGCGAGCGATTCCGACCACGGCGGCTCGTACTCCTGCGCCGTGTGCAGCGGATCGAGAGCCGTGTGCGCCAGCAGAAGCCGGCTGCCGAGGCCGATGGGCGAGCCGCCGTGGTCCTCGCAGTAGCAGTCGTCGACCGCGTTCTCGGCGACCATCAGCCGGGTGGCGATCATCAAATGGTCCACCGTGGGGGCGTCCGGATGGCAGGCGACCATGTAGCGGCCCACGGAGAAGCCGTCGAACTGGTCCTCCCACTCCGGGGGATACGCCCGGACCTCGTCCACCGCCCACATCTTGATCCGGCGGCTGACCTCCGCCACCCGCACCGGGTCGGGGTCCGGCACGGGGTGGTGGTAGAGGCCCGGGATCGCCTCTCCCGCCCTGGGCGCCCCGGGGACGGCGGGCTCCGCGTCCGGGGATTCCGCGCCCGTGGGTTCGGCTCCCGTGCGTCCCGCGGTCGCCGGCTCCGGGACGCGGCCCAGGTGCAGACCAGCCGTGCCCAGGCCGGCGGGACCGCGCAGAATCCGCTCCAGGGCGACGCCCGGCCGCCGCACCGAGGCGGCGCTCTCCAGGCCCGCCACGCTCCCCACGGCGTGTGGGGCCAACGCTTCGCCACCCGGGCCGCCATCGGGGACAGGCACCTCCACCGGCACGGCACTCGGGGCGGGGAGGGGGACAGCACGAGAGACGGGGAGGGAGGGCGGGCCGGGCAGCGTCGGCCGGGTGCCGCACGCGGGGGAGCGGGAGTCGGGAGGGGAGTCGGCCCCCGCGCTGCCCGCGGCGGCAAGCGGGCTCGGCTGCCGGGGAGTAGGCCCGGGATCGGACATCCGTGGCTCCTTGTTGAGGTGGGGTGGGCTGCCCCGGATCCTGGGCAGGTGCGCCCGCTCCGGGAGGGTTGGGGCTGTCGTGGCCGGGGAGGGCGCGGGCTGTCGTGGCCGCCGGGCCGGCCCGGTCAGTCGTCCCAGTGGGCGATCTGCACGTTCTCCAGCACGCCGAGCGCGTCGGGCACCAGGATCGCGGTGGAGAAATAGGTGCTGACCAGGTAGGAGAGGATCGCCTGCTCGTTGATGCCCATGAAGCGCACCGACAGTCCCGGCTCGTACTCCTCCGGCAGGCCGGTCTGACGGAGACCGACGACCCCTTGGTTGTCCTCGCCGGTACGCATGGCGAAGACCGAGCTGGTGCCCTCCGCGCTGATGGGGATCTTGTTGCAGGGCAGGATCGGGACTCCGCGCCAGGCCGGGACCTGCTGCCCGCCGAGATCGACGTGGGTCGGGTAGAGGCCGCGCGCGTTGAACTCCCGTCCGATCGCCGCGATCGCTTTGGGGTGGGCGAGGAAGAGCTTGGTGCCCCGGCGGCGGCTGAGCAGTTCATCGAGGTCGTCCGGGGTGGGCGGGCCGTAGCGCGGCTGGATGCGCTGCGAGAAGGCGGCGTTGTGGAGCAGCCCGAACTCCCGGTTGTTGACCAGCTCGTATTCCTGGCGCTCGCGCAGCGCCTCGATGGTGAGCCGCAGCTGCTCCTCCGTCTGGTTCATCGGCCCGTTGTAGAGGTCGGCGACCCTGGTGTGGATGCGCAAAACGGTCTGGGCGACGGAGAGTTCGTATTCGCGCGGGTGGAGCTCGTAGTCGACGAAGGTGCCCGGCAGCTCGGCTTCCCCGGTGTGGCCCGACGACATCGCGATGTCGGCCTCGCCCTTGCGGTTCTGCCGCTGGAGGGGGAGCGTGCCGAAGTGCCGGACGTGGGCCTGGAGGCTGGGTGCCGAGGAGAGGATCGCGGCGAAGTCGTCACGCGAGAGGGTCAGCAGGGTGCCGGAGGTCTGCGCGGTGGCGGTGAAGTCCCAACTGGCATCCGCGTCGAGGAGGGTGTGCTCGCCGAACTGGCCGCCGTCGGCGATCACGCCCACGCCGGTCTCGTCGCCGTACTTGCCGACGGAGGTCCGCTGGATCCGGCCGTGTGCGATCAGGTAGATCCGCTCGGCCGGGGTGCCGCGCTCGACGAGCACCTCTCCGGCGCGGAAGTCGCGCTGTTCGCACCGGTCGGCGATGCGTGCCAGGACCTCGTCGTCCTCGAAGCCGCGCAGCAGGGCCAGTTCGCCCAACTCGCGGGGGATCACCCGGACCTCGGCACCGTCTTGGACGAACTCGATGCGACCGTCGCCGACGGTATAGGTCAGCCGGCGGTTCACCCGGTAGGTGCCGCCCTTGACCTCCACCCACGGCAGCGCGCGCAGCAGCCAGCGGGAGCTGATCCCCTGCATCTGCGGGGCGGTCTTGGTGGTGCTGGCGAGGTTCCGGGCGGCTGCGGTGCTCAGACTGGATTGCCGGGGCGGATCCAGCTGTGCTTCCGGGCTGCTCTCAACGGTCATCGAGCGAACTCTCCTTCGAGCCGGTGGTGATCGGCAGACGGGCGCGCCAACCAACGAAGGGGGAGAATGGGGACAAATCCATAGGAATCCGTGCGCTGCCCTGGCAACAGTACGACCGGTGCGCGCGGGCCGGCTCTTGAGGCCGGGGGAGTTACCTCGATGCGGTGTTCTTGACCCGCAACGGGTTTATCTGAAGAACCGCTGTCATTCGGACACCGTGATCGAGTACGCGCTCGGTCACCTCAACGGGGCCCCGCCTCGGCGCGGCGAACTCACCAGCCGCGCTGGCGCGTTGAGGCCGGGAACCGATCCGGCCCCGACGTCGGCCCGGGAGCCGGCGGGGTGGCTGGATCAGGGTGTGTCAGCGCGCCGCCGGCCGGCTCCCAGGGCCGGCCGGCGGCGCGCTCAGCTGTACAGGTGGGGGCTCTCAGGTGCCGCCGCCGGTGCGGGCCGGTGCCGACCGGTGCGGCCGGGCCGGCGCGGATACCGGTGCGTACGGAGCGGGCCCGCGAGGGCGGCGGCTCGCTGATCAGTCCTCTTCGCCCTCCTCGTCCTCGAACGCGTCGCCGATCTCATCGACGACCTCCGCCGCCACGAGTCCGCCCGCGACCCCGACAGCGAGCCCCGCCGCGCCCAGCGCGACGGCCGTGCCGACGCCGGGCCCGGAAGAGCGCGAGGAGTGGGACGCCGCGTGCCCGTGGCTGTCGTGGTGATGGCCCACGTCGTGGTGGTGACCGCCGTAGTGCGCGCCCGCCTCCTGGTGGTGGCCGGTCAACTGCCGCAGCCATCTGTCGACCTCGGCGTTCCAGTCCGTATGGGCCACCTCGTCATGGCTGACGGTGAAGCGGTTGAGGACGTCGTGCCCGTCGGAGAAGAGGCCGCCGCGCTTGTCGGCCTCCAGGACCACCTCGATGCCGCCCGGATCGGCGAGGAAGGTCACCTCGATCTCGTTGACGGAGTGCGCGAGGTGCGGGGGCGGGGTCAGCTCGATCTCCTGGTAGAAGGGCAGTTGCTGGCCGGTGCCGTTGATGTGCCCCAGCTCCAGATCCGCCGAGGTGAAGCCGCAGCCCAGCTGCCCCAGGGCTTCCAGGACCGCTTCCTGCGCGGGCAGGGGGGCCACTCGGACGGGGTCGAGGTCGCCCTTGTCCTTGGCTCCGGAGATCTCCAGCTCGGTGCGGACGCCGAGCGCGATGCCCAGCGGCTGCCCGTACAGCTCCGTGACGGGCGTCTCCCAGGGGAGGGTGATGGTGAAGGGCACGCTGCGCCGCTCGCCCTCGGCGAGCCGGAAGCCGCCGGTCGGGGTCCCGTGCCAGCCGCCCTCCGGGCCGCCGTCGAGGACGAAGTGCGCGAAGGCCAGGGCCCCTTCCTGCTCTCCGTCGTGGTGTTCGGCCTCCACATGGGCGACGAGTTCGAGACGGATGCGCTCGATCTCCGCGTCCGCCTTCCCGCCTTCCAGGTGCACCTGACCGGACAGGGTGCCGCCCGGCAGCACCGGCCCTTCTTCCAGGACCGTATCGACCGAGGGGCCGCCGACGCCGAGCGCCCCCATCAGCTTCTTGAACACCATCGCGGCGTTCACTCCTTCTGCTTCTGTTGTCGTGCTCACTTCGCTGGACTCAACGGGTGTGACCAGCCACAGCGAGATACTTCTACAGTCCTGTAGGTTTTCGGCACCGGTATACGCGCCAATCACCTGGAGGAAATCGTGGGAGTTTCGCTGTCCAAGGGCGGGAACGTCTCGCTGAGCAAGGAGGCCCCGGGCCTGACGGCAGTCACGGTGGGTCTGGGCTGGGACGTACGTACCACCACGGGGACCGACTTCGACCTGGACGCCAGCGCGCTGCTGGTGGACACCGGCAGCAAGGTCGTCTCCGACCAGCACTTCGTCTTCTTCAACAACCTCACCAGCCCCGACGGTTCGGTCGAGCACACGGGCGACAACCTCACCGGCGAAGGCGAGGGCGACGACGAGGCGATCAAGGTGAATCTCGCCGCCGTGCCGCCGGAGGTCGACAAGATCGTCTTTCCGGTCTCGATCCACGAGGCCGAAAGCCGCCAGCAGAGCTTCGGCCAGGTGCGCAACGCCTTCATCCGCGTCGTCAACCAGGCCGACAACAACGAACTGGCCCGCTACGACCTCACCGAGGACGCCTCGACCGAGACGGCCATGGTCTTCGGCGAGCTGTACCGCAACGGCGCCGAGTGGAAATTCCGCGCCGTCGGCCAGGGCTACGCCTCCGGGCTCCGCGGCATCGCCCAGGACTTCGGCGTCAACGTGTGAGCTGAACCGCCAGCGCGTGAGCTGGACCGCCGACGCGTGATCCGGCCGGAAACGTGTGCCCGGACCGACCGCCCGTGTGTGTTCGAACCAGCCGCGCGTGACCGGACCGCCCACGCGTGATCCGCGCCCCCTCCGCCCGCACGAAGCACCCCGACGGCGGCCCGTGCGGGCGAAGGGGGCGGGCGGCCATGAAGGAAACCCTCCCGTCCGCTGATGAAACCCGCGCCAGGAAGCCCGATGTCCGCGATCTCCTCACCGCCGTTGGGCGGGCACCATCCGCTGCCCGAACGATGCCGCGCGATCACCGAGTCGGGCTGGTTCGGTGTGCTCGCCTTCGCCCTCATCCTGGGCAACGCCGCCCTGCTCGGCGTCGAGACCTATCCGGGCGTCCAAGGGCGCTGGCACGCGGAGCTGAAGGCTGTCGATCACGCCTTCCTCGTCGTCTTCACCTTGGAGATCCTGCTGCGGTTCGCGGCCTGCGCCGACCGCCCGAAGGAGTTCTTCCGGGACCCGTGGAACGTCTTCGACCTCGCCGTGGTGCTCTTCGCCTACCTCCCCTTCGCCCGCGAGAACGCCACGGTGCTGCGCCTGCTGCGCCTCGCGCGTGTGCTGAGGGCCGCGCGGTTCCTGCCGCAGTTGCGCATCGTCCTCGTCGCGGTCGGCAAGAGCCTTCCCGGCACGCTCAGCTTCCTGCTCGTGGGCGCCCTGCTGCTCTACCTCTACTCGATGGTGGGCTGGGTCTTCTTCGCCGGGGAGGACCCCGAGCACTTCGGCTCCCTGGGCCGGGCAGGACTGACGCTGTTCTTGCTGATGACCCTGGACGGCCTGGGCGACGCCGTCCGTACCGGGCTGGAGATCTCCCGGTGGAGCATCGTCTACTTCGCCTCCTACGTGCTCCTCAGCTCCTTCGTCCTGGTCAACCTGCTGATCGGTGTGGTCCTCAACTCCCTTGAGGAAGCGCGGGACGCGGAGGAGGGGGGCCGCCGGACCTACGACGGAGCGCCGGTGCCGGAGACGGAGCTGAGCGCGAAGATCGCGGCGGCCCGCCGGGCCCTGGACGATCTGGAGGGCAGTTTGACGTCCGCCGGGCGGCGGCCGTGACCAGCGGGCGGGTGAAGTCGCCGGACAAGGCGGCGGGAGGACCGGCAGGGGAGCGGAGGGCGGAGTGCGGGTATGGAGGGTTTGCTGTCGGCGGTGGCGCCGGGTACGGGAAGGCTCTCCCCGGCGGCGCCCGACCGCGCACGCGCAGTCCCCGACACGCACACCGAAAGGACCCGCACGGTGACCTCTCGTCCCCGCCCCGCCGCCGCTCCCGCCGCCCCTGGGGCTTCCGGCCATCCGGCCGCGTTCGGCGAGCCGTT
This sequence comes from Streptomyces axinellae, assembly GCF_039532135.1. Taxonomy (NCBI): domain Bacteria; kingdom Bacillati; phylum Actinomycetota; class Actinomycetes; order Kitasatosporales; family Streptomycetaceae; genus Streptomyces; species Streptomyces axinellae. The sequence continues at coordinate 478,367 of NZ_BAAARJ010000001.1, forward strand.
CGCCATCGCTCCCGGTGAGGCGGCCCTCGACCGCGTCTCCCAGGTCCGGCTCTCCCTCGTCCGGCTGCCGCTCGCCTCTCCCATCAGCGACGCCAAGGTACTGACGGGCCGTCAGAAACCGTTGACCGAGATCGCGTTCCTGTTCGCACGGATCACCACCGAGGGCGGCCACGAAGGAATCGGCTTCGGATACTCCAAGCGCGCCGGCGGGCCCGCCCTGTACGCGCACGCCGTGGAGATCGCCCCGGAGCTGATCGGAGAGGACCCCAGCGACACCGGCCGGCTGTGGCAGAAACTGGTCTGGGCGGGTGCCTCCATGGGGCGCAGCGGGCTGACCACGCAGTCCATCGCCGCCTTCGACATCGCCCTGTGGGACCTCAAGGCCCGCCGTGCCGGGCTCCCGCTGGCCAAGCTCCTCGGCGCCCACCGCGACTCGGTCAGCTGTTACAACACCTCCGGCGGATACCTGTCGATGCCCATCGAGCAGATACGGGAGAACGCCGACCGCTCCCTCGCGCGGGGCATCGGCGGCATCAAGATCAAGGTGGGCGGCCCCGATACCGGCGCCGACCTGCGACGCCTCACCGCCCTGCGCGAGCACCTCGGCGACCGGGTTCCGCTGATGGCCGACGCCAACCAGCAGTGGGACCGCCCGACAGCGGCCCGCATGGGACGCGCCCTCGAAGAGTTCGGCCTCACCTGGCTCGAAGAGCCTCTCGACGCGCACGATGCGGAGGGGCACGCCGCCCTCGCCGCCACGCTGGACACCCCCGTCGCGACCGGGGAGATGCTGACCAGCACCGCCGAGCACACCGACCTGATCATGAAGAACGCGGCCGACTTCATCCAGCCCGATGCCCCTCGGGTCGGCGGCATCACGCCCTTCTTGCAGATCATGGCCCTCGCGGACCACAAGTGCCTGTCCATGGCCCCGCACTTCGCGATGGAGATCCACCTTCACCTCGCAGCCGCCTACCCGCGCACCACCTGGGTCGAGCACTTCGAGTGGCTGGAGCCGATGTTCAACGAACGCCTGGAACTGCGCGAGGGACGCATGATCGTCCCCAGCCGTCCGGGCCTCGGCCTCTCCCTCAGCGAGCAGGCCGCCGAGTGGACGTCCGAGGAGGCGGCCCTCACCTCGTAGCCGCACCCGGCGGGGTGCCGGGGCGCACCCGGTCCTGCCGCGCGGCGCCCCCGCCCCCACCGGGCCCTGAGAGGCGGGGCTACAGCACCAGTGACAGCAGCAACAGCAGGACCAGTGCGACAACGGAGATGATCGTCTCCATCACCGACCAGGACTTGATCGTCTGCCCGACGCTCATCCCGAAGTACTCCTTCACCAGCCAGAACCCCGCGTCGTTGACGTGGCTGAAGAACAGGGAGCCCGCGCCCACGGCGAGGACCACCAGCGCGGCCTGGGCCGAGGACATGTCGGCGGCGAGCGGCGCGACCAGCCCGGCGGCCGAGACGGTGGCCACCGTCGCGGAACCGGTCGCCAGGCGGATGCCGACGGCGATGAGCCACCCGAGCAGCAGGGCCGGGATGGACCAGTCCCGGGACAGGTCCAGGATCATCTCCCCGATACCCACGTCCACCAGCGTCTGCTTGAAGCCGCCGCCCGCGCCGACGATCAGCAAGATGCCCGCGATCGGTCCGAGGGACGCGCCGACCGTCGAGGACAGCCGGTCCTTGCTGAAGCCTGCGGAGCGGCCGAGCGTGAACATGGCCACGAGCACTGCGACCAGCAGCGCGATCATCGGGTCGCCGACCACGTCCATGACGCGCTGCACGGTGTTCTCGGCATCGTCGACGACGATGTCGGTCAGCGCCTTGGCGAGCATCAGGGCGACGGGCAGCAGCACCGTCACCAGGGTGATGCCGAAGCCGGGCCGCCGCTCCAGGTCGGCCGTCGCGCGCTCCGGTACGACTCCCTCGGGCGGGGTGGTGTCCACCCACCGTGCGGCCACCTTGCCGAAGAGCGGACCGGCCACGATCAGCGTCGGGATGCCGACGAGCAGGCCCAGCGCCAGCGTCACGCCCAAGTTGGCGTGGATGGCGTCGATGGCGACGAGCGGACCCGGGTGCGGCGGGACGAGACCGTGCATCACCGAGAGCCCGGCGAGCGCCGGGATGCCGACCCGCATCACCGAGAAGTTGCCGCGCTTTGCCACCAGCAGCACCACGGGGATCAGCAGCACCAGCCCGACCTCGAAGAACATCGGCAGCCCGATGATCCCCGCGATGAGCGCCATGGCCCAGGGGATGGTGCGCCTGCCGGCCTTGGCCAGGATCGTGTCGACGATCTGGTCGGCGCCGCCGGAGTCGGCGAGCAGCTTGCCCAGAATGGCCCCGAGCGCGATGAGTACACCGACGCCGGAGACGGTGTCCCCGAGTCCGGTGGTGAAGCTCGCGATGGCCTTGTCCAGCGGCGCCGCCGCGACGGCGCCCAATGCGAGCGAGCCGACGGTCAGCGCCAGGAACGCGTGCAGCTTGAAGCGGGTGATGAGGACGACGATGACGGCGATGCCGACGACCGCGGCGATCCCCAGTTGGGCGTTGCCGGCGGACGAGATGGGGTCCGGCTGCTGCGACCCCGCTGCCAGCATCTCGGCACTGAGATGACGCACGGCTCTTCCTTCTTCGCGGTGAGTGGTTCTGTCTTCTTCGCGGTGAGTGGTTCTGTGGGATTGGAGGGGATGGCGGAGGGCTTCAGGGACGGGGGACCGGCCCGGCGGCGGGCCGCAGCGCGGCCAGCGCGCTGAGCGCGTGCTCGACGACCACCTGCGGCCCCGGGGCGACGGAGACGGTGACGCCGAGCTCGTCCGGCTCCAGGGGCTGGAGCGTCGCGAACTGGGAGTCCAGCAGGGCGACCGGCATGAAGTGGTCCTCGCGTGCGGCCATCCGCCGGGCGATCAGGGCGCGGTCGCCGGTGAGGTGCAGGTGGAAGACGCCGGGTGCGGCGGCCCGCAGCCGGTCACGGTAGGCCCGCTTGAGCGCGGAGCAGCTGACGACCCCGCCCCGCCGCTGGTGGCGGTGTGCCCAGGCGCCGATCGCGTCCAGCCAGGGCGCCCGGTCGGCGTCGTCCAGCGGGATACCGGCGGACATCTTGGCCACGTTCGCGGGCGGATGGAAGGCGTCGGCCTCGGCGTAGGGCACCTCCAGCGCCTCCGCGAGGAGCCGTCCGACCGTGGTCTTGCCGGTCCCGGCCACACCCATGACGACCACGACGTTCTGGTCCGTCATCTCACACCTCACTGCCTTGCTGTCCTCATCGACCTCGGCGCCGAGCACACTCAACCTCATAGGTCACATGTATTCAATAGCCGGACATCAATTAGTCATACTTAATTGACGTGACGCGGAGCACGTAGGCTGAACGTCCCGGGCGCTCGCCCAGCGGGGCGCGCGGGGCGGGGGCGGAACAACTCAGGAGAGCCACGACTCATGACCAGCCAGGCGGCACATCCGGACGGGGGACCGGCGCGCGAGCGGGGACTGCACGCCCAGGTGCTCGCCTCCCTTGGACCCGCGATCACTGCGGGCGAGCACCCCCCGGGCACCGTCCTGCTCACCGAGGAACTGGCCGCCCGGTACGAGGTCTCCCGCACGGTCGCCCGGGAGGCGGTACGGGTGCTGGAGTCCATGCACCTGGTCGAATCGCGCCGCCGGGTGGGGGTCACGGTCCTGCCCACCGAGCAGTGGAACGTCTATGACCCGCAGGTCATCACCTGGCGCCTCGCAGGCGCCGACCGTGGCCGCCAGCTTCGCTCCCTCACCGTGCTGCGCTCGGCCGTCGAACCGGTCGCCGCCCGCCTCGCCGCCGAACTGGCCACCCCGCAGGAGTGCGCCGCGCTGACCGAGCACGCCCTGGGCATGGTCGCCACCTCACGCGGCCAGCAGCTCGACAACTACCTGGTCCACGACATCGCCTTCCACGGCACCGTGCTGCGCGCCTCCCACAACGAGATGTTCGCCCGGCTCGGCGACGTCGTGGCCGCCGTCCTCACCGGGCGTACCCAGCACGAGGTCATGTTCAGCGACCCCCGCCAGGAGGCCGTCACCCTCCACGTGCAGGTGGCGGAGGCCGTCCGCGAGGGCGACGGCCCGCGCGCCGAGCGCGCCATGCGCACCATCACCGAGGACGCGATGGCCGAACTGGACGTCCTGGCTCCCTAGACGCAGAGTCGGCCAGGGCGCGGCGAGCACGCGCCCGCCGGGGCCGGGCGCGGTCCACGAGCGGTGGCGGTCACGCCCCGCCGGTCCAGCGCAGCAGCGCGTCGGTGGCAAGGGTGTTGATGACGCGCTCCACCGGCACCCCGCACTCGGCGGCGCGCACGCAGCCGCCCTCTTGCCAGCCGAGCTGACCGGGCGCGTGCGCGTCGGTGTCGATGGCGAAGTACGCCCCCGCGGCGAGGGCCCGCCGCAGCAGCCGGCGGGGCGGATCGCGGCGCTCCGGACGGCAGTTGATCTCCACCGCCGTCCGCGACTCGGCGCAGGCGGCGAAGACGGCGTCGGCGTCGAACTCCGACTCCGGGCGCCCTCTGCCCGAGGAGAGTCGGCCGGTGCAGTGCCCCAGCACGTCCACCAGGGGGTTGCGGACGGCGCGGACCATGCGCCGCGTCATCTCCCCGCGCGGCATCCGCAGCTTGGAGTGCACCGACGCGACCACCACATCGAGCCCGGCCAGCAACTCCTCCTCCTGGTCGAGCGCGCCGTCCTCCAGAATGTCGCATTCGATGCCGGTGAGCAGCCGGAACGGCGCCAGCCGTTCGCTCACCTCCGCGACCACCTCCAACTGCGCGCGCAGCCGGTCGGCGGACAGGCCGCGGGCGATCGTCAGACGTGGCGAGTGGTCGGTGAGCACCGCCCACTCGTGCCCGAGCGCCTTCGCCGTCGCCGCCATCTCTTCGATGGGGCTGCCACCGTCCGACCAGTCCGAGTGCAGATGGCAGTCGCCGCGCAGCGCCGCCCGCAGCTCCCGCGCCGCGCCGGGCAACGGCGGCTCCGCGTCCGCCCCGGCCTCCAGCCGGGCCAGGTAGCGCGGCACGTCGCCGCTCAGCGCCTCCCGCACGACCTGCGCGGTCTTGGGCCCCAGGCCCTTCAGCGACTCCAGCGTCCCCGCAGCCGCCCGCCGCTCGGCCTCCCCGTCCGGAAGCCCGGCCAGCACCTGCGCGGCCGTGCGGAAGGCCCGTACGCGATACGTCGGCGCCTGGGCGCGCTCCAGCAGGAACGCGATCCGCTCCAGTGCCGCCCGCGGCTCCATGGCCGCCCCTTCCGCCGGTCCCCGAGCCGTCTCCTCCCCGCTACGGTGACGCACCTGGGTCCTTCTCGCCCGCCGGGACTCCTTGGGCTCCCTCCTGGCGGGGCTCCTCGCCGGGCCTCCTTCCACGGGCTCCCCGTTGCGGCCGGTGCTCCGCCCGGCTGCCCGTGCTGTCAGTCGCGGAAGGAGCCGTCCGCCCGGCGCGCGTGGCCCGACAGCAGATGCCCGCACTGGGGGCAGTGGCGCCGTAGCCCCCGTTTGACGACATAGCCGATCCCCACCGTGCAGAGGTACATGAGCCCTACCGCCGTCTTCTGGACGAGCTTGCCCACACCGGATTTGGTGCACGTCGCGCAGTCGCGGCAACCGGATGCCATGGGGTTCCCCTTCGCTTGCTGTCACTTCGTGTTCCTGTGCGAAGAGACGCGCAGGGCGGGAGGGCGGGGTGCCCGGGCAGCGGCCCGGGGACCGCACCGGCACCCGGCTGTTACGGGAAGTGGACAATCGGCTCCCGGACGGGTGAACCACACCGGCTTCCGGAGGCGCCCCCGCCCACCAGCAGGTACGCATCAGAGCATGACAGAGCACACCAGCAGGACCCCGAGCACAGACGCGACCCCGGACACCGTCACAGCCAAGGCCGCGGGCCCCGGCCCGGCTGCGAAGACCGGTACAGCAGTGAAATCCGATACGGCCGTGAAATCCGATACAGCTGTGAAGACCGATACGGCCGTGAAGGCCCGTATGGGGGGACTCGTACGTGCCGCACTTCTCTGCGCTCTCACCGCCGGGGCGCTGACCCTGACCGCCCCCGCCCAGGCCGGGCCCGCCCACACGTCCACCTCGGCCCCTGCCCTCGCCCCGATGAAGCGCTGCCCGACGGGGGCCTACTGGGAGCCCCGCAACAGGGCGTGCGTGCCCATGTCGCGCCCGCTGGTGCGGCGTTAGCGCGGTGACCGGGGGGCCGGGCGGACCGGAGCCGGCGGATGGGGGCGTGCTCCGGGCCGCGAGGTAAAGTCTCCGCACCACTGTCGATGGGGAGGTCGCGGTCGAATTGGCTGAGCCCGGCCGTTCGCAGAGCAAAGCGGACTACGTCTACGATTCCCTGCTGCGCGAGATTCGCACCGCCGAGATTCCCGGCGGAACTCCCTTGCGGGCCGCAGCCGTTGCCGAGCGGCTGGGGGTCTCCATCACGCCGGTACGCGAGGCGCTCCGACGGCTGGAGCGGGACGGCCTGATCAGCTACGAGCGGCATCACGGGGCGACGGTCATCGACCTCAGCGATGAGGCCCTTTCGGAGTTCTACAGCGTCCGGGCCGCGATCGAGGGTCTGGGGGCGAGACTGGCCGCGGCCAGGATCACCAGGGAACAGCTCGACGAATTGTGGCAGTCGCACGCGTCGATGGTGGAGGACGAGCGGCGGGGAAGGCACGAACTGCTGGGCGAGCAGAGCCGTCAGCTGCATCTGGCGGTCACCGAAATCGGCGGCCCCGCCTTTCTGGGGGCCCACGCCCGATCCGTGCGCAACAGCTATCCGGTGCCTCCGGGCGCCTCGTTGTGGCTCGACCCGGCTCACGCGAAGAACAACCTGAACGTGCACGAGCGGATGCTCCGGGCCCTCCAGGTCGGGGACGGCAACACGGCCGAGCGCATCATGGTCGAGCACGTGCAATTCAGCAGCGACTACCGGCTGGGACGGCGCGGCCCCTGCTGAGGCGGGCGCTGATCGCCGCCGTCGCTCCGCCGGGGCCCGCCATGCGCGGTCGGTCCCACCGTTTCGCCAAGGGAACACGCAGGGGAGCCCTCGGGCTGGAGCTGGGCGGGATCGTGCTCGGTGGGACCGTCTCCGGCCAGGGCGAGCCGAGGGCCCGTCCACCGGATCGCGCCCGGGGTCCCGGACAGTCTGAACAGCACGTTCTGAACGCTCACGTGGCCCAGTTCCTCGTCCGGCATGTCCAAGATCGTGTTGAGCGCCCGGTATTGAGGGTCTTCGGCGATGTCGGAGGCGTCGTAGACGGGTGCGAACGCGGCCTGCGCCGCGCCGAACGCCTCGATCACCTCGTCCGCGTCGCGCTCGGCTATCCAGCGGCCGACCGCCGTGTCGAGTTCGTCCACGTGCTCGACCCTGCCCTGGCCGGTGGCGAACCACGGCTGCTCCACCAGGTCGCCCCTGCCGACCAGGCGCATCACCCGTGCGGCGATGGGCTGGGCGCTCGTCGAGATCGCCAGCCAGCGTCCGTCGCGGGTGCGGTAGGTGTTGCGCGGGGCGTTGCTGTGCGAACGGTTGCCGGTGCGCTGGGGGAGTACGCCCAGCGCGTTGTAGGCCGCGACCTGGGGGCCGAGAACCGACAGGATCGGTTCGATGAGGGCCATGTCGATCACCTGGCCCTGCCCGGTCTCGTCCCGGGAGCGCAGCGCGACCATGACCGCGTAGGACATGGCCAGTCCCGCGACGCCGTCCGCGAGAGCGAGCGGGGGCAGCCTCGGCGGGCCGTCCGGCTCGCCGGTCGCGGACGCGAAGCCGCTCATCGCCTCGGCCAGGGTGCCGAACCCGGGCTGCGAGGCCCTCGGCCCGAACTGACCGAAGCCCGTCATCCTGGCGACGACGAGCCGAGGGTTGACCCGCTGGAGCTCCGCCGGTCCGAGGCCCCACCGCTCCAGGGTTCCGGGGCGGAAGTTCTCGATCAGCACGTCGGTGGTCGCGTGATCTCACTGACCGGCGAGCGGAGGCTTGCGTCAAAGTGGCTGTACTGGCGGTTTGTTGGGCTCTTCTGGGCGTTGGGGTCCGTCGTTGCACGAAGGGGATCGAAATCCGGCGTCGCGCCGACCTCTTGCCCTCCGGTCGGGAAAGTTATAAAACTTCCCTCGCCCTCGCACAGGAACAGAGGGGTCAGCGCTCGACCTCCGTCCGGTCGCCGCCCCAGAGGGTGTGGAAGACGCCGTCGCGGTCGGTGCGCCGGTAGGTGTGCGCCCCGAAGTAGTCGCGCTGGCCCTGGGTGAGCGCGGCGGGCAGGCGGTCGGCGCGCAGGGAGTCGTAGTAGGCGAGGGCGGAGGAGAAGCCGGGGGTGGGGACACCCTGGGTGACGGCTGTGGCCAGCACCTGGCGCCAGTCGTCCTGGGCGGCGGCGATCTCGTCGGCGAACCTCTTGTCGGCGAGCAGGCTCGGCAGTTGGGGCTGGGCCGCGTAGGCGCCGGTGATCCGGTCGAGGAAGGCGGCCCGGATGATGCAGCCGCCGCGCCAGATCGCGGCGACCTTGCCGAGGTCGATGTTCCAGCCGTACTGCTCGCTGCCGGCGGCGATCTCGTGGAAACCCTGTGTGTACGAGACGATCTTCGAGGCGTACAGGGCCTGTTCGACGCGAGCGCAGAAGGCCGACGAGTCGGCCTCGCCGAGGGCGTGTGGCCTGGGCCCGGCCAGCTTGCGGGAGGCGGCACGCAGATCCGCGTGGCCGGAGACGGAGCGGGCGAAGACGGCCTCGGCGATTCCGGAGACCGGAGCGCCCAGGTCCAGGGCGATCTGCACGGTCCAGCGCCCCGTGCCCTTCTGCTCCGCCTGGTCCTCCACCACGTCGATGAACGGCTTGCCGGTCGCCGCGTCGGTGTGCGACAGGACCTCGGCGGTGATCTCGATGAGGTACGAATCGAGACGGCCCTCGTTCCAGGAGCGGAAGATGTCCGCGATCTCCGCGGGAGAGAAGCCGCCCACCTGCCGCAGCAGGTCGTACGCCTCGGCGATGAGCTGCATATCGGCGTACTCGATGCCGTTGTGCGTCATCTTGACGAAGTGGCCCGCACCGTCCGGGCCGCAGTGCGTGACGCAGGGAGTGCCGTCCGACTCCGCCTTCGCCGAGATCTTCTCCAGCATGGGGCCGAGCGAGGCGTAGGACTCCTCGGAGCCGCCGGGCATGATGCTCGGGCCGTGCAACGCGCCTTCCTCACCGCCGGAGACACCGGTACCGACGAAGTGGATGCCCTGCTCGCGCAACTCCTTCTCACGCCGCCGGGTGTCCGCGAAGTGCGCGTTCCCGCCGTCGATGATGACGTCTCCGTCTTCGAGGAGCGGGGCGAACTCCCTGATCACGGCGTCCGTCGCCTCCCCCGCCTGCACCATGACGACCAGGCGCCGAGGCCGCTCCAGAGCCGCCACGAACTCCTCGGGGCTCTGCGTGGCGACGAACTCGCCCTCCTCGCCGAACTGCTCGATGACCTCGCGTGTGCGGGCGGCGGTCCTGTTGTGCAGAGCGACGGTGTAGCCGTTGCGGGCGAAGTTACGGGCCAGGTTGCGCCCCATGACGGCCAATCCGGTGACGCCGATCTGGGCCGATGCTGTCATGTGTACCCCTTCTGGAGCGTGCTCGTGCGGGCGGGCCGGTGCCGCCGTACCCCTTCCGATGGTCTCGCGGCCCCCGCCGGTCCGCTCGCCGGGGCCGGTGGCGGGCCTGTGTAGGGAGGGCCACATGGCGCGTCCGCGAGGCAGCCGGCCGGCACACGACGGGCGCTCTATTTCGCGTCCGCGTAGCACTCCACGACCGCCGTGGTGAACGCGAACCGCACCGGGGTCGGGCCGAACGCCGCCACCCCGGCCTGCTCGCCCGCCGCCCCGATCGCCTCGGCGACCGCCTCCGCCTCCTCGGCCGGGCAGTGCACGATCACCTCGTCGTGCTGGAAGAACACCAGCTCGGCGGCCATGCCCGCCAGCCGCTGACGCAGCGCGGCCAGCATCAGCACCGCCCAGTCGGCGGCGCTGCCCTGCACCACGAAGTTCCGGGTGAACCGGCCTCGCGCCCTGGCCGCACCGCCTCCGCCGGACCACCGCTCTCCGCCCGCCTCCCCCTCGTCGGCCCCGGCCTCGGCGCCCGCCCCCTCACCGGCCTCCGGCCCGCTGCCGCCGTCCTCACCGGCCGCCCCGCCCTGCCCCGCCGGGGGACAGGTGCGGCCGAGGTGGGTACGCACCAGACGCCCTTCCTCACCCGCCCGCGCCGCCTCGTCCACATAGGCGACAGCGGCCGGGAAGCGTCTTCGGAGCGCGGCGAGGTTCTTGAGCCCGTCGCCGCTGGTCTGGCCGTAGATCGCGCCGAGCAGCGCCAGCTTCGCCTGGGCACGATCGCCGGAAAACGCCTTCTCCGACAGCTCCGTGTACAGATCGCGGCTACTGCCCGCCACCGCCATCAGCCCCGGATCCCGGGAGACAGCGGCCAGCACACGGGGCTCCATCTGATCGGCGTCCGCCACCACCAGGCGCCAGCCCGGGTCGGCGACCACGGCACGGCGCACCACCTTCGGAATCTGGAGCGCCCCGCCCCCGTTGGTCGTCCACCGTCCGGAGGCCGCCCCTCCGGGCACGTACTCCGCATGGAAGCGGCCCTCGCGCACCCAGGAGCGCAGCCAGGCCCAGCCGTGCGCGGTATAGAGCCGGTAGAGCTTCTTGTAGCGCAACAGGGGCTCGACGGCCGGATGATCGACCTTCTCCAGCTCCCACTTGCGGGTGGACGACAGCCGGATTCCGGCGCGCGCGAACGCCTGGAGCACCTCGGCCGCCAGATCCGGCCGGACCCGCACCTCGGGGCCGAATGCCCGCGAGACCTCCTCTTCCAGTTCGACAAGGCGGCGCGGCAGCCCGCCGCCCGCGTACCGCTCGCCCAGCAGCTCCCGCAGCAGCTCCCGGTGGACCTCGGCGCTCCAGGGGACACCCGCCCTGGTCATCTCGGCCGCCACCAGCGTGCCCGCCGACTCGCCCGCCAGCAGCAGCCGCATACGCTCCGGGTGCTCAGCCCGCTCCGTACGGCTCAGCTGCGCGGCGTACACCTCCAGCAGCACCTCCAGCGGATCCGTGCCCTCGGGCAGCGGCACCGGCCCGGCTTCGAACAGCGAAGGCTGCGGGTCGGACTCGCGTGGCACGGCCTGCCGGTCCGGCGGGACGGGCAGCCCGTGCAGCCGCGCCCACGCCGCCGGCAGCGAGCGGGCGTGCCCCGCCCTGCCCTCATGGCCCAGCAGCAGGGCCTCGGCCGCCTCCACGTCGTAGCACCGCTCCACGCGCGCCCCGGCCCCACCTCCTGGCCGGGAGGACGCGGAGGCCGCCAGCTCCGGATGGATCCCGGCCGTCGAGCGCCACACCCAGCGGGCCGCCTCCGGTCTGGACTGCACCGCTGCCGCCGCCGACCTCTCGGTGCGCACGGGGCCCGACCGCCGGCCCCGTGCGTCCACCGGACACACGCGCACCCGTCCGTCCCCCACGGGGGCCAGTGCCCACCTGACTCCGGTGACCTCGTCGGACGTGACGCGTTCCGCCACTGCCTCTGCCATGCCGCCGAGTCTCCCAGCCCGCACTGACAACGCCCCCGGCCGCTGCCGGGCGCCTGCTCCGTCCCCCGTCCCCGCCTCGCCTCGCGCCGGGCGGGGCTGAGACGCGCGCGCCGCGAGTCCGCGAGGGTTCGCGGAGGTCACGCTCCGGTGAGGAGCGTGACAGACGCAGCTTGTTTGTCCGGCCTCCCTCCGAAGTGCTTGATCACCGGTGCACGGATGCGCTGAGGCGGCGCGGCGCGGCGCGGCCTGGGCGGGCAGGCCCCAGCTGGGTTTGCCTCCGGGCCGGCCGTGGACGCCGGTGTCTCCGACGTGGATGCCCGTGAGGGCGCGCAGCACTGCCCGGTCGCGGGCACGGCGCAAGGCCGCGGCGTCCGGGCTCGGCCGATCGGCCGCGTGGAAGAGGTCTGGGGCGCCGATCCGCCACAGTTGGTTGTCCCAGCCACGCGCGCCGAGCCCACAGGGCGATCGGCCGGCTCGGGGTGCTGGCCGCGCAGCAGATCGCGGATCAGCTCCGCGGTGATCTCGATCTCGGTACGGGGCATGCGGAGCAGCCACTGGCGGGCGGCGGCAGGCCGCTGGGGCGGGCGGGGCCAGGCGGCCGGCGGGGCTCCCGGTGGCAGGGAGCGGGCCCGCGGCCCCGGTGTGGAACATATTCGCCGTCCGGCTGGACACCCGTACGACGGACGCATCCCGTGCGGGCAGAAGGGGACTCCATGGATATCTCAGGAATCGTCAGCGCCGTCATCATCGGCCTCGTCATCGGCGCACTCGGCCGTCTTGTCCTGCCGGGGCGGCAGAACGTCGGGCTGCTCTGGACGCTCGTGGTCGGCATCGTCGCCGCACTGGTGGGAACGGCCATCGCCGGCGCGGTCGGTGTCGCCGATACCCGGGGGATCGACTGGATAGAACTCGCCATCCAGGTCGCCCTCGCGGCAGTAGGGGTCGGGATCCTGGACGGTGCGAAAGCGCGCGGCCGGTCGGAACGCCGCCGGTAGCCGGCCCCGCGTCCGCTATGGCTGCGCGTTGTCCGATGGTTCCGCTCCGTGCGTGAGGTAGCGCGTGAGCATGGCGACGAGTTCGTTCTCGAACCGATGGAGGTCGATGGAGTCGGGGGCGGCGATCAGCTTGTGGGCGAGGAGTTCGATCGTGGAGACGACGAGCCGGGCGGCGGTCTCCGTGTCGCCGACCTTGACCTCCGGGCGGCGTTCGAGCAACTCCCGGGTGTAGGCGACCCGTTCCTGTTCGTGACGGGAGATCCTCTGGAGAAGTTCCGGGACAAGTGGTGCGTGCTCGGCCATCACGCGGAGCAACTGCGGGTCGTCGAGGTGGTTGTCGATCGCGGCCCGTACGAACATGCGGATGATCTCTTCGAGGGAGTCGGGGAGTTCACCGTCCTGGCTCCGTGCCACGGCGCTCGCCCCCTCGTCGAGGTGCCGGATCACCAGCTCGACCAGGATCGCATCCTTGTTCGGGTAGTACTGGTACAGCGAGCCGATCGAGATCCGGGCGCGCTCGGCGATCCGGTTGGTGGTCCCGGCGGCGTAGCCGTGTTCGGCGAAAACATGAGCAGCCGCGGTGAGGATGCGCTGCCTGGTGAGTTCGGCGCGAGCCTGGCGTGGCTGTTTACGTGGCTGAAGTCCGCGATGGCCGGACGTCATGACACCTCCTGGGCAGCGCCGTGAACGCGAGTGGCGCAGGACCTGAATAATTGCTCACAATGTTGCCATGAACTGCGACGGAGCACAGAACGGCGGCCGTCGGCAGGGAGTGTGGCGGCGGGTGACGCGGGGTGGGTGCGCCCCACAGCCACCCGATGCTCCTCCCCGTACTGCCCGCCCCGCCCCCGTCTCTTCCCTGGAAGGAGTCTCCATGGTGAATGTCGGCGCACAGCTCGTTACCCGGCCTGGCGCACAGCCAGTTGCGCGGCCCCGGCGGGTGTCACCGGCCGAGGTCCGGGCCCGGCTCGGGGAGCCCGATCCCATGCTCAAGAGCAAGATTCTCGACCGGATCGACGATTACTCCCGGCTGTTCATCGCGCATTCCCCTTTCCTCTCGGTGGCGACGGCGGACGCGGCGGGGCGCGCCGACTGCTCACCCCGTGGCGACTATCCGGGATTTGTGAAGGTCCTCGACGAGCACACGCTCGCGATACCCGACCGGCCCGGAAACAAGATCGCCGACACTTTCGGCAATCTCGCCGAGAACGACGGCATCGGGCTGCTTTTCCTGATCCCCGGCGCACGCGAAACACTGCGGGTCAACGGCCGCGCCTATCCGACGGACGAACCCGATGTTCTCGCCAGGATGCGGACCGAGGCCAAAGAAGCGGTGCTGGCGATCGTCGTGGACGTGGAGGAGGTCTATTTCCACTGCGGTCGTGCGCTCATCCGCTCCCGGATGTGGGAGCCCGAGAGCCAGGCGCTCGCCGAGGAACTCCCGTCGGTCGGCGAGGTCGCCACCGCCCAGATGGGGCTCGACACCGACCCGGGCGTGATGGAGAGCGGCCTCGAAGAAGCCTATCGGAAGCTCTACTGAACGCCTTGACCGAATTGGCCCCACGCACAGGCCGAGGCGGCCACCGAGGGAAATGGGAACCCCCATGCAACAGATCATCGTCGACCGTATCGACCAGGTCGCCGAAGATGTCGTCTCGCTCGTTCTGCGCGGTGCCTCGGGCCCGCTCGCGCCCTGGGAGCCGGGAGCGCACATCGATGTGGCGCTGCCGAACTGGCTCACCCGGCAGTATTCGCTGTGCGGGGATACGGCCGATCGGGAGACCTATCGCATCGCGATACGGTACGACCCCCTCAGCCGGGGCGGTTCGGAATACATCCACCGGTTCCTACGCCGGGGCCGCGGACTCGAAGTGTCGCTGCCGCGCAACCACTTCGCACTCGAACCCGCGCCGGAATATCTCTTTCTCGCCGGGGGAATCGGTATCACCCCCCTGCTGCCGATGATGCGGGCGGCCCTCGCGTCGGCCGTTCCGGCGTCGCTCGTGTACCTGGGCCGGTCGCTCGCGACCATGCCGTTCACCGAAGAGCTGCGCTCCTCCTTCGGCGACCGGGTACGGATCGTCCCGACCAAGCAGCAGGGCAGGCCCGACCTCGGCACGCTGGGCCCCGGGCTGGACTCCGGCGCCCTGGTCTACTGCTGCGGCCCCGCGTCGATGCTCGCCGCCGCCCAGGACGCGTTCCCCGCCGGGCGGCTGCGGGCGGAGCGCTTTCACCCGGTGGCCAGGGCGTTCGCGCCGAACACGGAGTTCGAGGCGGCGCTGGCCCGCTCGGGGCGGACGGTGCGGGTGCCGGCCGACGAGTCGCTCCTTGAGGCCCTGGCCCACGCCGGGCGGCCTGTTCAGGCCGGCTGCCGCGAAGGTGTCTGCGGCAGTTGCGAACTCACCGTGCTCGACGGCGAGCCCGAGCACCGGGACGACATCGGTGCCCCCGCCGGCCGCATGTACGCGTGCGTCTCCCGCGCGCGGTCGGCCCGGCTCGTGCTGGATCTCTGACGAAGGTCTTCCGGTCCGGCACGCGGGCCGCGGGAGGGCGGGTACCGCACCTGGACCGCGGGGAGGCGGGTACCGCACGTTCGTCGCCGGGCGAGCCCCGGCTGTGGCGGATGTGGGACGCAGCACGGCCCCGCGGCGGATCGCGCAGCGGGGCCGTACGTCGTCTCGCACGAGGCTGCGGGGCGTACGCCTGTGACGCCGGGTGGGCCCCGCTGTTCTTGTCCGGTTACGGCCGCGATGCCGCCTCGGCCATGGTCACTTGATGGCCTTGATCAGCTCTCCGTTCGCCGTGTCACCGCTCAGCTCCCAGAAGAAGGTGCCGCCCAGGCCCTGCTGTGCGGCCCAGCTGCCCTTGGTGCCGATGGTCTCGGGGGTGTCGTAGCTCCACCACTGGTTGCCGCAGTATGCGTAGGCGGTGCCGCCGACCTTGCCGGTTGCCGGGCACCTGGTCTTGAGGTCCTTGTAGTCCTCGATTCCCTGTTCGTACTTGCCCGGCGCGGGCCCGCTCGCGGTGCCGCCCGGCACGGACTGAGTGACTCCGCTCCAGCCCCGGCCGTAGAAGCCCAGCCCGTACAGCAGCTTGCCGCTGGGTACGCCCAGGCCCTTGAGCTTGGCGATCGTCGCCTCGGTGTTGAAGCCGTTCTTGGGGATGCCCTGGTACGAGCTGAGCGGGGAGTGCGGAGCCGTGGGTCCCTGCGCGTCCCACGCCCCGAAGTAGTCGTAGGTCATCGGCAGGTACCAGTCCACATACTGCGCCGCCGCCTTGTAGTCGGTGGCATCCATCTTGCCGCCGGAGGAGGCGTCGGCGGTGATGGCCGCGGTGACCAGCTTGCCGCTGAACTTCGCGCGCAGCGCCTTCAGTACGTTCGCGAAGGCGTCCCGCCCGCTGGTGTCGCACGTCAGGCCGCAGGCGTTGGGGTACTCCCAGTCGATGTCGATGCCGTCGAAGAGCCCGGCCCAGCGCGAGTCGTTGACCAGGTTGTAGCAGGACTCGGCGAACGCCTGGGGGTTGCGGGCCGCCTCGCCGAAGCCGCCGGACCAGGTCCAGCCGCCGAAGGACCACAGGACCTTCAGGCCGGGGTGCTTCTTCTTGAGTTTCAGCAACTGGTTGAAATTGCCGCGCAGCGGCTGGTCCCAGGTGTCGGCCTGACCATCGACGCTCTGGTCGGCGGTGTATGCCTTCTCGTAGTCGGCGTAGCTGTCACCGACCGTGCACCGGCCGCCCTGGACATTGCCGAAGGCGTAGTTGATGTGGGTGAGCTTGGCCGCCGAGCCCGAGGTCTCGACGTTCTTGACGTGGTAATTGCGCTGGTAGACACCCCAGTTGGTGAAGTACCCGATGGTCTTGCCCGCCGCGATGGACTGTCTGGCGGCGGGCGGGTTCGCGGCGGCGGTCTCCGTGGCGGAGGCGGCGGCCGTGACGGACTTCGGGGGCGCGACGGGGGACTGCCGTTCGCCCGGTGAGGCGCCGGCCGAGGCCGAGGCCGTGGCCGACAAGAGGGTCGTCGCGAGCACCGTGGCACAGGCCGCGCCCAGGAAGGCGGAGAGCCTGCGGCGCTTGGGGAGCGCGCGGCGAGCGGTTGCGGGCTGAGTGGAACGCAAGCGTCTTTCTTCCGGTCCGAGCATGGTTCTCCTCGCGTGTGGGGTGCGGAGGGTGAGTGCTGCGGCCGTGCCATGCGTGTCCGTATGTCGTGGCATGCATGGACACTTCTGTACGTCCTACGTTCACCGGAATGTAGAAGGACTAGACCAGTCCGTCAATGGTTCGGACCAATTGCCGTGCGGAGGGACCCGTTCCGGCGCGGGGCGCCGCCGTGCGCCGGTGACGTGTGTCGCCCGATCGGGCATACTCCCATTCGCCGCCACCGCTGGTCAGCCGCACTCGTAACCCGAGGAGGCAGGATCACGGCACAGCAGCGGCACCCGGCCCCGCCTCGCGGGCCAGTGTCCACGGCACGGCGTCAACACCCAGGAGTCGTCGCCGCAGTTCCTGACGAAGGAGAGCGCACATGCCGGAGTACGGTCCGCGGCCGGTGGAGCGTGAACTGCCCACCGAGGAAGCCCGCGATCTGCTGGCACTCGCCCGCGACCTGGCCCAGCGTGAGGTCGAACCCGCCGCGGCCGAGGGCGAGCGCACCGGCACCTTTCCGCGCGAGACCTTCGCACTCCTGTCACGGTCCGGCCTGCTCGGCCTGCCCTACCCCGAGGAGTACGGCGGCGGGGGGCAGCCCCATGAGGTCTACCTCCAGGTCCTGGAGGAGCTGGCCGCCGCCCGGCTCACTGTCGGCCTCGGCACCAGCGTTCACTCTCTCGCCTGCCACGGCCTCGCACACTTCGGTACCAAGGAACAGCGTGCCGAGCATCTGCCCGCCATGCTCGGCGGCGAACTGCTGGGCGCCTACTGCCTGTCCGAGCCCGCTTCCGGATCCGACGCCGCAGCGCTGCGCACCCGCGCCGTGCGGGACGGCGACGACTGGCTGCTGAGCGGCACCAAGGCGTGGATCACCCACGCGGGCATCGCCGACTTCTACACCGTGCTCGCCCGCACCGGTGAGGACGGCCCCCGCGGCATCACGGCGTTCCTGGTCCCCGGCGACGCCGAAGGGCTCAGCGCGGCGCCGCCCGAGCGCAAGATGGGGCTCAACGGCTCGCCGACCGCACAACTTCACCTGGACGGTGTACGGGTCCCCGACTCGCGGCGGCTGGGGGAGGTGGGCCAGGGCTTCTCCGTCGCGCTCTCCTCCCTCGACGGCGGACGGCTCGGTATCGCGGCCTGCGCCATCGGCGTCGCCCAGGCCGCCATGGACGAGGCTTTGGCCTACACGGCGGGCCGCGAACAATTCGGCCGCCCCATCAGCGACTTCCAGGGGCTCCGCTTCATGCTCGCCGACATGGGCACCCAGATCGAGGCCGGCCGCGCCCTCTATCTCGCGGCGGCGCGGCGGCACGATGCGGGACAGCCCTTCTCGCGGCAGGCCGCCATGGCGAAGCTGTTCTGCACCGACGCGGCGATGCGCGTCACCACCGACGCGGTCCAACTGCTGGGCGGTTATGGCTACACCGCCGACTTCTCCGCGGAGCGCTCTATGCGCGAGGCCAAGGTGCTCCAGATCGTGGAGGGCACCAACCAGATCCAGCGCATGGTGATCGCCCGTCACCTCGCCGGCCCGGAGAGCTCCCGCTGAGTCATACGGGCCGCGTGACGCGGGCGAGGGGCCGCCCCTGGCCGGCGGGGGCTCCGGCTTCCCCGCCTGCCGGGGGCCTATGCCGTATCAGGCAATGTTCGCCCTGTTCACGACCTTGCGGAGGCGTTCGTCGGTTGCGTGCTTGTTCCGCCAGATGATGTAGCGGCGGATCATGCTGCCTTGCTCCTTGTGGCCGGCAATATCGGTGGCATCCAGCGCGAGATGGCGCAGGGCGGTGAACTGTGCCTCGATGCGGTTCAGCCAGGAGCTGTTGGTCGGTGTATAGGCGGGCTCGACGTTGTTGGCCGCGGCCAGTCGCCGACCCGGGTGTCCTTCTTCGTGGTGAGGTGCGGGGAGAAGTTGTCGAGCACGATCGCGATGCGGAGCTTGGGCGGGTAGAGGCTGCGCGGGTAACGGCAGAACTCCAGGAAGCTCGTGCGGTTCTTCCCCGGCTTGATGTGGCCGTAGAGCTTGTCCCGGGCAAGGTCGTAGGCGGCGAACAGGTGCCGGACCCCATGAGGCCGGGCGTAGGTCGCGCGGCGGCGGGGCCTGGGCTCGCGGGCTGGGTCCTTGTGCTTCCCGCCGCGCTCGGCCCATTGCCGCCCCGGGTGGGGCTGGAGATTCAGCGGCCCGAACTCGTCCAGACACAAAACAACTTCCGGCTCGCCGTCCTCGGGTATCACCTCGCCGTCGGCGATCGCATAGAGATGCTCGACCCGCGCCTTCTTGGCCGCGTAGTCCGGATCTCGGGAAGTCTTCCAGGTCTTTACACGTCGAAACGAGATGCCCTCCTCGCGGAGCAGGACCCGAAGGCCCTCGTGGCTGATGTCGTCGACCACCCCCTCGGCGACCAGGAAGTCGGCCAGCTTGGCCAGGCTCCAGGTCGAAAACGGCAGGCCGTGCTCGGCCGGCTTGGACTTGGCGATTTTCTTGATCTCCCGGCGTTCCGGGAGGGGGGAGGTTCTGGGCCGGCCGCCTTTGTATTTCGGGCAGAGCGAGTCGAAGCCGTCGGCGTTGAAGTTGTGGATCACATCCCGGACCCGGCCCGGGCTCGTGAACGTCACCTCGGCGATCTTCGCCACGGGCATGCCCTGCGCGGCCAGCAGCATCATCTGGGCCCGCTGCCAGGTCACCACCGACCCCGTGCCTCTGCGGATGATCCGCAGCAACCGCCTGCCCTCGTCGTCATCAAGCTCCCGGACCTGTACACGTTCAGCCACCCGCACAGCTTGACGCAGATCGCTGTCCGGCACGTGCACGCCTCGCGCCCCGGCACGGCCACGAACCGATCGTTTACTGGCCGGTGATGGTCTTTTCAAGGAGGCATGTGAGGATCGACTCGGCATGAGTCCACAGCAGGGCACCGCCGATCCCCGGCACGACATGATGACAAGCACCGGGCACACGGGCAGCAAGCAGTGCTCCGTTATCGGGCGAGTGGCTGGTGTCCTGCTCGCCGTACCAGATATCGACGGGGACAGCGATCTCGTCGAGGGCGAACGGCCACCGCCCCATCGCCAGGACCGTGTCACGGGCGTAGCCAGCGGCACCTTGAGTAAATCCCTCGTCCAAGGCCCTGCGGTAGCCAGCCGCGAACTCAGGATCCTGGTACACGGCACGGTCACACCCTGGGCTCCCGGCCATGATCATGTCCCACATCGCCTCCGCAGTGAAGCCGGCGAAGAACTCCTCGGCGCCAGCCGGATCGCACTCGGTCCGCTCGACAAGACCACGCAGGTCCGCGTTCAGAACTGGAGCGAACTCCGGCCTGGCGACCTCGTCCGCACCGGATACGACAGCCAGTGCCGAGGCGACCCCCTCCGCAGCGCAGGCAAGAGCGAATGGTGCACCTTGCGAATTCCCGACCACAACAGGTTGCCCCAGCCCCCGCTGCACACAGAGTTGGCGCATATCTCCAGCGAAGTCAGAGAAGGTCCGCCCAGGGGCGGGCGTCGAGACACCAAGACCCGGACGATCCACAGAGACAAGACGCACTCCGAGCGCCTCAACAATGCCTGCGCCGAATCCGAGCCACCGGCTCGTAGCCGCACCAGGACACAACAGAACAGGCGCCCCGTC
This sequence comes from Streptomyces axinellae, assembly GCF_039532135.1. Taxonomy (NCBI): domain Bacteria; kingdom Bacillati; phylum Actinomycetota; class Actinomycetes; order Kitasatosporales; family Streptomycetaceae; genus Streptomyces; species Streptomyces axinellae. The sequence goes on from NZ_BAAARJ010000001.1 coordinate 498,702, forward strand.
CAACGGCCCCCACTCTGCCCAGCCAAGCAGCCGTCCATCAGACAGAGCACTCTCACCCAGCCGGGCAGGAACGTCGGTGTATCCAGTCATGATCAACATCATGGCCATAGACCTGAAGTCCTGCACCCGACTTTCACCATGGCCTCGAACAGGGCAAACGTTGCCTGACGCGGCACTCGGTATATTGCTCACCGGTTCAGGGGGTGACGTTTTCGCGCACCCTCTCCGGGACGACGTGCCGGGACCGTCACCCGAGGACCGGCCACCGGGCCCCGATGACGGGCAACACCCCGAGCGGCCACCTCCCGTCCAGGCGCTCGCCGAGACGTTGTGGGCCCAGGCGACGGGTCAAAAGCCCCCGCCTCCGCCGCCCCCACACGAGGCGCTGCTCCCGCCCCCGCACGAAACCCCGCCGTCGCCGTCGCTCTCACCGGCCGTCCATGCCTGCCCCGTGAACTTGCCGCTCGGACCACCGCGTCCGTAAGTACGCGGGTTCAGATTGGCCGGTCGGGTGGTCATCCAGAAGATGAGCACGACGACTACCAGAAAGATTCCCCCGAACACCAGCCACGCGATCATGCGCGCCCCCCTGACTCGCTGCCGCCGCTGCCGTTCCCTTGCCCCCGGACAAGGCGGCGAAACGGACACCGCCAGGCCACCGGCCCCTCTCTCGGCGCCACGAATTCGCCGCGTGCCCCGCTGGCTTTGTCGCTGGCGTCGGCATCACTCGCCTTGGTGGCGGCACTCTTCGCCGCACTGGCCGACCGACAGCCGCACGCGCGTACCGACCTGTCCGCCTCCGAGCGCCCGGCCGCGCGTCGCGCGTCGAGGTGGCCCGGCGGTGCTCAGCAGAAACGCTCGCTCAGGCCCCCGCGGCCTCCCTCACCTCGTCGACCACCTTGGAGCTGAGCGCCGCCCGCACCAGACCGGCCGCCAGCGATGCCAGCTCGTCCTTCTTGACGAGCCCGGCCAGCTTCTCCGCGGACTCGGGAAGCCCCAGCTTTCCCGCTCCCTGGAGCGCCTTGGGGTCCAGATACGGCTGGAATTCGGGCCAGACGGCCTGCGCTTCCCGCAGGAAGATCGACACGCCCACGGGGCCGAGCCCCGGCACCTCGCGCAGGCCCGCCTCGGGATCGTCCCGCTCGCGCAGTTTGCGCAGGTCGCCCCCGTACTCCTCCTTCAACAGCTCGGCCCCCTCGCCGAGTTGGGTGGCGGTGCGCTCGTCGTAGCGGCGGTACCCGCCCTCCCCGAGCGCGTCCACCCGCTGCTGCCAGGTCGCCTCGGCCATCCGCCGCGCGTCCCGCATCCCGGCCTCCGAGAGCGCGCGCGAGCTGGCAACGGCGATGTCCGCGCGGATACGGGCACTCAGCAACAGCGAGAGCACCAGAAGGCGGTAGAGCGGGGAAGGGGTATTACGCAGCGTGATGCCTGCCTCCTCCGCGTATGTCTGACCGTGGTGCTCCAGCAGTGCCCGGACGAGTGCTGCCTGGCGCTGCTGCTGCCCGCCCGAGGAACGGCCGCCCCTGCCCTGACCGCTCTTGCCCGTAGGGGCCTTCCGGCTGGTGCCGCGACTGGTGGTCCGGCTTGTGTTCCTGCTGGTGCCGTGTGCCGGGCGCGTGCTGCTCGTACGGCGCGTGTTACTCGTACGGCGCGTGCTGCTGGTCGTGCCGCCGGTGCGGCCCGTGCTGCTCTTGGTGCTCGTGCTGGCCATGGCCCTCTCCTAGACGTTCTCGGGTCCTCGGCATGCTGGACGTACTCGGGTCCCGGGTCCCCATCCACAGAGCGTCTACGCGGGCCACGTCGGCCTTCTGGCCCACTCTTCCGGCGGAGTGTGTTCACAAGCGTACGAGCGCGCCGGTCCGCAGGTCAGCGGGGAAGCGGGGGAGCGGCGCGCAGGGCGAGAAGATGCGGCCACCCTATGCGCCAACCCGGCCCCGCCCCTACGCGCTACCACCCGGCGACATCCGGCAGCGCCACCGGACGCGAGCCCTCAGCCAGCGAGCGGGCTCCGGCGACGCCGACCAGGGAGGCCGCGACCGCGGCGCGTACCGGCACCCGGGGCGGCGCCCCCTCGGTCACCGTGCGCCAGAACGCCTCCACCACCCGTGCGGTGCCCACCTCTCCCGGCTCCACGACCTCGCCGTACAGCCGTACGGGCTCCGCCGCGCGCACCTCGTCGCGCAGTGAACCACCGTGCGCCCAGGGCTCGTTGCGCAGCCGTACCGACCATGCATCCCGGCCCGGCGCGCGCAGCGACTCCGCGAGCCCCTCGGTGCCGCGCACCGACAGCCACGACCAGTGGCTGTCCGGCTCGCCCTGGAGGAACGTCTGCCGGGTGAGCGCGAGGGCGCCTGTCGAGAGCCAGGTGACCAGGACGACCGCCATGGGCCGCGGGCCCGTCCCCACCGGGTGCGCTGTCACCTGCATCGGCCAGGCGCCGGTGACATCCAGGACGGGGGAGAGGGTGTGCGTGCAGTAGGCGCTCGGAGTGATCCGTCCGCGCCAGTGCGCCGGATCCCCCGCCAGTGCGGTCACCTCGGCGGGTGCCAGGCCGTGTACGTAGTCGCACTCGATCAGCTCGACGTCGCCGATCTCCCGGCCGCCGACCAGCGAGGCGATGGTGCGCACATGCGGGTGTTCGACGTAGTTCTCGGCGAAGGAGTAGGTCGCCGAGGACTCCTCGGCGGCTTCGACCAGTGCCCTGCCCTCCTCCTCGCTCACGCACGCGGCGCACTCGCTCAGCACGTGGACGCCCCGGCGCAGAAAGGTGATGGCGGGTTCGGCATGCGCGTCGAAGTCGTTGGCCAGGACGACGGCCGCCACGTCCTCGGCCGTCAGTTCCTGCCATCGCCGGGCCGTACGCGCGGCGGGGAACTCCGCCGACGCGGCGGCCAGCAACTCCGGATCCGGGTCGCACACCGCCGCGACTTCGAACCCCGCCCGCGCACACCAGCGGGCCAGTACCAGCCCGCGCCGCAGTCCCGCGATCATCACTCCCGACACGCGGGCCACCTTGACCCGAACTCCCGGTGACGGCAACTCAATTGAGACCCGGCGCGGCGCTCCGGGTCCCGGTTTCCGTCGCGGCTCCGGCTTTCACCTCGCGGCGGGCGCGCTGCCCCGGCGCCGGGCGCCGGCGAACCGCCCGGGGATCAGCGGCGGTTCTGGCCGATCACCGGCATGGGCCGGGAGCCGGGGCCGCCGACGTGGGAGAACGGCTGGGTGCGCCAGTCCAGCCCCTCGGGCAGGGTGAGCAGTTCGCCCACGCCGCGCTCGCGGGCGGTGCCGTCCGCGGGGGTGGCCTCGCGTACCGGGCGGCCCGCTCCCTGGCACACCGTCAGCCCGAAGGGGTCCCATTTCGAAGCGCACATCGCGTGCTCGGGCAGCTTCTCCTCCAGCGACAGCATGGCGATCGCCTGCCGGCAGTCCGGGCAGATGACGCGGTAGCTCTCGTAGGTCTCCTCCTCGTCGGGAAGCAGCCCCTCTATGCCTTGATGACCGCTCTGCGCCGAGGCCGCTGCCGCGTCCTGGCGAACAGCGTTGACCGACTTCGTCGTGCGCATGGAAATTCCCCCTCGGGTGAACCTGCCGGGCTGGGCTTCCGGCCACAGCAAGCACTTCCCGTCGTGTCTGTTCCGTAATCTCGACGTCCCGGAGGACACGGGAGCATATGTGTGTCCTTGGTCACACACGTGTGCCCCCGTGTCACCGGCGCAGCGCCCGTCCGTCGTGGCGCGCCCCGCTCCCGCGTCAGGATCCGATTCCCGGACCCGGACGGCCCGCTCCCGTGCGACAGAGCATCCCATGCGCGCCGTCTGGGCACGGACAGTGTGCCGGAGCGCGGCGAGCACAGTACGGTGATCCGCTGTGGAGGAACTGGACAGGCACATCGTGGAACTGCTCGTCAGGGACGGGCGGATGAGCTACACCGACCTGGGCAAGGCCACCGGCCTGTCCACCTCGGCCGTACACCAGCGGGTACGCCGCCTCGAACAGCGGGGCGTCATCCGCGGCTACGCGGCCCTGGTCGACCCCGAAGCCGTGGGGCTTCCGATGACCGCGTTCATCTCCGTCAAACCGTTCGACCCCAGCGCCCCCGACGACATCGCCGAACGGCTCGCCGATGTACCCGAGATCGAGGCGTGCCACAGCGTCGCAGGCGACGAGAACTACATTCTCAAGGTGCGCGTGGCCACCCCGATCGAGCTGGAGCACCTGCTGGCCCGCATCCGCTCCCTCGCGGGGGTCTCCACCCGGACCACGGTCGTCCTCTCCACCCCGTACGAGGCGCGCCCACCCCGCATCTGAGAGCAAGCCGCACCCGTGGCCCGCCACAGGGCCGCGCGGCCGTGCTCCGCCGCCGGGCCTGCCCGCCGCGCTCCGCCGCGGGCCTGCCCCGCTGCGCGCGCCCCCGCCGCACGCGCTTCCGCCGCCCATGCGGCGGGGCCCGTTCGTACGTCCGGCCGCGCCCCCGCCGCACACCCCCCGGGGCCCGCCGGTCCCGCCGGAGCGGGAGACTGTCCCCATGAGCGACAGCACAGCCCCCTCCTCCCGGTCCGGACCCCGCACCCTCCTGTTGCGCGGCGGCGAGGTCCACAGCCCGGCCGACCCCTTCGCGACCGCGATGGTGGTGGAGGGCGACAGCATCGCCTGGATCGGCTCGGAGGGGGCCGCCGACTCCTTCGCCGACGGCGTGGACGAGACCGTGCACCTCGACGGCGCGCTCGTGACCCCCGCCTTCACCGACGCCCATGTGCACACGACGGCGACCGGCCTCGCGCTGACCGGCCTCGACCTGTCCGGCGCCGCCACCCTCGCCGAAGCCCTCGCCGCGATCCGCGCCCACGCCGAGGCCCGGCCCGACGACCGGATCCTGCTCGGCACGGGCTGGGACGCCGGTGCCTGGCCCGAGCAGCGCTACCCCGGCCGTGCCGAACTCGACGAGGCGACCGGCGGCAGGCCCCTCTACCTCACCCGCGTCGATGTGCACTCGGCGCTGGTCACCACGGCCTTGCTCGACCTCGTCCCCGGGATCGCCGCCCGCGAGGGCTACGCGCCGGACGGGCCGCTGACCGGCGACGCGCACCACGCGGTCCGTGAAGTCGCGTACGCAGCGCTCACGCCCCGCCAGCGGGCCGAAGCCCAGCGCGCCGCGCTCGCGCACGCCGCGTCGCTGGGTATCGGCGCCCTCCACGAGTGTGCGGGCCCCGACATCTCCAGCGAGGAGGACCTGCTCGCGCTCTTCGCGCTGGCCGCCGAGGAGCCGGGCCCGCGCGTGTTCGGCTACTGGGCCGAACTCGTCACCTCTGCAAAGGAAGCGGCCCGTGTCCACGAGCTGGGCGCCCTGGGTGCCGCCGGTGACCTCTTCGCCGACGGGTCCCTCGGCTCCCACACCGCACACCTGTGCGCACCGTACGCGGACGCGCCGCACACCACCGGCAGCGCGAATCTGGACGCCGAGGCCGTCGCCGCCCACGTCGCGACCTGTACCGAGGCCGGGCTCCAGGCCGGTTTCCACGCCATCGGCGACGCCGCCGTCCAAACCGTCACCGACGGCACGCGAGCGGCGGCCGAGCGCGTCGGCCTAGCCCGCGTCCGGGCGGCACGCCACCGCGTCGAGCACGCCGAAATGCTGACCGCGCGCACCGTCTCCGATTTCGCCGAACTCGCCCTCACCGCCTCGGTCCAGCCCGCGTTCGACGCGGCCTGGGGCGGCGAAGACGGCATGTACGCACGCCGGCTGGGCGCCGGGCGCGCCGCCGGACTCAACCCGTACGCAGACCTCCTGCGCGCCGGGGTCCCGCTCGCGCTGGGCTCCGACAGCCCCGTGACCCCCCTCGGTCCCTGGGAGACCATCAGAGCCGCCGCGTTCCACCGCACCCCTCGCCACCGGATCTCCGTACGCGGCGCGTTCACCGCGCACACCCGGGGCGGCTGGCGGGCCATCGGCCAGGACGGCGCCGGAGTTCTCGCCCCCGGCGCCCCGGCCGACTACGCGCTCTGGCACACCGGGGCGCTCGTCGTCCAGTCTCCCGACACCCGCGTCGCCAACTGGTCCACGGACCCGCGTTCGGGCACCCCGGGGCTGCCGGATCTGACGCCGGGGACCCAAGTCCCGGTCTGTCTGCGGACGGTGATCGGCGGCCGGACGGTCTACGCGCGGCCGGACGAGTGACGTAGGCGAAGAGGATACGGCCGAACGAGACCCCCTCGGCCTGTCGCCCAACCGCCGCCCTCTCCGCACTGACCTGCTGATTTGCCGAAACACCCCAGGCCACCAGGCTGTTGACAAAAAACCGCCGTGGCCGGGTAGGTTCGGCCGCGTCCACCACAGGCACGTCCGACCGGGGAACTTCCGCGCAGTCGTCGAACGCCGCTGGGCCACGGGGTGGTGTGCCGCACCGGCGCACCACCACTGGGAGCCAGGTCCAGCGCCCGCGGCACGGGGGCGGAAGCTGTCGGCTGGTCGGCGGGTGTGACCCGGGACGGGGCCCGGACGCTCAGTAGACAACGGCTTTCGGACGATCCGCAGCCAGCGGGTCCCAGGTCGGCCCGAAGGGCGCCGGGCCCCAACCCGCAGCTCCGCGGCGGACGATCCGCGGACCGGTGGCTCCGCACCTTCCCCACCCCCCGCACGAAACTCCCCGCACGAGACCGTCGCCGAGCACGCCACCAGGTGCTTCCGCCGCTTTCCACAGCTTTACGGTCCCGCGCTCCGCCGTGCCCCTCGCGCGTTGTACGGTCACTGCACTACCGGACGACCTGCGAGGAAGGCTGCGACCTTGGCACCGGGCCCCGACACCACCTCCGCTTCCGCCCCGGGCGAACCCCGGGAGCGCAAGGCGGCTGCGCCCCGCAGTGCGCCGGACAGCTCAGTGCCCTCGGATGAGCCGGCGAACGCAGTGACCGAGCCGGACAGCACAGGACCCGAACCGGACAGCCCGGCGCCGCCGGAAGAGCCGCGGGACGAGGGCGTGCCACCGGGTGCCGGGCGGCCCACCCGCAGGCGGCGACTGGCCGCGCTCGCACGGCGTGAGGCGCCGCGTACGGGGCTCGCCGTGCTCAGCGGCCTCGCCCTCGCGCTGGCCTTCCCTCCGTACGGCGTCTGGCCGCTGTCCCTCGCCGCCGTCGCGGCCTTCGGGCTGCTGGTGCGGGGGCGTACGGCCCGCCAGGGCGCCTGGAGCGGCTTCGCCTTCGGCCTGCCCTTCTTCGTCTTCCTGCTGAAGTGGCTGCACGTCGTCGGATGGGACGCGACGATCGGACTGGCCTTCATCCAGGCCCTGTTCGTCGCTCTGCTGGGTGCCGCGTTCGCTCTCGCCACCCGGCTGCCGGCCTGGCCGCTGTGGTGCGCCTGCCTGTGGATCACCGAGGAGTATCTGCGCGACCGGATCCCCTTCGGGGGATTCCCCTGGGGACGGCTCGCCTTCGCGAACACCGGCTCTCCCTACACCCCCCTCGCCGCTCTCGGAGGCGCTCCGCTGGTCAGCTTCGCGGTGGCGCTGACGGGCACGCTGCTGGCCGCCGCCGTACTGGCCGCCTGGCGCCTGCGCGCCGCGCCCGCGGCCCGCACCCGGCGGGCCTACGGCACGGCAGCGGGCGCACTCGTGCTCGCCGCCGCCGTCACCGCCGCGGGATTCGCGGTGCCCGTCCCCACCAAGGCGGACGACACCGCGCGCATCGCGATCGTGCAGGGCAACGTCTCCAAGCCGGGCATGGACTTCCTGGGCCGGCCCATGAAGATCCTCAACAACCACGTCGAGGCAACCCTCGACCTTGCCAAGCGCGTCAAGCAGGGCAAGGAACCCAAGCCCGACCTCGTGATCTGGCCGGAGAACGCCTCGGACCTCGACCCCTTCACGTGGCCGGAGGCGGGCCGCCGCATCGATGAGGCCGTCAAGGCCGTCGGTGTTCCCGTCCTGGTCGGCGCCCTCGTCGACCACCCGACCAAGGAGGGCTATGTCGAGAACCAGGGCATCGTCTGGGACCCGAAGAAGGGCCCCGGCGCCTCCTACACCAAGCAGCATCCGGTGCCGTTCGGCGAGTACGTCCCCTTCCGCAACCAGCTCAGCAAGGTCATCACGCGCCTCCAGCAGGTTCCCAGGGACTTCTACCCGGGCGACCACACCGGCGTCCTCCAGACGGGCCCCGCCCGCCTCGGCGACGTGATCTGCTTCGAGGTGGCCTACGACGAGATCCCCAGGGACACGGTGCGCGACGGCGCCCGCGCCCTGGTCGTCCAGACCAACAACGCCACCTACGGCAGGACGGGCCAGCCCGAGCAGCAGCTGGTGATGTCCAAGCTCCGCGCCGTCGAGCACGGCCGTGCGGTGGTCACGGCGGCCACGAGCGGCATCAGCGCCGTCGTCGCGCCCGACGGCACGGTGCAGCAGCGCACGGACGAATTCACCCGCGACGTCCTCACCGCCGACCTGCCGCTGCGCGACGGTCTCACCGTCGCGGACCACGTCGGCGCCGTCCCCGAGCAGGTGATCGCTATCGTGGGCGTGCTCGCCTGCGCGGGGGCCTGGATTCTCGGCCGCAGACAGCGCACAGCCGGCTCACGGGAGTCCGGCACGGGGAAGCAAGACCGACCAGCACAACCGGAGAGGCAGCACCAGTGAAGGACGGCGGACAGCGGCGCTACGAACCGCTCGGCACGGCCTTGGTCATCATTCCGACCTACAACGAGGCCGACAACATCAAGCCCGTCGTCTCCCGGGTGCGTGCCGCCGTGCCCGCAGCGCACCTCCTGATCGCCGACGACAACAGCCCCGACGGCACCGGCAAGATCGCCGATGAGCTGTCGGCGGAGGACGACCACGTCCACGTCCTGCACCGCAAGGGCAAGGAGGGCCTGGGCGCGGCCTATCTGGCGGGCTTCCGCTGGGGCATCGACAACGGCTACGGCGTGCTGATCGAGATGGACGCCGACGGCTCCCACCCCCCGGAGGAACTGCCCCGGCTGCTCACCGCGCTGGCCGGGGCCGATCTGGTCATCGGCTCGCGCTGGGTGCCCGGCGGGCGGATCGTCAACTGGCCCAAGTCGCGCGAAATCCTCTCGCGGGGCGCCAGCACCTATTCCCGAGTCCTCCTGGATGTCTCCGTACGGGATGTGACAGCGGGTTTCCGCGCCTTCCGCAAGGAGACACTGGAGGGCATCGGCATGGACTCCATCGCCTCGCAAGGCTACTGCTTCCAGGTCGATCTCACCCGCCGCACCGTCCACGCCGGATACCACGTGGTGGAGGTCCCCATCACCTTCGTGGAGCGCGAGCGCGGGGACTCGAAGATGAGCCGCGACATCATGGCCGAGGCACTGTGGCGCATCGCTGCCTGGGGCCTTGAGGACCGCGTCAAGAAGGTCCGCGGACGCCGCCGGGGCTGAGCCAGGCACACTTGAGGCATGACGACGCGCGCACCCTTCCCGTACGAGCCCTCCGGTCAGGAACAGGGCGACGGCGCCGGGGGTCCCGGAGGACCGGGGCAGGGCCCCGGCGGGCCCAGGCGCCGCTCCAAGACCCGTACGCTGCTGCCGCTGGCCGTCGCCGCCTGGGTGGTCCTGGAGATCTGGTTGCTCACGCTGCTCGCGGACGCGACAAGCGGGCTGATCGTCCTCATCGTGCTCGTAGCGGGCTTCGTGCTCGGCTCCGCGGTGATCAAGCGGGCGGGGCGCAGGGCCTGGCGGAATCTCGCGGAGACCGTCCAGCGCGCGCAGGAGCAGGGGGGCGGTGCGGAGCCCCAGCCGGAGGCCGAGGGGCGTGCGGGGCGCGGCAGCGGCATGGCGATGCTCGGCGGTCTGCTGATCATGATCCCGGGCCTCGCCTCCGATGCCGTGGGGCTGCTGTGCCTCTTCCCGCCCACGGCGAAGCTGCTGCGCGGCACGACGAAGCGCTATCTGGAGCGCCGCAGCGGCTTCGCGCCCGGCACCCTCGGCGACGCCTACCAGCAGGCGCGCGGTGCCGAGGAGCGCATCCGGATGCACCGTCCCGACGGCAAGGTCGTCCAGGGCGAGGTCGTCCCGGACGAGGAGCGGGACAAGGGCAAGGGCAAGGACTGACCGCGGGGCCGGAGCGTACCCCGGGCCCCGGGCGGGCGTCGTGCGCGCGCATCGCCGTATCCCGGGGGGCGTCACAGCTCAGTGACGCCCCCCGGGATACGGCGCGGAGATGCCCTGAGGGTGCGGATACGGCACAGCGAGAGGGCCCCGGGTCATAACAGTGACCCCGGGCCCTCTCGCTGTATTCATACGGTGCGAGACCGCCGGATCAGGCGGACTTGCGCTTGCTCCCGCTGTTGTCATCACGAGGATGCACCGCGATGTTCATCGTGCCGGAGCGCAGCACCGCGAGCCGCTCCGCGAGGACCTCTTCCAGCTCCTCACGGGTGCGCCGCTCCATGAGCATGTCCCAGTGCGTACGTGCGGGCTTGCCCTTCTTCTCCTCCGGACCCTCGCCGTCGACCAGGAGTGCCTGTGCACCGCACACCTTGCACTCCCACTCGGATGGAATCTCGGCCTCTACCGAGAACGGCATCTCGAATCGATGTCCGTTCTGGCATGCGTACTCCACGGCCTGGCGCGGTGCCAGGTCGATGCCGCGGTCGGTCTCGTAGCTGGTCACCACGAGTCGCGTGCCGCGAAGAGCTCGCTCACTCATGAATTCGTGCCTCCCGGGCTGGTCGCCCACAGGACAGGTGTCGCTGTCGTCGTCATCCGGTCAACGTCCGGTCGGCGGTGAAGATTCCCGTATCGGGACATGCGCCCACCCGTTTACCCACCGCCACCCCCGAGAGGGTGGCGCTGTGCGCCGCTGCCTTCCTTTGTGCCACCGCTTCGTCGAGTCTGCGGTACCCCCCGGTGACCGGTTTGTCACAACTGACAGGAGATGTCACCCACTGTTCGCATCCCTTTGGCGTGCAGTAACGGTCCATCCGGTGAGCCAAGCGCGTACACTACCGGCCCGGCGCGCAGAGGTCTAAATCCGGTCCGGGGCCACGTTGCCCACCGCGGCTGCCGCTCTCTTACAGGTACCCGCGCAAGCAGGGTGAAACCGGGAACGAGGAAGACCGTCGGCGGCAAGGCCGCGTACCGCTGATCACTCGTGAGGGGCGCGCGGGGGAGCGGTGCTCGTGCGTGCGGGCGCTCGTCGCCGCCGCAGTATCGCGCGCCGCGCCGGTCCGCGCGCCACCACCAGCGAGCCGCCGCGCTCGGCAGGGGCGGTGAACAGCCGGAGGAAGAACTGGGCCAGCGGGCCGATGGCCAGCGCGTACAGCACCGTGCCCGCGCCCGCCGAGCCGCCCAGCAGTATGCCGGTGGTCAGGACGGTCAGCTCGATACCGGTCCGCAGCAGCCGGATGGACCTGCCCGTCACCTTGTGGAGGCCGGTCATCAGCCCGTCGCGCGGGCCGGCGCCGAAGCGGGCCGCGATGTACAGGCCCGTCGCGAGCCCGTTGAGCACCACGGCCGCCACCAGCAGAGGGATACGTACGGCCAGCGCCCGCGGCTCGGGCAGCAGCCACAAAGTGGCATCCATCGAGACGCCGATCAAGAACACGTTGGAGACGGTGCCCAGCCCGGGGCGCTGCCGCATCGGCCACCACAGAACCAGTACGGCGGCGCCCACGATGACCGAGATCGTGCCGATCGAGAGCCCTGTGTGCTGTGAGAGGCCCTGGTGGAATACATCCCAGGGGGCCAGCCCCAGCCCCGCGGCCACCATCAGGCCGGCGCTCGACCCGTACAGCAGCAGACCTGCGTAGAGCTGAACCAGCCGGCGGAACAGGTGGCCGCCTGAACTCCCCCGATCGGAACTCCCCGAAACGGAACTCCCCGGGTCGGAACTTCCCGGGGCGGAATCTCTCAGGCTGGAACCCTTCGCGCCGGGACCCCTCAAGCCGGACAAAGAACTACCCCTCTCTCGTGCCACTCCCTTGACCCGTGGCATTCTGTGGGCAGGAACCAGGCCACTTCTACGTCCAATCCAAGGAAGGTGGACTGCCCAGATGGCGCAGTGGAACTCTGCGGTAGGTGCCCCCCAGCTCGCGCGGCTCCTCGACTCCCAACACCCCGGGCGGGACGGCGCGGTGCCGACGGCGCGCAAGGTGCCCGCCTACCGCTCCTTGGCCGACGGGCTGCGCCTCCTCGTCCTCGAAGGGCGCATCCCGGTGGCGACCCGGCTGCCGGCCGAGCGCGAGCTGGCCACGGCGCTCCACGTCAGCCGCACCACCGTCGCGGCGGCCTTCGAGGCGCTGCGCTCCGACGGGTTCCTCGAATCCCGCCGGGGTTCCGGGAGCTGGACGGCCGTGCCCGCGGGCAAGCCACTGCCCACCCGGGGGCTCGACCCGCTCCCGCCCGACAGCGAGGGCACCGTCATCGACCTGGGCTGCGCCGCGCTGCCCGCGCCCGAACCGCACCTCAGTCAGGCGTTCCAGGGCGCGCTGGCCGCGCTGCCGCCCTACGCCCACACGCACGGCGACTACCCCGCCGGGCTGCCCGTCCTGCGGCAGGCGCTCGCCGACCGCTACACCGAGCGCGGTGTGCCGACGATGCCGCAGCAGATCATGGTCACCACCGGCGCCATGGGCGGGGTGGGGGCCCTCGCCCGGATGCTGGCCCCGCACGGGGAGCGCATCGCCGTCGAACACCCCTCCTACGCCAATGTGCTCCAGCTGCTGCGCGAGACGGGCGCCCGCCTCGTCCCCGTCCCGATGGCGGACCGGCTCGCGGGCTGGGACCTGCCGGCCTGGCACCGCACGCTGCGGGAGGCGGCACCCCGGCTCGCCTACGTCGTCGCCGACTTCCACAACCCCACCGGCGCGCTGGCCGGGGCGGAGCAGCGCCGCGAACTCGTGACGGCCGCCCGTGACTCGGGCACTATCCTGATCGCCGACGAGACCATGGCCGATCTCCCGATGGGGCCGCCCGGCTCGACGGGAGAACTGGGCAGCGATGCGCCGAACTGCCAACTCCCGCCTCCGATGGCCTCGTTCGACACCGGCGGCTCCAGCGTCATCACCGTGGGCTCGGTCAGCAAGTCCATCTGGGCGGGGCTGCGCATCGGCTGGGTCCGGGCGGCGCCCGAGGTGATCCGCAGTCTCACAGCTGCCCGGGCCTACGCCGACCTCGGCAGCCCCGTGCTCGAACAGCTCGCCGTCACCGAACTGCTGACCGGCGAGGGCTGGGAGCGGGCGGTCACCCTGCGCCGGGCCCGCGCGCGGGAGAACCGCGAGGCGCTCACCTCGGCCCTGCGCGCCCACCTGCCCGACTGGGAGTTCACCGTCCCGCGCGGCGGCCTCACCCTGTGGGTGCGTACGGGTGGCCTGTCCGGCTCGCGGATCGCCGAGGCGGGCGAACGCGTCGGAGTACGTATACCCTCCGGGCCGCGCTTCGGGGTGGACGGGGCCTTCGAGGGCTTCGTGCGGCTTCCGTTCACCATCGCCGAGCCGCTCGCCAGAGAAGCGGCGGTCCGGCTCGCCGCCGCTGCCGACCTGGTGCGCTCCGGGGCCCCCGCGCTCTCGGACCTGCCACGTTCGTACGTGGCCTGAGAACCTCGCGCGACCGGAGGGGCGGCGGCGCATACGCGGTCAGTGGAAAACGGCCCGCGCTCCCGCGGGCACCGGGCTCGTGGGCCCGTATGCCGTCCCGGGCCGACCCCCCTGCGTTCCCGCCCGGGGTCCTACCTCCTCCGGCCTGTCGGTGTGCCGACGGCCTCCAGCGCGCCGAGGGCCTCCAGCAGTCCCGGCGGGGCCGGAGCGGCGGCGTTGGCGGCGGGCTCCGGCAGCAGCGCCCACACCGCCGCACGCTCCGGGCCGGGGGCCGATTCGTCGAACGGGTCCGGCGTCGCGGGCACCTGGAGGCGCAGCACCGGTCCCGGGCCCAGCCGGGCGAACCCCCGCCCCGGCGGCGGGTGCGGGGCAGAGCCCGTATGCGGGGCGAGGCCGAGCACACCGGCCGCCTGCTCCGGGGAGACCGGGCCCAACACCGCCCGTGCCCTGGTGTGGGCGAGCACGGGGGCGGACAACTCCCCGGCCCCGTCGAACTGTTCGGCCACTACCACGCTCACCCCCGCGGCCCGGCCGTGCCGCAGGGGCACACCCAGCAGATCCTGCGGGTCGCGCCGCCCCTCGGCCCTGGCCAGGTGGCTCAGCACGGCCGGCCGGTCCACCAGCACCCACAGCGGCTGCCGTACATCCTCCGGCGCGCGCTCACCGCGCTGCCGGGCCCGGCCGGCCGACAGCAGCCGCCGCTCCGTCTCGCGCTCCACCCACTCCAGCGCCGAGAGCACCCCGCAGAGCGTGGACTCCACGCCCAGCACTCCGCGCCGTGCGGCCAGGCAGGAGAACTCCCCGCCCCCGTCGCCGTCCACCACCAGCACCTCGCCGCGCCGCAGGGCCTGGAGTGCCACCGAGCGCAGCAGCGAACTCGTGCCCGACCCCGGTGTCCCCATCGCCAGCAGGTGCGGCTCGGCCGACCGTGGGCCGGTACGCCACACCACCGGGGACACGTCGCGGGTCCCGTCGAGGCCGCAGACCTCCACGGGGACGGTCCGCCGCACCTCGGGCTCGTCGGTGAAGCCGAGTACGGTCTCGCCGGGTGCGGTGACGAACGGCTGTGCGTGGATGCCGGTGGGCAGCGGCTCCAGCGCGGTCATCCGCAGCAGGTTGCACTCCTCGTGCCATGTGAAGCGGTACTCGCGCAGGCGTCCCGACTTGGCCGCCAGCGACTGCTCCACGCACGATCGCCGGGCCGCCTCCCCGTCCGGGAACCAGGCCGGGTAGCGCAGCAGCAGGGTGCTCAGCCTGCCGTCGCGGCCGAAGGCGAAGCCTCCGAAAGCGCGCTCCCACCCTCCGTCCAGCGCGTAAAGGGGTTCGGGGTGGGGGTCGCCGTCCACGGCGAAGTAGGGCACCAGCGCTTCGTAGAGGCTCTGGAGGCGGGCCGCCTCCTCGTCGGTGGGTACCTGCTCCCCGGCCTCCGGCAGGCGGGCCCGCTCTCTGCCGCACCATGCGGCGGCGCCCGTCAACGAGAGGGCGGCGAGGGCCGGTCCGTAGGGCATCAGCCACAGTGCCGACCCGCACGCCGCCACCAGGAACAGCGCGAGGCGCCGCCGCTCCTTGGGGGCGCGGGCCCACCACTTCCGTACTGTCACGGACAGCCGCCCGAGTCCGCGCCGGAGCACCAGCAAGGGACGCAGTACGCCGGGCAGCAGTTTGATGCCGGGCCGCGGGGTGTCCGCCTCGCCCCACCGCGGTGCCAGGGACCACCGGCTCACACGCAGCTCCTTTTGGCCCGCCTCGGTTGCGTTGACCGCTCTGCGCGGCTCTCCCGTCCCTCCTGCTTCTGCCGGCTCAGGGTTTGATGCCGCCCAGCAGGCCGGCGAGGCTCTCGCCGCCCGCCTTGATGCTGGGCGCCATGGCGGTGCTCGCCAGGTAGAAGCCCAGAAGCGCGCACACCAGGGCGTGCGAGACCTTGAGGCCGTCCTTGCGGAAGAACAGAAAGACGATCACACCGAGCAGCACGACACCCGAGACGGAGAGAATCACCAGTGACTCCTGATGTAGGGGACGGTCACCATGAGCTTCACCATCTTCACAGATCGTGCGGATCGTATAAATAGGGCAAATAGGTGATTTACCCAGTAACCCCTTAAAGGGGCTCGCGCTGAGTGCCTGTCACCTTCGCGTGCCGACCGGCCCGTCCGACGAGGACGCCGTCACTCCGCGGCCGGAGTGCGGAAGCGCCAGGGGCCGCTGCCCTGGCATGCCAGCGCAGCGGCCAGTGCCACGGCGGGCAGGGCGAAGGCCAGCGGCGCGGCCAGTGCCCGGAGACCGACGGCGCATGCCGCCCCGACGGCCACCGCCAGCAGCCGTGCGCCCGACCACCACTCCACCGGCCGCTCCCGGCCGGCGAGCCGCGCGAAGAACACCGTGAGCGTCCCTGTGAAGTAGGTGCTCGGGGCCGTCCGGGAGCCGCCCGCCAGCATCGCGGCCGACTGGGCGCCCATCGCGCCCGAGGCGGCCAGCAGCAGGAGCGGGCGCCACATGCCCTCCGGGTGTCCGGAGAGTGCCCCGGCGACCCCGGCGAACCCTGCCAGTGCCAGCGTCTCCAGGTACAGGCACAGCATCACGCGGGGAGGCCATCCCGAAGCCCCTGCCCCGAGTGGCCCTGGTCCCGCTCCGAGTCCGAGTCCGTGAGAGGTCCGCTCTCCACCCCGGCACAGCCGGGTGGCCAGCACCGTGCCCGTCGCGTATCCGCCGAGCGACACCAGCGCGGGTACGCCGCTCTCACCGTCGGCGCCCGCCGCGACGCCCAGCAGTACGAGGTTGCCGGTCATCACTCCGGCGAACACGTGCCCGAGCGCCGTCAGGGCCAGCGCGTCCACCGCGCCGGACGCGGTGGCCAGGAGCACCACCGACCAGTGCGCGCGGCCATTCATGCCCCCGGCGCGTGTCCCGACCGACTTGCCCATCCGCCCAACCTAAGCCGCGTGTGCCGCCCGCGCCTCGTGCCCTGCATCGTCCCGACGCGCGGGGGTGTCCGGAGACTCCCTCGGCTGTGGTGGGGGAGGGGGTGCGCTCCGGGGCACGAGAGGGGGAGCGGTGCTGTGCCCCGGACCACCGGCCGGCCGGTCGGCGAGGTCGTGCGGATTTCGGCCGGCCGCTCTCCGGGGAGCGGCCGGCCGTGCGCCGTCGTTCCCCGGAGCCCTCCCCACCACCCCGCAGTCAGCGCATAGATGTGGCAGGGGAGTTGGACGGGATTCTCCCGTACGCCGCCGGTGCGGCACGGTCCGGCGCCCCGGCCGCCGTCCGGCCGGTCGCGTCACCACCATTCCCTTGTGGTGGAACACGTTCTACCGTGAGCGCCGCCGCCAGGTCATGCCACGTGAAGCGGAGGGGCCGTGTACCTCGAATACACCACTGGACAACAGGAATTGCGCGCGGAGTTGAGGGAGTACTTCGCCCGGATCGTGCCGCCGGACGCACACGAACGCTACGCCGAGGCCGCCGAGCAGAAGCGGTTCTACCGCGAGACCATCCGACGGCTGGGCACCGATGGCTGGCTGGGCGTCAGCTGGCCGCGTGAGTACGGCGGGCGGGGCATGACTGCGGTCGAGCAGTTCATCTTCTTCGACGAGGCGGCCCAGGCAGGTGTCCCGCTGCCGCTGATGGCGCTCAACACCGTCGGTCCCACGATCATGCGCTACGGCACCGACGAGCAGAAGGATTTCTTCCTCCCCCGGGTCCTCTCCGGGGAGCTGGACTTCGCCATCGGCTACAGCGAGCCCGACGCCGGCACCGACCTCGCCTCGCTCAGGACCCGCGCCGTGCGCGAGGGCGACACCGAGACAGGCCACTACGTGGTCAACGGGCAGAAGATCTGGACCACCAACGGCGACACCGCCGACTGGGTGTGGCTCGCCGTACGCACCGACCCCGAGGTCAAACCGCACAAAGGGATCACTTTGCTGCTCGTACCGACGAGCGATCCCGGGTACTCGTGCACCCTCATCAACACCCTCGCCTCGCACGACACCACGGCCAGCTACTACGAGAACGTCCGCGTCCCCGCCTCCCGCCGCGTCGGTGAGGAGAACGGCGGCTGGCGCCTGATCACCAACCAGCTCAACCACGAACGGGTGACTCTCGCGGCGCACGGCACCATGGCCATCCGTGCCCTGTCCGACACCCGGCGCTGGGCCGCCGAGACCAAGCTCGCCGACGGGCGCCGAGTCATCGACCTGGCCTGGGTCCGCACCCGTCTGGCGCGTACCCATGCCCGCCTGGACGCGATGAAGCTGCTCAACTGGCAGATGGTGGACGGCCTCGACAAGGGCACGCTCACCCCGCACGACGCCTCCGCGGTCAAGGTCTACGGCAGCGAGGCACGCCGCGACGCCTACGCCTGGCTCCTGGAGGTCGTCGGCGCCGCCGGACCGCTCAAGGAGGGCTCGGCCGGAGCCGTGCTGGGCGGCGAACTGGAGCGCGGCTACCGCAGCGCCGTCATCTTCACCTTCGGCGGCGGCAACAACGAGATCCAGCGCGAGATCATCTCCTGGATCGGCCTGGGCATGCCGCGTGTCCGCCGCTGAACGGGCGGGGAGCGCGCCGTCGGTGGCCGCGCGCCGGCCCGTGTGAGGCCGCGGCGCCCCGCCGCGGACTCTCCGCCGCCGTCGGGCCGCAACCAGCCAATCGCGTATACCTGGCCCCCGCACGGCATACACATAAAGGAATGAGGCAGCCATACTGGGCAGACAGGGGAGGGACGTACTGAGCAACGACGGGGGCGACAGCACGCGATGGCGGAGGACACCCTGATTCAGGGCCGTTACCGTCTGCTCGATCTCATCGGGCGCGGCGGCATGGGCGAAGTATGGCGCGCGCGCGATGAATCGCTGGGCAGAAGAGTGGCGGTCAAATGTCTCAAACCGCTCGCGGAAGGCGGGGACAGCGCGTTCATGCGCGTCCTGCGCGAGCGGTTCCGGCGCGAGGCCCGCGTGGCCGCCGCGCTCCAGCACCGCGGCGTGACGGTGGTGCACGATTTCGGCGAACACGAAGGGCAGCTCTATCTGGTGATGGAGCTGCTGGAAGGGCGCAACCTCAGCCAGCTGCTGGAGGCGGGCAAACCGTCCCCGCTGCCGGTCATCGAGGTGATCGAGGTGGCCGAACAGGTCGCCGCGGCGCTCGCTTACACGCATGACCAGGGCGTGGTGCACCGCGATCTGAAACCGGCCAACGTCATGCGTACGGGTGACGGTACGGTCAAGATCTGCGATTTCGGCATCGCCAGACTCGCTCACGACATCGGCTTCACCGCCAAGCTCACCGGCACCGGCATCGCCATGGGCACCCCGCACTACATGTCGCCCGAGCAGATCGCCGGCGCCACCGTCGATCACCGCAGCGACCTGTACTCGCTGGGCTGCGTGCTCTACGAACTCGCCACCGCAGCACCGCCGTTCGAGGGCGGTGACGCCTGGTCCGTGCTGGTGGGCCACCGCGATACGACGCCCGCGCCGCCGCGTGCCCGGCGCCCCGAGCTGCCCGGCCCGCTGGAGCACGTCATCCTCGGGCTGCTCGCCAAGGACCCGGACCAGCGCCCGTACTCCGCGACCGCGCTCGCGCCCGGCCTGAGGGCGGCTCGCGCGGGCACCCCGGGAGGCGGCCACGCGGCTGTGACCGCCATGGGCGCCCGCTCCGGGCACCTCACCCGGCTCGGTGCCGCCCCGGCCTCCTCGCGGACACCGGTGCAGCACCCCGCGCGCGTCCCGGGGGTTGTCAGCGTTCCGGCGCACCTTCCCGCCACCGTCCCGGCGCGGCCTCCCGCCTGGAGCGAGGGCATCTGCGGCGGTTCCCGTGCCAGCGGCGCCTGGTCGGCGGTGGAAACGGCGGCCCCGGCCTCCGGCGCGCCCGAGGGGGAGAGGACATCCGCAGAGTCCGGAGCGGCCGGGGCGCCCGGTGCGCTGAGCGCGCTGACCGGCCCGTGGACGGGCCCGCACGGTGCGGGCCGGCCGGCACCCGTAGCCGTACCGGGCCAGGGCGGGCCGCCCGCCATCTCCTCGGCGCGCCACCGGGCCGTGCCGCCCGCTCCGTCCCGCGAGCTGCTGGCCGTCCTGGCCGAACGGCACGGCGCCGGGCTCGGCCTGGGCCGGCTCGGCAGATGGGAGGAGGCGCACGAGGTGCACCGTGCCGTGGCCGCCGAGCGCGAGCTGGCGCTCGGTCCCGGCCATCCCGACACGCTGGCCAGCCGCTATGAGACGGGCTTCGCCCTCTCCCGGCTCGGCCGCCACCGGGAGGCTCTGGAGGAGTACACGCGGGTGGCCTCGGAGCGGGGAGCGACGCTCGGCCGCGAGCACCCCGACACTCTCGCGGCGCGGCAGGAAACCGCCTACGTACTCGGCCAGTTGGGCCGGTATCTGGAGGCGCACGAGCTGTATGCCGCCGTCCTGGCGGCGCGCGAACGCACCATGGGGCCCGACCACCCCGACACGCTGCGCTGCCGTCACAATCTCGCCTTCAACCTCAGCAGGCTCGGCCGCCCGGCGGACTCGTACGAGCTGGCGGCGGAAGTCGCCCGCGCCCGTGCCCGCGTGCTGGGCGCCGGGCATCCCGACACGCTGGTGACCCGCTACGAGGTCGGCTACGCGCTGGGCAGGCTGGGGCGCTGGGCCGAGGCGCTGGAGACCTACCTCGCCGTCGCGGCCCTGCGCGGCGAGAGCCTGGGCCCGGACCACCCCGACACCCTCGCGGCCCGCTATGAGTCGGGCGTGTGCCTGGGCCGGCTCGGCCGCCCCGCCGAAGCACTGGAGCTGTACCGGGACCTGGCGCTCGCCCGCGCCCGCGTCCAGGGCCGGGACCATCCGGAGACCCTGCGCGCGTTGCACGGGCTGGGCGTCAACCTCGGGCGCCTCGGCCGCTGGCCACAGGCGCTCACCCAGGCTCGCGAGGTGTGCGAGGCCCGGGAGCGGGTGCTCGGGCCCGAGCACCCGGACACCCTGGTCAGTCACCGCGAGGTCGCCGTGGCACTGGGCTGGCTGGGCCGTTGGGAGGAGGCGCTGAAGGTCTACGGATACGTCGCCGACGTGCGGGAGCGCGTGCTGGGCCCCGCCGATCCCGGCACCTTGGCAAGCAGGAACGACGAGGCGCACTGTCTGGAGCAGCTGACCCGCTCCATCGAGGCTGCCGGGGCCCACCGGTGACGCCGGTCCGGGCGGATCTGACAGAGCATCAGAGAATCTCTTCCCTCCGCCGCGCCGCTGCGGCATCCTGCCGCCCATGCAGACGGAGCTGAGCAGACAACTGGGAGCAGAGCACGCCCTCTTCGGCTTCACCCCCTTCCCCGCCGTCGCCGCCGCGCTCACCCGCGCGGGCGGCTTCGGCGTCCTGGGCGCCGTCCGCTACGGCGCCTCGGACGAACTCAGACGCGACCTGGACTGGATGGAGACCCACACCGGCGGCCTGCCCTACGGGCTCGATGTGGTGATGCCCGCGAAGAAGGTGGAGGGCGTCACCGAGGCCGAGGTCGAGGCGATGATCCCGGAGGGGCACCGTCAGTACGTACGCGAGACCCTCGCCAAGTACGACGTGCCCGAAATGCCCGAGGGGGAGGGCGGCGGCTGGCGCATCACCGGATGGATGGAGAGCGTCGCCCGCAGCCAGCTCGACGTCGCCTTCGACTACCCCGTCAAGCTGCTGGCCAACGCACTCGGCTCGCCGCCCGCCGATGTGATCGAGCGCGCGCACCGCCAGGGCATCCCCGTCGCGGCGCTGGCGGGCAGCGCCCGGCACGCCGAGCGGCACAAGGCGGCGGGCATCGACATCGTCGTCGCCCAGGGCTACGAGGCCGGCGGCCACACCGGTGAGATCGCCTCCATGGTGCTCACCCCCGAGGTCGTCCGCGCCGTGGACCCGCTGCCCGTGCTGTGCGCGGGCGGCATCGGCAGCGGCGAACAGATCGCCGCAGCCCTGGCCCTGGGCGCACAGGGGGCGTGGCTCGGCTCCATCTGGCTGACCACCTCCGAGGCCGAACTGCACTCGCGTGCCCTGACGCACAAGCTGCTGGCGGCCGGAGCCGGTGACACGGTGCGCTCGCGCGCGCTGACGGGGAAGCCCGCGCGCCAGTTGCGGACGGAGTGGACCGACGCCTGGGAGAGTCCCGAGGGGCCGGGCACGCTGCCCATGCCGCTCCAGGGGCTGCTGGTGGCCGAGGCCAACAGTCGGATTCAGAAGTACGAGGTCGAGCCCCTGCTGGGCACCCCCGTGGGGCAGATCGTGGGCTCCATGAACACCGAACGCCCGGTGCGGGCCGTCGTGGACGAGCTGACCCGCGGATTCGAGCGGGCCGTCGCCCGCCTCAACACGATCGCCGGCGTCGGCAGCTGAAGCGGAACGACTCGGGCAACCCCGGTACGACTCGAAGCGACCCGGAACGATTCCCAGCAACTCGGAATAATTCGGACTGGCCCGCCCTGGCTCGGCCTCGCGGACGACGGTCCGCGACCGGGCGCGAGTCTCAGCCGGTGCGATACGCGGACACGCGGACACGCAGAGATGCGGATACGCGAACGCGCGGATATCCGGCCGGCCGTGAGGGCGGGGCGTCCCGAGATGACCCAGCGCACCCACCGAGAGGAGCAGCAACGTGCCGGACGCACCCAACGGGTTCTGGGCGCAGGCCCAGGCGGACCCCGCGCGGACCGTACTCGTCGCCCCGGACGGCGAGGAGTGGTCAGCCGACCGCCTGCACGCGGAGTGCAACAAGCTCGTCGGCGGCCTCAGAGCGGCCGGGCTGGAGGCCGGCGACGCCTTCGCGACCGTGCTGCCCAACGGGCCGGAGTTTCTCGCCGCCTATCTGGCCGCCACCCAGGCAGGGCTCTACATGGTGCCCGTCAACCACCATCTCGTCGGACCGGAGATCGCCTGGATCCTCGCCGACTCCGGCGCCAAGGCGCTCCTCGCGCACGCCCGCTTCGGCGAGACCGCGCGCACCGCGGCCGAGGAGGCGGGCCTGCCGCCGCAGCGCCGCTACTGCGTGGGCGCGGCCGACGGATTCCGGCCGTACGCCGACCTGCTGGCCGGGCAGTCGGGGGCGCCGCCCGAGGGGCGGGCCGGGGGCTGGGTCATGAACTACACCTCGGGAACCACCGGTCGCCCGCGCGGCATCCGCAGGCCGCTGTCCGGCAAACGTCCGGAGGAGACCTCTCTGGGGGGATTCCTCGGGATCTTCGGGATCCGGCCCTTCGACGGCAACGTCCACCTGGTCTGCTCCCCGCTGTACCACACCGCCGTACTCCAGTTCGCCGGGGCCGCGCTGCACATCGGCCACCCGCTGGTGCTGATGGACAAGTGGGAGCCGGAGGAGATGCTGCGGCTCATCGACACCCACCGCTGCACCCACACGCACATGGTGCCGACGCAGTTCCACCGCCTGCTCGCCCTGCCGCAGCCCACCCGGGAGGCGTACGACGTCTCGTCCATGCGGCACGCCATCCACGGTGCCGCGCCCTGCCCCGACCATGTGAAGCGGGCGATGATCGAGTGGTGGGGGAAGTGCGTGGAGGAGTATTACGCGGCGAGCGAGGGCGGCGGGGCCTTCGCCACGGCGGAGGACTGGCTGAAGAAGCCCGGCACCGTCGGCAGGCCCTGGCCGATCAGTGAACTGGCCGTCTTCGATGACGAGGGCAACCGGCTCCCGCCGGGCGAACTGGGCACCGTCTACATGAAGATGAACACCCCCGGGTTCTCGTACCACAAGGACGAGGGCAAGACCCGCAAGAACCGTATCGGGGACTTCTTCACCGTCGGGGACCTGGGCTACCTGGACGAGGAGGGCTATCTCTTCCTCCGGGACCGCAAGATCGACATGATCATTTCCGGCGGTGTGAACATCTATCCGGCCGAGATCGAGTCGGCCCTGCTCACCCACCCGGCCGTCGCCGACGCCGCCGTCTTCGGTATTCCGCACGATGACTGGGGCGAGGAGGTCAGGGCCGTCGTCGAGCCGGCGCCCGGGCAGCAGCCCGGCCCCGCACTGGAAGAGGCCCTCCTGGCGCACTGCGCGCAGCGCCTGGCCGGCTACAAGCGCCCCAGGACAGTGGACTTCATCACCGAGATGCCGCGCGATCCCAACGGCAAGCTCTACAAGCGCAGGCTGCGCGAACCGTTCTGGAAGGGGCGGGAGCGGGCCATGTGACCCGGCCCGGCAGCACACGGGTACGGCAGTGACCGAAAAGATGCCAGATGTGATGCTCAATGGAGATCGTGTAACCACTTTCTCTCTACACCTGCCAGGGTCATGATGATCAATCGTGGCAGCGGGCCGCGCCCGCCGCCACGATTGATCACCCGTACCCACGGCAGGAAGAAGAAGATCCATGGCCGGGCTCTGGAGCGGCGAGGGCATCCTCCGCCGCAAACCCATCGAGCAGATCGACGAGACGGAAGGGGGCTCGGGCCAGCAACTGTCCCGCACGCTCGGCCTCCGGCACCTGACCGCGATCGGCGTCGGCGGCATCATCGGCGCGGGCGTCTTCAGCCTCGCCGGAACGGTGGCCAACGGCAAGGCGGGCCCCGCCGTGCTGATCTCGTTCCTGGTCGCGGGCCTGGCCAGCGCCTGCGCCGCGCTCTCCTACGCGGAGTTCGCCGGGCTCATCCCGAAGGCGGGGTCCGCCTACACCTACGGGTACGCCGTGCTGGGCGAGATCGGTGGCTGGTTCATCGGCTGGGACCTGCTCCTGGAGTACACCGCGATCGTGGCGGTGGTCGCGATCGGCATCTCCGGATACTTCTCCTTCCTGATCAACGAGATGGGCGCCTCGCTGCCCGCCTGGATGCTCGGCGCGCCCGGAACGGGGGACGGCCACCGGGTGGACCTGTTCGCGGCGCTGCTGTGTCTGCTGATCGCGTTCGCGCTGACCCGCGGCATCAAGAGCGCGGCGCGCTTCGAACTGGTGGTCGTCGTCCTGAAGGTCGCGGTCGTCCTGCTGGTGATCGTCGTCGGCGTCTTCCACATCAAGACCGGCAACTACCAGCCGTTCTTCCCCTTCGGGCTCTCCGGTGCCTTCACGGGAGCCGCGACGGTCTTCTTCGCCGTCTTCGGCTACGACGCGATGAGCACCGCGGCGGAGGAGTCCAAGGACGCCCAGAAGCACATGCCCAAGGCGATCATCTACTCGCTGGTCATCTCCATGGTGCTGTACGTCGCCGTCTGTCTGGTGCTGACGGGCATGCAGAACTACAAGGACATCGACCCCGACAGTGGCTTCTCCACCGCCTTCAAGTCCGTCGGGCTCAGCAGCGTCGCCGACATCATCGCCGTCGGCGCCATCATCGGCATTCTCACGGTGATGTTCACCTTCATGATGGGCGTCACCCGCGTCTGGTTCGCCATGAGCCGGGACGGGCTGTTGCCCAAGTGGTTCGCCAAGACCCACCCGGTGCGCAAGGTTCCCACCCGCGTCACCTGGATCGTCGGTGCGGGCTCCGCGGTGATCGCCGGCTTCCTGCCCATCGAGGAGGCCGCAGAGATGACCAACATCGGCATCCTGCTCGCCTTCGTCGTGGTGTGTGTCGCCGTGATCGTCCTGCGCTACAAGCAGCCCGATCTGCCGCGCCAGTTCCGTCTGCCGGGGATGCCCGTGGTGCCGGTGCTCGGCGTGGTCTTCTCGCTGTGGCTGACGACCTATCTGTCCTGGGTGACCTGGGTGCGCTTCGGCATCTGGTTCGTCATCGGCCTGGCCGTCTACTTCGCGTATTCCTACCGGCGCTCGGAGCTGGCCAAGCGGCCCGCCGGGGAGGCGTCGCCGTCCGTGGGGAAGAAGGACGGGTAACGGGTACGGTCCCGCCTATGAGTGAAAACGGAACGCGGACCGTCCGTACGGGCGGGGTACGGCTCGTCTACCGTGCCTGGGGCGCGGAGAGGGGCGTACCCGTCGTGCTGCTGCACTGCCTGGGCGAGGACGGCGAGGACTGGCGCGGCCCGCTGATCTCCCAGCTCGGCGCCGCGCACCCCGTGTACGCGCTGGACCTGCGCGGACACGGCGACAGCGACTGGCCGGGCGCCTACGCCATGGACGATTTCCGGCGGGACCTGCTCGGCTTCCTCGACGCACTCGGCATCGGAGCGGCGATTTTGATCGGCCACTCCTTCGGATCCGTGGTCGCCTACCTCTTCGCGCAGGAGCACCCGGACCGGGTGGCGCGGCTGGTGCTGGAGGAGACCGGTGCGATGAAGCCCGTACGCCCGCCGCAGGAGGTGCCGGACCGGCCGCAGGGCGAGCAGTCGTTCGACTGGGAGGTGAAGGTCCAGTGGACGCGCCAGCGCAACGAGCCCGATCCGCGCTGGTGGGACGACCTCGACCGGATCACGGCACCGACCCTTCTGATCGGCGGCGGCGACCGCAGCCACCTGCCCCAGGAGGACCTGGCGCGCATGGCCGAACGGATCCCGCGGGCACGGCACATCACCGTCGCGGGAGCCGGGCACCTCGTCCACGAAGCCCGGCCCACGGAGTTCGCCTCGGCCGTACAGACCTTCCTGGCCGAGTGCGCCGGGGATGACGGAGGCGGCGGGGACGACGGGGACGGCGCGGGCGACCGGAGCTGAGGTCCGGCGCCGACCGCCGGTCGCCGACCGCCGACCGACCGCCAGCGCCGGTCGCCCGGCGGTGCCGGGGTGCGGAAGGGGGACCTCCGCCCTCTCGCGGCGGGCTCAGCCCCCGGCCTGCTGGGCGGTCTCCTTCGCCCACCGGTAGTCGGCCTTGCCGCTCGGCGAGCGCTGGATACGGTCGCAGAAGACGACCGTACGCGGCACCTTGTAGCCGGCGAGACGGGTGCGGCAGTGTGTGGTGACGCCTTCGCCGCTGAGCGGTTCCGCGTCCGCGCGCAGCTCGACGACGGCGGCGACCCGGCTGCCCCACTTCGGGTCCGGTATGCCGGCCACGAGCGCGTCATAGATGTCCGGGTGGGCTTTGAGGGCCTCCTCCACCTCTTCCGGGTACACCTTCTCGCCGCCCGTGTTGATGCACTGCGAGCCCCGGCCGAGCACGGTGACCACGCCGTCCTCGTCAACGGTCGCCATGTCGCCCAGCAGCACCCAGCGGGCGCCCCGCGCGGTGAAGAACGTCTCGGCGCTCTTGGCCGGGTCGTTGTAGTAGCCCAGCGGCACATGGCCGCGCAGCGCCATCCGGCCCACCTCGCCGGGCGGCACCGGCTCGTGGGTGGCCGGATCGACCACGGCCATGCCGTCGTTGACGGTGATGCGGAATCCCTTCCCCGGCCCCGAGTCCGCCGTGGCCGTCCCGTTGAAGCCGGATTCGGAGGAGCCGAAGTTGTTGATGAGCAGCGCGTGCGGCACCAGTGCGGCGAACTGCTCGCGCACCGTCTTCGACAAGACCGCGCCCGAACTGGAGACCGCCAGCAGCGAGGAGCAGTCCGTACCCTTCAACGGTCCGGCCAGCGCGTCGGCCAGAGGCCGCAGCATGGCGTCCCCGACCAGCGAGACCGCCGTCACCCGCTCGCGCTC
Source organism: Streptomyces axinellae (assembly GCF_039532135.1). Classification (NCBI taxonomy): domain Bacteria; kingdom Bacillati; phylum Actinomycetota; class Actinomycetes; order Kitasatosporales; family Streptomycetaceae; genus Streptomyces; species Streptomyces axinellae. The sequence continues at coordinate 525,715 of NZ_BAAARJ010000001.1, forward strand.
GATCGTGCGCAGCACCTCCTCGGGCACGAACTTGCGGTGGATGACGACCTTCTGGCCGTAGTTCAGCCCGATGAAGAGGGTGAGGGTGGAAGTCCCGTGCATCAGCGGGGGAGTGGGGAAGAAGACCAGCCCCTCGCCGCCGGCCGCAGCCCGCTCGGCCAGTTCCCCGGGCCGCTGTACGGGCTCGCCCGTGGGCGCGCCGCCGCCCAGGCCGGAGAAGAACAGGTCTTCCGCCCGCCACATCACCCCCTTCGGCAGGCCCGTGGTGCCGCCGGTGTAGATGATGAACAGGTCATCCCCCGAACGGGGCGCGAAGTCCCGCGCGGGGGAGCCGGCCGCCACCGCCTCGTCGAAGGGCACCGGCGTTCTGCCAGGCTCCGGCGCACCCTCGGGGGCCGTGCCGACGCGCAGCAGGTGGCGCAGCTTGTCCGTGCGGGGCAGCGCGGCGGCCACCCGCGCGGTGAACTCGCCGTCGAAGACGAGTGCGGTCAAGTCGGCGTCCCGGTAGAGGTAGGCCAACTCGTCCTCGACATAGCGGTAGTTGACGTTGACCGGCACCGCACGGATCTTCAGGCAGGCCAGCAGCGTCTGCACGTACTCGACGCCGTTGTACAGGTGCAGGCCGACGTGGTCGCCCGCCGCCACTCCGCTGCCGGCCAGGTGGTGGGCGAGGCGGTTGGCCGCGCGGTCCAGCTGCTCGTAGGTCAGCCGCCGCTCCTGGCCGGTGCCCGGATGGTCCACGTACACCAGTGCCTCGCGGCCCGGGACGCTGTCGGCGATCGACTCGAACAGGTCGGCAAGGTTGTACTCCACGGCGCACTCCTCCATGCCCGGAACGGATGGTGGCAGTCGGTGACCGTCGGTGGCGGACGGTGTGCAGGTCATCAGAGCACCGGCGCGGGGAGACGGGAAGGGGGCGGCACAAGAAAACTGACTACCTGTCAGAAAACTCTTGAAGTACCGGCCCGGCTACTGCAACCTGTTCCAGGTCCCAGGCGGACCGCAGACGGGAGGACACCGTGATGGGCGGCACCGAACACCTGTCCCTGGAGCGCGTGGGAGCCACCCTCGTGCTCACTCTCAACCGCCCCGAAGCCAAGAACGCCCTCTCGCTGCCCATGCTCGTCGGCCTCCACGACGGCTGGCTGGAGGCCGACGAGGACGACGACGTGCGCTCCGTCGTCCTCACCGGAGCCGGCGGCACCTTCTGCGCCGGCATGGACCTCAAGGCGCTGGCGGACGGCGGCGGCATGAGCGGCGACCACTACCGCCGACGGCTGCGCGAGGACCCCGACCTGCACTGGAAGGCGATGCTGCGACACCACCGGCCCCGCAAACCGGTCATCGCCGCCGTCGAGGGCCACTGCGTGGCAGGCGGCACGGAGATCCTCCAGGGCACCGACATCCGGGTGGCGGGACAGGGCGCGGTCTTCGGGCTCTACGAGGTGCGCCGGGGGCTGTTCCCGATCGGCGGCTCCACGGTCCGCCTCCCGCGCCAGATCCCGCGCACCCACGCGCTGGAGATGCTGCTCACCGGACGGCCCTACCCGGCAGAGGAGGCCGCCCGGATCGGTCTGATCGGCCATGTCGTCCCGGACGGGAGCGCGCTGGAGAAGGCGCTGGAGATCGCCGAACGCGTCAACGCGTGCGGACCGTTGGCCGTCGAGGCCGTGAAGGCGTCCGTCCACGACACGGCCTCACTGCCGGAAGCCGACGGACTCGCGCTCGAACTGGAGCGCGGATGGCCGCTGTTCGGCACGGCCGACGCGAAGGAAGGCTCGCGTGCCTTCGCCGAGAAACGCGAGCCGCACTTCCATCGGCGGTGAGGACCGCGCCGCCATCCCGCACACGGCAACCAGGCCAGCTCTTACGGGGAGGTACCCATCTATGAACGCAGCCTCCGCACCCGCACCGCTCAGCGCTCCGCTGGTCGTCGAGTTCCCGTTCACCAGGTCACTCGGCCCCGTGCAAAGCGCGTTCCTCACCGGGCTCAGGGAGCGGACCGTCCTCGGCGTCACGGCATCCGACGGTCGGGTACTCGTCCCGCCGGCCGAGTACGACCCGGTCACCGCAGAGGAGATCCGCGACCTGGTCGAGGTCGCCCAGAGTGGCACCGTCACCACCTGGTCCTGGAACGGGACACCGCGCCGGGGCCAGCCCCTGGACCATCCCTTCGCCTGGGTGCTGGTCCGCCTCGACGGCGCCGACAGTGCCCTGCTGCACGCGCTGGACGCACCCGGCCCCGACGCCGTGCACACCGGCATGCGTGTCCGTGTCCGCTGGGCGGCCGAGCGCACGGGTGCCATCACCGACATCGCCTGCTTCGAGCCGGCCGGACACGAGGCCCCGGCAGGTGAAGCCGCCCCGCACAGCGGGCAGTTCGCCGATCCGGTCACCGGCATCGTCGCCAAGGCCCGCCTCGACTACACCTACACCCCCGGCCGGGCCCAGACCCGCTACCTCCAGGCGCTGGCCGGACGCCGCACGCTCGGAGAGCGCTGCCCCGAGTGCCGCAACGTCTACGTACCGCCGCGCGGCGCCTGCCCCACCTGCGGCGTCCCCACCGGCGAGCAGGTCGAGGTCGGGCCCGGCGGGACCGTCACCACCTTCTGCGTCGTCAACATCAAGGCCAAGAACCTCGACATCGAAGTGCCCTACGTCTACGGACACATCGCGCTCGACGGCGCCGGGCTCGCGCTGCACGGCCGCATCGCCGGCATCCCCTACGACCAGGTGCGCATGGGCCTGCGCGTGGAGCCCGTCTGGACCGGGAACGGACGCTACCCCGACCACTACCGCCCCACCGGCGAGCCCGACGCCGCCTACGACACCTACAAGGAGCTGCTGTGACACGCCCCGGGGAGGTCGCCGTCGTCGCCTTCGCGCAGACCCGGCACGTACGCGCGGCCGACGAACTGTCCGAAGTCGAGATGCTGATGCCGGTGCTGCGCGAGGTACTGGACCGGACCGGGCTGAGCGCCGGCGAGATCGGCTTCACCTGCTCCGGCTCCTGCGACTACCTCGCCGGGCGCGCCTTCTCCTTCACCATGGCGCTGGACGGCGTCGGCGCCTGGCCCCCGATCTCCGAGTCGCACGTGGAGATGGACGGTGCCTGGGCACTGTACGAGGCGTGGGTGAAGATCCTGACCGGCGAGGCCGAGACAGCGCTGGTCTACTCCTACGGCAAGTCCTCCCCGGGTGACCTGCCCGAGGTCCTCACCCGTCAGCTCGACCCCTACTACCTCGCCCCGCTGTGGCCCGACTCCGTCTCCCTGGCCGCTCTCCAGGCCCGCGCCCTCCTCGACGCGGGGGAGACCGACGAGCGGGAGCTGGCCCGGATCGCCGCCCGCAGCAGGGCGTCCGCCGCCGACAACCCCCGTGCGCAGCTCCGGAGTTCCGCGCCGGTGGACGAGCTGCTGGAGCGCGGCTACCTGGCCGAGCCCCTGCGGGTGCACGACGTGCCGCCCGTCACCGACGGCGCGGCAGCCGTCGTGCTGGCCGCCGGGGACACCGCCCGCCGGCTCACGGCGCGGCCCGCCTGGATCCGCGGCATGGACCACCGTATCGAGGCCCACAGCCTGGGCGTACGCGACCTCACCGACTCGCCGTCCACCCGGCTGGCCGCCGAACGCGCCGGACTCTTCGACGCCGCCGCGCCCCCGCCCGACACGGCCGAACTGCACGCGCCCTTCACCTCCCAGGAGGTCGTACTCCGCAAGGCGCTCCGGCTGGACGGCGAGACCGCGGTCAACCCCTCGGGCGGGCCGCTGGCCGCCAACCCCGTGATGGCCGCTGGGCTCATCAGGATCGGCGAGGCGGCGGCGCGCATCAGCCGCGGCGAGTCGCGCCGCGCCGTCGCCCACGCCACCTCGGGCCCCTGTCTTCAGCAGAACCTGGTCGCCGTCCTGGAGTCCGACGAGGCGGCTCCGAGAGAAACGGCCCGGGACGACGCAGCCCAAGGAGAGCCCGCATGAGCAGCGCCGCACATGCCGCACGGTCCACGCACGCCGCACCCACCGCGCGCGCCGCGCACAAGGAACCGGTGGCCGTCATCGGCGTCGGCCAGACCAAACACGTGGCGGCCCGCCACGACGTCTCCCTGGCCGGACTGGTGCGGGAGGCCGCCGTACGGGCGCTGGAGGACGCGGGCCTGACCTGGCAGGACATCGACGCCGTGGTCCTCGGTAAGGCGCCCGACTTCTTCGAAGGCGTCATGATGCCCGAGCTGTACCTGGCGGACGCGCTCGGCGCCGTCGGCAAGCCGATGCTGCGCGTACACACCGCGGGCTCCGTCGGCGGCAGTACGGCGCTGGTCGCCGCCAACCTCGTCGCCGCCCGCGTGCACCGCACGGTTCTCACCCTCGCCTTCGAAAAGCAGTCCGAGTCCAACGCGATGTGGGGCCTGTCCCTGCCCGTCCCCTTCCAGCAGCCGCTGCTTGCGGGCGCGGGCGGCTTCTTCGCGCCCCATGTGCGCGCCTATATGCACCGCACCGGAGCGCCGGACCACATCGGATCCCTGGTCGCCTACAAGGACCGCCGCAACGCGCTGAAGAACCCGTACGCACACCTCCACGAGAAGGACCTCACCCTGGAGAAGGTCCGCTCCTCACCCATGCTGTGGGACCCCGTCCGCTACTCGGAGACCTGCCCCTCCTCCGACGGGGCCTGCGCCATGGTGCTCACCGACCGCGACGGCGCCCGCGCGGCCGGGCGGCCCGCCTGGGTGCACGGCGGCGCGATGCGCAGCGAACCCACCCTGTTCGCGGGCAAGGACGCCGTCTCGCCCCGCGCGGGCAGCGACTGCGCGGCCGACGTCTACCGCCAGGCCCGGATCACCGACCCGCGCCGGGAGATCGACGCGGTCGAGATGTACGTGCCCTTCTCCTGGTACGAGCCGATGTGGCTGGAGAACCTCGGCTTCGCCAAGGAGGGCGAGGGCTGGCGGATGACCGAGTCGGGCGCCACCGAACTGGACGGCGACCTGCCGGTCAACCCCTCCGGAGGGGTGCTCTCCACCAACCCCATCGGCGCCTCCGGCATGCTCCGTTTCGCCGAGGCGGCCCTCCAGGTGCGCGGCATGGCAGGCGAGCACCAGGTGGAGGGGGCGCGCAGAGCGCTCGGCCACGCCTACGGGGGCGGCTCCCAGTTCTTCTCCATGTGGCTGGTCGCCGACACCCCGCCCGCGTCCTGAACCCCGCCCGGCAGCCCGGCGAACGGCTCCGCGGCCTGTCCGCGCGGGCACAGCCGTGGTGAGGGTGGCGGCCGGGACGACGACCGGGAGGAGCACAGGAGTGGCCTACAGCACCACCGAGCAGCCCGAACTCGATCTGAGCCACGTCGCAGTGGCAGTCGAGCAGCCGGGGCAGCGGCGATGTGGGGATCGCCTTCGTCGAGGGTTTCGTCGCGATGCGGCAGGGCCGCCGGCCCGACAAACCCGCACTCATCCCCGACCCGGGAGAGTGGCGCGCCTTCGTGCGGGGTGCGCGCGAAGGGGAGTTCGACCTCACATGAGCAGCCGGGCGACCCGCTCAGCTCCCCCTCGTGGACCAGGGTGAGCCGGTGGGTGACGCGGGTGACCGCCACACGCAGGTCGTGCCCGCCCCGTGGCGACCGGGCGGCGACGCCCACCGGATCGGCGATCACGACCCGGTCGAACTCCAGCCCCTTCGCCTCGTCACCGTCAGCACCGCCACCGGAACATCAAGCGCCGCAGCGCCGCAGCGCCGCAGCGCCGCAGCGCCGCAGCGCCGCCGCGCACCGCCCGGACCTCGCCGGGCAGCGCGGGGGCCAGCGCGTCCGCGAGCCCCTCCGGCGCGATCAACGCGAGCTTCCCGCCGCCTTCTTCGCGCAGCCCCGCCACCTCCTCGCCCACCGCGCGCACCGCCTCGTGCCCGAGCGCGCCCGGCGCCGCGCGCACGGCACGCGGCGCGCACACAGCAGCGCCCCCGCCCACCCGGCCGCCGTCCCCCTCGCGCCGCCTCGCCGTTTCAGCCCTGGCCCCGGCCTCAGCGCCACCGCACGGGTCACCGGTCACCGCGTCCGCCAAGACCGGGGGCCTCGGGCCGGAGGCGTGGCCGTTCTCGTACGGGGGTCTCGTACGGGGGCTCTGCCGTGGGTGTGGAGTGGCGGCCACGTACTATTGCGGCATGTCGTTCCTCCGCCGCCGCAGTGCTGCCGTGCCAGCGGGCCCGGACTTCGATGTCCTGGCCATGGACCCGTCCGACTGGCCCGGGAATCTCGGCGCCGGGCTGCTGCCCGCGCCCGACGGCACCTGTCAGGGCGTCTTCCTGCGGTACGACCTGTTCGGCGGACGCGGACCCGCGATGATCATCGGCAACCTGCCCGAAGGCTCACCCGCGCGGGAGGTCGGGGACGACCAGGTGCCGTTCGAGGTCGCCCAGCTGCTCGCCGCGCTGGAGAACGACGAGCCGGTCGAGGTCACCGGCACCGAGGACGACCCGGTGATGCACGAGGACAACCTCCTGATCGTGCGGCGCATCAAGCTGTCGGAAGACCGCATCTCCTGCGTCCAGTTCGACCGCAGTGACGGCGTCCTGGTCACCATCGCCAGCTGGGACCGGCCGATCACCAACGACCTCTACGCGCTGCTCAAGCCGCTGCCCGCCGAGATGTTCCAGCAGTGACCCCTGGGCCCCGCAGGCCCGTCCCCGACGGTGGCCCGGCCCCCTTCTCTTCTTCCTTCCCCCCGTCCCACGGGTGGCCGCACACGTCACGAGGGCGGCGGCACTCCCGTGCTCACCGCCCTCGCACCGCCCCTCGCCCGACCGGGCTCCGTCATCGCCGCACGGTGACTAGCGGGAGCTGACCATCCGTACATCCTCGGCCCGCACGAACGCCACGCGGTGACCGAGCTGGATCTGGTAGTACGCCTGCTTCCCGCGCACCACCTGGAACGTACGGGCATCCGGGTCGAAGTCCACGGCGTACAGATACTCGCCCCTGGTCTTCAGCCCGGCGACATACCGCTGGCCCGCCAGAACCTTGTACGGCAGGGGCGACAGCGCCTGGACGGGGACGTTCCCGGGATAGGCCGCCTTCTCCGGGTAGGCGCGGCCGTAGACCGGAATTTCCTCGTGCCCCGCCCTGGGAGTGATCATGGCGCCCTCGGCGGGCACGGCGGTCGGGCGGGTGGCCGGGTTGTGGAACCACGCCTTCTGCCCGAGATACCAGATGGCCGTCCACGAGCCCTCGCGACCGGCCACCGCGTACTGCTGGCCGGTGGTGGCGCGTGCCCCGGTGTCGTTCACGCCCGTCGTGGAGGGGCCACCGTCCGGTCGCAGGCCCACGTCCTTGACCAGCGAGGATGAAGCATCCGGTGCGGTGTGCAGCCGCACCGCCGCCGAACCGTGCGCCGGGCACGGCTTGTCCGCGCTCTCGCAACCGGTGAAGACCGGCTTGTTCTTGTCGTACGCGGGCCGGATGGTCACCACCTGGGAGCCCCGGCCGGCAGTCGGCGTGAAGGGCTTACCGAGCAGCTTGAAGTAGCGCTGCCAGTCCCAGTACGGGCCCGGGTCGGTGTGCATCCCGGCAACCGTGGAGGCCGTCGTGCCCGGCACGTTGTCGTGTCCCAGGACGTGCTGGCGATCGAGCGGAATGCCGTACCGGTCGGCCAGATACCGCACCAGCCGCGCCGAGCTGCGGTACATCGCCTCCGTGTACCACGCGTCCGGATCGGTCAGGAAGCCCTCGTGCTCCACGCCGATCGACTTGGAGTTGACGTACCAGTTGCCCGCGTGCCAGGAGGTGTCCTTGTTCCGCACGTGCTGTGCCACATGCCCGTCCGAGGAACGCAGCGTGTAGTTCCACGACACGTAGGCCGGATCCTTTATCAGCCGCAGCGTCGTCTCGTACGAGCCCTCGGTGTCGTGCACCACGATGTAGTCGATCTTCTGCGAGCCGGGGCGACGGGTCCTGTCGTGGTTGCCGTAGTCGGGCTGGCCCTGGTTGTTGGTGAACTGCTCGTAGGGCGCCGGATACCACTCGCAGTCCAGGGCACGCGGACACTCGGCCCCGCCCCGGTCCCAGGCCCCGGACGCCCGGGTGGCGGGCCGCTCGGCGCGCAGCTTCGGGCTCGCCTTGAGGGTGACGGTCTCACCCGTATCGGTGACGCGGCGCTCGCCCTCGCGCAGTACGCCGTAGACCTCGTCGGCGAACCCGGTCGCCGTCGGCCGCCCACTGCCTCCGTCGGGGAAGGCGGCAACCGCCTCGTACCAGTCGGCCGGATCGGCGCTCAGCGGATGGCCGAGCCGCCGCTGGGCCGCGGCCAGCAGTGCGGCACCGCCCGCCACGTTCGCGGCGACGGTGGAGCGCAGCTCGGCGCGGGGCCTGCCGGTCAGCTCGGCGGCCCGCTCCAGCGTCCGCAGCCGGGCCGGCGGGCTCTTCTCCTGGAGAGCTTCCCGAGCCTTGGCCGCCTTGGAGGGAGCGGCCGTGCGCGCGGCACGCTGCGTATCGCCCCGTGCGTCCTCCGTCCCCTCGTGCCCCGTCGAGCCGGAGTGGGCCAGCGCGGCGCGCGCGTCGGTGAGGTGCATCGGGCCGTAGCCGCCCGAAACGCTTGGCGCCCCCGCGTGCGTATCCCAGCGGGACTGGAGATACGAGACGCCAAGCAGCACGCTCTCCGGCACCCGGTAGTGCTCGGCCGCGTCGACGAAGCTCCGCCGGAGCGAGATCTCACCCGGCTGGTCGGCCGCCGCGTGTGTGCCTGCCGAGAGCAGCGGCACCAGAAGCGCGGCCGTCGCCGCACCGACAGCGGCCGAACGTGCCGTACGCCGACCGTTGCGCGGGGCCGTGCGTCTGTTGGGGTCACGGAAGGATCCTGGCAAAGCAGCCTCCTCGGACTGTGCGCCGTGGAATCACGGGCGCGGGCAGTCCACAGAGGTATCGGCTGGCCGACGATCCGTCAATCATCTCTGAGACAGGGGATGCCGCGGCACCCGCGCGTCCCACGCGGGGAATGCCGCACCTCCGCGCGGCGCGGGCGGCCCTCCGCCGCCCCGCGCTGTCTTGCCCCCGCCGGGCCCGCGGCTCTCGGCGGGGGAGGAGGGGAACGGTCCCCGCCAGCAATCCGGACCGGTGAGGAGCGGCCGGCCCCCGGTGCCGCCCGGCTCAGCGGGTGCCGACCGCCGCCCGTACGGCGCGGCGCGCCATCCCGCAGTCGTCGTGCAGCCGCCGCAACAGCAGCCGCTGCTCCTCACCTGTGGGCATGCCACCGGCCCGGACGGCGGCGGCCGACTGCGCCGTTGCCTGCGGGGAGGAGTCGCGCATGGTGCGCTGCACCGCCATCTCGTACGTGCGGATCTCCCGGGTGAGGACGAGCATCAGATTCACCAGAAAGGCGTCCCGGGCGGCGGGACCCGCCGCTTGGGCGTACTGGCTGATCTGCCGCCTCGCCACCGGCGCGTCCCCCAGTACGGACCACAGCGTCGCGAGGTCGTATCCGGGCAGGTACCAGCCCGCGTGTTCCCAGTCGACCAGCGAGGGGCCGGCCGGGCCCAGCATCACGTTGGTCAGCAGCGCGTCCCCGTGGCAGAACTGCCAGGACACGCTGCGCCGGCTGCCGGGGCCGGAGGGCTGTGCCAGGCCGTGGAGCAGCTTCTGGAGATCGCCCAGGTCCCGGTCGGTCAACAGCCCCTGCTCGTGGAAGCGGGTGATGCGCGCCGGGTAGTCGATCGGACGCTCGAAGAGCGCCACCGGGGGCGACCAGGCGTTGATCCGGGTGAACGAGCCGATCACCGCCCGCAGATCGGACCGCGACGGTGCCTCGAAAGGATGACGCTGGGCGGCGGCCACCCGCCCCGGCACTCGTTCGATCACCAGCGTGCAGGCGTCCGGATCGGCCGCGATCAGACGCGGCACCCGCACCGGGGGCCGGTGCCTGACGAAGGCACGGTAGGCGGCTATTTCGTGCCGGAAGCGCTCCGCCCACGCGGGGGAGTGGTCCAGCAGGCACTTGGCGATGACGGTGTTGCGGCCGGCCGTGCCCGCCAGCAGCACGGAGCGCCCACGCCTGCGCAGCAGCTGCGCGGGCGTGAAGTCCGGGCAGACCCGGTGGACCGAGGCGATGGCGGAACGGAGCTGCGCACCCTGTGGGCCGGACAAGTCCAGTCTCCCGCTGAGGGGTTGAGGCCCGGTGCCCCGCGCGCGCCGGGACTTTCCGGAACCGGCGAGCGGCCCGGCCGTACGGGGCGGTCCGGGCGGCAGAACGGCGGGCCCTGCGGCGCAGGGCTGCACCGGGGGCGCCGCCCGGGGCCGGGGCTGCACGGACACGGGGGCCGTTGCTGGATACATGGGCGAGCAGGATCCCTTCGTGCGCCGACAGGTTGGCCGCACCTCCCCGGTCTCGCACCCGTCCGTTCGCACGGGACGGAACGGCCCGTTCGCACGACCGGAAGAGCCTCCGCCGACCTGTGCACCCTGGGGAATGCGGGTCGGACAGAATGACCGGGGTGGCGCGTTCCTACAGCACACCCGGAGGCGGGTGGCACACCATCTGGCGAACCCTGGCGAACCCTGGCGAATGCTCGCCGGGCCGCTGCGCTGAAGTTACTGTCAACTTCAGCCGAGAACCTGGGGGCTTGACGTGACCAAGGGACCCAACGCACGCCTCGCGGACCTCTTCGGCCTCGCCGGCTGGTCAAAGGGCGAACTCGCCCGGCTGGTCAACCGGCAGGCGGCAGCGATGGGGCATCCGCAGCTGGCGACGGACACCTCGCGTGTGCGGCGTTGGATCGACACGGGGGAGACCCCGCGAGATCCGGTGCCGAAAGTGCTTGCCGCCCTGTTCACCGAGCGACTCGGCCGTGTCGTGACCATCGAGGACCTCGGCTTCAGCAGGCCGGGTCACGCGGGGAGGGGCGAGCCCGCTGAAGGGCTGCCACTGCCGCCCGGCCAGATTGCCGCGGTCCTCACCGAATTCACGGGAATGGACCTCATGCTCAACCGACGCGGCTTGGTGGGCGCGGGCGCCGCGCTCGCCGCAGGATCAGCACTCACCACTGCCATGTACGACTGGCTCCGGACAGAGCCGGTACAACTCTCCGCCACTAGGGCGCCTGGCGCCCCCGGCCCGCTGTCCCACGTGGACCAGGCGTCCTTCGACCGATACGAGGCGGCCCCCGTGGGGGCGCAGGAGATCGAGGCACTGGAGCACTCCGTCGAGGTCTTCCGCGCCTGGGACGCCGCGCGCGGCGGCGGTCTCCAGCGCAAGGCCGTCGTGGGCCAGCTCAACGAGGTGGGCGGCATGCTCGCCTACCACCACCCCGAGCCCCTCCAGAACAGACTGTGGGGGGTGGCCGCCAACCTCGCGGTGCTCGCCGGCTGGATGTCGCACGACGTGGGCATGGAGCCCACGGCGCAGAAATACTTCATCATCGCCGCCCACGCAGCCAGAGAGGGCGGCGACCGGCCGCGCGCGGGGGAGGCCCTCTCGCGTGCGGCACGCCAGATGGTGCACCTGGGAAGGCCCGATGACGCGCTCGACCTGATGAAGCTCGCCCAGTCGGGCTCCGGCGACCGGGCCCTGCCCCGCACCCGCGCCATGCTCCACACCATCGAGGCGTGGGCGCAGGCGTCGATGGGGCGGGGGCAGGCCATGCGGCGCACCCTCGGCAAGGCCGAGGAACTGTTCGCGGCGGACAAGGGCGATGTGCCGCCGCCCAGTTGGATGCAGATGTTCGACGAGGCGGACCTGCACGGCATGCAGGCGCTCGCCTTCCGCACGCTCGCGGAGCACGAACCGGTGGCGGCCGAGACGGCCCAGCGGCATGCCCGGCGGGCGCTGGCCCTGCGCGAGGACGGCCGCGAGCGCTCCCAGATCTTCGACTACATCTCGCTCGCCTCCGCCTGTTTCCTCTCCGACGACCCCGAGCAGGCCGACCGTTACGCGCGGCTCGCGCTGCTGTCCATCAACGAGAACTCCTCCCACCGCACCTGGGACCGGCTGCGCGAGATGTATCGCCTCACCGGGCAGTACGCCGGATACCCCAAGATCGAGGATCTGCGCGAGGAGATCGAGGACGCGCTGCCGCGTGCGCCCAAGCCCTCCAGAAGCGCCAAGGGCCTCAAAGCCCCGGAGGACGTCCGGCGTTCGAGGAGCGGAGGCGTCAGGGGGATCAGATCCGTATGAGCCCCGCCCGAGGTGCCTGATGGCCGGGAACCCTGATGGCCGGGGACGATGCCAGGTCACACCGTCACACCAGGGCCAGGAGGCGAACCGGCTACGGGGTGACGCGCGCGACCAGCACGCAGGCGTCGTCCTCGCGCTCCCGGTCGCCGAACTCCTCGGCTACAGCACGGACGCATTCCCGCGCTGTCCCCGCCGAGGCGAACCGGGGCGCGAGACCGAGCAGCCGCTCCGCGCCCGTGCGAGGCTCCTCCCCGCCGGGCTCCGGGCTCAACTGCGCGCTGCGGGGCGCCAGTCCGTCGGTGTGCAGCACCAGGAGGTCGCCCGGCGCCAGGTGTTCGGTGCGCTGTCCGTAGGCGGCGCCCGAGGTGACACCCAGCAGCACGCCCTCGGGCCTGGCCATCGCCTGCCCGGCGCCCTCGCGGAAGAGCAGCGGCGCCGGGTGGCCCGCCTGCGACCACGTGAGGGTGCGGTGGCGCGGGTCGTAGCGGCAGCACACGGCGCTGCCGAGCGCGGGCTGCGCCGCCGAGTCCAGCAGCTGGTTCAGATGCCCCATCAGTGCGGCGGGCTCCACCCCGGCCACCGCCATGCCCCGCACCGCCCCCAGCAGCATCGCCATACCGGAGGTGGCGGCGACCCCGTGCCCGGTGAGATCGCCGGCGGTCAGCAGCATGGACCCGTCGGGCAGTTCCATCGCGTCGTACCAGTCGCCCCCGATCAGCGCTCCCGTGGCCGAGGGCAGATAGTGCGCGGCCAGATCCAGCGCACCGGCCTCCGCGTCTCCGTGCGGGAAGCGGAACGAGCCGCGCCAGGGCGGGAGTACGGCCTCCTGCAGCTCAACGGCGACCCGGCGCTCGGTCTGCGCGAGCTGCCGCTCGCGCTGGAGGAAGTCCCGGCTCTCGCTCACGGCGCTCTCGCTGCGGCGCAGCTCGCTCACATCCCGCAGTACCGCCCACATCGAGGCCGTCCCGCCGTCGTCGTCGAGCACGGGCTCGCCCACCATGTGCAGCGTCCGTACCGAGCCGTCCGGGCGCACCACGCGGAACTCGCGGTCGATGGCCCGGCCGTCCACGAGGCAGTCGGTGAAGGCGGCGGCCAGCGCGGGCTGGTCCTCGGGGATCACCCACGAGGGAAGCTCGTCCAGGGAGAGCGGGCCGTCCTCCTGCGTCCTGCCGAAGATGGCGTACAGCTCATCGGACCAGACCACCTCGTCCATCAGCAGATTCCAGTCGGCGCTGCCCACCCGGCCCACCAGGGGGGAGGCCGCGGGAGTGCCCGCGCGGGGGGTCGGCACGGCGCCGTAGGCGGCGCCCAGGGCGCCTTCCGGGGCGGGGTCCCGGGGCTCCCCGTAGAGGCCGGGTCCCGGGGGGGTGGTCGGTGGGGCGGGCCGTCCGCGCGGCGGGCCGTCCGGGCCCTGGAGGGATTCCGCCGGCAGCCCTTCACGTAACTGGTCGAGGTGGCTGCCGAGGTCGTCCAGCTGGTGGACGGCCAGCTCGCACAGCGCACGCTGCCAGCGCAAGCGTGGGTCGGCCTCGCCCGGAGGGCCCTCGTCCGCCTCGCCTCCGGTGCCCCGCCGCACCGCGTCCACGCCGCCGCGCAGCCTTCGGGTCTGCGTGATCAGGGCATCCAGCGCGCCGCGCTCGGGGGGCTGCGCGGCCGGTCGGTCCGCATGGAAATGGGACGACATAGAGGCTCCCGTACGGGGTGAGGGTCGGTTACGACTTTCGCACAGCCCGCGACCGCCTGTAAGGGATTCGGCCAGACCCGATGCGGTGGTGCTTCGGTCATATGTCACAGACCGCCGTTTCGTACCGACTGGTCGGCCCGATCCGTCCCGACTCGGCGGAACACGCTCTTCCGGGTAAGCTCCGGCTCTTGACCAGGCACGTGCTCCCGGAGGTAAAACTCAGGAGTAGAACCGCGGTCACCGGCAAGAATGGCGGGCAACGGAAATCCCGTTGCCAGTCGAATACCCCGCACCGGATGCTGACTCTTATGTTCGTCGATTCCGTCGATTCAGACATAGCGCCCAGCGGCACGCTGCTCGGCCTCCTTCAGCGAGGCCGTGGCGACGGGACGCTGCACGCGCTCGCGGCGCCCCGTGCCGAAGCGCTCGCCGCGCTGCGGCACTGCGTTCTGCACGACCCCAGGCGCGACTGGCAGATCGAGCACCGCTCGCTGTATTACGCCCGTCTGCACAGCGAGCTGGACGCCTGCCTCGACGACATCGCCGCACACCTCTTCGACCCCGAAGACCTGCTGTGCACGCCCGAAGAAGCCGAGGCCCGCACCGGACTGGCGCTCTCCGTCCTCGGCCACCTCGCCTCGTACGGCGGCGCCCCCCGGAGCCGGACCGGCGATGAGGACGCCCACGAGCCCGTCGACGGGCTCGGCGGTGGCACCGGGGAGAGCGCCGCCGGGGGCAGCGAGGCCGGTGACAACGCCGCGCTGCGGCTGCTGCGCCGTTACGCCGCCGTCGGCACCAACTGGCAGTGGGCGCTGGACGAGCTGGCCGTCCGCGACGACGACGCCGGACTGCGCCCCCTGGGCCCCACCATCCTGGCCCGCTTCCCCCGGACTCCGGAAGGCGATGCCGAGCTGGCCGCCGCCGCGCGGGGCGCCTTCGAGCCCCGCCCCTGGCGGCTGTGGGCCGAGGACCCCGACCACCCCGAGCAGGCCGAGCGGTTGCGACGCGTCCAGGAGAGCGGCTTCTTCGACCGCTGGCAGCGCCAGCTGCGCACCCCCGGCCCGCGCCCCGGCTGGAGCGTCCAGGAAATCCTCGACTGGGCCCAGGACGGACACGACCAGCACCCCCCGCAACACCGTGTGGCACCGGCCGCCCGCTGTCTGTCGGCCGTCGCCGGCGCGGAGGAGCGGCCTCAGCTGCTCGCCGCGGCCCGAGGCCCCCGCGAGGCCGCGCGCGCGGCGGCGCTGCGCCACCTCGCCGACCGCAACGACCCCGATGTGCTCGACCTGATCGAGGAGGCGGCGGGTCACCCCGACGAGACCGTCTCCGGCTCCGCGCTCTCCGCCTTCGCCCGGATGCGGTCCATGGCCGCGCTCGAACGCGCCAGGCGATGGGCCGCGGCCCCCGAGGACACCCTGGCCCCCGGGCTCGCCGCTGTCGCCGCCGAGATGCTCGCCTGCCGGGGCGGAGCGCGGGACACCGACGCGGTGCTCGCCGCACTGCGGCGCACGGTCCGGCTCGAAGGCCCGGACAGCCCCGCGCTGTGGCCGCTCGTCGAGGGTGCTGGCCGGCTGACCATCGGCTGCGCCGCGCCCATCCTGCGGCACATCTACCGGGAGACCGCCTCCTCCCAGCTGCGCTTGCGCGCGGCCCGCGCACTGGCCGTCACCGACCCGTCCTTTCCCGCGGGTTTCGCCATCGAATGCCTGTGGGACTGCGAGGAGGCCACCCGCGAGGTGGCCGCGGGCCACGCCACCACGGGTGACGCCCGCGTGGTCGACCGCCTCCGCCGCCTCGCGGCGGATCCGGCCGAGGAAGCCGGAGTCCAGGACGCGGTCCGCGACCGCCTCCGCCCGGGTCGCTAGTACCCCGCACTCCCCGACGCTCGGCTCCGCTCGCGCGGGCGGTGCCCCCACGACGACGCTCCTTGAGGGGCAGACATCGCCGGTCACGGCACCAGCCGTCGCGGCGGGAAGCGGCGGCGCGGTGGCGCGTCTCGCCGTGCCGTCGCCGCGGCGTGAGGGCCGGTCGCGGGGCACCATGGGGGAATGGGCGCTCGGTGGGAGTTCTGGGTGGACAGGGGCGGGACGTTCACGGATGTCGTGGGGCGGCGTCCGGACGGCACCGTCGTGGCCGAGAAGGTGCTGTCGCACGATCCGGGACGGCCGGACCAGGATGCCGCTGTCACCGGCATCAAGCGGCTGCTGGGCATCCCGCCGGACGCCCCTGTCCCGGCGGACCGCATCGACGCGGTCAAGATGGGCACCACCGTGGCCACCAACGCGCTCCTGGAGCGCAAGGGCGAGCCGACGGTCCTCCTCATCACGCGCGGCTTCCGTGACGCGCTCCGTATCGCGTACCAGAACCGGCCCGGCATCTTCGACCGCCGCATCGTGCTGCCCGAGGCCCTGTACGAACGAGTGATCGAGGTTCCGGAGCGGACCGGTGCCGACGGCCGGACGGTGCTGCCGCTCGACGCGGCGGCGACCGCGGAGGCCCTGCGCGCGGCGTACGGCGACGGCTTCCGCAGCGCCGCGGTCGTACTGCTGCACTCCTACCGTCACCCGGCGCACGAACGCGAGGTCGCGCGCCTGGCACGC
The DNA here is from genome assembly GCF_039532135.1 of Streptomyces axinellae. NCBI lineage: Bacteria > Bacillati > Actinomycetota > Actinomycetes > Kitasatosporales > Streptomycetaceae > Streptomyces > Streptomyces axinellae. Next base: position 542,141 of record NZ_BAAARJ010000001.1, read on the forward strand.
GAGTGCGGGTTCCCGCAGGTGAGCTGCTCCCACGAGGTGAGCCCGCTCATCAAGCTGGTGCCACGAGGCGATACCACCGTCGCGGACGCCTACCTCTCGCCCGTGCTGCGCCGCTACGTCGATGAAGTGGCGGCCGAACTGCGCGGCGTGCGGCTGATGTTCATGCAGTCCAACGGCGGGCTGCGCGAGGCGGGGCACTTCCGGGGCAAGGACGCGGTGCTCTCCGGGCCTGCGGGCGGCGTGGTGGGCATGGCCCGCAGCTGCGCCGAGGTCGGACACGAGCGGGTCATCGGCTTCGACATGGGCGGCACCTCCACCGACGTGTCGCACTACGCGGGCGAGCTGGAGCGGGTCTTCGGCACCCAGGTCGCGGGGGTGCGGATGCGCGCGCCCATGATGGACATCCACACCGTGGCGGCGGGCGGCGGCTCGGTGCTGCACTTCGACGGCGCCCGCTACCGGGTGGGGCCCGACTCGGCAGGAGCCGTGCCCGGGCCCGCCTGCTACCGGCGGAAGGGACCGCTGACCGTCACCGACGCCAATGTGATGCTCGGCAGGATCCAGCCCGCGCACTTCCCCGCCGTCTTCGGACCCCGGGGCGATCAGCCGCTGGACGCGGAGGCCGTACGCGCGGGCTTCGGCCGGCTGGCGCGGGAGATCGGCGACGGGCGCACCCCGGAGGAAGTGGCGGCGGGATTCCTGGAGATCGCCGTGCTCAGCATGGCCAACGCCGTCAAGAAGATCTCCGTACAGCGCGGCCACGACATCACCCGCTACGCTCTCGCCAGCTTCGGCGGCGCCGGCGGCCAGCACGCCTGCGCCGTCGCGGACGCGCTGGGCATCGGCACCGTGGTGGTGCCGCCGCTGGCCGGGGTGCTGTCCGCGTACGGCATCGGGGTGGCCGACGCGACGGCCCTGCGTGAGCAGTCCGTCGAGTCGGAACTGACGGACGAGCGACTCACGGAGGTACGGGAGCTGTGCGCCCGTCTGGAGCGGCGCACCCGTCAGGAACTGCGCGCGGACGGCATTCCCGAGGAGGCCATCACCACCTCCTCCCGGCTCCAGCTGCGTTACGCGGGCTCGGATGCTTCACTGACCGTCCCGCTGAACGAAGCCGGCCGGATGGCGGAGGATTTCGCCGCGCAACACCGTGCCCGCTACGGCTTCACCATGGACAAGCCGCTCGTGGTCGCCACCGCCGTGGCCGAGGCGACGGGCGCCGCCGGGCCCGTCACCGCCCATCCGGTGACGCCCGAGCCCGGCGAGGGCAGGCCCCGGCCCGCGGACCTGGTGCGCATGTTCACGGGCGGGCGCTGGCGCGAGACGGCTCTGTACCGGCGGGCGGAACTGCGGCCGGGGCAGCGTGTGGAGGGGCCCGCCGTCATCGCGGAACCGGATGCCACGACGGTAGTGGACCCCGGCTGGGCGGCGGCGGCCGATCCGAACGGCCATCTGCTGCTGACCCGGGTCCGCGACCGGGACGCCGCGCCCGCGCTGGGCACCGCCGTCGATCCGGTGCGCCTGGAGGTCTTCAACAACCTCTTCATGGCCATCGCCGAACAGATGGGCGTGCGCCTGGAGAACACCGCGCACTCCGTCAACATCAAGGAGCGGCTCGACTTTTCCTGCGCCCTCTTCGACCCCGAGGGCAACCTCATCGCCAACGCGCCGCACATTCCGGTGCACCTGGGCTCGATGGGGGAGTCCATCAAGGAGGTGCTGCGGCGCAACGAGGGCCGGATGCGCCCCGGGGACGTGTACGCGATCAACGATCCGTACCACGGCGGCACCCATCTGCCCGATGTCACCGTGGTCACCCCTGTCTTCGGAGAGGGGGAGGAGCGGCGGCTGCTCTTTCTCGTCGCCTCGCGCGGCCACCACGCCGAGATCGGCGGCCTCACCCCCGGCTCCATGCCGGCCTTCAGCCGCACTGTCGAGGAAGAGGGAGTGCTCTTCGACAACTGGCCCCTGGTACGCGACGGCGTACTGCGCGAGGAGGAGACCCGCGCGCTGCTCACCTCGGCCCGCTACCCCTCGCGCGACCCGGACACCAACCTCGCCGACCTGCGGGCCCAGATCGCGGCGAACGAGAAGGGCATCGCGGAACTGCGCAAAATGACCGGCCAGTTCGGCCTTGACGTCGTACAGGCGTACATGCGGCACGTACGCGGCAACGCCGAGGAGTCCGTGCGCCGCATCATCGCCACCCTCGGCGACGGGGAGTACGCGTACGAGACCGACAGCGGCGCCGTCATCCGGCTCGCCGTGACCGTGGACCGGGAGCGGCGCACCGCGCGGCTCGACTTCTCCGGCACCTCGCCCCAGCGCGAGGACAACCTCAACGCGCCCAGCTCCGTGGTGATGGCGGCCGTGCTGTATGTCTTCCGCACACTCGTGGCCGATGACATCCCGCTCAACAGCGGCTGTCTGACGCCGCTGGAGGTGCGCATCCCCGACGGGTCGATGCTCGCGCCCGCCTACCCGGCCGCGACCGTCGCGGGAAACGTGGAGACCTCCCAGGCCGTCACCGGCACCCTCTACGAGGCCCTCGGCATCCAGGCCGAGGGCTCGGGCACGATGAACAACGTGACATTCGGCAACGACCGCGTCCAGTACTACGAGACGGTCGCGAGCGGCTCCGGCGCGGGCGAGGGCTTCGACGGCGCCGACGCCGTGCAGACCCATATGACCAACTCCCGGCTCACCGACCCCGAAGTGCTCGAATTCCGGTATCCGGTGCGCGTCGAGGACTTCCACGTCCGCGAGGGCAGCGGGGGCGCCGGACAGTGGTGCGGCGGCGACGGGGTGGTGCGCGCCCTGCGCTTCCTGGAGCCGGTCACCGTCGCCCTGCTGACGGGGCACCGCCGTATCGCCCCCTACGGCATGCGAGGAGGCGCGGTGGGCGCACTGGGCGTCAACACCGTGGAGCGCGCGGACGGCAGCACGGAGGACCTCGCGGGGCGGGACGCCGTGGAACTGGCGGCGGGCGACATGCTGGTGCTGCGTACTCCGGGAGGCGGCGGCTACGGCACCCGGCCGCCCGCCGGGTGAGGCACATGGGGGCGGACCTCGCTGCCCGCGGGGCCGTGCGCCTCCCCGGCGATCCTCGTGTTGTCCCAATTCCCCGGGGTGCGGTTCACTTCAGCCATGGATGATCACGTGCTGGCGGAACTCGCCGACGACCGCGCCCTGTTGGGGCGCACCAGCGCGGCCGAGCGGGTGGCCGACATCCTGCGCACCCGCATCACGGAGGGCGGCTTCCCGCCCGGTGCCCGGCTCGCCGAGGAGGAGATAGGCGGTGCGCTGGGAGTCTCACGCAACACCCTGCGCGAGGCGTTCCGGCTGCTCACCCACGAGCGGCTGCTGGTACACCAGCTCAACCGGGGCATGTTCGTCCGCGTGCTGACCGCCGAGGACCTGGAGGACATCTACCGGGTGCGCGGCCTGGCCGAGTGCGCCGTGCTGCGGGTGCTGGGAGCCCCGCCGTACCCGCTCGACGCCGTCGAGGCAGCCGTGGAAGCGGGCCGGCGCGCCGCCCGGCTGCGGCACTGGCGCGATCTGGGCACCGCCAACATGCGATTCCACCAGGCGCTGGTCGAACTGGCCGGAAGCCCGCGCACCGACGAGGCGATGCGGGGTGTGCTGGCCGAGCTGCGGCTCGTCTTCCACGTCGTGGACGATCCCCGGCGACTCCACGAGCCCTACCTGAGCCGCAACGAGGAGATCCTGCGCACACTCCAAGGCGGCGAGGCGCGCACCGCCGAACGACTCCTCGCCGGCTATCTCGACGACTCGCACCGTCAACTCGCCGGCGCGTACGCGGACCGGCTCGGCTGACCGGCGCCGGCGGCCCGTCCGCTCCCCTCGCCCGTCCGCCCCGGCCGCGCGTCCCCTGGCCGGGCGGAACGCCGGGGGAGCCGCGTAGGATCTCCCGGGTTCCCCGTGGCCGCGTGCCGTCCCACCGCGCCGGACGGCGGCCCGGAGGCGGGCGTACGGACCGTGACAACCGTGCCGTTTCGGCTCTTGTCAGTGCCAACGCTTAATGTGTCCGTCGTGACTGAGCACGCCATGACGAGCACCGCGCGGGGGAGAGGTGTCCCCGCCTCCTCCCCGGCCCCGGGCCCCGCCGCCGACGAGGGTCTGGCCCGGCGGCTGCGCGCGCTCGCCTGCACCGCGCCGCTGCACGATCTGGACACGCGCAAGGCCAACCTCGCGGGCGAGTACAGCACCTACGAGATGGCCGAGCTGGCCCTCGCCGCGATCGACCAGGTCACGCTCCAGATGGACTTCGACACCGGAGCCGATCACGAGCAGATAGTGACCAGGCTCCTGACCCGCGTCGCCGCGCAGGCACCGGGCCGGGATCCGGCCGAGCACGAGCGCGTCGCTCGCTGGGTGCTGGAGAATCTCATCAATGTCGGCAGCGTCGATCGCGGCTTCCGCGCCGTCTACGGCACCTTCGGCCCCGACGGCGTCTATGTGCGCAGGGACTACGACTTCAAGCTGATCGAGGAAGTCCCGGGCCCCGGCGGCAGCGTCTATCTGCGCACCACGGACGAGGCCGTCAACGTCCTGGTCGGCGCGCTCGACACCGACGTGACCAGCGCCCAGATCGCCGCCGAGGTCAAGCTGGAAGTCCTCATCAGCCGAGGCCGCCTCGCCGACGCGCAGCTCGCCGCCGAGCAGGCCCGCTACCGCACCGTCCAGTACGCGGAGACGCTGCGCCGCACCCTGGAGGCCACCCGCCGCGACGTACGCTCCGTGGACTGGCTGAGCGCCGTCCCCGACATGATCGCCGAAGCGCTCGACCACGTCGCCGACCGCTACCGCCATGAGAACGCGATCCTCACCAACATCCGCAAGGCCCGCGACGAGGCCGCCTCCGAGCGGGGCCCCGACCACAAGCGCCGTGCCGCCGAACTGGTGGACATCGTCAAGGACTGCATCCGCCGCCACACCCAGCTCCAGTCCCGGCTGCTGGAGGCCGGACCGCTCTTCCGTGCGGAGCAGGACCGCCAGGCGTTCGCCCCGCCCGCGGCCCGCGCCGGTCTGGACCTGTACGGGCAACTGCTCGCTCCCCTGCTGCCCCTTCCGGTGGAACGCGCCACCAGGGTGACCGATGCCTTCTTCGCGCGGGGCGCCGGATTGCGCACCCCCGGCGCGGTGCGCCTCGGGGATCTGACCGACCTGCTCCTGACCCCGGCCGCGCCCCGCGAGCACCTGGGTGCCGAGATGCCCGAGCCCGACCTGGTCGCCACCCCCGATGACAGCCGCTTCAGCGAGGAGCAGCTGGGAGCCGCCATGGAACTGCTCGAACTGCCGCCCGACGCGCCACGCCGGCTCTCCGGACTGCTGGCCGACGCCCGGCGCCGCGATCCCGAACTGCCTTATCTGGTCGCCCTGTTGGCGGTCCATGCGGCCAGCCCGCCGGTGGGGACCGCCTACCGGCAGGGTGAGCCGCGACTGCTGTTCGCGGTGGACGACGGCGAACAGCTCGATGATCCGGAGTTCGGCGGCGCCGACCTCATCGTCGGCACCGCCCTGCTGGACGCCGCGGGGATGGCGGCCGACCGGACGGAGGCGGCGTGACCACCGAGGGAGGAGGCCGCCCGCCCGCGGCACACGGGGACGGCGCGCGCGTGCCGGGCCGAGGAGCCGTCGCGCACCGAGGAGATGAGTGCCTGTGACCGACCGAGAAGAGCACCCGTGACCGAGTTCGCCGACTTCACGGCAGATCCCGAACAGGACCCGCCCGAGGGTACACGCGCGGCAGGGCCCGTCACCCCTGCCGACGCCGCAGATGCCGCGCGCCTGGTCTCCTTCGGCCTGCACCCCAAGCTCGTGCCGGCCCGGGATGCCGAGTACACCGAACTGCTGCGCCGCTATCGCGACGAGCCCGCCTTCGCCCGGCTCGCCGACGCGGTCGCCACCGGGCTCGGCCTGGTCGTCCTGGAGGTCTCCACCCGCGCCGGCATGGCGCTGGCGGCGGCCGAGGACTCGGTGTTCGCGGTCCGTATGGGCGACTACGCCCGCCGCGCGAGCGCCGATTCGGCCGACCGCTTCCTGCACGGCCTCGCCCACCTCGCCGTAGCCGCCATGGCCTTTCCCCGGCCCGAGGACCTCGCCGACGACGGCTACATCGGCCGCATCAGCGTCAACGGCGTGGACTCCTTCGTCCGGCAGGCGTGCCGCAAGCTCGACGAAAGAGCCGAGGCCGAGGGCGAGAACACCGATCCGGTCACCGACGCGCCCGGACTGGAGGCGGCCTGGCGGGTCTACGCCCGGCGCAGCTCGACCGGGGCCACCAAGGACGCCCGGCGGCTGGCCGGTTCGACCACCGGCATCATCGCCAAGGCCGTGGCCTTTCTCGCCGACTCCGGCTTCCTCCAGCGCACCGGCGACGACGCGGGAGGCACGTATCGCACCACGGCCCGCTATCAGCTCCAGGTCCGCGACATGGCGGGCAACTCCGCCATGGCCGAACTGCTGGAGCTGGGCGTCGTCCCCGTCTCCGACGGTACGGCCAGCCTGCTGCCGCCCCGGGACGGCGAGGACCTCGACCTCGCGCCGGACGCCGGGCTGCCCTTCCACTCCTGAGCCCCGCACCCAGGCGCCCGCCGACCGGACCTCGAAGGCATTCCGATCCTGGAGCGGCGCCCCGGCACCACGGCCGGCCGGCCCGTACTCCGTGCCGAACGGCAAACGACCGCAGTTACCAGCCCCGGCCGGTCCGGAGCAGACCGCCTCAGAACAGACCGCCCCAGAACAGATCAGCCCAGATCGGCCCAGCCGAGACCGACCGGCCCCACCGGCCAGGCCCGGTCGGACCGACCCGATAGACACGAGAGCCCGCTGCCATGTACGAGCTGTCCCGGATCCGCCTCTACTCCATCGGGCCCGCCGGTGCGCGCTACGCCGACACCGTGCTGGACCTGCGCGGAGTCGGCGCGACCGTCCCCAGCCCGGCCCCCGCGCAGGCGGACTTCTTCGAGGAGGAGCCCCATGGCCCGCCCCGCCGCCCCGCCCCGGCCGGCGTGCTGTTCCTGGAGAACGGCGGCGGCAAGTCCGTCCTCCTCAAGCTGATCTTCTCCGTGATGCTGCCGGGCCACCGCAACACCCTGGGCGGCGCCAGCTCCGGCGTACTCCGCAAGTTCCTGCTCGCCGACGACTGCGGCCATGTCGCTCTGGAGTGGCAGCACACCAGGACCGGCGAGACCATCGTCGTCGGCAAGGTCAGCGAGTGGCGCGGACGCCAGGTCTCCGGTGACCCGCGCAAGTTCGCCGAGGCGTGGTATTCCTTCCGCCCCGGCCCCGGCATGTCCCTGGACTCCCTGCCCGTGGCCGAGTCCGCCGCCCTGCGGCCCTCGGCGGAGGGCGCCTCGGCGGCGCGCGGCAGGCGCCGCACCATGAAGGGCTTCCGCGACGTCCTCACGGAGACGGGCAAGGCGTACCCCAACCTCGACGTCGCCTGGGAAGAGATCCACGAGCGCTGGAACGAACACCTCACCGGTCTGGGCCTGGACCCGGAACTCTTCCGCTACCAGCGCGAGATGAACGCCGACGAGGGCGAGGCCGCCGGTCTGTTCGCCGTCAAGAACGACTCGGACTTCACCGACCTGCTGCTCCGCGCCGTCACCGACACCCGGGACACCGACGGCCTCGCGGACCTGGTGCACGGCTTCGCCCACAAGCTGGGCCGGCGCGCCGAGCTGACCGCCGAGCGCGACTTCACCGCCGGCTCCCTGGACTTCCTGCACCGCATCACCGAGGCGGCCGGGACGCGCGCCCGCGCCCGCGAGATCCACGTCGGCGCCGAGCGCCGCACCCGTGCGCTCGCCCAACGCCTGTCCGCGCGCGGCACCCAGGAACACGGCCGCGCCGCCGAGCTGGCCGAGCAGCTGGCCCAGGCCCAGGAGTCCGTCACCGAGGCCGAGAGTGCCCGCTCCCGCGCCTCGGACATCGCCGCCGAACTCGCCTACCGGCACGCCTCCCTGGCGCTCGCCTCGGCGGAGAAGTCGGCCGCCGCGCAAAAGCGCGAGCTGAGCGAGGCCCGCACGCTGCACGCCGCGTGGCAGGCGGCCGAGACCGTACTCGCACACCGCACGGCCGCCGACCGCTCCGCGCGCGTGGCCGCCGCCATCCAGGAGGCCGAGCGGGACGCGGCCCCCGCCCTGGCTGCCCGTGCCAGGGCGGCAGCCGCACTCGTTCGCGCCCTCAACGCCTCGGCCGAGGACGGCGAGCGCATCGCCACCGAACAGGAGGAGCGCTCGGCCGCGCTCCAGAGCGAGAGCGAGAGCGCACACCGGGACGCCACGACCGCCGCCACCGAGGCCCAGCGCGCCCGCAGCGAGACCGGGCACCTGCGCCAGCGCCTCGCCGAGGTCGAGCAGGAGACCGCCGAGGCCGTACGGGCCGGGTGGCTGGATGACACCGGCCCGGACGCCGACCCGGCCCGCGCGGCGCTGGCGGCCAGCGACGCGGAGAAGACCGCCGTGGCCGCCTTCGAGTCGGCGCGCGAAGCCGCCCGGCGAGGGGCCGAGCGGGCCCGCGAGAGCGGCGTGGCACACGCGAGTGCCGAACTGGCCGCGGCACGTGCCGAAGACGCGGCGGAGGCGGCCGAGTCCACGTACGCGGCGGAGCGTGCCACGGCCGAGGCGCTCGGCGCCGAAGCGCGACTGGCCGAACTGCTGGGACTCCCCGCGGCCTGGGGCGGCCCGGCCGCCACCACAGCCGCATCCGCAGCCACCCCTTCCGTGCCGGGGCAGCGCGGCACCGCCGATGCGCGCGGCGCCCAGGCGGTCAACGAACAGGACCCGCAGGGACAGCCGGCTACGTCCGCCACGGGGCCGGGCCGATGGCAGTCCGCTGTGCAAGGTGCGCTGTCCGCCGAGGAGTTGGACCGCAACGCCGACACCCTCACCCAACTATTGGAGGACGGGGTCGCCGCCGCCGAGCGGCAGCTGTTCGAGCTGCGCACCAGGGCGGCAGAGGACTCCCGGATGCTCGGCGCTCTCGGCGACGGCGGGCTGCTGCCGCCCGGGCCCGATGTGACGGCCACCGTCGAATTCCTGGGCGAGCACGGCGTCCCCGCGCTGCCCGGCTGGCGCTACCTGGCCCAGGCCGTCGATCCCGCCGACCACGCCGCCGTGCTCGCGGCCCGCCCCGAACTGGTCGACGGCGTCGTCATCACCGACCCCGACAGCCACGCGCGCGCCCGCGAGGTCCTGGCCGGTGCCGCGCTGCTGCCCCGCTCGGCCGTCGCCGTCGGCACGTCCGCGGCGCTGCTGGCCCCCGCCCCGGCGCCCGGCTCCGGCGCGGAGAGCGGGGTCTTTCTCGTACCGCCCAACCCCGCGATGCACGACGAGCGCGCGGCCGACGACGAGCGCCGCCAGCTCAAGGAGCGCGCCGCCGCCCGCGACGAGGAGATCCGCTCCCTCGCGGCGCGGCTGTCCGCCGACCGGGCGCTCGGCGCCCGGCTCTCCTCCTGGCGCGCGGGATGCCCCCGGGGCCGCCTCGCCGAACTCGCCGACGCCGCTGCCGCCGCCCGCGAGGCCGCCGAACTCGCCCAGCAGCGCCTCCTCGACGCCCGGGGGGCCCGGCAGGAGGCAGACGAAGCGGCTGCCGAGACCGCACGAGTGCGCGACGAGCGTCAGGAGGAGGCGCAGCGTGCCCGGCGCAGCGCGGACGCTCTGGCGGGCCTCGCCTTCCGGCTGCGCGAGCGCTCCGGCTGGCAGACCCGGCTGCGCGAGCTGGCGGACGAGGCCGCCGCTGCCGAGGAGCGCGCCGCCGTGTGCGTCGAGCGGGCCGGGGCGGCAGACGAGGAACGGCGCGCAGCGCAGCGCGCTGCCGACGACGCACGCCGTACCGCGCGCACCCTGCGCGCCGAGCGGGCCGAGATCGCCGGTGTGCCCGACGACCCGGAGGAATCCGCCGCCGGCACGGCTGGTTCGGATCCCGATTCCGCATCCCGGCCCGAGGGCGAGTCCGGAAGCGATTCCGCCGAGGCGCACGGGAGGCAGCCGAACCGGGCCAGACAGCCGAAACAGACTGAGGCCGCCCGCCCCGCCTCCCTCCCCGACCTCCGGGAGGCATACCGCTCCGCCTCGCAGCTGTACGAGAAGGTGGGCGTCGGCGCCGACCTGCGCGCGGAGCAGGCCCGTGCCGAGAGCGACGAGTCCGCGGCACTGGCCACCCTCGACCGGCTCACCAACAAGGTGCGCACCCGGGCCGCCCAGCTCCTCGAAGGGCCCGACGGCGCCGACGGCCCCTCCCGCCAGGCGGCAGCCGCGCGCGCCGAAGCACTCGTACAGAAACTGGAGGCGCGCGGCTCGGAGGCCAGCGAGCAACTGGGCCGCCTGCGGGGCGAGGCCGAGCGCCTCGCCCCGCAGGACGGCGAGCGCCACACGGACCTGGCCGAGGAGTTGGTGCCCGCCGACGCGGCGCAGGCCCAGACGCTGCTGCGCACAGCCAACGCCGAACTGGCGGCGCGCGGCGACGACCTGGACGCCGCCCGTACGGTGCACGGCTCCTTGACGCGCGCCCACACGGCCGCCGAAGACGCGGCGGTCGGCTTCGACGAGACCGCCACGACGCTGCGCGACCTGCTGCGCGATCCTTCCCCGAGTTCTCAGCCCCGCCCGAAGGGGGGAGACCCCGACCCGGGCCCGGGGGAAGGGGAAGGCGAGGAGAGCGTCGAGCCCTACCCGGGCAGCCCGGCCGAGGCGCGGCAGGCCGCAGCCGAGGCCCGGCGCTCGCTGCGCGGCTGCGCGGCCGACCTCACCGCGGCCGAGCAGGCCCTGCGCGAGGCCGGCGACCTGCTCGTGCGGCACGCCAACTCCAGCCGCTACGAGCAGGTCCGCACCCCGGCCCGGCAGCAGATCCGTGAACTGCCCGCCGCCTCGCTGCCGGAGCACGCCGCCGCCTGGGCCGCAGCCTTCGCCCCCCGGCTGCGCGTGCTCACCGACGAGCTGACCCAGCTGGAGCGCAACCGCGACAGCATCGTCGACCGGCTGCGCGGCCTGGTGGAATCAGCCCTCACCACGTTGCGCTCGGCCCAGCGGCTCTCACGGCTGCCGGAGGGGCTGGGGGAGTGGTCGGGTCAGGAATTCCTGCGCATCCGCTTCGACGATCCCGACCAGGCGACCCTCACCGAGCGGCTGGGCGAGGTCATCGACGAGGCCACCCGCGCCGCCGTGCGCAAGAACTCCGACCTGCGCCGGGACGGCATGTCGCTGCTGCTGCGCGGGGTGCATGCCGCGCTCCAGCCGCGCGGGGTCTCCGTGGAGATCCTCAAGCCGGACGCGGTGCTGCGCGCCGAGCGCGTCCCGGTCGGACAGATGGGCGACGTCTTCTCCGGAGGCCAGCTGCTGACCGCCGCCATCGCGCTGTACTGCACCATGGCCGCGCTGCGCAGCAACGACCGGGGCAACGACAAGCACCGGCACGCCGGCACCCTCTTCCTCGACAACCCCATCGGCCGCGCCAACGCCACCTACCTACTGGAGTTGCAGCGCGCGGTGGCCGACGCGCTGGGTGTCCAGCTCCTCTACACGACGGGCCTGTTCGACACCACGGCGCTCGCCGAATTCCCGCTGGTGATCCGGCTGCGCAACGACGCGGACCTGCGGGCCGGACTGAAGTACATCAGCGTCGAGGAGCACTTGAGGCCCGGCCTGCCCCAGGCGGAGGCCGACGAGAGCGAGCCCGCCGTGCACGGCGAGATCACGGCGACACGGATGTTCCGCCGCCCCGGCGAGGACGCGGCGGACGCGCGGCCGGCGTCGGAAGCGGGCCGGACGGTGGCAGAGCCGAAGGGGGCCGAGCCGCTTCCCGGGCCTGAGCGGGGGCTTCCCGGGCCTGAACAGCCGGACGGGACACAGGAGAATGCGCCGGATGCCCGGAAGGACGTTCCCGCTCCTCAGCCGCCGCGGGACGAGCGGGACGAGGCACCCCGCTAGCCGCCCCGGCGCCTCGGCGCGGGGCGGCGGCCTCGCCCCGGCGGGCGGCGCGCGCCCGCTGCCGCGCGACGCTGCTCGGCTCGGAGAGGACGCCGTTGCGCTGCACCCACACCTGCCGCGTGATCCACACATCCAGGACCGCCCAGGTCGCCACGACCGTGCTGCCGACCGTGCACAGCACCATCGGAAAGGCCAGCCACACAGCGGCCATCGAGCAGAAGAACGCGACCATGAGCTGCACCAGCGTCAGCGCGACGATGATCACCGCGCGCACCGCCGCCGTCCGGACCGGGTCCGCGAGACGAGCTTTCGTGTACATCTCTTTCACTCCCCCTTCACGACCCCTCGCACCTCGTACGGTTCCATAAACGTGTCCTGTGCCACAAACTTCGAACGCCTGTAAGGGCATCGACGGACAACTCAGGATGAGGCAGGCTGGTCTGCCTGTTCCAACGGTCAGACGTCTCTACGAGTTGCCAGCGCCTCAGTAGTAAGCTCGCGCCGTTTGCTGTCGGTACACGCCCCCGCGCTGGGGAGGACGTAGGGGAGGCCATGCGCTTTCGCGGGAAGTCCATCCGCCGGAAGATCGTGGTGCTGCTGCTTGTGCCGCTGGTCTCGCTGGTGTCGATCTGGGGCTTCGCCACCTACATCACCGCCGTCGAGGCCAACAGCCTGTTGAGGCAGGACGAGATCACCCGCGAGGTCAGCAACCCCACCGAAGAGGCCGTCCAGGCCCTCCAGGGCGAACGCCGTCAGATCCTCGTCCATCTCGCCGACCCGGGCCGCGCCGAGAGCATGACGACCTTGCGCAAGCTCCAGCGGGAGACCGACCGCAAGGTCTCCGTCATCCGGCGCAACGCCTCCCACGGCGAGCTGCGCTCCGACCTCGGCCCGGACGCCGACGCCCGCCTCGACGAGCTCCTGGAGGCGCTCGACGGCCTGGGCAAGCTGCGCTCGCAGGTCGGACACAACACCATCACCCGGGGCGGCGCCTTCCAGGCGTACAACGAACTCGTCGATCCCGCCTACGCGTTCATCGGCTCCCTCAACGGGGTGGACGACGCCGGCCTGGAAAAGCAGGGGCGGGCCCTGGTCGGCGCCACCCGCGCCCGCGAATACCTCTCGCGCGAGGACTCGCTGATGGCCGCGGCCTATGTCGCGGGCGAGTTCACCCGGGGCGACCAGCGTGCGCTGTCCGACCGCGTGGCCGAGCGCAACATCACCTACCAGACGAATCTGTCCGCGCTGCCCGCCGCCGACCGGCAGCTCTTCGAGGACTACTGGGACGGCACCGACGGCCGCACCCTGCGCAGTTACGAGGACGCCGTCATCGCCGCCGGACCGCGCAGTTCCACGGGGCCGGTCAGCCCCGAGCGCTGGCACTCGGCCATGAACACCGCGCTGGACGACCTCGACCGGCTGGGGAAGAAGGCCCAGGACCGCTACGACGAGCGCATCGCTCCCGTCGCCACCCGGGTGCTCATCCAGGCCGCCGCCGCCGGAGTCCTCGGCTTCCTCGCCGTCCTGGCCTCGCTCGTGATCTCCTTCCGCGTCGGACGCGGGCTCATACGCGACTTGAACGTCCTCCGCAAGGAGGCCAATGAGTCCGCCGGGGTGCGCCTTCCCAGCATGATGCGCCGCCTCGCCGCGGGCGATCAGGTGGACGTCGAGACGGAATCGCCCCGCCTGAACTACCCGCCGGATGAGATGGGCCAGGTCGGCCAGGCGCTCAACACCCTCCAGCGGGCCGCTGTCGAGGCCGCCGTCAAACAGGCCGACATGCGGCGCGGCGTCTCCGAGGTCTTCGTCAACCTCGCCCGCCGCAACCAGGTCCTGCTGCACCGTCAGCTGACCCTCCTGGACGCCATGGAGCGCCGCACCGAGGACTCGGACGAGCTGGCCGACCTCTTCCGCATCGACCACCTCACCACCCGCATGCGCCGCCACGCCGAGGGCCTGGTCATCCTCTCGGGTGCCGCACCCGCCCGGCAGTGGCGCAAGCCCGTACAGCTCATGGACGTCGTCCGCGCGGCCGTCTCCGAGGTGGAGGACTACGAGCGCATCGAGGTGCGGCGCCTGCCCCGGCTGGCCGTGGACGGCGGAGCGGTGGCGGACCTGACGCATCTGATCGCCGAACTGCTGGAGAACGCCACGGTGTTCTCGCCGCCGCACACCGCCGTGCAGGTGCTGGGCGAGCGCGTGGTCAACGGCTTCACCCTGGAGATCCACGACCGGGGCCTGGGCATGACAGCCGAGGCGCTGCTGGACGCCAATCTGAGGCTCGCCGAGACCCCCGAATTCGAACTGTCCGACACCGACCGGCTCGGCCTGTTCGTCGTCTCCCGGCTCGCCCAGCGCCAGGGCGTCCGTGTCTCGCTCCAGCCCTCGCCCTACGGCGGCACCACGGCCGTCGTCCTCATCCCCGGCGCCGTTCTCACCGAGACGCCGGGCAGGGACAACGAGGTGGCCGCCGGGCGCAGCCCCGCCACCGGGAGCGGACCCCGCCGCCGCGGGGGCGATGCCGAGCCGCACGGCCCCAGACCTGGGGCAGAGCGGGGGGAGGCGGCGGATCCGCTCTCCCAGCCGACCGTCCCGCTGCTGGAGGGCGGCCGTGAGCGGCGCCCGCTCGACGGCCCCGTCGAACTGGAGGCCCCGCTCGACGCTCCCGAAGCGCGCGGCACCGGCGGCAGGCCCCTCCGCAGGCGGGAGCGCGGCGGCTCGACGGCACCGGCCGCACCCAACGGCGAGCAGCACCAGCAGGCACGGGACGAGACGGGCCCCGCCTCCCGCGGGCCCTCCCGGGGTGGGACTCGTACCGGCCGCCGCACCGGAGAGCCGGGCCTACCGGACGAACCCGCCTCGTCGCAGGGGCCCGCACCGCTGCCGCGCAGGCGTCCGGGTGCACCGGTACTGGTCTCCGACCACGGCCGCCCGGTGGACGGCGCCCGCCAGGCCCTCGGCGGCCAGAAGCGGAGCGGGGAGTGCGACCGGGACGGCGACCGGAACACGGGCGCGGCCACCGACAGCGAGGAGAACGGCACGACTCGGCTGCCCCGCCGTCGCAAGCCCGCACCCGCGCCGACCCCCGCGCCGGCCGAGGAGACCCGGGCTCCCGCCGGCACCCCCGATGCCGCGTCCGCCCCCCGCCCCGGGGCCTCCTCCGAGGGGTCGGCGAACACCGGCGGGCTGCCGCGCCGCGTCCGGCAGGCCAGCCTCGCACCGCAGCTCAGGTCCGACTCACCGGCTCCGGACAACGCCGGCCCCGGGCCCGCCCCCGGAAAGGGGCCGCGGGCCACCCCGGCGGTCGGCCCGGCCGAGCGCGACGCCGAAGAGGTACGCAGCAAAATGGCCTCCCTCCAGCGCGGCTGGGAGCGCGGCAGGCGGCACAACGAGGAGCTGGAGGACGCCGGACGCACGGACACCCGGCACAAGGCCGCACCCGGCAGGCACCACCACGAACACGACGCGCACGGCGCCAACGGCCCGCAC
The DNA here is from genome assembly GCF_039532135.1 of Streptomyces axinellae. Lineage (NCBI taxonomy): Bacteria > Bacillati > Actinomycetota > Actinomycetes > Kitasatosporales > Streptomycetaceae > Streptomyces > Streptomyces axinellae. The sequence goes on from NZ_BAAARJ010000001.1 coordinate 557,587, forward strand.
AGCGCGAATGACGCACACCGCGCCGACGACGCACCCAGCAGCGCCCCCGACCCGTCGGGGGACGCGGCGGGGGAGCCGGCACAGGGAACAACACCGGAGGGGGACGGTCGATGACCGCACCGAACGCCGCAGCGCACCATGCCACGGGCGGCGAACTCAACTGGCTGCTCGACGAACTGGTCGAGCGCGTCGGCAGCATCCGCAAGGCGCTCGTCCTCTCCGGGGACGGCCTCGCCCGGGGTGCCTCGGAAGGGCTCAGCAGGGAGGACAGCGAGCATCTGGCGGCTGTCGCTTCCGGTTTCCACAGCCTGGCCAAGGGCGTGGGCCGCCACTTCGAGGCCGGAGACGTCCGTCAGACCGTCGTCGAGCTGGAAGAGGCGTTCCTCTTCGTCACCGCCGCGGGCGACGGCAGCTGCCTGGCCGTGCTCTCCGAGGCCGATTCGGACGTGGGTCTGGTCGCCTACGAGATGACGCTGCTGGTCAAGCGTGTAGGTGTGCACCTGGGCACCGCGCCGCGCACCGCACCGGCCCAGGACAGTGATACCGCCCGTACCGACTGACAGCACGAGCCGGGGTCGCCGGGGGACGAAGGATGAGGAAGCGAGGGGACGGGCGCTGGCCATGACGGACCGATGGTTCGACGATGCGGCGGGACCCGTGGTGCGGCCGTACGCGATGACGCGCGGTCGTACGCGCAGCAGTGCCGAGGAGGCACAACTCGACCTCATCGCCCTCGTGATCGCCGACAGCACCCGGCGCGCCCCGGCGGACGGCGCGATTCGCGACGCCGTGGAGGAAGACCCGCTGGCGGACCGCACGCTCGCCCCCGAGCACGTCGAGATCGTCACGCTCTGCCGCCGCTCCGCCCTCTCGGTCGCCGAACTGGCCGCCGAACTCGACCTGCCGGTCGGAGTCGTACGCGTCCTGATCGGCGACCTGATGGAGGCCGAGCTGGTGCGCGTGACCCGTCCCGTTCCTCCGGCGGAACTGCCGGACGAGAGCATCCTGAGAGAGGTGATCAATGGTCTTCGGGCGCTCTAAACGGGGCGGCAAGGCCGCACCCGTCGAGCCGGTCACACTGAAGATCCTGGTCGCGGGCGGCTTCGGGGTCGGCAAGACGACCCTCGTGGGAGCGGTCAGCGAGATCAGACCGCTGCGCACCGAGGAGACCCTCAGCGAGGCGGGCCGGCCGGTGGACAGGACCGACGGGGTGGAGTCGAAGTCGACGACCACGGTGGCCATGGACTTCGGCCGCATCACCATCCACGACGAACTGGTGCTCTACCTCTTCGGCACCCCCGGCCAGGACCGGTTCTGGTTCCTGTGGGACGAACTGGCGCAAGGGTCCCTCGGTGCCGTCGTCCTGGCCGACACCAGACGGCTGGAGAAGAGCTTCGCGGCCATCGACTACTTCGAGCGGCGCGGCATCCCCTTCACCGTGGCCGTCAACTGCTTCGACGACGCCATGCGTTACCCCATCGAGACGGTCCGCGAAGCGCTGGACCTGGACGGCGAGGTACCGGTCATGCTGTGCGACGCGCGCTCGCGCGAGTCCTCGCGGGACGTGCTGATCTCGGTCGTCGAACACGCCCTGCGCGCTTCGGCCCGGACGACGGCCGCCACCCAGGCGGTGGAGCGCACCCGCGCCCGCACCTGACCCGCCCGTGCCCGGATCAGGGGCACGGGCGGGCCGGGCCCGCTGGGTACGGGCCGGGCCGCGGGGGCGCGGCTAGCCCGCGTCCTCCTGGTGCCAGCCGAAGCTGCGCTCGACCGCCTTGTGCCAGTTGGCGAACTCCCTGTCGCGCTCCTCCGCGCCCATCCGCGGAGTCCATTCGGCATCCCGCTTCCAGTGCGCGCGCAGCTCATCCAGGCTCGACCACACCCCGGTGGCCAGGCCCGCGGCGTAGGCGGCTCCCAGGCAGGTCGTTTCGGAGACCACGGGACGGATCACCGGCACACCCAGCACGTCCGCCTGATGCTGCATCAGCAGCCCGTTCGCGGTCATGCCGCCGTCCACCTTGAGCGTGGTGATCTCCACGCCCGAGTCCTGGTACATCGCGTCCACCACCTCACGCGTCTGCCAGCTGGTCGCCTCCAGCACGGCGCGGGCCAGGTGCGCCTTGGTGACGTAGCGGGTCAGGCCGGTGACGACACCGCGCGCGTCCGAGCGCCAGTAGGGCGCGAACAGGCCGGAGAAGGCCGGGACGATGTAGGCGCCGCCGTTGTCCTCGACGCTCGCGGCCAGCGGTTCGATCTCGGAGGCGTCGCCGATGATGCCGAGCTGGTCCCTGAACCACTGCACCAGGGCGCCGGTGATGGCGATGGAGCCCTCCAGGCAGTAGACGGGCGCCTCGTTCCCCAGCCGGTAGCCCATCGTCGTCAGCAGTCCGTTCTTGCTGGGCACCGGGCGGTTGCCGGTGTTGAGCAGCAGGAAGGAGCCGGTGCCGTAGGTGTTCTTGGCCTCGCCCACCCGGTAGCACGTCTGCCCGAAGACCGCCGCCTGCTGGTCGCCGAGGGCCGAGGCGACCGGCACGCCGGCCAGGACCCCGACGGCCGTGCCGTAGACCTCCGAGGACGACTTGATCTCCGGCAGCACCGCCGCCGGGATGCCCATCGCGTCCAGCACGCTCTGGTCCCACTCCAGCGACTCCAGGTTCATCAGCATCGTGCGGGACGCGTTGGTCACATCGGTGACGTGCGCGCCGCCGTCGGTGCCGCCGGTCAGGTTCCAGATCAGCCAGGAGTCGATCGTGCCGAACGCGATCTCGCCGTTCACCGCCCGCTGCCGCAGCCCCGGCACGTTCTCCAGCAGCCAGGCCACCTTGGGCCCCGCGAAATAGCTGGCCAGCGGCAGTCCGGTGCGGTCGCGGAAGCGGTCTTGGCCGTCCTCCCCGCCCAGCTCCGTGCACAGCGCCGAGGTGCGGGTGTCCTGCCAGACGACGGCGTTGTGCACGGGCGCACCGGTCGCCCGGTCCCACAGCACCGTCGTCTCGCGCTGGTTGGTGATGCCGACGGCACTGAGCTCGTCGGCCCGCAGCCCCGCACCGGCCAGCGCCCCGGCGACCACGCCCTGCACCTTCGACCAGATCTCGGTGGCGTCGTGCTCCACCCAGCCGGGCTTGGGGAAGATCTGGCGGTGCTCGCGCTGATCGACGGCGACGATGGCGCCGTGCTGGTCGAAGATGATGCAGCGGCTGGAGGTGGTGCCCTGGTCGATGGATGCGACGTATGTGTCCGTCATGCTTGACGACCCCTCAGTAAGTGGGTAAGGACGGCGTTATCAGAGTGCGGCATCACACGGCGGCCTCGCAGATCAGCGCGCCCGGCACTCCGCCGAACAGCGGGCCCGCCACCGGTACGCCGGAGGCCGGGGAACCGGCGTTCCGCGACGAGTGTGACGGCAGTGTTCAGCCGGCCCGCGGGGTCGTCAAGGCCGGGGACACAACCGGGCGCGCGGGTTCAGCGGACGGCGACCACGGCCGAGCCGTGCCCGAACAGCCCCTGGTTCGCGGCGATCCCGGCCCCCGCCTGCGGAACCTGCCGTTCCCCCGCCTGCCCCCTCAGCTGCCGGGTGAGCTCGCACACCTGGGCGATGGCCTGCGCGGGAACCGCCTCGCCGAAGGAGGCCAGTCCGCCGCTCGTGTTCACCGGGATCCGGCCGCCCAGTGAGGTGGCCCTCGTCCGCAGGAGCTGCGCACCCTCGCCGGGTGCCGCCAGCCCCAGGTCCTCATACCACTGAAGCTCCAGCGCGGTGGACAGGTCGTAGACCTCCGCGAGGCTCATGTCACCGGGCCCGAGCCCGGCCTCCTCGTAGGCGCTGTGCGCGATCGACGCGCGGAAGGAGCGCTCACCGGCCGGCACCCCGGCCGCGGAGTCGGTCGCGATGTCCGGCAGGTCCAGCACGGTGTTCGGGTAGGAAGGGGTGACGGTGGAGACCGCGCGCAGGCGCACCAGCGGGCTCGTGGGGGCGTGCCGCCGGGCGAAGTCCATGCCTGCCAGCACCAGTGCGGCCCCACCGTCGGAGGTCGCACAGATGTCCAGGAGTCGCAGCGGGTCGGCGACCACCGCCGAAGCGGCGACCTCCTCGGCGCTCACCTCCTTGCGGTAGCGGGCGTACGGATTGAGGGCGCCGGCCCGCGCGTTCTTCACCTTGACGTGCGCGAAATCCTCCGGCGTATCGCCGTGCAGCGCCATCCGGCGGCGCGCGTACAGCCCGAAATACGCGGGGTTGGTCGCGCCCAGCAGCCGGAAGCGCAGCCAGTCGGGGTCCTCGGGCCGTTCGCCCCCGGCAGGCCGGAAGAAGCCCTTGGGTGCCGAGTCCGCGCCCACCACCAGCACCACATCCGCCAGTCCTGCCAGGATCTGCGCCCGTGCCGTACCGATGGCCTGCGCCCCCGAGGCGCAGGCCGCGTACACGCTGGTGACCCGCGCGCCCTGCCAGCCCAGCGCGCGGGCGAACGTCGCCCCCGCCACATAGCCGGGATAGCCGCCGCGCACGGTGGCGGCGCCCACGACCGAGCCGACGTCCCGCCACTGGAGTCCGGCGTCCGCGAGTGCTTCGCGCGCCGCCTTCACGCCGTACGCGGTGAAGGGATGCCCCCACTTGCCCCACGGGTGCATCCCCGCGCCGAGGACCGCGACGTCGCCGCTCACGGCCGCGTCCCGCTCTCGTCCGCCGGGAGGGGCCGCCAGTTCCAGGTCGCCAAGGTCCGGCCGTCGCCACCGGTCTCCCGCAGCACACCGGGCACCAGTTCGGCCGCCATGCCCACCGTGAGCTGACCGGTGGTGGTGCCGGGCGGCGCCTGGCCGAGTACGACCAGCCGCTCGGCCGCCAGCTCAACGGCGAGCAGCACGAACGGTTCCCACGCGCTGCCGGGGTCCGAGAGGTAGGGCGCGGGCGGACGGTAGCGCGCGTCGGTGAAGGACCAGAGGCGGCCCCGGCGGGAGAGCGGCACCTCCACAAGGTCCTCGCTGCCGCAGCCGGGGTTGCGGCACGTGAGGTCCTCGCGCGGGAAGAAGACCGAGGCGCAGGCCCGGCACCGTGTGCCCAGCAGTGTGAACGCCGCTCCCTCCGCGGTGAACCAGCCCTCCACGGCGGGCGCATGAGTGCGCGGCACAGCCCCTCCCGGACCTGAGAACTGACGGGTCGTCAGGAAGTCTGACACGTGCGCGTTCCGACTGTCACGGGGATGTCACCAGATACTCACACGCACGTACGCCCTGCGGATCTTCCGAACCGGTGCGGGGGGACCCGCGTCCACTCAGAACAAGAACGGTGGCGCGGGGCCGACGGGGGTGGTCCTGTGCCACCGTTCGTCTTTTCCCCGCCCCCCATTCCCTGGTAGAGGAGGGGACCATGAGACACATCCGCTCCGCCTTCCACGCCTCGGCCCTCGCGCTCGCCCTCCTCTCCCTCGCGACGGCGCCCGCCTCGGCCCACACCGCCCCTCCGGACCCGGCACCCCGGACGGCCTCGGCGACCCCAGCGGGCCCGCCGCGCGCTCACCGCGACCAGGCCCCCGAGGAGTTCGTGGCCCTGCGGGACATCGCGCCGACCATCCGGCAGGAGATCCGCTACTACACCCCGCACAATTTCGTCGGCACGCCGATCGACGGCTACGAGCGCCCGATGTGCATCGTCACCAAGGACACCGCCAAGGCCCTCGCCCGCGCACAGCGCTCCCTCCTCAAGCGCGGCTACACCCTCAAGGTCTACGACTGCTACCGCCCCCAGCGCGCCGTGGACCACTTCGTCCGCTGGGCCGAGGACCTGGACGACGAGAAGATGAAGGGCGAGTTCTACCCCCAGGTGGAGAAGAACCGGCTCTTCGCGGACGGCTACATCTCCGAGAAGTCCGGCCACAGCCGCGGCAGCACCGTGGACATCACCCTCGCCAGGCTCCCCGCCGCCCCCACCCGCCCCTACCGGCCCGGTGAGCCCCTCGTCCCCTGCTACGCGCCCAAGGCCGAACGCTTCCCCGACAACTCGGTGGACGCCGGCACCGGCTTCGACTGCTTCGACACCCTCTCCCACACCGACGACCCCCGCATCACCGGCACCCAGCGCGCCAACCGCCTGCTCCTCAAGGAGACCCTGGAGCGCGGCGGCTTCACCAATCTGCCCGAGGAGTGGTGGCACTTCACCCACAAGCCGGAGACCTTCCCCGACACCTATTTCGACTTCCCCGTCTCCCCGCGCTCCCTCCCCGCCCACCACTGACCGCCCGCGCCCGGGGGCAGGCCGCGCGAGCCCGGCCCGGTGCCGCTACGTTGGGCGCCACACCCGCACACACCCGCGAAGCGGGAACCGGCGCACCAGCAGCCCTCGACAAGGAGAGCCCGCCATGACAGAACGCACGGAGCCCCGGCAGACAGAGATCGACACCTCGATCCCGCACTCCGCGCGCATCTGGAACTACCTCCTGGGCGGCAAGGACCACTACGCCGTGGACCGCGCGGCCGGCGACAAGGTGTGCGAGGTCTTCCCCGGCATGGTCGACATCACCCGCCACTCCCGCGCCTTCACCGGCCGGGTCGTGCGGCATCTCGGCCACGAGGCGGGCATCCGGCAGTACCTGGACATCGGTACGGGCCTGCCCACCGTCGACAACACCCACGAGATCGCCCAGCGGGTGGCGCCCGAGTCCCGGATCGTCTACGTGGACAACGACCCGCTGGTACTCGCCCACGCGCAGGCCCTGCTGACCAGCACCCCGCAGGGCGCCACCAGCTACCTGCACGCCGACGTGCGCGACCCCGACGCGATCTTGACCGCCTGCGCCGAGACCCTTGATCTGAGCCGCCCCGTCGGCCTGATGCTGATGGGCATCCTCGGCCTGGTCAGCGACTACGACGAGGCCCGTGCGGTAACCGTACGCCTGCTCGACGCGCTGCCCTCCGGCAGCTACCTGGCGCTCAACGACGGCAGTACCACCGACCCCGACTATGTCGAGGCCATCCGCCGCTTCAACGCGAACAGCGGCGCCGTTCCCTACACTCCGCGCACCCCCGAGCAGATCACGGGCTTCTTCGAGGGCTTGGAACTGCTGGAGCCGGGCGTCACCTCCTGCCCCCGCTGGCGCCCCGAAGCGCTCCCGTTCGGCGAGCCCCCGGAGATCGCCGTGCACGGCGGACTCGCCCGCAAGCCCTGACACCGGGCGCGGGGGCGCAACCACCGGCCCCCGCGCCCGCCTTCACCCGCCACGCGCTCCTTCGGCCCCTTCGCCCCCAGGTACCCGGTCAGCCCTCGCACACTGTCCGCACCCGGACCGCGTACCCCACGGCGCCCCGGTCCTCGCGCTCCACCACGACCCCGCCATCCCGCGTGCCCCGCACCGTGAACCGCTCCGCCTCCGGGCGGTCCCACCCCTCGCCCGGGTCGGGAATCACCAGCCCGCTGCCCGTACGTCCCGGAGCCGGCGGCCACACCTCCAGCTCCGTCTCCCCGCCCGCGCCCCGCACCGGCACCGCCGCGCCCGCCCTGGCCAGCACCGGAATCCGCCCGCGGGGCGCGGCCAGCCGAACCGTACGCGGGCCCTCGTAGGCCCGCCCCGTCGCCGTGTCGTACCAGCGTCCGCTCGGCAGCCGCACCTCACGCGTCCGGGCCCCCGGCTCCAGCACCGGCGCCACCAGCAGCGCGTCCCCCAGCAAGAACGCGTCCTCGCAGTCGCGCAGCGCCCGGTCCCTGGGGTGCTGCCACCACACCGGGCGCACATACGGAGCACCCGTACGGTGCGCCAACTGAGCCAGCGTCACGAAGTAGGGCATCAGCCGCTCCCGCTCCTCCAGCGCCGCACGCGCGCCCTCCAACACCTCGGCGCCGAACTCCCACGGCTCCCCGGGCCCGGGCCCCATGGCCGTACGCGTACGGAAAAGCGGCAGATACGCGCCCAGTTGGAACCAGCGCAGATACAACTCGGGGGAGGGCCCTTCCGCGCGCCCGCCGATGTCCGGACCCGAGTACGGCACCCCGCACAGCCCCAGCCCCAGTACGAGCGACAGCGAGGCGCGCAGGCTCTCCCAGCCGGTCGCCACCTCCCCCGACCACGTCCCGCCGTACCGCTGCATTCCCGCCCAGCCCGAACCGGAGAACACGAACGGCCGCTGCCCGGGCCGCAGTTCCCGCAACCCCGCGTGACCGGCCTTGGCCATCGCCAGCGCGTAGACGTTGTGCGCCTCCCGATGGTCCCCGCCCCGCCCCTCCAGCGCGTGCCGCGCCGAGAGCGGAAGCGCGCGGTCCACCGGCGGGCGGAACGGGGAGAATATCCGGAGCGCCGAGCACGCCGCGCACCCGGAGCGCACAGCGGGCCCGTTCATGCCGTGCCCCACTCCGGCGAACCCCTGCGCCAGCCGCTCCGCGTACAACTCGCCCCACCACTTGCGCACCCGCCGATCCGTGAAGTCCGGAAAGACCGCGTCGGCCGGCCCCGTCGCCCCCATCACCTCGCGTCCGCGCGCATCCCGCACGAACACGTCGGCGGCCATCCCACTGTCGTACACCGCGTACCCGGCCTCTGCCTTCACCTCGGGGCCGACGAGTGACACCAGCCGCACCCCGTCGCCCCGCAGCTCCGCCGCCAGCCGGGGCAGATCCGGGAAGCGCCGCTCATCCACCGTGAAGACACGGTGGTCACGGTAGTGGCCGGCATCCAGGTGCAGCGCACTCAGCGGCAGCCCCCTGCCGCGGTAGCCCTCGGCCACCCCGCGCACTTCCCGTTCGCCGCCCAGCCCCCGCCCCGCGTGCTGATGCCCCAGCGCCCAGCGCGGCGGCAGCGCGGGCGCGCCCGTCAGCGCCGCCCAGCCGTGCAGCACACGTGAGGGAGCGCCCGCCACCAGCCAGTAGCGCATCGGGCCCCCGCTCATCCGTATCTCGCAGCGAGCGGGCCGGTCGTGCCCCGAGCCCAGCCCCTCCGAGCCCTCCCGTACGGACACCGTGCCGTCCCAGGAGTTGTCGTGAAAGACCAGCAAGGTGCCCGCGTCCACCACGCTCAACAACACCGGCATCGTGATGTGGAGCGGATCGTCGCCGGGCCCTGAAGAGCCGGGACCCGCGTTCCAGAGCCGGTGGACACCCTCCCGCAGCCGGGGGCCGGCCGAAGTGCCGCCCAGCCCGAAGAACCGGGCATCCGGCGGCAGTTCGGAGCGCTGCATCCACCGCGACCCACCCTCACCGCCTGCTCCCCCCGCCCCCTCACCGCCCCCGCGCTCCGAGCCTCCGACACCCTCAGCCGCCCGGACTTCCCCGGCCGGTCGCGCCTCCTCACGCGCGCGCGCCTCCTGCTCGCACTCCCACCACCGGGGTGGCAGATCCCGCCGCAACAGCGCACCGCCCGGCGTCCGTACCTCCACGCCGCCGCGCCGGGAGACCACCACCAGCATGCGCTCGGACACCACCCGCCAGCCGCCGTCCTTGTCCGGCTCCAGCCGGGCCCTGGGATCCGGATCGGGACACGCGCCCGCCAGCGCGTACGACGGCTCGGGACCGGCACCGTCCCAACCGAGGAACACCGGCCCGCCCACGGTCACCCGCACGTACAACTCCGAGCGCGCGAACCGGATCACCCCGCCGCCCGGCCCCTGCTCGGCCCCCACCGTCTCCCCCGGAGTACGGGCACGCTCCGGCCGCTGCCGGGGCAGCCCGGCCGCGTCCGGCCGCCGTCCGCGCCACGCCGAACGCAGGGCCCGCACCCCCTGGCCCGAACCGAACACTCTTACCGACCGCACCAGGTCACGCGCGTCCATGCCGCTCAGCCTGCCATCGACGACGGGCCCCGTCAGCGCTGTTCAGCCGTCGTTCACCCCCCGGTCACCGCAGGCCACCCCTGGCCACGCCACATCCGCCGCACCCGCACGGTGTGATTCCCGCCCTGGCACAACAGATGATCACGTGGCATCGTCCTGCCCAACCCGCACGCAGCCCTGACCCGGCCGGAACCCCGGCTCCGGACAGCGGCGCGGGGGAGAAGGCCGACGCGCGAAGCCGCGCACAGCAAGCCAGGGAGCCGCAATGACCCCAGCCGACAGCACCTCGCACCCTGCCGGACCCGAGGCCCTCTGGCGCCCCGACCCCGCCGGCTTCGCCGCCACCCGCCTGATCCGCTTCCAGACCTGGGCGGCCCGGCACCACGGCGCCCCGGCACCGGACCCGGGCAATCCGGTCGCCTCATACAGGGCACTGCACCGCTGGTCCACCCGGGAACTGGCCACCTTCTGGGGCGCCTTCGCGCAGTGGTCCGGCATCCGGTTCACCACCCCCTACGAGACCGTACTGGCCGACAGCGCCATGCCCGGAGCCACCTGGTTCCCCGGCGCCACCCTCAACTACGCCGAGCACGCGCTGCGCACCGCCGACGACCCGGCCCACGCAGACCAGCCCGCCATCCTCCACGTCGACGAATCCCACCGGCCCACTCACGTCACCTGGGCCGAGCTGCGCTCCCAGGTCGCCTCGCTCGCCGAAGCGCTGCGCCGTCTCGGGGTACGCCCCGGTGACCGGGTCAGCGGCTACCTCCCCAACATCCCCCAGGCTGCCGCCGCCCTGCTGGCCACCGCCGCCGTCGGCGCCGTGTGGACCTCCTGCGCCCCCGACTTCGGCGCCCGCAGCGTCCTGGACCGCTTCCAGCAGGTCGAGCCCGTCGTCCTGTTCACTGTTGACGGCTACCGCTACGGCGGCAAGGAACACGACCGGCGCGAGACCGTCAGCGAACTCCGTGCCGAACTGCCCACCCTCCGCGCCGTCGTCCACGTCCCGCTGCTGGGCACCCCCGCACCCGAGGGCGCACTGGAGTGGGCGGACCTCACCACGGGCGAGACCGAACCCCGCTTCGAACAAGTCCCCTTCGGCCATCCGCTGTGGGTCCTCTACTCCTCCGGTACGACCGGGCTGCCCAAGGCCATCGTCCAGTCCCAGGGCGGCATCCTGATCGAACACCTCAAGCAGCTCACCCTCCACAACGACATCGGCCCCGGCGACCGCTTCTTCTGGTACACCTCCACCGGCTGGATGATGTGGAACCTCCTCATCTCGGGGCTCCTCACCGGTGCGACCGTCGTCACCTACGACGGCAGCCCCGGATACCCCGACACCTCTGCCCAGTGGCGCGTCGTCGAGAGCACCGGCACCACCGTCTACGGCACCTCCGCCGCCTACGTCATGGCCTGCCGCAAAGCCGGCCTCCACCCCGGCCGCGACTTCGACCTCGCCCAGGTCACATGCGTCGCCACCACCGGCTCCCCGCTCCCGCCCGACGGCTTCCGATGGATCCACGACGAAGTGTCCGAAGACATGTGGATCGCCTCCGTCAGCGGCGGCACCGACGTGTGCAGCTGCTTCGCCGGCGCCGTCCCCACCCTCCCCGTCCACACCGGAGAGCTTCAGGCCCCCTCCCTCGCCGTGGACCTCCAGGCATGGGACCCACACGGCAAGCCCCTCACCGACGAGGTCGGCGAACTGGTCGTCACCCAGCCCATGCCCTCCATGCCGGTCCGCTTCTGGAACGACCCGGACGGATCCCGCTACCACGACAGCTACTTCGACATGTACCCCGGCGTCTGGCGCCACGGCGACTGGATCACCCTCACCAGCCGCAACACCGTCATCATTCACGGCCGCTCCGACTCCACCCTCAACCGGCAGGGCGTGCGCATGGGATCCGCCGACATCTACGAGGCCGTCGAACGCCTCCCCGAAATCCGGGAATCCCTCGTCATCGGCGTCGAAACCTCCGACGGCGGCTACTGGATGCCGCTGTTCGTCCACCTCGCCGAGGGCGCCGTCCTCGACGACGGCCTGCGCGCCCGCGTCAAGCAGACCATCCGGCACAGCCTCTCGCCCCGCCACGTGCCCGACGAGATCATCGAGATCCCGGCCGTCCCCCACACCCTCACCGGCAAGCGCCTCGAAGTCCCGGTCAAACGACTCCTCCAAGGCACCGCAATGGAGAAGGCCGTCAACCCCGGCTCCGTCGACAATCCCGGCCTGCTCGACTTCTACGCGGGCCTGGCGACCGAGCGCGCATGACGAAAAGTTCCCCGCGCCCCTGTCAGGGGCGCGGGGAACTGCGCGAGAAACCACGGCGGACCGGGGGGTCGGCAACGGACCTCGCCCCCCGGAAGCTCACTCCCCGGACAGCACCGCCTGAGCGGCGGCCCGAGCATCCGGCCCCGTATCCGCGGCCCGTGCCGCCGCAGCCGCCCGCTCGCACTGCGCCAGCGTGTGCTTCGCCAACTGCGCCCGCACGATCGGAATCGCCGAGGACCCCATCGACAAGCTGGTCACCCCGAGCCCGGTCAGCACACAGGCCAGCAGCGGATCCGCCGCGGCCTCACCGCACACCCCGCAGCTCTTGCCCTCGGCCTTGGCCGCCTCGGCCGAAACGGCCACCAGATCCAGCAGCGCGGGCTGCCACGGGTCCTGAAGCCGGGAGACCGCGCCCACCTGACGGTCGGCGGCGAACGTGTACTGCGCCAGGTCGTTGGTGCCCAACGACAGGAACTCCACCTCCTGGAGCACCGAACGCGCCCGCAGCGCGGCCGACGGAATCTCCACCATCGCCCCGAACTTCGCGTGCAGCCCCGCCTCCCGGCACGCGTCGGCGAACGCCTTCGCGTCGGTCCTGTCCGCCACCATGGGCGCCATGACCTCAAGGTAGACGGGCAGCCCCTCGGCAGCCTTCGCCAGCGCGCTCAACTGGCCCCGCAGCACCTCGGGATGATCCAGCAGCGTCCGCAGACCCCGCACACCCAGAGCCGGATTCGGCTCGTCGGCAGGGGTCAGGAACTCCAGCGGCTTGTCCGCACCCGCATCCAGCACACGTACGACAACCCGCCCCTCGGGGAAGGCTTCCAGCACCTGCCGGTACGCCTCGACCTGCTTGGCCTCCGACGGCGCCCGCTCACTGTCGTCCAGGAACAGGAACTCCGTTCGGAAGAGCCCCACCCCCTCGGCCCCCGCCTCCACGGCGGCGGGCACGTCCGCGGGACCGCCCACGTTCGCCAGGAGCGGCACCTTGTGCCCGTCCGACGTGGCACCGGGCCCGGTCGCCGACTCGATGGCCGCCTTGCGCTCCTCGGCATCCCGCGCCAGCGCCTCACGCTCCGCCTCGGTCGGGTTCACGGCGACCTCGCCGGTGCTGCCGTCCACAGCCACTACCGTGCCCTCGGCCAGCCCGCCCGCACCCGGCAGCGCCACCACGGCCGGAACCCCCAGCGCACGCGCGAGAATCGCGCTGTGACTGGTCGGCCCGCCCTCCTCGGTCACGAACCCGAGCACCAGAGCCGGGTCCAGCAGCGCCGTGTCCGCCGGCGCCAGGTCCCGCGCGATCAGCACGTACGGCTCGTCGCTGTCCGGGACCCCCGGCATCGGAACGCCCAGCAGCCGGGCGACGATACGGTTCCGCACATCGTCCAGGTCGGCCACCCGGCCCGCCAGGTAGTCCCCGGCCTGCGAGAGCAGCGCCCGATAGGCGGCGAACGCGTCATAGACCCCTCGCTCGGCCGTGCTCCCGACGGCGATCCGCCGCTCGACATCGGCCATCAGCTCAGGATCCTGCGCCATCATGGCCTGCGCCTCCAGCACGGCCTGGGCCTCGCCGCCGGCGAGATTCCCGCGCGCCATCAGGTCGGCCGCCACGGCATCGACGGCCTGCCGCGCCCGCTGCTGCTCGCGCGGTGCGTCCTCGGTGGCGATCTGCTCGGCCGGGGGCTCCAGCACAGCGGTACCCATGTGCCGAGCCTGGCCGATCGCCACCCCGTGGCTCACACCCACGCCTCGAAGCGTTGTGTCCATCTCACCCGTCTCCGGTCAAGCGGCGGCCCCGAGGCCCCCGCGGTGGTTCTGCCCGGCCCGTACATCCGCGAGGCCCGTTGGCTCCCGCGCGGCACGAGAAAGATAAAGAAATAAGGAAGGGAACAAGCCGGGCCCGTGCGTCAACTCCAGCCGAAGAGCGGCTGTCCCGCCTCGATCTCGCCCTCGTCCACCAGCCCGCTGAGCGATTCGGCGGTGGCCTCCAGCGCGATGACCGGAGAAACCGGCGACTTTCCCGCCGCCTCCACGGCCGCCGGGTCCCAGCGGACCATGGACTGGCCGCGGGTCACGGTGTCGCCCTTGGCCACCAGCAGCTCGAAACCCTCGCCGTTCAACTGCACGGTGTCGATCCCCAGGTGCGTCAGCACCCCGTGCCCGTCCGAGTCGACGACGACGAACGCGTGCGGATGCAGGGAGACGACGATCCCGTCCACAGGCGCCACCGCCTCGGTCTTCTCCCTCACGGGGTCGATGGCGGTGCCGGGCCCCACCATCGCTCCGGAGAACACCGGGTCGGGCACAGCGGTCAAGCCAATGGCACGTCCGGCCAAAGGGGACGTCACGGTGGTCATGTGGGTGGCCTCCCAGGGAGCGGAGTTTCGATCAGCCGCCGTCGCTACCTCTACGGACGGCGCACCGGTCAGAAGCGTAAGTCATAGGAACAGAGGGTTCCGCACGAGTGCACGGGCGCGCCGCCCACCCCCAACCCGCCCTCCCGACCCCGCACCGAGCGGGGAAGCAGGACGCAGAACCGATTTGCCTCCCCACGACCCGGCCTGTACGGTCGTACCCCTGCCCGGCGCCGATGGCGAGGGCGGCATCCAATCTCCTTTCGATTTCGCTCCGTTGACGGATTGCGTTCGCTCGCACCCCGAATTCGGAGCAGGGAAATCGAAGTGGTAGAGTTGGAGACACCGAAAGGGAAGCGCCCGGAGAAGCCGGTGAGATGGTTTCGAAGGAAGCGTCCGTTCCTTGAGAACTCAACAGCGTGCCAAAAGTCAACGCCAGATATGTTGATACCCCGATCTGCCGGGTTTCCGGTGGGTTGAGGTTCCTTTGAAAAAGTCCCTTCCTTT